>NZ_JBIVCZ010000001.1:0-833492 GCF_044746965.1 Promicromonospora sp. NPDC090134 | reverse complement strand
CCCCACCCCACACCCCCCCCCCCCCCCGGCGGGGGGGGGTGCGTCGGGTCCGCGGGCCCCGGCGGCCGCCGCCCCCCCCCCCCCCCCCCCCCAACTACCGCCCACCCGGGCCACCTGTCGTCAGTACCTCGCGTCCGCCGCGGCCAGGTACTTCGTGGTCACCACGATCGCGCGGCGCAGCGTGGCCTCGTCCTCGGTGGTGCCGGCCACCGTCAGCCGCTTCACCCAGGTGTCGGCCTGCGCGGTGGTGGGCGGCGCGCCCAGGTAGTGCTCGTACGTGGCGACCACGCGGAACCGCACGGCCTGCGGGTTGTCCCAGAGCGCCTGGACCACGCCCGCGCGCCCGAGCGTGTTCAGCCGCGGCATCCAGTGCTTGAGCTGGTCCGACGTCGGCGGGCGGTGCAGGATGTGCTGGTACAGCGCGGTCACGTACTTCGCGTCGGTGCCGCCCACGTGCTTGTAGTAGGTCGAGGTGCCCATCAGGTACGGCTCGATCTCGTCGATCGTCCGCGTCTTCTGCTTCACCATGGCGAGGTAGTTGGCCGTCTGGGTGGCCGACGGCGTGTAGCCGAGGGTCGCCTGGAACGCCTGGGCGATGCGGACCTTGCGGTAGTTGTCCGACTTCGCCATGCCGTCGGCCAGCACGCCCGGACCGTCCACCGACACGCGGTAGGCCCAGCTCTCGATGTCGGTCGCGGTGGCCGGCCGGCCGAGGTAGTCCTGGTACATCGCCTGCACGAAGTTCTTCGACTGCTCCCCCACCTCGGCGTACTGCTTCGCGTACACCGCCGCCTGGTCCTGGATCCCCGACAGCAGGGGGTAGGCGAGCTCGCCCGGGCACTCGGTCTGGTGCGTGTCGCGGTGGCCGAAGACCCGCGGCAGCGTCACCTGGTCGCCCGCGTAGTAGCGGCCGCCGTCCGTGTGGCCGGCGGCCGTGAGGACCGTCGACTCGTCCGGGTTGATGCCGTACTCCGCGAGCCGGCTGCCGATGATCTTGGCCACGCCGTCCCGCTGGGCCGTCGTGGGCGTGACGCCCGCCGCCGTCGTGTAGGTGCCGATCATCGCGACGCCGACCGTGCCGGTGTTGAAGCCGCCGGTGTGGGCGCCGATGATCGGCTCCTCGATGCTGCCGTCGGCGCCCTCGTAGATGTTGCCCCACTTGTCGACCAGGAAGTTGTAGCCGATGTCGCACCAGCCGTGCGTCCGCTGGTGGTACGCCTGGTCGTTGCGGATGGCCTGCATGGCCTCGGCCACCGTGGCGTAGTCGTTCGGGTTCACGGTGTGGTGCACGGCCGCGGCCTTGAGGCCGCCCTCGGCGGGGAACCAGGTGGGACCGGTGCCCGGCTCGAGGCAGCGCGGCGCGGCGCCCCACTCCTCGCGCGTGATGATCGTGGGGCCGGCCGTCGCGGCCGACGGCGCGACCGTGCCCGACGTGGTCGCCGCCGCGGTGGTGACCTGGGCCGACGAGACCAGGCTGAGCTCCACGCCCTCCGGGAACTCGGCGGCCTGGTCCACCGTCGCGAGCTGCACGGCGTCGGCCTCGCCCACGTACACCGGGGCGGAGGTCACGACGGCGGAGCCGCCGTCGGCGTCGTCCGTGGACTTCTCCAGGTGGCTCCAGTCGCTCCAGGTCCCGTCGGCGGCCCGGGTGCGCACCTGCATCTCGGGGACGACGTGGTCGATCTCGGCCGGCCAGGACAGCCCGACCGTCTGGAACCCGTCCGGCACCTCGATGGCGCCGGCGATCCGCCCGTCGGTGTCGGCGGTGTCGAGCACCACGGCGCCGTCCGCCGCCGTGGCGGTCCCGGCGGCCGCCTCGGGGTCGGCGCCGGTGACGTCCTCGACCACGGCGGTCTCCTCGACCGGGGCCGCGGCGACCTCGACGGTCTCGACCTGCGCCTCCGTGGTGCCCGCGTCGGGCAGCGCGGAGTCCGCGGGGGCCGAGATGCCCTCGGGCTCCAGGGACGGCTGCGCCGTCAGCGCCGTCGCCGCCGGGGCGAGCGCGCCACCGAGCACCATCGCCGGCGCCACGCCGAGGATGAGCGTCCTGCCCACCGCGGTCCCGGCGAGCGTCGTCCTGCCGGCGCCGTGCCGGGGGCCTTGCTTCGTCCGGGATGTCGGTGCTGCCGCGTGCCGAACCACTGTGTCCTCCTCGCATCGAAACGCGCCGGCCGCGCGGTGCGCGGCTGACGCGAAGAACAGGGAGACGTTAGTGCTGACCAGGCAGGACGGTGCCCCTTTTCACCCCTGTGGAGCGGGTGATCTTTCCCTGGATACCGCCTGGATCACCCGGTGGCCCCGGGCGGGCGTGGTAGTCGCCGTGGGCAGCACGAACTCCCCTTTGAGACCGGGGTGGCTCCGCTTTGAACGGTCTGAAAGCGAAGCAACCCCGGCCTCAAAGAGGAGCAGCCCGGACACCAAGATCCGGCCCGGCGCAGCCCGGCGCCACGGCCGGCTCCGGCGGTCAGAAGTCGAAGTCGTCGATGTTGCTCTTGTCGTACACGAACGGCTCGCCGAGCAGCACCTCGCCGTCGGCCCCCACGGTGTACTCGCCGAGCCGGCCGGCCTCGAAGGTGTCGCCCTCCTCGCCCGTGATGTCGCCCGCCACCAGGGCCGCGGCGGCCTCCGTCGCCAGGTAGCCCAGGTCGGTCGGGTTCCACAGCGCGAACGCCTCGACGGTGCCGTCGTCGACGTACTCGCGCATCTGGTTGGGTGTGCCGAGGCCGGTGACCGCGACCTTGCCCTTGTACTCCGACGTCGACACGTAGCGCGCCGCCGCGGCGATACCCACGGTCGTGGGCGACACGATCCCCTTGAGGTCCGGGTGCGACTGGAGCAGCGCCGCCGTCTTGTCGAACGACGTCTGGTCGTCGTCGTCGCCGTACGCGGTCTCGACGAGCTCGATGTCCGGGTAGTCGGAGGCCAGCTTCTCCTCCATGATCGCGATCCACGCGTTCTGGTTGGTCGCGTTGGCCGACGCCGAGAGGATCGCGATCTCGCCCTCGCCGCCGATCTGGTCGGAGATGAGCTCGAGCTGCTTGTCCGCGATGCCCTCGGCCGAGGCCTGGTTGACGAACAGGTCGCGGTACTGCGGCTCGGTGTCCGAGTCGAACGTGACCACCTTGGTGCCCGCCGACCGCGCCTCGTCGAGCGCGTCGCCGATGGCCGTCGGGTCGTTCGCCGAGATCACCAGCGCGCTCACACCCTGCTGGGCGGCGGTGTTGATGAACGGCACCTGCGAGTCGGGCGTCGGTGTGTCCGGCCCCACCTCGTCGACGGTGGCCCCCAGCTCGGCGGCCGCCTCCTCCGCGCCCGCGGTGGACGCCTCGAAGTACGGGTTGCCCAAGTTCTTGGGCAGCATGGTGATGGTGGCGCCCTCGGTCTCGCCGCCGGCGCCGTCACCGCCCTCGTCGTCTCCGCCGCCGCAGGCGGTCAGCCCCAGTGCGAGCACAGCGGCCGTGCCGGCCGCGAGCACAGATGTGAACCTCATCGTTCGTCTCCCTAGCTTCCGTGCCCGACAGCGCTCCGCCGTCGGACCCTGAGGCCGCCCGCGATGCGCGGCGCGACCACCGACACGACGAGCGCCGTGCCGATCACGATGTTGATGACGTTGACGGTGACCCCCTCCAGCCGGAGGGCACTGCTGAGCACGCCGATGAGCAGCACGCCCGCGACCACGCCGTGGATCGCGCCGCGTCCGCCGAAGATGGACACCCCGCCCAGGAGCACCGCCGCCACGACCTGTAGCTCCAGGCCGGTCGCGTTGTCGCCGCGGGCACTGCCGTAACGGAGCGTGTAGTAGACGCCCGCGAGCGCCGAGACCGCCCCGGACAGCACGAACAGGATCAGGAGGGTCCGCTTGACGTCGACGCCGGAGAACCGGGCGGCCTCGCTGCTGCGGCCGATGTCCAGCACGTTCCGGCCGAACGGCGTGGCGTGCAGCAGCACCGCGAAGACGGCGATCATCAGGACCAGGCCGAGGGTGATCACGGGCCAGGGCGACTCCCCGAGGTTCTCGGTGGCGCCGTCGGTCCAGGACTCGGGGAAGTCGGTGATCGCCGTGGTGCCCAGGAGGCCCACGGCGAGCCCGCGGTAGAGGGCGAGCGAGCCGATGGTGACGGCCAGCGACGGCAGGCCGCCGTACGCGACCAGCGCCCCGTTGACGGCGCCGCACACCGCGCCCAGCAGCACGGACACCGGCAGGGCGACCCCCAGGCCGAACCCCGCCTGGTGCAGCAGCCCGAAGGTCACGCTGGACAGGCCCACGACGGACGCGACCGACAGGTCGATCTCGCCCGTGGCGATGATCAGCGTCATGGGCAGGGCGATGAGCAGCACGGGGGCGACGTCGAGCACGAGGTAGGTGATGGTGAGCGGGCCGTCGAAGCCCTGCACGGTCGCGGACGCGACCACCCAGGCCGCGACCAGGATCAGGATCGTCAGCATCTCGCGGGTGAGCAGCGCGCGCTGCCACCACGGGCGGGCGTGGGTCCTCATCGGTTCGCCTCCTCGCGGTCGGCCGGGCCGGCGTCGCCGGGTTGGTCGGTATCTCGTTCGGCCGCGAGGCGGTGCGACCGCCGCCGGGCCAGCAGCCGGTCCAGCGCGATGGCGCCGATGATGAGCGCGCCCACCACCGCGCGCTGCCAGAAGTCGGGGATGCCCACGACGGGCAGGGCCCGGTTGATCGTGAGCAGCAGCATCGCGCCGAGGGCCGCCCCGACGACGGTGCCGCTGCCGCCGAAGATCGCGACGCCGCCCACCACGACCGCGCCCACGACCTGCAGCTCCAGGCCCACCCCCGCGCCGGACGACACGGTGCCGTACCGGGCGGCGAACATCACGCCGGCCAGCCCGGCGAGCGCCCCGTTCAGGGCGAACGCCCCGAGCAGCCGACGCCGGACGGGCAGGCCCTGCAGCTCGGCGGCGTCGGGGTCGGACCCGATCGCGTAGAGCTGCCGCCCACCGCGCGCGGTGTACATGTAGTAGCCGACGACGGCCAGCACGACGGCGGCGACCAGCGTCAGCACCGGGATGCCCAGCACCTGCCGCGTGCCCAGGGCGAGGAACGCGCGCGGCATGTCGCCGGCGTCGATCCGGTCGCTGCCCGCCCAGGTCAAGGCCACGCCGCGGTACACGTACAGCGTGCCGAGCGTGATCACGAGGGCCGGCACGCGGGCGAACGCCACGATCGAGCCGTTGACCAGGCCCAGCGCCGCCCCGGCCGCGACGGCGACCAGGGCCACCACGACGACCGGCAGGTCGGGCGCCTCGATGAACAGCCGGCCCGTCAGGTACGCGGTGAGGCCGAGCATCGACCCCACCGAGAGGTCGACGTTGCGCGTGATGACCACCACCGCCTGGCCCACGGCGAGCACCACGAGGATCGCGGGCGTGAGCAGCAGGTCCCGCCAGCCGCCCGAGCTGAGCAGGAAGCCGGGCTGGATCGCGGTGGTCACGCCGATCACGACCAGGAGGGCCAGGGCGATGCCGGCCTCGCGCCGGCGCAGCAGGGCGCTCATGCGGCGTCACCCCGCTCGGACGACGCACCCGGCGTCGCGGCGCGCATCACGGCCTCCGGCGTGGCCTCGGCCCGGTCGAGCGCCGCGACGATGCGCCCCTCGCGGACCACGAGCACGCGGTCGGCCATGCCCAGCACCTCGGGCAGCTCGGACGAGATCATCAGGACCGCCAACCCCTCGGCGGCCAGCGTGGACAGCAGCCGGTGCACCTCGGCCTTGGTGCCCACGTCGATGCCGCGGGTGGGCTCGTCGACGATGAGCACCTTGGGGCCGGTGGCCAGCCACTTGGCCAGCACCACCTTCTGCTGGTTGCCGCCGCTCATGGTCGTGGCCACGGCGTCGAGCGCCCCGGCCTTCACCGCCAGCCGGCCGGACCAGTCGCGCGCGAGGCGCGCCTCGGCGTCGGGCAGCAGGATGCCCAGGCGGGCCAGGCGGCGTCGGGAGACCGCGGAGACGTTGCGGGCCACGGAGGACTCGGTGACCAGGCCCTCCAGCCGCCGGTCCTCGGGGACGAGGGCGAGGCCCGCGGCGATGGCCGCGGTCGGGTCGCCCGGACGCAGTGCCCGCCCGCCCAGGGTGACGCGCCCGGCGTCGTACCGGTCGACGCCGAAGACGGCGCGGGCGATCTCGCTGCGCCCGGCCCCGACCAGACCCGCGAGGCCCACGATCTCGCCCGCCCGGACCTCGAAGGACACGTCGTGGAAGGTGCCGGTGGACTGCAGCCCCTCGACGCGGAGCACCACCTCGCCGGGCGTGCTCGGGACCTTGGGGTAGAGGTCGGAGACGGCACGCCCGACCATGCGCCGCACCAGCTCGTCGGCCGTCACGTCGGCCACCGGGTCGGTCGAGACGTGCTCGCCGTCGCGCATCACGGTGACGGTGTCGCAGAGGTCGGCGACCTCGTCGAGGCGGTGCGAGATGAAGACGACGGCGCGGCCTGCGTCGCGCAGCCCGCGGGCGACGGCGAACAGGCGGCGCACCTCGACGGCACTGAGCGCCGCCGTCGGCTCGTCCATGACCAGGAGCCGGGCGTCCAGGGAGATCGCCTTGGCGATCTCGACGATCTGCTGGTCCGCGATGGACAGGCCCTCCGCGGGGCGGTCCGGGTCGAGGTCCACGCCGAGGTCCCGGAACAGCTCGCGCGCGCCGGCGCGCATGGCGCGCCGGTCGATGCGGCGGAACCGGCCCAGGGGCTCGCGGCCGAGGTAGATGTTCTCGGCGACCGTCAGGTCGGGGAAGCTCGCGGGCTCCTGGTGGATGACGGCGACGCCGGCCGCCTTGGCCTCGGCGGGACCCGTGAAGTCCACGGGCTCGCCGTCGAGCTCGACCACGCCCGCGTCCCGGCGGTGCACGCCGCCCACGACCTTGACCAGCGTGGACTTGCCCGCGCCGTTCTCGCCGACCAGGGCGTGGATGCTGCCGGGCTGCACCACCAGGGTGCCCGAGCGGAGCGCGGCCACGGGCCCGAAGGACTTGGCGACCCCCTCCAGGCGCAGCGTCGGTGCGGCGTTCTGCATGTCTCTCCGTCGAGATGTGCGGGCGGTCTGCATTGACCGCTATCTGGCGTTTGAATCGTTCAAACAGATACTTCGGAAGATAGACCTGCCAGGTCAGAGCGTCAAGAACTTGCGGCGCGTCCGTTGCCGAGTCGTGCCCGTTGCGGAACCCTTGGCCGATCAGGGGTGATCACTGCCCGCAGCGTACGGAGGTGGCCCGACGACGTGCCGCCTCAGAACGGAGGCGACGGAATGAGCCAGCCAACGGCCGAGGAGCACGCAGCCCTCGGCGAGGAACCGACCGAGCTCAAGCGGGTCATGGGGCCCAAGCTCCTCCTGCTCTTCATCGTGGGCGACATCCTCGGTACCGGCATCTATGCGCTCACCGGCAAGGTGGCCGCGCAGGTGGGCGGTGCGGCGTGGGCGCCCTTCATCGTCGCCTTCGCCATCGCGCTGATCACCGCCTTCTCGTACCTGGAGCTGGTGACCAAGTACCCCCGGGCTGCCGGCGCGGCGCTCTACACGCACAAGGCGTTCGGGGTCCACATCCTCACCTTCATGGTCTGTTACACCGTCATGTGCTCCGGCATCACGTCCGCGTCGACGGCGTCCCGGGCGTTCGCCTCGAACCTCGCGGTGGGCTTCGGGCTCGACGCCGAGAACTCGACGCTCGTCATCACCGTCGCCCTGGTCTTCATGGGTGTGGTCGCGGCCGTGAACCTGCGGGGCGTGGGCGAGAGCGTCAAGGCGAACATCTTCCTGACGCTCGTCGAGCTGTCCGGCCTGCTGCTCGTGATCCTCATCGGCTTCTACGCCGCGTTCGCCGGTGAGGTCGACTTCTCCCGGACCATCGTGTTCGAGGACCCGAACGACAAGGGCGCCTTCTTCGCCGTGACGGCCGCGACCGCGCTCGCCTTCTTCGCGATGGTCGGCTTCGAGGACTCCGTGAACATGGCCGAGGAGACGCACGACCCGGTCAAGAACTTCCCCAAGATGATGATCACCGGCATCGGCATCACCGGCGTCATCTACGTGCTCGTCTCCCTGTTCGCCGTCGCGATCGTCCCGGTCGGCGTGCTGGCGGACAGCGAGACCCCGCTCGTGACCGTGGTCGAGACCGCGGCGCCGGGCATCCCGGCGGGCGACATCCTGCCGTTCATCTCGATGTTCGCCGTGGCCAACTCGGCGCTCATCAACATGCTGATGGCCAGCCGCCTGCTGTACGGCATGGCCAAGCAGAACGTGCTGCCCGGCGTGCTCGGGCGGGTGGGTGCCCGGCGGCAGACGCCGTGGGTGGCCATCCTGGTCACCACGGCGATCTCCTTCGGCCTGATCTACTTCGTCAGCCGGGACCCGGACAACGACGTGGTCGCCGCGCTCGGCGACACCACGGCGCTGCTGCTCCTGGGCGTGTTCGCCATCGTCAACGTCTGCGTGCTGGTGCTGCGGCGCGACCCGATCGACCGCAGGCACTTCGTGGCGCCGACGGTCCTGCCGGTCATCGGCGCGATCGCCTGCGCGTTCTTCGTGGGCCCGTGGACCGGGCGCGACCCGCTCACCTACACGATCGCGGGCTGGCTCCTCGGGATCGGCCTCGTGCTGTGGCTGCTGACGTGGATCACGAACCGCTTGGTCGGCCAGCGCACCGCGATCACCGACATCGAGGCCCTCAACGAGCCGGAGGGCGGCGTCAACTAGCCGACGTCACCTTCGAGGCCTGAGTTTCTCCGCTCTGACGGCCGTCAGAGCGGAGAAACTCAGGCCTCGAAGATCACGCGGACCCGCTACGAGCCGTCCGGCAGCGCGGCGAGCTGGGCCTCCAGGTGGAACACCTCGTCCAGCAGCACGAAGCTGTCGTCCGGGTTGCCCTCGTCGACGAAGAAGCCCGACATCGCCGCCTGCCAGCGCGCGTTGACCTCGGTCGCGGCCATCCCGCGCTGCGCCGCCGCGTAGTCGTCGGTCACCAGGATGCCGACCAGCAGACCGTCGTCGCGCAGGAACAGGTGGTAGTCCCGCCAGCCCGTGTCGCGCAGGGCGCGGAGCATCTCCGGCCAGACGGCGGCGTGGGCCGCCCGGTACTCGGCCAACCGGTCCGCCCGCACCCGCGACGTGAAGCAGACGCGTGCGCCCGCCGTGTTGCTCGACATGTCTGGTCCTCCTCGACCACCTGCGGCCTGAAACGGTTCATAATGTAGCCCGAAGCAAGGAGGCGCTCCATGACCCAGCCGGCCGCTCACCGCCGAGCATCCATCGCCGACGTCGCCCGCGCCGCCGGCGTCTCCGTCGGCACGGTGTCCAACGTGCTCAACCGTCCCGAGCGGGTGCTGCCCGGCACCCGCGAGCGGGTCGAGGCCGCGATCGACGAGCTGAGCTTCGTGCGCAACGGCTCGGCCCGGCAGCTGCGCGCGGGCACCATCACCACGGTCGGCGCCATCGTGCTGGACATCGCCAACCCGTTCTTCACCGACGTCGCACGGGGTATCGAGCAGCGCCTGGACCAGGACGACTTCACGCTCATGGTCGCGTCGTCGGACGACGACCCCGAGCGTGAGCAGCGCTACCTGCGCCTGTTCGAGGAGCACGGCGTGCAGGGCGTCATGGTGGTGCCGGCCACCGACGACATCGAGCACCTCCTGGCGGTGCGCCGGCGTGGCACCGGCGTGGTGCTGCTCGACCGCCCGTCGTCCGACCCGAGCATCTCGTCCGTGGCCGTCGACGACGTGCGCGGCGGCGAGCTCGCCGCGCGGCACCTGCTCGACCAGGGACACACACGCATCGCGTTCCTCAACGGCCCGCACACGATCCGGCAGTGCGCCGACCGGCACGAGGGCGTGGTCAAGGAGCTGGTCGCCGCGGGGCTCGACCCCGCGACCGCGCTCGTGGAGATCACGGTGTCCAGCCTCAACGCCGAGGGCGGGGAGGCCGCGATCCGCGGGCTGCTGGCGTCGGGCGACCGGCCCACCGCCGTCTTCTGCGTCAACGACCTCGTCGCGCTCGGCGTACTGCGCACGCTGCGCACGGAGAACATCGCCGTCCCCGCCGACGTCGCGGTCGTGGGGTACGACGACGTCGCCTTCGCCGCCGAGCTGTCCACGCCGCTGACGTCCGTGCGGCAGCCGACCCACGAGATCGGGGTCCGCGCCGCCGACCTCCTGCTCGACGGGCCCGACGCCGCGGCCGAGCACGTGATGTTCCAGCCCACGCTGGTGGTCCGCGGCTCCAGCTCCCCCACCCCGCCGAAGTAGAACCGCAGCGAGATAGGGCGGGGTGAGTCTCAGCAGGTCGCCTCGAACATCGGGACCAGCAGGTCGCTCAGGTCGTACAGCGCCTCCGGGTCCGCCGTGACGTTGCGCCCGGTCACGCCGAACGAGAGCTGCCGCTCCCCGTCGAGCGAGGTGAAGTTGACGCTCAGCGCGCCGAAGCTCGCGCCGTCGTGCCCGTACAGGTACTCGCCGGGCACGCACGGGTCGGGCAGGCGGTAGGTGCCCAGGCCGTACTCGATCCCCTCGGCGCTGCGCGGGGTCAGCATGTCGGTCACGGTCTCCGGCTCGACCAGCTTGCCGGTGACCAGGGCCTCGTTGAAGGCCGCGAGGTCCTTCGTCGTGCTGGTCACGGCGCCCGCCGCGCGGAACAGCGTCGGGTCGAAGTGCTCGACCGAGTACCAGCCCGCGCCGTCGGCGCCCGTGTACGCGGCGTCGTGCAGGAACGGCCCGCGCTTCTGCGGGCTCTCGGGGTAGTCGCTGCGGCGCATGCCGGCCGGCTCGAACACGCGCTCCTCCAGGAGCTCGTCGAGGTCGGTCCGGTTCACCTTCTCCAGCATCATGCCGAGCGTCACGAACCCGGCGTTGGAGTAGGAGAAGCCGGTGCCCGGCTCCAGCATCCAGGGCGCGGTGTGTGCCGCCCGGACGTGGTCGCCGTCCGAGTAGTGCTCGCCCAGCACCGCGAAGTACTCGTCGATGTCCGTCGGGTCCTGCATCTTGTCGAGAATCAGGTATTCCGACGCCGTCGGGGCGCCCGAGGTGTGGCTGAGCAGCTGCTCGATCGTCACGTCCCGCGGCAGGGCGCCGGGCAGCACGTCCTCGACGCTCGTGTCCAGCGTCCAGGTGCCCTTCTCGATCTCCTGCATCACCAGCGTCGCGATCATGGGCTTGGTGTTGCTCGCCACGCGGAACGGGTCGCTCGTGCGGGCGCGGGCGTGCCCGTCCAGCTCGCGGACGCCGTCCGCGCCCGACCAGGTGATGTCCGGCGTCTCGACGCGCGCGGTGACGGCGACGGCGCCGTCGTCCACCAGGCCGGCGACGGCCCGGTCGAGCTCGCGGCGGATGCCCGCGTCGGTGGTCAGCGCACGGGCGGCGGGGGCGGACGCGGCCTGGTCGGCCGCGTCCCGGACCTGGCGGGTCAGCGCCAGCGGGTCGTCGATCGCGGCCGCGGCGGACGGCGCCGCGCTCTCGTCGGGTTCCGCGGTCACCGCGGGCGTCGCGGGCACCGCGGTGGCGGACGCCGTCGTCGCCATGCCCGCGCCGGTGAGCGGCAGGGCTCCGGCGACCACCACGCTCAGGGCTGCCCTGACTCGGCGGTGTGCACTCATGGGGATGCTCCTTCGTCTCGGCACCCCGTCAGTCTGCTGGGGGCCGGACGGCGGACGGATCCCCCGCACGAAGGACATCCTGGACATCGCCTCCGCCCAGGGTGGGACCTCCCTGAGGAGGGCGGGCCGACCGGCCGGCCCGCCCTCCTCAGCCGATCTCAGCCCCGGCCCGGGATCGGCACCGTCGACCAGTCCGTGTCCGAGGCCAGGTAGAAGCTCGGGTACGAGGGCTGGTTGTACGTCGTCTGCTGCCGCGCCACCTCGACGCGGTACTGCGGGTCCTGCATGAGCGTGTACAGCGCGATGTCGCTGGGCTCGGTGGTGGTGAACAGCCGCAGCGCGGTCGAGTCCGTGGTGCGCACCAGCACCTCCTCGCGCCAGTCGCCGAGCACGTCGGCCACGAGCGACGGGTTGCCCTTGGTGCCGTTGTTGGTCAGCGTGCCGTCCAGGGTCGCGACCACGCCGCGCGACCAGTCGCGGATCGTCGGCGTCGCCGGGTCCGCGCCGTCCACGACCTGCGTGGTCCCGTCGCCGGCCCACCGCACGGACTGGTTGGTCCCCATGGTCGACGTCGCCACCTGCTCACCCGTGGCGCTCAGCGTGCCCGACCCGAGGGTGCCGTCCGGCATGGACGCCCACACCTCGATGCCCGGCACGTCCGGCAGCACGTCGCCGATCATCGAACGGCCGGTGTCCCGCCCGGAGTACTGCCCGAACAGCACCTCGCCGTCCTCGGCCGAACGCATCGCGGAGCCGTACGGCGCCCACGTGGCGCCCTCGTGCGCGGTCCAGATCTCCAGCCCCGGCCGCTCCGGGTCGATGTCGGTCACGTGCATGGCGTCGCCGTGGCCCAGCCCGGCGCGCGCCCCCGGGTTCGCGGAGCCCTCGGGCAGCGTTTCGAACGACGAGTACAGGAGCGAGCCGTCGTCGTCGAGCGTCGCGGACCCGTAGACGATCTCCTGCCGGCCGTCACCGTCGACGTCGGCCGCCGACAGCGAGTGGAAGCCCTGCGTGGTGATGCTCCCCCACTCGGGCGAGGTGCCGGGCACGCCGTGCGGGCTGTCGTTGAACGGGTTGGACATGGGCGTCCAGCCCGAGTCGGCGAGCCAGCGCCGCGTCAGGTGCCTGCCGTCCCAGTCGTACGCAGCGATGGTCGAGCGCGTGTAGTAGCCGCGCGCGAAGATCGCGCTGGCCTTGCCCTCGGACAGGTACGCGACCCCCGACAGGAAGCGGTCCACCCGGTTGCCGGGCTCGATGCGCGCCATCGCGTAGTCGCCCCAGCGGAGCCCGTCGTCGGTGCGCCCGGGCTCGTAGTCGACGGTCTCCAGCGCGCGCCCGCTGAGCCCGTCGAAGACGGTGAGGTACTCCGGACCGCTGATCACGAAGCCCTCGAACAGCCGGAGCTGGTTGCGCGTCGAGCGGGACGGCGCGTAGACGTCGACGAAGTGGTCGACGGCGGCGCGGGCGTCGGCGTCGGACAGCGGGTAGGTCCACCGCGTGTCGATGCCCCACGCCTCCTCCAGCGTGGCCGGCCACTGACCGGAGACGACCTCCGGGCGCGTGGACCAGCCACGGAACGTGTCCACGAGGTGCTCGTAGTAGTCCCCGGCGGACATCCGGTAGTCGTCCGTGTCGCGTACTCCGGCGGCGCGGTCGTCCTTGGCGATCGGCACGTAGCGCTGACCGGCCGGCTTCCCGTCCCGGTACGTGGTCACCCGGGTGCCGGGGGCGGTCTTGACCATGAGCTCGGCGCGGCCGTCGCCGTCGTAGTCGTAGACAGGGAACTGCGTGTAGTGCGCGCCCGCGCGGATGTTCACGCCCAGGTCGATGCGCCAGAGCTGCGTGCCGTCCAGCTCGTAGGCGTCGAGGTAGACGTTGCCCGTATAGCCCACCTGGGACACGTCCTTGGAGTTGGACGGGTCCCACTTCACGACGACCTCGTAGTCGCCGTCACCGTCGAGGTCCGCCACGGAGGCGTCGTTCGCGCGGTAGGTGTAGGCCTCGCCGGCGGGCGTGACGCCGTCGGCGGGCTTGTTCAGGGGGATGTCCAGGTGGCCGTCGCCCCACACGTCGGCCGACGCCGCCCGGCCCGCGTTCGGCCCGCTCAGCGGCACCACCCGGTACCGGGCGTCCACCGTGCCCGCGGCGTCGAGGTAGTTGGTCGCGCCCGTGACCGTCGCGACGCGACGCCCGTCGCGGTACACCGCGAAGCCCGGACCCTTCAGCCCGGCGTCGGTGTGGCCGGTGACCTCGGGCGCGAGCAGGCGCCAGCTCAGGAACACGCCCTCGCTGGTCGCGGCGGCCACGAGCCCGCGGCCCAGCTTCTCGGTGCCCGTGGTGCCCGACGTCGGACGCCCGCCCTTCGCGGCCGGGTCGCCCTGGGCGGTGGTCGCCTCGGCGGCCGGGACCGTGGTCAGGGTGCTGGCCGGGACGGCGGTCGAGGCGGTGGCCGCGAACGCCACGGCGCCCACCCCGCTCATGCCGAGGCTGAGTGCCGTCGCCAGCACGGCTCCGGTCCGGATGGTTCTCGGGATCATTGTCGAATTCCTCTCTGAATTCTCGATCTCACGAAGACGTGCGCACTTTCAGTCGACCGGGCGCGGCAGCGCGCGCCGGGTCTCGACGGCGACCGCCGCCAGGCTGAGCAGGCCACCCGTCACCACGACGAGCGGCGTCAACATCCACACGAGCACCACGCACATCACCAGCGCCGCCAGCAGCAGCGCCGAACCCACCAGATCGTCGCGGGAGCGGGCCGCCCCGCGCGCCAGCAGCCGCCACACGGTCCTGCTGCCGACGGTGCCCGGCCCGGTTCCGGTCTCCGCACCCGCCCCGACGTCGGCCCCGGGACCCGGCCCGGGCTCGCCGTCCGACCACGCCGCCGCGGTGCGCACGAGCACCACCGAGGCGCAGGCCGCGGCGGCCCACGTGACCCACCGGACGGCCGACGCGCCCGGCAGCGCGGCCGACGCCGTCAGCCCGGTGTTGACCGTCACCGCGACCGCGGCGACGAGCACCAGGACGCCCAGCACCCACAGCCCGCGCACGGCTGCCAGCCAGTCCCGCCAGAAGGACCGGACGGAGGTGTCGTACCCGCCGAGGTGTCGCCGCAGGTGCGCGGCCCCGGCGGCGAGCGCCGCCGGGGCGGTCACGACGGGCAGGCTGCCGGCGAGCACGAGCAGCCCGGTCAGCAGGGTCTCCCCCAGCAGGGGGAACCAGCCCTCACCGGCCGCGCGGCGTCCGCGGGCCGGCGGCGCGGCGGACCCGTCGGCCTGCTCCTGTGCGTTCACGGTGGTCAGCCCTTGAGGCCCTGCGTCGCGACGCCGTCCACCAGGTACCGCTGGAAGACCACGAAGAACAGCAGCACGGGCACCAGAGCGAGCACGGCCATGGCCATCTGCGCGCCGTAGTCGGAGACCGACGTCTGGTCCACGTAGAGCCGCAGCGCGATGGGCAGCGGGTACGTGTCGGGCCGCTTGAGGTAGAGCAGCGGGCCGAGGAAGTCGTTCCACGACCAGATGAAGGCGAAGATCGAGCTGGTGATCACCGCCGGCCGCATCAGCGGGAGCAGCACGAGCCGGAAGATGCCCCAGTGCCCGCAGCCGTCGATCCGCGCCGCCTCGTCGAGCTCGCGCGGCAGCCCCCGCAGGAACTGCACCATGAGAAAGACGAAGAACGCCTCCGTGGCCAGGAACTTGGGTGCCAGCAGCGGCACGAACGTGTTCACCAGGCCCATGGAGTTGAACAGGATGTACTGCGGGATGATCACCACGTGGAACGGCAGGAGCATCGTGCCGATCATCACCGCGAAGTACACGCCGCGGCCGGGAAAGCTGATCCGCGCGAACGCGTAGGCGGACACGGTGGCCGACAGGACGATGCCCACGACCGACCCGACCGCGAGGATCAGCGAGTTGAGCACGAACGTCCAGAACGAGACGCCGCCGATACCGCTCAGCGCCGACGTGTAGTTCTCCAGCGTCCACGTCTCGGGCCACACGTTCACGTTGCCGACGATGTCGCCGCTCGGCTTGAACGAGCTCATCACCATCCACACGCCGGGGTACAGGATCACCACGGCGACGGCGATCACGAGCACGTGGAACACGGCGGACCGCAGGCGCTTGCGCCGGGTCGCCGTCGTACTCGGCGAGCGCGTCGGGGCGGCGCTCGGGGCGGTTGTCGTCGCTGTCGTCATCGCACGTCTCCCGTGTAGTGGACCCAGGCACGCGAGGTGCGGAACAGGACGGCGGTGATGATGCCGACCACGAGCACGAGCACCCAGGCCATGGCCGAGGCGTACCCCATCCGGAACTCCGTGAAGCCCTTGAGGTAGAGGTAGAACGTGTAGAAGAGCGTCGAGTCGGCGGGACCGCCCGTGCCGCCCGAGATGATGAACGCGGAGCTGAACACCTGGAACGCACCGATCGTCTCGAGCAGCAGGTTGAAGAACAGCACGGGCGAGAGCATCGGCAGGGTCACGGAGACGAACCGGCGGATCGGCCCGGCGCCGTCGACGGCGGCCGCCTCGTGCAGCTCGGCCGGGATCTGCTTGAGCCCCGCCAGGAAGATCACCATAGGTGCGCCGAACTGCCACACGGCCAGCAGGATCATCATCGGCATGGTCATGCTCGGGTCGCCCACCCAGCCGCCGGCCGGCAGGCCGAAGAACTGCTGGACCTGGTCGGCGATGCCGTCGTCGATGAACATGGCGCGCCAGACGATCGCCACGGACACGCTGGCCCCGATGAGCGACGGCGCGTAGAACATCGAGCGGTAGGCGCCCTGGCCGCGGTGCTTGGCATTGAGCAGCAGGGCGACGGCGAGGGCCGCCGCGAGCTTGACCGGCACGCCCACGAGCACGTAGACCGCCGTCACCTGAGCGGACTTGAGGAACCGCGGGTCGGCGAACAGGGCGGTGAAGTTGTCGATGCCGACGAACGTCGGGGCCCGGAAGAGGTTGTAGTCGGTGAACGCGAGGTACAGCGACATCAGCATGGGGCCGGCCGTCAGCAGCACGAACCCGAGGAGCCACGGGGACAGGAACGCGTACCCGGCCTTCACGTCGGACCGGTCGCGCCGCGGCTTGCCGCCGCCCCGCGCGGGGGACGACGACGTCGCCGTCCCCCGCACGCCGCCGCGCCCGGCCGAGCGCCCGCGCTCGGTGGTGGTCGCGGACATGGTCAGGACCCGCCGAGGTTCGATTCGGCGCTCTGGAACCACTGGTCGGCGAACTCCTCCGGCGTGATGTTGCCGTAGGACAGCTCCTCGCCCAGCCGCTTGAACTCGGCCTCGACCACGCCGTAGCCCTCGACGGGCAGCGGGGTGTCCTCCGTGACGCGCTCGGCGACGTGCTCCTCGTAGCCGACGATCTTGCTGTCGATCGAGCCCTCCTCGACCTCCATGGCGTCGCGCTGGGCCGCCACGGCGGGCACGCCCTTCGAGGTGCCGAAGATCTTGCCCACCTCGGGGTCGTTCACGAGGAAGTCGATGAGCGCGGCAGCGGCGTCCGGCTCCTGTGTCGTCGCCGACGACGAGAGCAGCATCGACGGCTTCCAGAACTGCGCCGAGCCGTCGGCGCCGGTCGGCACCGGGAGCAGGTCGAGGTTCTCGCTGCCCGCGCCGGCCGAGTAGCCGGCCAGCATGTTGTCCCAGGTCATCTCGGTAGCGGCCTGGCCCACCTGCATGCCCGTCAGGGGCTCGACCTGCTTGGCCCGCTCGACGGGGAAGAACACGCCGTCGTCGCGCAACGGCTGGGTACGCTCGGCCCACGCGACGAGGTCGGCCTTGTCGAAGGCCGGCATGCCGTCGTCGCCGAACGCCGTCTTGCCCTGCTGGACCAGCCACTGGATGAACAGCCACAGCGTGCCGGTGTAGTCGGTACCGCCGTAGATCTGCGGGTCGTGGTCCGCGCCCGCGGCGCTGACCTCACGGAGCCAGGCGTCGTACTCGTCCCAGGTCAGGCCCTCCTCGGGCGGCTCGATGCCGAGCTCTTCCAGGAGGTCGTCGTGGTGGAACATGCCGAGGGTGTTGGTGCTGGTCGGGATGCCGTACTGGCCGTCGTTGACCGAGCCGGAGGCGAGCACCGTCTCGTCGAAGTCGTCGGTCTGCAGGTTCACGCCGAGCTGGTTCGACAGGTCCAGCAGCTGGTTGTTCGACGCGTACTGGTGGATGTACGCGAGGTCCATCTGGAACACGTCCGGCAGGGTCTGGCCAGCGGCCTCGGTGCTGCGAGCGGTCCAGTAGTCGTCCCAGGCCTGGAACTGCGTCTGGACGTCGATGTTGGGGTGCTCCTCCTCGAAGAGCGCCACCGCCTCCTCGTACCGGGCCGCGCGGTCGTCGTCCCCCCACCAGACGAGGGACAGCTCGATGTCCCGGTCGGTGGCTACCGGCGCTGCCTCGGCCGAGGCGGTCGTACCGCCGCCGCAGGCCGAGAGGGCCAGGGCCGAAGCCGCTGCGAGGGCCGTGACCTGGACGGCCGCCGTCCTTGTGGTGGTGCGTGTGCGGACCACGTGAGCCTCCTTGCTCTGTGTGCTGCTGGTGGCCGGCTGCATCCTCGACCGCCGACTGAATCGATACAATACCGCTCCGGGAAGCGTTGTCCAGAGCCCCAGGTCAGGAATTCGTAACGAACTGCATCGTTGGAGGGCGGGCCGCTACCGGAGCGGTGGGCGCCCTCCCCGGGGCCGGGTTGCTGAGTGCCGAGGGGGCGGGACTGCGGTCCCACAGGGCACGGGCGTTCGCCGAGGGCACCGCCGGGCAGCCGAACGTAGGAGTTGTCGGCGCATGAGCTCCCATGAGCCGACCAGGCCTACGTTCGACGGCGCGCACCCAGCCGACGTCGGGCAGCACGACACTGGCCGCGTGCGGTGGTCAGCGCCAACCGCTGCCCTGCGGCGAGCGCAGAGTTGGTGGCGTTCTCAGCGCGGATTCCGCAACCAACCCCGCGGCCACGGGTCGACACGCCGTTGCCGCCACCCTGCCGCCCCCCTGCCGCCGGCCGGGGCCACATCGGGCCGGTCGAACGTAGGAGCAGTCGGCTCATGAGAGCTCATAGCGCGACCCTGCCTACGTTCGACGCCGGGCGGCCAGCAGCCGGGCAGCCGACGCCGGGCGGACGGGCGGCTGCCAGCCAGGCGGCGTCGGGCAGCAGGGCGCCCGGCGCCGCGCCGCAAGGCCGGTCAGCTCGCGGCGGGTATCGGTGCCGCCGTGTCCTTCAGCGGGGCCCAGCTCGGGCCCGTGCCGCGCATGGACTCGTGGAACGGGTCGCCCGGGCCGATCTCGCCCGCCCGCACGATGCTGCCCGTGAACGCCGACCGGTAGATCGCGGCGACGAGCTCCAACGTGCCGCGCGCGTCGGCCGCGGTGACCGGCGGCGCCTCGCCCGCGGCGAACGCGCGGTACGTCGGCACGAACTGGGCGAGGTGCCCCGACGGCAGCGCCTCGGGGTCCGGTTGCCACAGCTGGGCGACGTCGTCCCGGCCCACGGCGGGCGTGAACGTCCAGTCCGCGTCGGTGTAGCCGTACAGGTGCGACAGCTCGATCGTCGCCGCCTCGGTGTCGAACCGCAGGTCAGAGGTCTCCCGCGGGGACAGCAGGGAGTTGGTGATCGTCGCCATCGCGCCGCTCGCGAAGCGGACGATCGCCATCGAGACATCCTCGGCGTCGACGTGCCGGGCGAGGCGGCCGGCCATGGCCGTTACCTCGGACCACGGCCCGAGCGTCGCCAGCAGCAGGTCGAACTGGTGGATGCCGTGGCCCATCGTCGGCCCGCCGCCCTCGGTGTCCCACCGGCCGCGCCACGGCACCTCGAAGTACGCCGGCGCCCGGAACCACAGGGTGTCGCACGTGGCGACCAGCGGTCGGCCGAGGGCGCCGTCGTCCAGCAGGCGGCGCAGCTGCTGCGCACCGTGCCCGAACCGGTGCTGCACGACCTGCGTGAACGACGCCGTCGAGGCAGCCTCGGCCGCCGCGATGCGGTCGATCTCCGCGAGGGACAGCGTGGCGGGCTTCTCGACCACCACGTGCACGCCCGCCTCGAGCGCCGCCACCGCGACGTCGGCGTGCACACCCGGCGGCGTGCACACGTGCAGCACGTCCGTCTCGCCCAGTACGCCCTCCAGCGAGGTCCCGTACCCGGCGACGTCGTGCTCGCGGGCGAACTCCTCCGCCCGCGCCGCGTCGATGTCGACGGCGTGCACCAGGGTCGCGTCCACGCCGTGCGCCGGCAGGGCCGCGATCGCTCGTGCGTGGGCTCCGGCGATGGCACCTGTGCCCAGGATCGTGACTCTCATCGTGCTCCGTCCTCGTCGACGCGTGTGATCGATCACTCTATCGGGTCGACGCGACACCGCCGCGTCGATCCGCAGGAACCCTACCCGCGACGACCACGGATGGAAAGGGCTTTCCCACCCGCGATGGCCGAGCTGCTCAAGCGAGGCGATAGCGAAGGTCGGCCCCGATCCCCCGAGGAGAGTGCGCTTCTACCCAGCGATCGGGCCCAGAACCAGGCTCGATCCGGGCCGAATCGCTGGGTAGAAGCGCACCTTCGGCCGACGCCGCGGCATCGACGGCATCGACGACATCAGCGCCGCGACGCCGCGACGCCGCGGCCCGGTACCGCGTCAGCCCACCACGGCCTCGAGCTCGGCGGCCACCGTGTCGACGTAGCTCTCCGGCGTCCCCGCGGGCAGCAGCCCCGGCAGCGCGAGCAGCGCCCGGAGGTCCTCCTCGGCGCCGGCCAGCCCCGCGACGTCACCCAGCCCGTCCGAGCCGCCCGGCACCTCGGCGGCCCCGACCAGCGCCTCGAGCTCCGCGGCCCGCGGGTCGTCGACGCCCTCGCCGGAGTTCGTCCGGCGTCGGACGAACTCGGCCCACGCCGCCAGGCCGAACGCCACCCCGTGCGGCTCCCGCCCCGCGGCGAGCGAGTCCCCGAGCACACCGCCCCAGCGGAACGGGATCTTCTGGGTGCCGTCCATCGCCACCTGGGCCGTGGTGTGCCCCGTGTGCGGGTTCGCGAAGCGGGACAGGATCTGCTCGCCGTACTGCCGCAGGTCCAGTCCCTCGGGTGCGGTGAGGGTCGGCAGCGCGTCCTCGAAGAGGTACTGCCGCGCCCGCTCGGCGATCACCGGGTCGGTCACGCCGCCCGCGATCGTCGAGTGCCCCGCGAGCCAGCCCGAATACGCGACCAGCGAGTGCGTCCCGTTGAGCAGCCGCAGCTTGGCCTGCTCGAACGGCGCGACGTCCTTGGTCAGCGTGGCGCCGGCCGCCTCCCAGGCGGGGCGCGGCCCGGCGAACCGGTCCTCGATCACCCACTGCGCGAACGGCTCGCCCACCACGAGGCCCTCGTCCCGCACGCCGAGCGTCCGCTCCACCTGGTCGCGCTGCTCCGGGGTGGTCGCCGGCACGATCCGGTCGACCATGGAGCACGGGAACGTGACGCTCGCGTCGAGGAACGCACGCAGGGTGTCGCCCTCGGGCCCGGGCAGGGCCGCGTCCGCGGCCTCCCGCACCAGACGTTCGAGCACCCGGCCGTTGTCGACCATGTTGTCGCAGGTCAGCACGGTAATGGGTGCGCCGGAGGCGGCGCGCTGGGCGAGCCCGCGCACCAGCAGCCCGATGGCCGACGCCGCCGGCCGCACCGCCGCGCCCGCCGCCCCGGCCGCGACCACCGCGGCCAGTGCCGCGAGGTCCCCGGCCACCGCCTCGGTGTCCAGCGACCCGTCAGGCCGCCGGGCGTAGCCCTTCTCCGTGATCGTCAGCGTGACCACGTGGGTCGACGGCGCCGCGAGCGCCGCCAGCACGCGCTCGGTCTCCTCGGCGGGGTAGGCGACGTCGACCACCGACCCGACGAGCTCGACCGAGGACTCCTGCTCCCCCGCGGTGAGCACCGAGTACACGCCGCCCTGGGGGCGGAGCTGGTCGCGCACGGTCGCGGACCGCTGGGTGACGCCCAGGATGCCCCACGTGGTGTCGCCCGTCGCGATCGCGGCGCGCTCCGTGTACACGGCCTGGTGCGCCCGGTGGAACGCGCCGATGCCGAGGTGGACGATCCCCACCGCCGTCGGCATCACGGGTGCGTCGATGCCGCCCGGGAGGTGGTCCCGGTGCAGGCGGTCCTCAGTCATCGCGTGTCTCCTTAACCTGTGCCACGAGCTGCGTCGGGTTCACGAACCGCAGCGCCACCACGAGCATGACGAGCATCGTCGCGGTGTAGATCACCGACAGGGCCGAGATGAGCTGTCTCGCCTCACCACCGCCGGCTGCCGTCATGCCACGGTAGATGGCGACGACGAGTGTGTCCGAACCAGGGCCCGACACGAGGAAGGTCAGCTCGAAGAGGCCGACGGTCCGCACGAGCACCAGGATGGCCGCCGCGAGGATACCCGGCACGAGCAGCGGGGCCAGGATCCGCGTGAACACCTGCCAGGTCCGGGCCCCGCACATCCGGGCGGCCGACTCGATGGCGGGGTTGATCTGCTCGATGAACGGCGTCATCGTCAGGATCACGAACGGCACGGACGGCACGAGGTTGACCAGCACGACGGCGGTCAGCGTGCGGCCCAGCCCGAACGAGTACATGACGGTGGCGAGCGGGATGCCGTAGGTGATGGGCGGCATGAGCACCGGCAGCAGGAACAGCAGCATGACGGCGCGCTTGCCCGGGAAGTCGCGGCGGGCCAGCGCGTAGGCGGCGGGCACGCCCACCAGCACCGAGATGACGACGACGAGCACGGCGACGCCGACGGTCACGCCGACCACCTCGCCCAGGGCGAACCGGTCCCAGGCCTCGACGTAGCGCTCGGTGGTCAGGCCGTCGGGCAGCCAGGTGTCGAACCACTGCTTGCCGAACGAGTCGACCACGACGGCGACGAGGATCCCGAGCAGGAACACCCCGAACGCCGTCATGCCCGCCCAGACGAACCAGGTGGACGGTCGCGCGGCGAGCGGCCGCTCCAGCGTGGACGTGGCCATCAGCCCTTCCCTCCCGTGGTCCCGCGGTACAGCAGCGAGCGCAGGCCCAGCACGGCGACGACGACGAGCAGCTCGACGGCGCCCATCATCAGCGCGATGGTGGACGCCATGGCGTAGTCGTTCTGCTCGCCGAATGCCCGGAACGCCATGAGGGACATGACCCGGGTCTCGCCCATGGCGTCACCGACCAGCCGGGCCGACGGGAACACCGAGAAGGCGAGCACGAACGTCAGGATGAACGTCGTGGCCAGCCCTGGTGCGAGCAGCGGCAGGACGATCCGCCGGAACCGCTGCCACCAGCCGGCGCCGAGGGTCTTCGCGGCCTGCTCCAGCGACGGGTCGATGCCCGACAGGTACGACGAGATGAGCAGGAACGCGAACGGGAAGCCGGTGATGACCAGGGAGAACATGACGCCCAGGTAGTTGTTCACCAGCTTGAGCGGCTCGTCGATCAGGCCGATCTCCAGCAGCGTCCGGTTGATCCAGCCCTGCCGCCCCGCGAAGATCAGCAGCCCCTGCGCGGTGAGCACCGTGCCCAGGGTGATCGGCAGCACCAGCAGCGACGTCAGCAGCCGCTTGCCGCGGAACCGGTGCCGCAGCACCATCGCCACCGGGACCGACGCCAGCACGTTGAACAGGGCGGCGGGCAGGGCGAGGCGCATCGTGAGCCACACGGAGTCGAACACGAACGGGTCGCGGAAGAAGGCGACGTAGTTGGCGAGGATGCCGCCGCCCCACTGCTCCTGCATCGCCGCCGTGGGCTGGATCGTGAGCCCGATCCCGTACGAGAACGGGTACACGAACAGCGCGACGGCGATCACGAGCCCCGGCAGGAGCAGGAGCAGCGCCGGGTCCACGCCCCGTTCGGCCAGGCGGTGCCGCAGGCTCGCGGTCGCACGCCCGGGACGCTGCCCGACGCCGCTCATGGCGCGCCTCCGTCCCGTGCGGCGCTCACGCCGCCACCTCCTGCCGCACGACGGCGGCGTCCAGCGACTCCGGGAACACCAGCATGCGCTCGACGGGGGCGGTCAGCGTGACGGCCCCGCCGACGTCGGGCGCCGTCGTCGCGCGGGCGTGCAGCATGGTCTCGCCGGCCTGCACCCCGACGGCGAACTCCCGCCCGTGGTACTCGACCACCGAGACGGAGCCGGGGATCGACCCCGCCGTGCCCGACCCGGCCACGGAGAAGTCCTCCGGGCGCACCGCCACCCGCACGCGGTCCCCCGCGGCCAGGGCGCCGACCGCGCGGCCCGTGAGCCGGACGCCGCCGCCGGCCGGGCCCGCTGAACCTGCCGGACCCGCCGATCCACCCGCGCCCGGCAGCTCCACCACCACCTCGCCCCCGGACGCCGAGACGACGGTCGCGGGCAGGATGTTCCGGTACCCCATGAAGTCGGCGACGTACCAGCTCGTCGGGCTCTCGTAGAGCTCGTCGGGCGTGCCCACCTGCTGCACTCGGCCCTCGCGCATGACGACCAGGCGGTCGGCCAGCGACAGCGCCTCCTCCTGGTCGTGCGTCACGTAGATCGTCGTGAGCCCGAGGGACTGGTGCAGGCGCCGGATCTCGGTGCGCATGTCGAGCCGGAGCTTGGCGTCGAGGTTCGACAGCGGCTCGTCCATGAGCACGAGCGACGGTTCGAGCACCACGGCGCGCGCGATGGCGACCCGCTGCTGCTGCCCGCCCGAGAGCTGGCCGGGCAGCTTGCGGGCGTGCTCCCCGAGCTTGACCAGGTCGATCGCCGCGCGTACCCGCGAGCCGATCTCGGCCCGCGGCACGCCCTGCATCTGCAGCCCGAACGCGACGTTCTTCTCCACGCTGAGGTGCGGGAACAGCGCGTACGACTGGAAGACCATGCCGAACCCGCGCCGCTCCGGCGGCAGGGTGTCGATGCGCCTGCCGTCCAGCCGGATCTCGCCGTGCGTGAGCGGCAGCAGGCCGGCCAGGCAGTTCAGCGCCGTCGACTTGCCGCAGCCCGACGGCCCGAGCAGGGCGACGAACTCGCCCGCCCTGATCGTCAGGTCCAGCCCGGCCAGCGCGTCCACCCCGCCGAAGCGGCGGCCGACGCCCCGCAGCTCCAGGGACTCGAAGTCGCTCACCCTTCCTCTTCCTCCACCTTGCCGCCGCCGACCTCGCGGTCCCAGATGTCGAACGCCGTGACCATGGAGTCGGCGTCGAGCGGGGTCACGGCGTCCTGCGACTCGATGAGCTCGTCGAACAGGGGCCGGCCGAACTCCTCGATCACGTCCTGCGACTCCTGCGGCGCGAGGTCGAGCGTCGCGCCCTCGATCGCGGGGCCCGGGTAGAAGTAGCCGGCGTCGTACGCCTTGGCGTTCTGCTCGGGGGTGAGCATGTCCTGCAGCAGGAGCAGGATCGCGCTGATCTTGTCGGCGCTCTGCCCCTTCGGGATCGCGGCGTAGTGCGCGTCGGTGACCCACGTGAAGTCGTCGAACGCGGCGGCCTCCAGCGTGTTCGGGAGCTGTCCCTCGGCGCGCGGCGCGATGTCCCAGCCGGTGGTGGTCGGGATCATCGACCAGGTGCCGTCGGCCATGTTGGTCACGACCTGGCCGGTGCCCGTGGGGTAGGTGTCGACGTACTGGCCCAGCTCCTCGAGGTACGCCCAGGTCTTGTCCCAGCCGTTCTCGGGGTCCTTCGGGTCCTTGTCGCCCAGGATGTACGGCAGACCCATAAGGAACGTGCGGCCCGGGCCGGAGTTCGCGGGGCGCGCGTACCCGAACTTGCCGGGGTTGGCCTTGGCCCACTCCAGCAGCTCCTCGGGCGTGGCGGGCGGGGTGCCGACCACCTCGGGGTCGTACTGGAGCAGCGGACCGGACGGGTAGTACGTCGTGACCACGCCGTAGCCCTCGGCGAGCTCCTGCATGTTCGCGGCGGGCTCCAGGTAGTTCTCCTGGTTGGTCAGCCGGTCGCCGTAGTCGTCCACGACCGGGATCCACAGGTCCTGGCTGATGCCGGCCGCGAGCCCGTCGTTCCCGGTGAACACGACGTCGATGGACAGGTTGCCGCTGTCCACCTGCGGCTTGACGATGCCCGTGACGTCGGGCGCGCCGCCCGTCTCCCAGGTCACCGACTCGATGACGTCCGGGTTGTTCTCGACGAACTCGTCGACCATGCCCTCCGTGAGCCGCTGGTTGCCCGCGACGTCGAGGATGTTCAGGGTGACCGGCTCCGACGGCGTCTCGGGGACGTCGGCCGCGTCGGTGACGGCGCCCCCGCTCTCGCCTCCGGGCGGGGCGGGCGGGGCACAGGCGGTCAGCAGGGTCAGTGCGGCGACGCCGACGAGCGCCGCCGCCTTCTTCGAGGTGCGCATGGTGCTTCCTCTCTCTCGGGCTCCTTCGCCCAGGGTTCGTCTGCCGGGACGGGCGTCAGTTGACCGTCCCGGCGGGAGCGGGTCCGGAGGACCCGCGGATCGTGAGCTCCACGGGGAGCTGGACGCTCGCCGGCGTGCTGCCGCCGCGCAGGCGCGCGAGCAGCAGGTCGACGGCGCGCCGGCCCAGGCGGGCCAGCGGGGCGTGCACGGTGGTCAGCGCGGGCGAGACCAGCGTGGCGAGCTGGACGTCGTCGAACCCCACCACGGACATCCGGCCCGGCACGTCGATCCCGCGCTCGCGCAGCCGGCTCAGGATGCCGAGCGCCATCAGGTCGTTGAACGCGACGACGGCCGTGACGCCGCTCGCCACCGCGTGGTCGGCCGCCCGGGTGCCGCCCGCGAAGTACGGCTGGAAGGTGCCCAGCCGCACCAGGTCGAGGTCCCAGCGGGCGGCGGCGTCGACCAGCCCGGCGAGCCGGCGTCTCCCGGACCAGGACGACGGCGGGCCCGCGGCCACGCCCACGGACCGGTGCCCGAGCGCGTGCAGGTGCCCGAGGATCTGGGCGACGCCGTCGGCGTCGTCCACCGCCACGAACGGGATCCCCTGCGCCTCGCCGTCGCCCTCGCCCGCGCCCGCGCCCTCGGAACCGGCGACCGCCGGCAGCTCCCGGCTGGCCAGCACCGCGGTCACCCCCACGAGCGCGGCACGCAGCTCCGCCTCGCCCGACCGCGGCGAGGCCACGAGCAGCCCGTCGGTCCGGGCGGCGAGCGCCCCGATGAGCTCGGGCTCGACGTCGGGGTCCTCGTCCGAGTCGGCGACGAAGACCTCGTAGCCCTCGGCGCGGGCACGGGCCTGGACGCTCTTGGTCACGGACGCGAAGTACGGGTTCTCCAGGTCGGGGACCAGCAGGCCGACGGCGTGCGTGCGGCCCATCCGCAGACCGCTCGCCGCGACGTTGGGCCGATAGCCGAGCTCGGCGGCGGCCCGGGTCACGCGGTCGCGGGTCGCGGGTGCCACCCGCTCGGGGGCGGTCAGGGCGCGCGACACGGTGGAGATCGAGACCCCGGCGGCGCGCGCGACGTCGTGCACCGTGACCATGCCACCTCCTGGGGGATTCGCGACACTGCGAACGTTTGCACCTATCGTAGGGTTTGACTGCAAACGTTCGCAACGCCCTATTCATTACCTTCGGACAGCGCCTCACGTTCGTCTCGAGGCAGGGCAGTGCCTACGATGTGGAAGCGCTTACCCGAACCGGCAACGATGCCCGCAGGAGGACACTGTGACCGACACCTGGACGCTGCACCCCGATCGGGCCCTGCCCGCCGACCCCGTGACGCGGCCGATCGCCCGCGAGATCTACGCGGCGGTCCGGGACCTCCCGATCGTGTCGATGCACGGCCACGTCGACGTCGCCGCCTTCGCGGACGACGAGCCGTTCCCCGACCCCGCCCAGCTCCTCGTGGTGCCGGACCATTACCTGACGCGCATGCTCGTGTCGCAGGGCGCCACGCTCCCCGAGCTGGGCGTCGGCCCCGCCGGGGCGCCCGGGTTCGAGGCCGACCCGCGCGAGATCTTCCGCCGGTTCTGCGCGGGCTGGAAGCACTTCCGCGGCACGCCCACGCGGTACTGGACAGAGCACGAGCTCGTCGAGATCTTCGGCGTGACGGTGCGGCCCTCGGCGGAGACGGCCGACCAGGTCTACGACCAGATCGCGGAGCGGCTCGCCGACCCCGGCTTCCGCCCCCGCGCGCTCCTGGACCGGTTCGGCATCGAGGTCATCGCCACCACGGACCCGGCCTGGAGCACGCTCGACGAGCACGCCCGCCTCGCCGCCGAGCTGCCCGGCCGCGTGCTGCCGACCTTCCGGCCCGACCCGCTGCTGCACCCCGCCCGCTCGACGTGGCGGGGCGACCTGGAGCGGCTGGCGACGGCGACCGGCATCGCCACCGACACGTACGCCGGGTACCTGGCCGCGCTCCGTGAGCGCCGCGCCGCGTTCGTCGCGGCGGGCGGCCTGGCCACGGACCACGGCCACTTCAGCGCGGACACCACCCCGCTGCCCGACGACGTGGCGCGCACCCTCTTCGAGAAGGCCCTCGCGGCCGAGCCGGCCGCGCAGGGCACGGCGCTCTCCACCGCCGAGGAGGCGGCGTTCTCCGCGCACATGCTGTTCCAGATGGCCGCGATGTCGGCCGAGGACGGGCTGGTCATGCAGTTCCACCCGGGCGTGCTGCGCGACCACGACCCCGCCGTCGCCGCGGCCTTCGGGCCCGACAAGGGGTACGACATCCCCGTGGCCACCGAGTTCGCGCACGGCCTGCGGCCGGTGCTGGAGGCGTTCGGCAACTCGCAGAGCTTCCGGATGATCGCGTTCACCATCGACGAGGACGTGTACTCGCGCGAGCTCGCGCCGCTGGCGGGCGTGTACCCGGCCCTGCGGCTCGGTGCGCCCTGGTGGTTCCTCGACGCGCCCGACGCGATGCGCCGGTTCCGCGAGGCCGCGACGGAGACGGCCGGGTTCTCGAACATGTCGGGCTTCGTGGACGACACCCGCGCGTTCTGCTCGATCCCCGCGCGGCACGACCTGGCCCGCCGGGTCGACGCCGGCTACCTCGCCCGGCTGGTGGCGGAGCACCGCCTCGACCTGGACGAGGCCGTGGACACCGCCGCCGACCTGGCCTATCACCTGCCGAAGGCGGCGTACGCGGCCCGCTGAGCCGGGCGCGCCGACGATCCTCCTCGAGACCCGGGTTTCTCCGCTTTGAGGCGCCTCAAAGCGGAGAAACCTAGGCTTCGAGGAGGAGGCCCGGTCGCGGCGTTTTCACGGACCGGACAGAACGGCCGCCTCGGGTGGACCCGGGCGCCGTCGCTGAGGCAGAGTTCCAGTAGACCCCCATATATCCGCACATCAACCTCTAAGACGGATGGGACACCCCGTGACCGCTGACTCCCCGCGCCCGATCACCGACCACACCTCCCACCCGGCTTGGCTGCCCGACGACGCGTTCGCCGCGATCGGCAGCCGCCGGGTGGTGGTGGCCGGCGACGGCGCGCTCGCCGGCACCGTCGCCGAGGAGGTCGCCGCGGCGACCTCCCGGTTCGGCGGCGCGTTCTCCCGCCTCGAGGTGGGAGACGGCGTGGCCGACGCCGAGCTGGTGCTCACGCTGACGCCCCCGGACGCGGGCGGCGGCGCGAGCGCGGTCGCCGCCGTGGACGCCCCGGGCACGGACGAGAGCTTCCGGCTCACGCGGGAGGCGGGCGCCGTCGTCGTGCAGGCCGCGTGCGACGCCGGGCTGCTGCACGGGCTGTTCCACGTGGTGCGCCTGGGCGAGGCCGCGTTCGACGGGCCGGACGTCGACGAGACCCATGCCCCCGCCACCGACCTCCGGATGCTCGACCACTGGGACAACGTGGACGTGCACCCCGTGATGGGGCAGGTCGAACGGGGCTACTCGGGCGGCTCGATCTTCTACGACAACGGTTTCGTGCACGCCGACCTGTCTCGGGTCGAGCGATACGCGCGGCTGCTGGCCGCCGTCGGGATCAACCGTGTGGCGATCAACAACGTCAACGTGCACGCGCGCGAGGCGCGCCTGCTCACGGAGGACCTGGGCGACGTCGTCCGGGTGGCCGCCGTGTTCCGGCGGTGGGGCATCCGGGTGCACCTGTCGGTGTCGTTCGCGTCGCCCATCACGCTCGGCGGCCTGCCCACCTCGGACCCGCTCGACCAGGGCGTCGCCCACTGGTGGGTGCGCGCGGCCGCACGGGTCTGGGACGCGATCCCGGACTTCGGCGGCTTCGTGGTCAAGGCGGACTCCGAGGGTCAGCCCGGGCCGTTCGCCTACGGGCGCACGCACGCCGACGGCGCGAACATGCTCGCCGCGGCGGTCGAGCCGTACGACGGACTGATCCACTGGCGCGCGTTCGTCTACGACCACCGGCAGGACTGGCGCGACCGGTCGACCGACCGCGCCCGCGCCGCCTACGACCACTTCCACCCGCTGGACGGGGCGTTCTCGGACAACGTGGTGCTGCAGGTCAAGTACGGGCCGCTGGACTTCCAGGTGCGCGAGCCCCTGTCCCCCGTGCTGGCCGCGATGCCGCACACACGGGTGGCGCTGGAGCTGCAGATCACCCAGGAGTACACCGGCCAGCAGCGGCACGCCGTGTACCTCGGCCCGCAGTGGAGCCAGATCCTCGGGTTCCGGTTCTGGGACCCGGCCGGCCGCGAGGGCGGCTCGCCCACCGTGGCGGACCTCGCCACGGGCCGGGCCAAGGCCGTCGAGGACCCGGGCACGGGCACCTGGCGCAAGCCGGCGGGCGGGTTCGCCGCCGTCTCCAACGTGGGCGACGACGAGTTCTGGACGGGCCACCCGTTCGCGCAGGCCAACCTCTATGCGTACGGGCGGCTGTGCTGGGACCCGACGCTCGACCCGGCCGCCGTGCTCGACGAGTGGGCGGGCCTCACGTTCCCGGGTGCGCCGGACGCCGTCCGGCAGGCCCTGCACGCCGTGCTGGACCGGTCGTGGGAGACGTACGAGCAGTACACCGCGCCGCTCGGGGTGGGCTTCATGGTGCGCCCCGGCCACCACTACGGGCCCGACGTCGACGGCTACGAGTACACCCCGTGGGGCACGTACCACTTCGCGGACCGGGACGGCATCGGCGTGGACCGCACGGTCCGGACCGGCACGGGCTACGCGGGCCAGTACCCGGGGCCGTGGTCGGCAGCCTTCGAGTCGCCGTCGACCTGCCCCGACGAGCTGCTGCTGTTCTTCCACCACGTGCCGTACACGCACGTGCTGCACAGCGGCAAGACCGTGGTGCAGCACGTCTACGACACCCACTTCGAGGGCGTGGCCCGGGTGGAGGCGATGATCGAGGCGTGGTCCGCGGTGTCGGGGCACGTGGAGCCGCGCGTCTCGGAGCGGGTCTCCGAACGGCTCGCCGAGCAGCTCCGCAGCGCCACCGAGTGGCGGGACCAGGTGAACACCTACTTCCTCCGGAAGTCCGGCATTCCAGACGAAAGAGGACGCACCATCTTCTGAGCGGGTGATCTCTGGCCGCGCTTCGGTAACAGGGACAACGGTAGGACCGGGGACTTCGTCCCCAGGTGTGTAGATCGAACCCCTTCACACCTGGTGGTCACCCATGTCCGACGCCGCCCCGCCGGCCCCGCCCGCACCCGCCCCCACGACGACCCGGCAGCACCTCACCGAGGTCCACGGCCTGCGCGGGCTCGCGCTCCTGCTCGTGGTGCTGTTCCACCTCTTCGGCGCCGGCCGGGTCTCCGGGGGCGTGGACGTCTTCCTGGTGATCTCCGGGTTCCTGGTGACCGGCTCGCTCGTGCGGCGTGCCGAGTCGCGCACCCTCCGGCTCGGGGCGGTGTACGCGCGGAACGCGGCGCGCCTGGCGCCGTCGGCCCTCGTGGTGCTGGGGGCCGTCGCGCTCGCCGCGTGGACGCTGCTGCCCGCCGCGCGCTGGCTCGACGTGTGGCGCCAGGTGGTCGCGTCGGCACTGTACGTGGAGAACTGGGACCTGATCTCGAACGAGCTGGCCTACGGCGCCGCGGGCCCGGCGGCCAGCCCGCTCCAGCACTTCTGGTCGCTCTCCGTGCAGGGACAGTTCCTGCTGGCCTGGCCGGTGGTCGTGCTCGCGGCGGCCTGGCTGTGCCGGCGCGCGGGCGTCCTGGTCCGACGGCGGCTCGCCATCGCCGTCGCCGTCGGGTCGGCCGCGTCGTTCGCGGGCGCCCTCTACCTCACCGAGGTGCTGCAGCCGGTGGCCTACTTCCACACCGCCACCCGGTTCTGGGAGCTCGGCCTGGGCGCGCTGCTCGCGCTCGTCCCGCTGCACGGCGCCGCGCGGCTGCGCACCGCGGGCGCGTGGGTCGGCCTCGGCCTCGTGCTCTCGTCCGGCTTCCTGCTCGACGGCGGCACGCTCTTTCCCGGCGTCTGGACGCTCTGGCCGGTGACGGGGGCGCTGCTGGTGCTCGCGGGCGCGGGCACGCCGGCCTCGTGGGGCCCGCGGCGGGTCCTCGACCTGGCGCCGCTCCGGTTCCTGGCGGGCATCTCGTACGAGCTGTACCTGTGGCACTGGCCGGTGCTCATCTTCTACCTGGCCGTCCGGGGCTTCCCGGCCGTCGGCTGGCGGGGGGCCACGCTGGTGCTGGCCGTGTCCGTGGTGCTGGCCTGGGCCACGCGGCAGGTGGTCGCCCGGCCCGTGGGCCTCGTGGTGCCGCGCGCGCTGACGCTGCGCCGGTCCGTCGCCGCCCTGGTGGCCGCCGGCGCCGCCACCGCGCTCGTCGTCGTGCCGACGGCGGCCGCGAGCATCGGCGTCGAGACGCGGGAGGCGGCCGAGCTGGAGCAGCTCGAACACCTCGGCACCGAGTACGCGGGGGCCGGGGCGCTGCGCCCGCAGGGGACGTCGGGCAGGCTCGCCGCGCCTGCCGACCCCACGGCGCCGTCCGGCACGACGACCGGTGCGGCGCCCGACCGGGCGCCCGTGCAGCCCGCCCCCGAGGTCGCGAAGCACGACCTGCCCTCGACCGACCACGACCCGCGTTGCATCCAGGAGCACGGCGACGGGCCGGGGTTCGACGAGGTGCGGGTGTGCACCCTCCACGACCCGGACCACCCCGCCCGGACGGTGCTCGTGGCGGGCGGCTCGCACACGTACCAGTGGGCGCCGGCCCTCACCGAGCTCGGCGAGCAGAACGGGTGGCGCGTGCTGCTGGCGGGCAAGGGACAGTGCCGCGTGCGGCTGGAGGCGGCGCCCACCGACGACTGCGCGCGCTGGAGCGCCAACCTGCTGGCCGAGGCCGTCGAGCTGGACCCGGACGCGGTGTTCGTGACCGGCACGCACACGTACGAGGACGCGCCCGAGGTGGTGCTCCCCGCCGAGGTGGCGGCCTGGCAGCAGCTCGACGCCGCGAGCATCCCCGTGGTCACGATCCGCGACAACCCGCGGTTCGAGTGGAGCCCGCCGAACTGCGTGTCGTCGCACGGCCGCGACGCCGCGCGGTGCGTGCTGGACCGGTCCGAGGTGTTCGCGGAGCGCAACCCGGTGCCGACGTACCCCGGCATGCCCGCGAGCGCCGCGCACGTCGACCTGTCGGACCTGATCTGCGAGCCCGAGAAGTGCCCGCCCGTGATCGGGAACGTGCTGGTCTACCGGGACGGCTCCCACCTGTCGGCCACGTACGTAGGCACGCTCACGGCGGCGCTCGACGACGCGGTGCGGCGGGAGGCGCCGTGGTTGTACTGAGCCGGGGCGGCCCGGCGGAGGCCGGGCGTGCCGGGGGCTAGCGCGGCGTGTAGCGGGTGTGGCTGTACGTTCCCTTGCCGAAGGCCAGCACCTTGGTCGGCTGGACCGCGAACACGAGGGCGGTCCCGCCGATGTCGTTGGTGAAGGCCTCGTCGCCCACCTCGTACTGCCACTGCCCGGTCCACTTGGTGCGCCACGCCTCGGCGAGCTTCTCCAGCGTCCGCTGGTCGGTGACGCGCCGCGCCGGGCCCTCGACCATGACGTCCAGCCCCTTGTTCCAGGTGCTGTCGCCGGTGGTCAGCACCACGTTCGGGTTGGCCTCCAGGTTGACGGCCTTCTGCTCCTCGGGGCCGGTGCAGAAGTGCAGCGCGCCCTCCAGCCAGACGGCGACGAGCGGCGTGACGTGCGGGCGGCCGTCGGCGCGCACGGTGGTCAGCCAGGTGAGCTGGGCGTTCTCGAGCACCCCCTGCGTCTCCTCCCACGCGGTCGGCTGCACGCCGGGGTCGCTGAACCGTGCGTCGAGCTCGGTCACGGGGTTGTCCATGAGGCTTCTCCTTCTGACGACGTCGGAAAGTGCTCTGCGACGAGCCGGTCGATCTCGCCGGCGGTGCTCCAGCCCGGGCTGAACCGGTTCCGCATCACGGCGGCCGCGACGCCGGTGTCGATGTCGGCCCAGACCCCGGAGCCGTTCGCGCCGAACATACCGAAGGCCGAGCCCGGGCGGGAGGGGACGCCGCCCGGGCGCGACGGGGCGAACCCGAACGCCCACGTCGAGGGCACGTCCATCACGGCGTCGCGCCCCTCGAACGCGGGCCGCGCCAGCTCCGTCAACCGGGCCGGCGACACGAGGGCGGCGTCGCCGTACCCGAGCAGACCCGCGAACACGCGGGCCGCGCCGCGGGCCGACATGGTGCCCCCGGAGGGGATGTCGCTCGTGAGCACGTCGCGCCGGTTCGCGAACGCGGCGTCGGGCCGCATGCCGGGCGGGAGCGCGCGGTCGGCGGGCGAGCCGGGTTCCGGCCAGGACGGCGGCCCGGGCGCCGGCTCCTGCCGCGCGACGCGCCCCAGCAGTGCCGGGGGCACGCCGAAGTGCACGTCGTCCTCGACGCCGAGCGGTCGTGTGACGGCCTCGTGGAGCCACCACGACAGCCTGCGCCCGGTGGCCCGGCGCACCGTCTCGCCGAGCAGGAAGCCGAAGGTCTGGGCGTGGTACCCGAACCCGGTGCCCGGCTCCCACCAGGGCTCCTCGTCGGCGAGCAGCCGGCACATCCGGTCCCAGTCGCACAGGTCCCCGACCGTCGTCGTGTACGGCGGGGCGGGCACGCCCACCGAGTGCATCAGCACGTGCCGCAGCGTCGCGCCGCCCTTGCCGTGCGCCGCGAACTCGGGCCAGACGTCGGCGATCCGCAGGTCGTAGTCCAGCTCACCGCGCTCCACCAGCACGTGTGCGACGGCGGAGGCGATCCCCTTGGCCGTCGACGCCGCGAAGAACAGGGTGTCGGGGGTGACGGCCGCTCCCCGTCGGGCGTCGGCCTGGCCGCCCACGACGTCCGCGACGAGCTCGCCCCGGTGGACGACCGCCACCTGGAGGCCGACCTCCCCGCCGTCGGCCACGAGGCGGTCGACCGCCTCCTGGACGCGGCCCTGCAGGTCGCGCGCGGTGCCATCACCCATGCCAGTTCCGACCGGCCGGGCCGGGAAAAGTCATCGGCGCCGGGCGCCCGGGCGTGCGATGGTCAGGCCGCAGGAACCTCTCACCAGGAAGGCCGCCATGACGAACCCGACGCCCCGCCCCGAGAACCAGCCGACCGAGGACGCCGCCGGCTCGCAGGACCGGCCCACCGAGGAGGACTGGCTGGCGGCGGCCGAGCACGTCGGCACCCGTGACCGGGAGCTCCTGAACCGGCTCGGCCAGTGACGCACCTCGTCCCGGCGCACGTCGCCCTGCAGATGTTCGACGTGGCCGAGCGGATCAAGCCGGTCGTCCGCGATCACGGCCTGCTGGAGTCGGCCCTGAGCCGGGCGAGCATGAGCTCGTACGGTCAGGAGCTCTACCCGGGCATCCACCTCAAGATGGCGGCCACGCTCGACTCGGTGAACCGCAACCACCCGCTCGTCGACGGCAACAAGCGGCTCGCCTGGATCGTCGTCGCGGCGACGTACCGGGTCAACGGCCACCCGGACCTGGCCCGCACGGTCGACGACCACGAGGCCCTCGTGATGAGGGTTGCCTCCGGCCACCCGGACCTGGACCTGGTCGCGGGCGAGCTGGCGTCGATGTTCGGCGCCCGCGGTTAGCATGCGCTGCTGACGAACACCGACGAAGGAACGTGACTGTGCTGACGATCCGGCCCGCTCGGCCCGACGAGTTCCCCGCGCTGACCACGTACGCGGACGACGACGCGCGCAACGGCGCGACCGCGGCCTACCTCGCGGGCCTGCTCGATAGCGGCTGCACCCGCGCGGACTGGTGCCTGGTCGCAGAGCGGGGCGGTGAGCTCGTCGGGAACGTCGTGCTCTGGACCATCCCGGGCCGCTCGGTGCCGATGGACGTCGTGCTCTTCGAGCCGGGCGACGACGAGACGGCCGCCGCCCTGCTGACGCACGCTGCCGAGCTGGCCCGCTCGCTCGGCGCGGAGACGCAGGGGCACGTCCTGGACGCGCCGAGCCAGGCCCCGCAGTTCCAGCACGACCCAGAGCGGCGGGTGCGGCTGCTCACCGCCCAGGGCTTCTCCCTCGACCGCGACGGGCACCGGTTCATCCGGTCGGACGGCGACCCGCTGCCCGCCCAGGACGACCGGCTGCGCTGGCGGTCGCTCGCGGAGCTGGGCGAGGAGCCGTTCGTCGACCTGCTCGCCGACACCTTCACGGACACGAAGGACTCGATCTTCCTCGCCGAGGTCGCCGAGCACGGCGTGCGGGGCGCCGCCGAGCGCAACCTCGCCGAGATGCGCGAGCTGGACCACGAACCGGGCTGGTTCGAGATCGGCTACGACGAGCAGGACCGGCCGGTCGCGGTCAGCCTGCCCGCCCGGACCGCGAGCTCCGCCGTGATCGGCCTGATCGCCGTCGCACCGGCCGGACGCGGTCACGGCTACGCCACCGCCGCCGTCGCACGCGGGACGCATGTCCTGGTCACAGCGGGCGCGACGGAGGTCCGTGGCGACTGCGACGGCGGCAACGTCGCCATGTTCAGGGCGTTCCAGCGTGCCGGCTACCGCAGCTTCGCCAACCGCAGGATGTTCAGCCGCCCGCTGTAGCGCCTCGCGAGCGGACGCCTAGCCAGCGTCCGGGCGCGGGGCGTACATGATCACCGCTACCCCGACCAGGCAGATCAGCGCGCCGGTCACGTCCCAGCGGTCGGGGCGGAAGCCGTCCACGGCCATGCCCCAGACCAGGGAGCCGGCCACGAAGATGCCCCCGTAGGCGGCCAGGATGCGGCCGAAGTTGGCGTCCGGCTGCAGCGTCGCGAAGAACCCGTACAGGCCCAGGGCGATCACGCCGGCGCCGATCCAGAGCCAGCCCTTGTGCTCGCGGATGCCCTGCCACACGAGCCAGGCGCCGCCGATCTCGAAGAGGGCGGCTGCCACAAACAGGACGATCGATCGGGTCACGTTCATCGGGCGGCACTCTCCGGGTTCGGCAGCAGGTCCACGCGATCCCGGCGGGGCCGCGCGTCGGGGAAGACGTTACGTCTCCGGGGTGTGTTGCTGTGAGTAGACACTGTCCACTCACAGCAACACACCTGGCGCAGTGACGTTCCCCCCCTGGCGACACGCCCGGCGGCCGACCGCTACGGCGTGTCGCCCGGTACCTTGCTGCTCTCGACGCGGGCGCGGGCGGGCAGGCCGATGTCCCAGAACTGGATGGTCTGCAGCGCCCAGAAGAGCGCGAAGACCAGCATCAGCACGGTCTCGACCACGAACAGCGTCTGCGGGAACAGGTCGGGGAGGAACCGGTCGAGCACGACCATGGTCGCCAGGCCCACCACGAGCACCACGGCCATCACCACCGCGATCCAGCGGTACCAGATCCGGTAGGCCGCGGGCGACAGGCCGCGCAGCCGTTCGAGCGCCTGGGCAGTCACGGCCTGGTCCGAGCCGTTGATCCAGGCGACGGCCACCAGGCAGCCGAACAGCAGCACGGCCGCGGCGTAGTGCGCCGTCGTGAGGAAGCTGCCGGGCCACACCAGCAGCCAGACGCCGGTCGCGGCCCACGTCAGCCAGGTGAGCCACAGGTCCCAGCCGTGGAAGCCGCCCAGGTCGCGACGTCGCGGCCAGGTGGCGAGCACCAGCACCAGGCCGCCGACCAGCAGCAGCGTGCCGATGTTGTTGCCGACCCGCTCGGGCACGTCCACGCAGTACGGCTCGCCGGTGCACATCGCGGCGTCGAGCGGCGTGGGCACGAGCGCGACGACGACGGCGAACATGCCCGCGAAGTTGAGCAGCACCTCCTCGGCGCCGTGCCGGCCCTTGATCGCGATGAGGCAGGTGCCGATGGCCACGAGCGTGCCCACGAAGACGCTCTGCACCGGCGAGTAGAAGTACGCGCTGATCGACGCGTGCCACCACTCCTCGCCGGAGTCCAGCCGCCCGTGGTCGGCGACGATCTGCATGGTCAGCGACACGAACAGCACCAGCACCACGGCCACGATCGCCACGCGTAGATAGCGGTACGTCAGCCGTCCCGGGTCCCCCTGCTTGATAGCCATGCGCTCACCTTGGCGCAAGGCCGCAGATCGGACAATGCTCTCCTGACCACTACTCAGCCCGCAGGCGTGAACCGCTGCTCGACGTCGGCCAGAAGGGGCGCCGCGTTGCGCAGCACGAGGGCGAGCCAGACCACCGCGAGCAGGCCGAACACGGCCTCCGTGGTCAGCACCACGATCCCGGCGGCCAGCACCAGCAGCGAGAGCGTGCCCAGCGTCACGAGCGGCCGGGCGCCCAGGTAGTGCGCCGCGAGCCGCACCGAGTCCCGGGTGCGGAAGCCGAAGAACGACACGATCACCAGCGCGTTCACGGCCCACAGGGCCAGGCCCGCGCCCACCACGACGAGCACCCCCGCGTACCAGCCGGGCACGCCGCCCGCGCCCACGTTCGCCAGTCCCAGCACGACCACCACACCCACGACGAGCGCGGGCACCCACACCCGCAGGGCGTCCTTCCAGTTCAGGCGGTACCCGCGCCAGAACGACGCCGCCGGGGTGAGCCCCTCGGCCCGCGTGCGGTCCCGGAGGGCGAACAGCCCCGCCGCCACCGCCGGGCCCACCGGCAGCAGGCACAGCGCGAACAGGAGCGCATAGCCCGGCGTCCGCTCCAGGAGGAGCGACGCCAGCGCGCCCGGGAGGACGGCGACGACGAGCAGCAGCTCGACGATCAGGTGCCAGTACACGACCGCGGTGGCGCGGCCGAGCACGCCCTCGCCGAACTCGCGCCGCTCGCCGTCCCCCCGGCGCCCGGCGCCCGGGCCGCCCGCGCCGCCGTAGCTCACGCCGGCTCCCCGGGCGGGTCCTCGCGCAGCAGCACGACGTCGGTCGGGTCGAGCCGGAGCGTCTCCCCCTGCCGCACGGTCCGGCCGGTCAGCAGGTCGACGCCGGACGCGTGCGCCGTGACCTCGACGGGCCCGGTCGCGTGCGACAGCACGAAGGCGAACCGCACGCCGTCCTTGGCCCGCACGGCGAGCTCGACGTCGGGCACGTCGGCGTACGGGCCCACGAGACCGTGCCGGTCGAGCACCCGGCGCACGACCCACTCCACGCCGGCGTCGTCCAGGCCGGTCGCGACGTACCAGGCCTCGCCGCCGTCGTCGGCCCCGCCGGGCCGGTGCCGTGTCACCGCGGGCGTGCCCGCGTAGAACTCGGTGCCGTAGGTGCCGACCACGTCGGCGCCCTCCGGCACGAGCACCTCGAACACGAGCTGCGCCGCGGACACCACCTCGTCGGCCCCGTCGGTCAGCGTCACGGGGTTGGCGACGCCCGGCTCGGCCGAGTCGGTCTCCTCGACCCGGATGCCGAACAGCGGGGCCAGCGGCCCGGGCGCGTCCATGAGGTAGGCGTTGGCGTCCTCGTCCGCGCGTCCCGACCAGAACGACGCGAGCACCGAGCCCCCGCGTTCCGTGACGGCCGCCAGCCGCGCGGCGACGTCACCCTTCAGCACGTGCAGCATGGGGGCGAGCACCACGTCGTACCGCGTCAGGTCCGCCGTGGTGGGCACGACGTCGACCTGGGCGCCCGCCTGCCACAGCGCGCGGTAGTACGCCAGCACCGTGTCCACGTAGCGTGCGTGCCGGTTGAAGCCGTCCGTCATCTCGGCGACCCACCAGGAGTCCCAGTCGAAGAGCAGCGCGACGCGGGCGGGCGTCCGGGCGCCGACCACGGCGTCCCCCAGCCCGGCCAGCTCGCCGCCCAGGGCCGCGACCTCGCGGAACGACCGCGTGTCCGTGCGCCCGGCGTGGTCCAGGACGGCGCCGTGGTACTTCTCGCTCGCCCCCTTCGACTGCCGCATCTGGAAGTAGAGGACGGCGTCGGCGCCGTGCGCCACGGCCTGCCACGACCACAGCCGCAGCACCCCCGGCCGCTTCACCGGGTTCACGTCGCGCGAGGCGGTGATGGTCGGCGTCTGCTCCATGACCCAGAAGGGCGCGCCGTCCTTGATCCCGCGCATGACGTCGTGGGCCAGGGCCATGCGCGCGTGCTCGCGCGGCCCCGGCGGGTAGTTGTCCCAGGAGGCGAAGTCGAGGTCGTCGGCCCACCGGTGGTAGTCGATCGGCCGGAACATGCCCATGAAGTTGGTCGTCACAGGCGTGGTCGCGTCGTGCTCGCGGATGCGCGCCTTCTCGTCGCGGTAGTTGGCGAGCATCGCGTCCGACATGAACCGCCGGTAGTCCAGCGTGATGCCCTGGAACGCCGTGTGGTCCGGTCCGCGCCAGTGCTCGCTGAGCATGTTCGGCGGCACGATCTGCGCCCAGTCGGAGAACGTGTGCGACCAGAACGTCGCGTTCCACGCCTCGTTCAGGCGCTCCACCGTGCCGTACCGCGCGCGCAGCCAGTCCCGGAACCCGGCGGCGCACAGGTCGCACCAGCAGCCGCCGTCGAACCCGCCGTACTCGTTGCCGACGTGCCACGCGATCAGGCCGGGCGTGCCGGCGTACCGCTCGGCGATCCGGCCGGCCAGCTCCGCCGACAGCCGCCGGTAGACCGGCGAGCTGGGGCACGCGTTGTGGCGCTGCCCGAACACGTGGCGCCGGCCCTGGAAGTCGGTGCGCTCCACCCCGGGGTGCCGGTGCGCCAGCCACGGCGGCAGCGCGCCGGTGGACGTCGCCAGCACGATGCCGCGCCCGCCCTCCACCGCGCGGGCCACGATCTCGTCGAGCCGTGCGAAGTCGTAGGTGTCCTCGTCCGGCTGGAGCGTGGCCCAGGCGAACACGTTGAGCGTGACCGTGTCGATCGACGCCTTGTCGAACGCGGCGTAGTCGTCCTCCCAGACGGCCCGCGGCCACTGCTCCGGGTTGTAGTCGCCGCCGTACAGGATCTTCGAGTCGGTCACGCGTCGTCCTTGTCGTTCGAGGTCCGGCTGTCGTTCGAGTTCAGGGTCCGGCCCAGGATCCGCGCGTCGTCCAGCCAGGACGGGGTCTCGTCGCGGACCGGGTCCAGGGTCACCAGGGTGATGCCGTGCCGGCCGAGCGTCAGGTCGAGCTCGACCCGGCCGCCGTCCGCCGCCGGGACGACGGGGAGGGAGAAGGCGCGCCGGGCGGGCTCGCTCGCCTCGTGCAGCGCGTCGAGCTGCCTGCCCGACGGCGACGCGGGCCGGCCCATCTCGCGCCACGCCGCCCACGCGTTGCCGGCGGTCTCGTCCACGTCGTACCGCATCACGAACACCCGCGACGTGTCAGACCCGTGGGTCCCTCCGGTGACCTGTGCGGCTGACCCGACGGGGAGGCTCAGGCGGATCTCGTGGCGGTCCGGCTCGGCCGGGTCGTCGGTGCCGCCCACGGGCTGCCAGGCGAGTACCGTCACCCGGCCCGTGGCGGCATGACGCGTGACCAGGTGGTCGGCGCCGCGCGCCAGCACCTCCTGACCCATCCGCGCCATGAACGCGTACAGGTGGTAGGTCGGCTTGCGCACCTGGCGATGGCCCAGCATGCCGAACCCGCCGTGGAAGAACGACGCCGGCACGCCCTCCTCCTCGAAGACGTCGCAGAACGTCCAGTAGGAGAAGGAGTCGGCGTGCTCGCCGCCGCCCGCGAGCACGGGTGCGAGGTAGGCCGCGTTCCAGGCCGTGTCGTGCACGGGGTTGTCGGGCCGGTAGCTCGTGTTGAACTCCGTGACGTGCAGCGGCCGGCCCGCGAGCGCCGTCCCGGCGAGGATCTTGCCGGGCCGGGCGAACTGGTCGAGCAGGTGCTGCGGCCCTCGGAACGTCTGGTAGACGCCGAACGGCACGTGCTGCGCCGGGCCGGAGCTGTAGGCGTGCACGGAGAGGAAGTCGGCGGGCAGGTCCCGCCGGGTGACGAACTCGGCGAACGGCTCCCACCAGTCGTCCGCCCCGGGAGAGATGGCGGGGCCGCCCACCTGGAGCGACGCGTCGACGTCCTGCACCGCGTGCACGGAGGTCTCGTAGAGGCGGAAGTACGCCTCCTGGTCGGCGCCGGCCCAGAAGTGCGTCAGGTTGGGCTCGTTCCACACCTCGACGGGCCAGGTCCGCACCTCGTCGAGGCCGTACCGGTCCACGAGGTGCCGCAGCAGGGCGCGCACGAGGCTCGCCCACTCGGCGTGGTCGCGGGGCGGGGTCACGTTGCCCAGCCACCAGAACACCGTCTGGTCGCCGGAGGCGAGGGCCTTGGGCATGAACCCGAGCTCCAGGAACGGCTTGATCCCGAGCCTGAGGTAGGCGTCGACCACCTGGTCCACGTAGGTGAACACGTAGGCGGTACCCCGGTGGCCGGCGGCGTCGTACGTGCGGTGCACCGCGACGTCGTCGTGCAGGATGCCGTGGCCCCGGATGTACCGGAAGCCGATCTCCCGCTGCACCAGGGCCAGCGACTCCTGGTAGTCATGGCGCAGCGCCAGGTTGAACCGCCCCGTGCCCACACAGGTACGCCAGGCGTCCCCGAGCACCCCGCCCCCGGAACCCGATACGAGAACCCGCTCCACAACTCTCCTCTCCAGCCTCGTCGAGTGCTGGGTAGGTGTTGGCTCGGACAGCCGAGACCAGCACCTACCCAGCACTCGACGGAGGGGTTACTCGGTGACGCCTGCCGCCTGGTTGACCGTGTCGACGTACGTCGGCATGCCTGCGGCCTCCAGCTCAGCGACGTACGCGTCCCACTCGTCGAGCGAGCGGTCGCCCAGGATGAACTGGGACGTCGCCGTCATGACCAGGTCCTGCAGGTTGGTCTGCAGCAGGGAGGACTCCTCGCGCTGCATCTCGTCCATCGCGATGGCGGGGCCGTTCTCCGCGACGTCCTTCTGGTTCATCTGGTCGAGGAAGTCCTGCACCTCGGGCGTGAGCGTCGACCTGACCAGGTCCGAGGTGGAGCCGTGGGCCAGCGACCAGACGCCGTTGTAGTAGCCGAAGTCGGTGTTCAGCAGCTTCGGGGCGCCCGGGTTGAGGCCGCTCCAGTCGACGTCGTCGGCCAGGGTGCGGGTGCCGTCGGCGTCCTTGGTGTAGGTCTCGCCCTCGATGCCCCACTTGGCGAACTCGAGGCCCTCGTCGGAGTAGTACAGCCAGTCGACGAACTGCAGCATGGCCACGAAGTCGTCGCGCTCGGCGGCGCTGGAGGACAGCGCGATGCCGGACTCGAACTGGCCGCCGGTCGTGGCGTCCATGATGTTGCCGGCCGGCCCGGCCGGGACCACGATCTCCTTGAGCTTCGCGTCCTTGTCGCCGGCCTCCTCGAAGCCGGTGCGGTACCGCGTCATCTCCTGGTCGTTGACGCCGAGGGCGGCGACCTTGCCGGTGGTCAGCTTGGCGATGGCCGGGTCGTCCTCCTGCGTGAGCCCCTCGGGGTCGAGCAGGCCGCGGTCCACCAGGTCGGCGAAGTAGGAGACGAGCTCCTTGTAGCCCTCGGACGCGCCCGTGTACTCGTACTCGGAGCCGGTCCAGGTCACGCCGTCGCCGTAGCCCCAGCCCGCCTCGGTGCCGAAGTTGCCGGCCGCGGCCTGCATGGTGGCCTCCATCGGGCCGTTGATGGACCAGCGCTCGGTGTACGGGTAGTCGAGCTCGGGGTGCTCCTCCTTGATGACCTCGAGCTGGTCGGCGAACTCGTCCCAGGTCTTCGGGTCCTCCAGGCCGGCGTCCTCCCACCAGTCCTCGCGGATCGCGATCGAGTAGGACGGCTTGGGGTTCTCGTGCAGGCCGGGCAGCACGTAGAACTTGCCGTCGGCCTGCCGCAGCCGGTCCAGCTCGTCCTGCAGGCCCCACTTCTCGACCTTGTCCTGGAAGTTCGGCAGGTAGTCGAGGTAGTCCGAGATCGGCAGGACGGCGCCGCCCGAGGTGAGCGTCTCGACGTCGGCCGCGTAGGTGGACGGGATCAGGTCGGCGGCGTCGCCGGAGCTGATCAGGAGCGCCCGCTTCTGCTGCCAGTCGGCCAGGGGCACCGACTGGATGTCGAAGGTGACGTTGTGCTCCTCCTCGAACGCCTTGAGGATCGACCAGTCCTTCTGGAGCGGGTAGTTCGGGTGGTCGCGGTACATGAGCCCGAACTCCAGCGGCTCGGTCGCCTTGAAGGTGGTGCCGACGCCGTAGTCCTCCATGGCGCCGACCATCTTGTCGGCCATGTCGACGGCGGCGCCGTCGTCGTCGCCGGACGAGCACGCCGTGAGCGTGAGTCCGAGGGCGACCGCGGCGGTCGCCGCGGCAGCCTTTCTAGGGGTGATCATCATTGACTTCCTCCGGGGTGTGAACGTCGTCGTCCGACGGCGGATCGGTGCGGTGGTCCGGCGTGCTCAGCCCTTGACGGAGCCGAGCATCACGCCGGACACGAAGTACTTCTGGACGAACGGGTAGAGGCAGACGATGGGCAGCGCCGTGAGCAGCATCGTCACTGCCTTGACGTTGGCCCCGATCTGGACGGCGACGTCGCTCAGCCCCTCGCCGGTGCCGGTGGCGCCGGCGATGATGTTCCGCAGGAACACCGTGACCGGGTACATCTCCGGGTCGTCCATGTAGAGGAACGCGGGGAACCAGGAGTTCCAGAACCAGACCGCGTAGAAGAGGACCATCGTCGCGAGCACCGCCTTGCTGAGCGGCAGCACCACGCGGAAGAAGATCCCGTAGGTGGTCAGCCCGTCGATCGCGGCCGCCTCCTCGAGCTCCACGGGGAAGTTCTCGAAGAACGACTTCATGACGAGCAGGTTGAAGACGTTGATGGCCTGCGGTACGACGACGGCCCAGATCGTGTTCTTGAAGCCGAGCTCGCTGACCAGGATGTAGTTCGGGATGAGGCCGCCGGTGAAGAACATCGTGAAGACCGCGAAGCCGACCAGGATCATGCGGCCCTTGAGGTACTTCTTCGACAGCACGTAGGCGAACGTCGTGGTCAGCGCCATGGCGATCGCGGTGCCCACCACCGTGTAGACCACGGTGTTGAGGTAGTTGCGCCAGAACAGGTCCTGCTCCAGCACGGACATGAGGGTGGTCGTGTTGAACCCGATGGGCCACACGGTCACGTCGCCGCTGCGGATCGCGGCCTCGGAGCTGAACGCCCGCGCCGCCAGGTTGAGGAACGGGTAGAGCGTGACGGCGGCGACCAGCACCAGGACGGTCGTGTTGACCCAGCGGAACACCGTGTAGCCGGGCGTGTCCTTGACCGTGGTCGTCTCCGGCCGGGGCCGGGCCAGGTCGGGGACGCCGGTGCTCACCGGGTCGGTGGTCGGGGCGGGGGCGGTGTTCACCACAGGGAGCTCCCGGTGACTCGGCGCGAGATGGCGTTGGCGGAGAAGACGAGGACCAGGCCGATCACGGCCTCGAACAGGCCGATCGCCGTGGCGTAGCTCAGCTGCCCCGAGGTGAGGCCGACGCGGTAGATGTACGTGGAGATCACGTCCGCCGTCGGCTGGGTCAGCGTGTTATAGAGCAGGAAGATCTTCTCGAAGCCCACCTGCATGAACTGGCCGATGTTCAGGATGAGCAGCACCATCATCGTGGGCCGGATGCCGGGCAGCGTGACGTGCCACGTCTGCTGCCAGCGGTTGGCGCCGTCGATGCGGGCCGCCTCGTAGAGCTGCGCGTCGATGGTGGTCAGCGTGGCCAGGTAGAGGATCGTGCCCCAGCCCACCGTCTGCCAGACCTCGGACGACACGTAGATGGTGCGGAACCAGTCGGCCTGCTGCATGAACGAGACCGGGTCGCCGCCGAACAGCTTGACCAGGCGGTTGACCGTGCCGTCCAGCGACGTCAGCTCGAACACGAAGCCCGCGACGATCACGACGGACATGAAGTGCGGCAGGTAGCTGACCGTCTGCACGAACCGCTTGAACACCCGCGAGCGGAGCTCGTTGAGCAGGAGCGCCAGGATGATCGGCAGCGGGAACACGATCACGAGCGTCAGCGCGCCGATGATCACCGTGTTCTGGAACGCCTGCCAGAACGCCTGGTCCTGGATGAACCGCTCGATGTAGTAGAAGCCGACCCATTCCTCGCCGAAGATCGACCCGCCCGGCCGGAACCGGCGGAAGGCGATGACGTTGCCGGCCATGGGCAGGTAGCGGAAGACCAGGAACCAGATGATCGGCAGGAGCGCGAGGCTGTAGAGGCGCCAGTGCTTGCGCAGAGCCAGGCCCCACGTTTCCTTGCCGCGTAGCTCTGTAGCCATCCCCACCTCTTTGTGGAACGTTTTCGAAACTATCGACGTCGATGCCGATAGTGCTTGTCGTGAGGGACAGTAGGGTGAGATCCGGCGACACGTCAAGACATGCCCAGAACGTGGTGATTACGATCCAGACACGGCATTCCATGCCGCGAGTGAGACCCGATGCTGGCGTGAGACGGTGTACCTTCGGGTCGAAAGTTCCGCAGACATGACCGAAAGGTGGGTGCGATGACCGGCGTGAGCCCCGGGCCGACCATCGCGTCGATCGCGCGCGAGCTCGGTCTCTCGGTGCCCACCGTGTCCAAGGTGCTCAACGGCCGGGCCGACGTCGCCCCCGCGACGCGTGACCGCGTCGAGGCCGCGCTGGAGAAGCACCAGTACCGGCGGCGGCGTCCGGCCACGGCGCCCGCGGGCAGCGGGCTGATCGACCTGGTCTTCCACCGCCTGGGCTCGGCCTGGTCCATGGAGATCATCCGGGGCGTGGAGGACGCCGCCGCCGAGCTGCGGACCAGCGTGATCCTGTCCGAGCTGGGCGGCGAGCACCGGCCGCCCGCCCGGTGGCTCGACACCACCATCGCGCGGCCGCCGCTGGGCGTGCTGCTCGTCGCCGCGAACCTCTCGGAGGCGCAGCACCAGCAGCTCGACCGGCGCGGCATCCCGTACGTGGTGATCGACACCGACGGCGAGCCGCCGGCCGACGTCGCCTCCGTGGGCTCCGACAACTGGAACGGCGGGCTGCAGGCCACGCGGCACCTGCTCGCGCTGGGCCACCGCCGGATCGGGATGATCACCGGGCCGTGGAACATGCTGTGCAGCCGCGCCCGCGTCGACGGGTTCCGGTCGGCGCACGAGGAGGCGGGCGCGGCCGTGGACCCCGCGCTCGTGCGCGAGGGGAACTTCTACGTCGAGGCGGGCTTCGAGCTGGGGCTGGACCTGCTGTCCCGGCCGGACCGGCCCACGGCGGTGTTCGCTGGGTCCGACATGCAGGCCCTCGGCGTGCTCCGGGCCGCGCACCAGCTCGGCCTGCGGGTCCCGGAGGACCTGTCGGTGGTCGGCTACGACGACCTGCCGCTGGCGTCCTGGGTGGGCCCGCCGCTCACCACGGTGCGGCAGCCGCTCCGCGAGATGGGTGCGGCCGCCACCGAGATCCTGCTCGACATCGCCCGGGGCAGGTCACCCAAGGTCCGCCGGCTCAACCTCTCGACGGAGCTGGTGGTCCGGGAGTCGACGGCGCCCCTGGCCTGAGAGGGTGGGGTTCATGTCGAACCGAGTCATCGTGGTGGGCGCCGGCATCGTCGGTGCCTCCGTCACCTACCACCTCGCCGCGCTCGGGCAGGCGGTGACCCTGCTGGACGCGGGCCTGCCCGCCTCCGGCGCCACCGGCTCCTCGTTCGCGTGGATCGGACGGCCGGAGACCTGCGACCTTCCGTCGGCACCGCTACGGTTTCTCGCCCTGGACGAGTACCGGCGGCTGCAGCGCGAGCTGCCCGACCTCCAGGTCTCGTGGACCGGGTCCCTCACCTGGGACGACGACTCCGGCGCCCCGCACCACGCCCCGGACGACGGCGCCCTCGACCCCGTCGAGGTCACGGAGCTGCTCGTCGCGGCGGCCGTCGAGCGTGGCGCCGAGCTCCGGGTCGGCACCCCGGCGACCGGGCTCGTGCGGGACGGCTCGGCCGTGACGGGCGTCCGGACGGGCGCCGAGGTGCTCCCGGCATCGACCGTGGTCCTGGCCGCCGGGACCGGGACCACAGCCCTGGCCGCCGGCATCGGTGTCGAGGTGCCGGTGGAGTCGTCGCCCGCCGTCCTGGTGCGCCTGCGCGCCGCACCGGGCCTGGTGCGGACGATCGTCGCCCGCCCGGAGCTGGAGGTACGGCAGTGTCCGGACGGGACCCTGCTGCTTCCGCTGGCCTACGAGGGGCAGACGAACCGGGCGGCCCTCCAGGACACCGCCGAGGCCGCCCGGCGATCCCTGCTCCGGTTCTTTCCCGGGGCGTCGGACGTCGAGATCGTCTCCGCGGAGGTCGGCTGGCGGCCGATGCCGGCGGACGGCGAACCGATCGTCGGAGCCGCACCGGGCACGGCCGGCCTGTACCTTGCCGCGATGCACTCGGGCATCACGCTGGCCGCCGCGGCCGGCCGTCTCGCCGCCGAGGAGATCACGACGGGGGCCGCGGCGCCCGAGCTCGCGGGCTGCCGCCCCGACCGGTTCGTCTGAGACGCCGTCGCCGCGGCGCGCGCCCTCAGACCGACCGGGCGTGCGCCGCGAGCCGGTCGAAGGCCGCGTCCAGCCCGGCGTCGACCACCTGCGCCTCGGGGTGGTCGTCGAACCAGGAGATCTGCTCCTCGGCGCCGATGTCGTAGGTGATGGTGGTGCCGAACTCGGGGACGAGCGTGCGCACCTTCGAGTTGTCGAAGACCATCGAGTGCGCCTTGTCGCCCACCAGGCCGGGGCCCAGGTCGGGCAGCGCCCGGGCGATCGTCTCGGACGCGACGTGCACCAGGTCGGGGCCGGGCACGCCCGCGGCCTCGGCCAGCCACGTGTAGATCTGGTCCCAGGTCGGCGCGTGCGTGCCGGTGATGTGGAAGGTGTCACCCACGGCGAGCGGGTGCCCGAGCAGGCCCACGAACCCGACCGCGAAGTCCTCGGTGTGCGTGATGGTCCACAGCGAGGTGCCGTCGCCGTGCACGATCACCGGCTTGCCCGCGCGCATGCGGGCGACGTCCGTCCAGCCGCCCGACGTCGGCAGCACGGTGCGGTCGTAGGTGTGCGACGGCCGCACGATCGTGGCGGGGAACCCGTTCTCCCGGTACTCGTGCACCAGAAGGTCCTCGCACGCGATCTTGTCGCGGGAGTACTGCCAGAACGGGTTGCGCAGCGGCGTCGACTCCCGCACGGGCAGCCGCGACGGCGGCGTCTGGTACGCGGACGCCGACGAGATGAACACGTACTGGCCGGTGCGGCCCGCGAACTGCGCGACGTCGCGCGCCACGTGCTCCGGCCCGAACGTCCGGAACTGGGCGACGACGTCGAACTCCCGGCCCCGCAGGGCGGCCGCCACCGCCTCGGCGTCGTTCGCGTCCGCGACGAGCGTCTCCACCTCGGACGGCACCGTCCGGGTCGAGGACCTACCCCGGTTGAGCACCGTCACCCGGTGCCCGAGCCGAGCGGCTCTGGCCACCGAGGCATGACTGATGATTCCGCTTCCACCGATGAACAGGATGCTCTTGGACATGGCACCAATCCTTGCACCGTGCACCCTGTCTGCGCTGGTCGGAGGCGAGATCGGTCCGGTCCGCGGACACCCGCCGACCGCTCCCCGACCTCGCCCCCGCGATCCCCGTCAGCGCTGCACGCGCGCGCTGCCCCCGCCGGCCAGCTTGGCCACCTCGGCGAGCGTCGCCATGGTGGTGTCGCCCGGGGTGGTCATGGCCAGCGCACCGTGCGCCGCACCGTACTCGACGGCCTCCTGGAGCGAGCCGAGCTCCATCAGCCCGTAGGCCAGGCCGGAGGCGAACGAGTCACCGCCGCCCACGCGGTCGAAGATCTCCAGGTCCGCCCGGTGCGTCGCCTCGGCGAAGCCCTCCTTGCGCGACCAGGCGATGGCGCCCCAGTCGTTGCGCGACGCCGAACGCACCCCGCGCAGCGTCGTGGCGATCACCTGGAAGTTCGGGTAGGCCTCCGACGCCGTCTCGATCATGGCCCGGAACGCGCCGGTGTCGAGGTCGGTCAGGTTCTCGTCGACGCCCTCGACCTCGAAGCCGAGCGAGGCCGTGAAGTCCTCCTCGTTGCCGATCATCACGTCCACGTGCTGCGCCAGGCGCCGGTTGACCTCGCGCGCCCGCTCCTCGCCGCCGATGCCCTTCCACAGCGAGGGCCGGTAGTTCAGGTCGTACGAGACGATGGTGCCGTGCCGGCGGGCCGCGGACATGGCGGCCTCGGCCACGTCCGCGCTGCTCTCGGAGAGCGCCGCGAAGATGCCGCCCGTGTGCAGCCAGCGCACGCCGCGGGAGAACAGCGCGTCCCAGTCGACGTCGTCCGGCTGCATCTGCGCGATGGCGGTGTGGCCGCGGTCGCTGACGCCCACCGCGCCGCGCGCGCCGAAGCCGCGCTCGGTGAAGTTCAGGCCGTTGCGCACCTCGCGGCCGATGCCGTCGTAGGGCACCCACCGCACGTACTGGGTGTCGAGGCCGCCCGTGAGCATGAAGTCCTCGACGAGCCGGCCGATCTCGTTGTCGGCCAGCGCCGTGACGATCGCGCCGCGCAGGCCGAAGCAGCGGCGCAGGCCGCGCGCCACGTTGTACTCGCCGCCGCCCTCCCACACGTCGAAGCTGCGGGCGGTGCGCACGCGGCGGTCGCCCGGGTCGAGACGGAGCATGACCTCGCCGAGGGCGACGACGTCGTAGGCACTCTCCTCGGCGGGGCGGACGTTGAGCGAGGTCATGAGTTCTTCTCCTGGTCGATCGTGGCCGCGAGGTCCACGGCGTCGCGGGTGCGGCGGGTGATCTCGGCCCAGTCCCCCGCGGTGACGAGCGAGCGGTCGACCATCCAGGAGCCGCCGACGGCCATCACCGGCTTCAGACCGAGGTAGTCGCCGAGGTTGGCGGCACTGACGCCGCCGGTCGGCACGAACCGCAGGCCGGGGAACGGCGCCGAGAACGCCTTGATGGCGGCGGGTCCGCCCACCACGGAGGCGGGGAACAGCTTGACCACGTCGACGCCGAGGTCGAGCGCCGCCATGATCTCCGACGGCGTGGCGACGCCGGGCAGCACAGGGATGCCGTGCTCCTGCGCGCGGCGCACGACGGCGGCCGACAGCCCCGGGGACACGATGTAGCGGGCGCCCGCGGCGACGACGTCGTCGACCTGGGCCACCGTGGTGACGGTGCCCGCGCCGACCACGACGTCGGGCTGGTTCTTCGCGACCGCGCGGATGGCGTCGAGGCCGCCCGCGAGCCGCAGCGTGATCTCGGCGACGGGCAGCCCGCCGGCCACGAGCGCGTCCGCGAGCCGGGCGCCCTCGTCGGCGCCGTCGACCACGACGACCGGCACGAGCCGGTGCGCGGCGAGCGCCTCGAGGACCGGGGTGTCGGGGGATGACATGCGTGCTCCGTTTCGCTATGGTGAACGCTTGTTGTTCACTGCGAAACGCATGCTACGTGAGGGAGTCCCATGGAAGCCAGCCCGCTCGGCGGCGTGGACAAGGCGCTGCTGGCCCTCGACACCCTCGCGGGCTTCGGCGCCGCGGGCGCGCCCCTGGCCACGCTGGCCCAGGCCGTCGGGGTCAGCAAGCCGACCCTGCACCGCACGCTCGCCGCGCTGCGGCACCGCGGCTACGCCGAGCAGACCGCAGACGGCGCCTACCGCCTCGGCCCCTCGGCGCTGGCGCTCGGCAGCTCCTACCTGGCCGAGGAGAACCTGCCCGCGCTGCTGCACCCGGTCCTGACCGCGCTCAGCGCGGAGGTCGACGAGCTGGTGCACCTGGGCGTGCTCGCCGGTCGCGAGGTGGTCTACCTCGACAAGGTCGAACCGCAGCGCGCGGTCCGCGTCTGGTCCGCCGTCGGACGGCGGCGCGCCGCCGCGACCACCGCGCTGGGCCGGGCGCTCCTGTCGGTCCAGGACCTCGACGACGGCGCCCTGGAGCGGTTCGCCGGCACGGACACGGGACCGGGGCACCTGCGCGACGTGCTGACCGAGGCGCGGCGGAGCGGGATCGCCGGGGAGACCGAGGAGAACGAGCGGGGCATCGCGTGCATCGCCGTCCCGCTGCTGCGCGCGGGTCGGGCCGTCGCGGCCGTCAGCATCACGGCGCCCGTGGAGCGGCTGCGCGGCGCGGCGCGGGCCGAGCGGGTCGGCGCACTGCGCACGGTGCTGCCGACCCTCCTCCCGGCGGGCCTGTCGCTGCCGGCGTCCGACTGACGGCGATACCGGGTCGCTGACTCGCCATCCCGACTCCCCCGAGTCAGTCGCCTGGTCCGACCCACTGACTCAGCTCAACGGGGCACGACAAAGGCCCGGCCATCCCTGACGGGATGACCGGGCCTTGTGTCAGGACCGGGTCCTACCGGGCGATCACGCCCCGCCGGCCGCCATCTGGCCCGACGGCGGCAGGTCGCGCGGCACCAGACCGGCGCCCGCGGGCACCGACTGGGGCTCGGCCGGGGTCGGCCGACGACGCTCGTCGCGCTGCACGCCCTCGAACGTGAACTCGCCGAGGATGCCCTCGCCCTCGCCGTCGACGATCACGAGCTGACCCGCCGTGAGCTCGCCGAACAGGATCTTCTCGGACAGCGTGTCCTCGATCTCCCGCTGGATCGCCCTCTTGAGCGGACGGGCGCCGAGCACCGGGTCGTAGCCCTTCTCCGCCAGCAGGTGCTTCGCTGCGGGGGTGAGCTCGATGCCCATGTCCCGGTCGCGCAGGCGACGGTCGAGCTTCGCGATCTCCAGGTCGACGATCTCGATGATCTCGTCCTGGGAGAGCTGCGGGAACACGACCACGTCGTCGACGCGGTTGAGGAACTCCGGCCGGAAGTGCTGCTTGAGCTCCTCGTTGACCTTGGCCTTCATGCGCTCGTAGGAGGTCACCAGGTCGCCGCCGGCGTTGAAGCCGGTCTGGACGCCCTTGGCGATGTCCCGCGTGCCCAGGTTGGTGGTCATGATGATCACGGTGTTCTTGAAGTCGACCACGCGACCCTGCGAGTCCGTGAGGCGACCGTCCTCGAGCACCTGCAGCAGCGAGTTGAAGATGTCGGCGTGCGCCTTCTCCACCTCGTCGAACAGGACCACGGAGAACGGCTTGCGCCGCACCTTCTCGGTGAGCTGACCACCCTCGTCGTAGCCGACGTATCCGGGCGGGGAGCCGAACAGTCGCGAGACCGTGTGCTTCTCCGAGAACTCGGACATGTCGAGCTGGATGAGGGCGTCCTCGTCACCGAACAGGAACTCTGCGAGCGCCTTGGCGAGCTCGGTCTTACCGACACCCGTGGGGCCGGCGAAGATGAACGAGCCACCGGGACGCTTCGGGTCCTTGAGGCCGGCCCGCGTACGGCGGATCGCCTGCGACAGGGCCTTGATCGCGGCCTCCTGGCCGACGACCCGCTTGTGCAGCTCGTCCTCCATGTGGAGCAGCCGGCTGGACTCCTCCTCGGTGAGCTTGACGACCGGGATGCCCGTGGACATCGCGAGGACCTCGGCGATCAGCTCGTCGTCGACCTCCGCGACCGTGTCCAGGTCGCCCGACTTCCAGGCCTTCTCCTTGTCCGCGCGGACCTGCGTGAGCTGCTTCTCCTTGTCACGCAGCCCGGCGGCCTTCTCGAAGTCCTGCTCGTCGATCGCCGACTCCTTCTCGCGGCGCGCCTCGGCGATGGACTCGTCGAGCTCCTTGAGCTCCGGCGGCGCCGTCATCCGACGGATGCGGAGCCGGGCCCCAGCCTCGTCGATCAGGTCGATCGCCTTGTCCGGGAGGAACCGGTCGTTGATGTACCGGTCCGCGAGCGTGGCGGCCGAGACCAGCGCGGAGTCCGTGATGGACACGCGGTGGTGCGCCTCGTAGCGGTCGCGCAGACCCTTGAGGATCTCGATGGCGTGCTCGAGCGACGGCTCGGCCACCTGGATCGGCTGGAAGCGGCGCTCCAGGGCCGGGTCCTTCTCGACGTACTTGCGGTACTCGTCGAGGGTGGTGGCACCGATCGTCTGCAGCTCACCGCGAGCCAGCATGGGCTTCAGGATGGAGGCGGCGTCGATCGCGCCCTCGGCGGCACCCGCACCCACCAGGGTGTGGATCTCGTCGATGAACAGGATGATGTCGCCGCGGGTGCGGATCTCCTTGAGCACCTTCTTGAGGCGCTCCTCGAAGTCACCGCGGTAGCGCGAGCCGGCCACCAGGGCGCCCAGGTCCAGCGTGTAGAGCTGCTTGTCCTTGAGCGTCTCGGGGACGTCGCCCTTGACGATGTCCTGGGCGAGGCCCTCGACGACGGCCGTCTTGCCGACGCCGGGCTCGCCGATCAGCACCGGGTTGTTCTTGGTGCGGCGGGACAGCACCTGCATGACCCGCTCGATCTCCTGCGTGCGCCCGATGACCGGGTCGAGCTTGCCCTCGCGCGCGGCCTGGGTGAGGTTGCGGCCGAACTGGTCGAGCACGGCCGAGCCCGCGGGCTGACCCTCCTGAGGACCACCGGCGGAGACGGGCTCCTTGCCCTGGTAGCCACTCAGCAGCTGGATGACCTGCTGGCGAACCTTGTTCAGGTCGGCACCCATCTTGGTGAGCACCTGTGCTGCCACGCCCTCACCCTCGCGGATGAGACCGAGCAGGATGTGCTCCGTGCCGATGTAGTTGTGGCCGAGCTGCAGCGCCTCGCGGAGCGACAGCTCAAGGACCTTCTTGGCACGCGGCGTGAACGGGATGTGCCCGCTCGGCGCCTGCTGCCCCTCACCGATGATCTCGGTGACCTGGGTGCGGACGCCGTCGAGCGAGATCCCGAGCGACTCCAGCGCCTTGGCGGCGACGCCCTCACCCTCGTGGATGAGGCCGAGCAGGATGTGCTCCGTGCCGATGTAGTTGTGGTTCAGCATCCGCGCCTCTTCCTGGGCGAGGACGACGACCCGACGGGCGCGATCCGTAAATCTCTCGAACATGTGCTGCTCCCTCACGAGCGGCGTACACCTGCACCGGCGGTACCAGGCCTGACCGCAATGACTCTATGCGCTCCCAACGCGCCCACCTACCGGTTGATGCCCATGTTCGCCAGGGGCGTGACGATGTACCACCCGCGCACGGCAAAGTCCGGCCCGGCGCGCGGCGACACGCCCGGACAAGCGGAATCCACGGCGAGTCCGGGCGGATTCCCGGCTGATTCCGACGAAGGTCGTTGACGCCTCCCCGCGCACCCGGCAGTCTCGTTGTCAGACCCGCACCCGCGCCGGGAGGCCACATGGCGGACGAACCGAGCCCGACCCCCGAGTCCTGGGAACAGATCGTCGCGCGCTTCGCGCGCTTCTCCGGCGTCGTCGGCGAGGTCGACGACCCGCTGACCTGGGGCCTCGACCTCGTCGAGGAGGAAGTCACCGGGGTGTCCGACAGCACGGACCCCACGGAGGAACGCTTCCTGCGCTCCTACCGCACGTTCGCCGGCGAGACGGTGGAGGTCGAGACCCTCCGCGTCCCGGCCACCCCGGCACAGGTCGAGGACATCGTCCGGGCCGCCTGCAGCGGCGCGCTCGTCGCCCCGTTGCACGCCGACGTCGACCCGGGCGCCTCGCCCGAGGTGGCCGACGTGGCCGACCTCGCCGAGTCCTACCAGGACTACCGGAGCGCGATGCGGGCCATCGTCGCCGAGGTGGACGACGTCCCGTGCGAGACCCGCCAGTTCCACGTCGACGGCACGGCCAAGCGCTGCATGCGGGTCACCGTGCGCAACGTGACCGCCGTCTACTCCCCCGCCGCCGACCGTGCGGTGGTGGTCACGGGACCCGCCGACCTGGTGGACCGGATCGACGTCATCACGCGGCCGATCCGCAACCTGCTCCACGGCGAGGAGGGGCCACGGTTCTGAACGGCTCCGCGGCCGCGGCGGTAGGATCGCCGCCGTGATCCGCACCATCGCCTCCGCCGCAGCGCTGCGGCCGACGGCACGTCACGCCACGGCACGTCGCCGGCTCTCCCTGACCCTGTTCCTCCTGTTCGTGCTCGCGCTGGTGGGCACCGCCGTCGTCGGGCAGCAGGCCACCGCCGCCGAGCGCAGCGGCGACGACATCTGGGTGAGCGCCGACGGCGTCGCGTTCGAGCGCGGCCGTGAGAGCGACGAGGTCACGTACGTGGTCCGGTCGCCGACGTCGAAGAGCGCCCGGTCGTACTCACGCGACCTGACCCGGTCCGAGCAGAACCACGGCTGGACGTCGTTCCGGGAGGCCCAGCAGGCCTACCCGGACGGCTACTGCGTGGTGTGGGTCGAGGTCGAGGACGCGAGCAGCTGGCACGAGTCGGGCGACAGCAGCGTGTGCACCGCCGCCGAGCAGGCCCCGGCCCCCACCTCCACGCCGACCCCCACGCCCGCGGCCGAGGAGACGACCGAGGCCACGCCCACGCCGACCGCCACGGCCCCGCCCGTCGCGGCCGAGCCCGCGGCGCCGTCGGCGGCCCCGACGCCCACGCCGACCACCGGCCCGACCGCCTCGGCCACGCCCAGCCCGACGCCGTCGGCGACCGTCTCGGCGACACCCAGCCCCTCGCCGTCCACGACGTCGACCCCGGCGCTGCTGCACGACCTCGGCCAGCCCGCGGCGGCCACCGTGCAGACCCCCGTCGCGGACGAGGACGAGGTGATCACGCCGCTCGGCTGGGTCGCGGTGCTCGGCGGCGGGACGCTGCTGGCCCTGGGCGGCCTGCTGATGCTCTGGCGCCGGCTCACCTGACGCGCCGCGCCGCCCGGGGCAGACTGAGGCGGTGACCACTCCCGCAGGCCTCCTGCTGACCCCCGGCGCGGGCGCGAACCGCGACAGTCCGGCGCTCGTCACGGTCGAGCGCACCCTTGCGGACGCCGAACCGCCGCTGCCGGTACGCCGCGCCGACTTCCCGTACCGCCTGGAGGGCCGCCGGATGCCGGACCGGGCGCCGGTCGCCGTCGAGCACCTGCGGACCGTGGCCGGCGCCTGGGCGGACGAGCTCGGCGTCGGCACGGACCGGCTGCTCCTGGGCGGGCGGTCGTACGGCGGGCGGATGTGCTCCATGGCGGTCGCCGAGGGGCTGCCCGCCGCCGGCCTCGTGCTGCTCAGCTACCCGCTGCACCCGCCGGGGCGGCCGGAGAAGCTCCGGGTGGAGCACTTCGGGCGGATCGAGGTGCCCACCCTCTTCGTGTCCGGTGACAAGGACCCGTTCGGCACGCCCGAGGAGCTCGCGGAGCACGTCGCCGCGATCCCCGGGCCGGTCACCACCGTGACGCTCTCCGGCGCGCACGACATGCGCGGCGTCGCGCGCGAGCAGGCCATGGCGGACGCCGTGGCGGCCTGGGTGCGAAACGTGTCAGACCCTCAGGTCACCCGGGGGACCTGAGGGTCTGACACGTTCAGAGGCGGTCAGCGGCCGCCGGCCGGCTTCTCCGGGTACTCCGGCGGCGTCTTCTCCAGCTCGATCGCGATCTCGCGGCGCTCGGCCACGATGTGCGGCCGCTCCTCGTCCCGCTGCTCCAGCGCGTCCGCCTGCAGCTCGGCGCTGAGGTGGTCCCAGTACAGGGTGCCGTCGAGGTGCTGCGACTCGTGGATGAAGCAGCGGGCGAGGTAGCCGGTGCCCGAGAGCTGCACCGGGGCACCGTGCTGGTCCACGCCCCGCACCGTGGCCGCGCCGGGCCGCTCCAGCGGCTCGTACGCGCCGGGCACGGAGAGGCAGCCCTCCTCCTCGGTCTCGGGCTCGGCCTCCAGGTCCATGGTCAGCACCGGGTTCACCACGTGGCCCACGTGCCGGTCCCCGGACGCGTCGGTGAGGTCGTACACGAAGACCCGCAGGTCCACGCCCACCTGGGGCGCCGCGAGACCCACGCCCTGCGCCGACTCCATGGTGGCGAACAGGTCGTCGATCAGCCGCGCGAGCTCCGGCGTCGAGAACTCCTCGACCGTCCGCGCGGGGTTGTGCAGCACCGGCTCGCCGATCTCGGTGATGCGCAGCACCCGGCCTCGGTCCACCTCAGGGGCGGTCGCGGGGTACTCCTCGACCGGCTCGCCGAGCAGGTACGTGACGGGCTTACGTCGTCGGGGGCGGGTCCATGCCATGGCACAGAGGGTACCTTCGACGCATGCCGCCCACGCCGATCCGCGACGCCGCAGGCGCCGCGGGGTACGTGCTCGACGCGGCGCAGCTCGCCGCCGCGGAGCACCTCGAGGACCTGCTGCACACCCTGGACGCCAGGCCCGGGCACGCCCGCCGCGACGTGGTGCACGGCGCCTATCTCTGGGGGCCGGTGGGCCGGGGCAAGACGTGGCTCCTGGACCGGTTCCACGCCCGCGCCGGCGGTCCGCGGTTCCACTTCCACGAGTTCTACCGGGCGCTGCACGCCGAGGTGTGGGCCCGTACGGGCACGCCCGACGCGATGGACCGTGCCCTGGACGCCCTGCTCGGCGACTCCCGCGTCCTCTGCTTCGACGAGCTCCACCTGCACGACGCCGGCGACACCATGCTGCTCTCCCGCGCCCTGCGCACCCTGCTCGGCCGCGGGGTCACGCTCGTCGCGACGTCGAACTACCCGCCGCAGGGCCTGCTGCCCGACCCGCTGTTCCACGAGCTCGCGGAGCCCCTCATCGCGCTCCTGGGGTCGTCGCTCGACGTGCTGCGGGTGGACGGCCCGGTGGACTACCGCGAGCTCCGCGCGCCGGCCGTCAGGCCGGACGCCGCGGCGGGTGCGGACGCCGCGACGCGTGCGGACGCCGGCGGCTGGCGGGCCGGTTCCGCGCTGCCGCCGGGTCCGGCCGGCCTCGCCGGCGCCGGGCTGACCCGGCCGACGGCGGACGAGGCGGCGGACGTGCCCCTGGGCGGCGGGCGGAGCGTGCGCGCCCTGCGGGCGTCGGACGGGCTGGTGTGGTTCGACTTCGCCGGTCTCTGCGCGGCGCCCGTCTCCGCGCTGGACCTGCTGTCGCTGGCGGAGCGGTTCGACCGGTGGGTGGTGTCCGACGTCGTGCCGTTCGCCGACTGCCGGATCAGCACGCAGCAGCGGTTCGTGAACCTCGTGGACGTGCTCTACGACCGGGACCTGCCGCTGGTGCTGACCGCGCCGGGCCCGCTGGACGAGGTGCTCGCGGTGCCCGCCGGGCGCCCCGCGCCCCCGGACCTGGCCCGCGCGACGAGCCGGCTGCGGCAGCTCGGGCAGGCCGCGGAGGTCGCACGCGAGGGTGTCCGATGAGGCGGGCACGTCGCGGGTACGCGGCCACCCCCGCGGGCGGCGACCGGTCCGCCCTGGCCGCGCTCCGCCGTCGGGCCGCGCCTGCCGCCGCCGCCGTGGTGACCGTGGTCGTGGGCCTGTCCGTGCGGGCGGTGCTCGGCGGCGACCTCGCGAAGTACGCGGGCGACGCGCTCTACGCGCTGCTGATCTTCTGGCTCGTGCTGGTGGTCGCGCCGCGCACCCGCGGGTGGGTGGCCGCCGCGGTGGCGTGCGGGGTGAGCGTCGCGGTCGAGCTCTTCCAGCTCACCGGGGTCCCCGCCGAGCTGGGCGCGCACAGCACGCTCGCCCGCCTGGTGCTCGGCACCACCTTCAACGCCCCGGACCTGCCCTTCTACGCCGTTGGGGCCGCCGCGGGGTGGGTGCTGCACGACCTGGCCGGGCGGTTCGTCGGGCGATGATCCCGCACGGCGCACACCTGACGGCCTCCTGTCACGGACGGGGCGCCCGTCTCGTCGGCGGGGCGACAGCGACCGTCGGTACGGGAGGAACCCGATGAACATCGCCCTGTGGACAGTGGCCGGACTGCTCGCCGTCGCCTATGTGGCCGGCGGCGGGGGCAAGGTCATCCTGAGCAAGGAGCGGATCCGTGCCGCGGGCGGGCACTCCGCCGGCTGGACCGAGGACTTCAGCCCCGGCGCCATCAAGGCCATCGGCGCGCTCGAGGTGCTGGGCGGCCTCGGCCTGGTGCTGCCCGCGCTGGTCGGTGTCGCGCCCGAGCTGGTGCCCCTGGCGGCACTGGGCCTGGCGATGATCATGGTGGGCGCCGCGATCACCCGGATCTCGCGCCGTGAGTGGAAGCTCATGGCGGTGGACCTGACCTATCTGGCGCTGATCGCCTTCGTGCTGTGGGGCAGGCTGGGGCCTGAGGCGTTCGTCGCCTGACCCGGCCTGGCCGGGCACGGGCTCACTCGACGCTGCGCAGGGCGTGGTCGCTGGTGTTCAGGCGGCGCGCGCCGTCCGCGGTGACCGTGACGATGTCCTCGATCCGCACGCCGAAGCTGCCGGGCAGGTAGATGCCCGGCTCGACCGAGAAGCACATGCCGGGGACCATCGGCAGCTCCTCGCCCTCGATCATGTACGGCGGCTCGTGGGTGGTGACGCCGATGCCGTGGCCGGTGCGGTGGATGAACCGCTCGCCGTACCCGGCCTCGGTGATCAGCCGCCGGGCCGCGCGGTCGACCTCCTGGCAGGCCACCCCCGGCCGGACCGCGTCGACGCCTGCCTGCTGGGCCTGCCGCACGATCTCGTGCACCTCGCGGATCTGCGCGGTGGGCTCACCGACGCACACCGTGCGGCTGGTGTCGGAGCCGTAGCCGAACATCAGGCCGCCGAAGTCGAGCACCACGCAGTCGCCGTCCTGGATCTTGCGCACCCCCGCCTCGTGGTGGGGGTTGGCCCCGTTGGGCCCGGACCCCACCACGGTGAAGTCGACCTGCTCGTGGCCGTGGGCGCGCAGCAGGTCCGCGAGGTCGGCGGCGACGTCGGTCTCCTGACGGCCGGCGAAACGCACACGCAGGATCTCCTCGTAGGTCGCGTCGGCGGCCGCCCCCGCGGCGGCCAGGCGCGCCAGCTCGTTCTCGTCCTTGACGGCGCGCAGCATCGGGAGCCGCTGGGTCAGCGACCGGTAGCCCGACGCCGGCAGCACGGTCTGCAGCCCCAGCAGGTGCATGGCCCACATGTTGTCGGACACGCCGTACGTCCCGTCCGGGCGCAGCTGGTCGCGCACCACGTCGTACGGGTCGGCGCCGTCCAGCCAGCCCACGAGCGTGGTCGCCGGGGCGCCCTCGGCACGTTCGGCGTCCGGCCGCTCCAGGGTCGGCACCAGCAGCGTAGGCTCCCGGTCCGGGGTGAGGAGCAGCATCGTGAGCCGCTCGGTGATCGCCGTGGGCTGGTACCCGGTGAGCCAGACCAGGTCGGGGCCGGGCGCGACCAGCACGCCGTCGAGGCCGGCGACCCGGGCGTCGTCGACCACCCGTGCCATCCGGGCGGCGTAGTCCCGGGTGGTGAACGGGACGGCGGTCAGCGGTGCTTCGTTGCTCATGGCGTCTCTCCCGAGGGGTGGTCGACGGACGCGGTGTCCTCGCCCGCGGCCGGAGCGGCCGGACCGGCGGCGGCTGCACCGGTCGTGGTCGCAGCCGCGGTCGTGGGCAGCGTGTGCAGGTGCGCGGCGGCCGCCGCGGCCGAGTCGGACAGGGTGCCCCGGCCCGCCGGGTGCCGCGCAATGACGACGATAGCGAGCAGCAGGCCCAGCGCGCTGAACACCGCCATCACCCAGGACGCCGCGGCGAGGCCCGACGCGAGGGCGTCGGCGTCCCCCGCGCCGTCCGCCACCTGGCTGGCGGTGACGGTGGCGTAGATCGTGGCCGCCAGGGCGGTCGCGACGGCGGCCCCGACGTACCGGGCCATGTTGGAGAAGCCCGAGGCCTCCCCCACCTGCTCGGGCGACACGGCCGCCGTGGCCCCCGCCGACGACGGCCCGTTCGACAGCCCCATGCCGACGGCGATCGCGATGAGCGGCAGCAGGAACGCCGCGTACTGCCACGACGCGTCGGCGAGGCCGATCAGCACGAACCCGGCGGTCGTGATCGCGAACCCGGCCCCGATGGCCTGCCGGGCACCGAACCGTTTTGCGAGCCGAGGCACCAGCGGAGCGATGACCACGAGACCCACCGTCGCGGGCAGCGTGGCGAGGCCCGCCTGCAGAGGCGAGAGGTCGAGGGTCGACGGGTCCTGGAAGTAGAGGCTGAGCAGGTACATCAGGCCGTTGATCGTGCCCGCGCCGATCAGGATGGCGATGGTCGCGCCGACCAGCGTCCGGTTGCGCAGCAGGGCCATGTCCAGGAGCGGGGCCTTGACGCGCCGCTCCGTCTGCACGAAGCCGTAGCCCGCGACCAGGGTGATCGCGAAGCAGGTGAGCGTGGGCACCGAGATCCACCCCCAGTCGCCGCTCTTGCTCACACCGAGGATCAGCGGCACCAGCGTGGCCGCGATCAGGACGGTGCCGAGGTAGTCGACCGACCGTGGCGCCTCGGGATCCCTGGACTCCGAGACGGTGAAGAAGGTGAGCGCCATGCACAGCACCGCGACGCCGGCGTCGATCCAGAAGAGTCCCTGCCAGCCCGTGACGTCGACGAGCACGCCGCCGACCAGCGGCCCCGCGGCCGCGCCCACCGCCGCCGCGGCGCCCCACAGCGAGACCGCGCGGAGGTTCTCGTCCCCCTTGGTGGCCACCGAGAGGAGGCTCAGACCACAGGCCAGGATGGTCGCGCCGGCCGCGCCCTGGATCACCCGGCCCGCGATGACCATGCCGCCCGACTGCGCCAGCGCGATCAGCACGCAGGAGACGACGAACAGCGCCAGGCCGAGCTGGAAGACCCGCTTGCGCCCGAAGACGTCGCCCAGGGACCCGGACGTGATGATCACGGCGGCCCCGACGAGCGAGTAGCCGGTGACGGCCCACTGGAGGGTGTCGACCGACATCCCCGTGTCCTCGCTGATCGCCGGCAGCAGGATGCTGACGGCCGAGGTGTTGGCGTTGACGACCAGGGTGGAGATGCAGGTCGCCGCGAGCACCCCGCCGGCGCCGACCGCCGTGCTCGTCGCGCTCATCCGAGGCCCCCCATGCGCGTGAGGGTAGGCGCCGGCAAGCAGGTGGTCGTCACCCGAACTGGGTGAGAGACGCAGGAAGGCCAGGTCAGAAACTAGCTTCTGACCTGGCCTGTCTGAGCCGCCTGTGGGAATCGAACCCACGACCTTCTCATTACGAGTGAGACGCTCTGCCGACTGAGCTAAGGCGGCGTACGCACCGCACGCCGGCCGGAGCCGGATGGGTGAGCGGGCCTAACTGTACCCAATGCACGTGCCAGGTTCCAAAGCGAAACCGTGTGACGTCGTCGACCCGCCGAACCAGGCCGTTCGCCGGCCCGGTCGGGCCGGCGCACCGGTCAGCAGGTGAGGCCGTCCTCCGGCACCTTGCCCTCCACGAGGTAGGCCTCGACGGCGTTGCTGACGCAGGTGTTGGACCGGCCGTACGCCGTGTGCCCCTCGCCCTCGTACGTGACCAGCACGCCCGAGTCGAGCGTGTCGGCGAGCGACTCGGCCCAGCGGTACGGCGTGGCCGGGTCGTTCGTGGTGCCGACGACGAGGATCGGCGGCGCGCCCTTCGCCGCGGGGTCGAACTCCTGCTCGGCCGCCGGGTACGGCCAGTCGGTGCACTCGATGCCGGAGTAGCCGAAGGACTCGCCGAGCGTGGGCGCCGCCTCCTGGATGTCCTCGGCGAGGTCGCGCATCTTCGTCATGTCCTCCTCGGCGCGGGCGTCGGCGCAGTTGATCGCGCGGAACGCCTCCTCGCTGTTGGACTTGAAGGTGCCGTCGTCGTTGCGGTCGTTGTAGACGTCCGCGAGGTAGAGCAGGTCATCGCCCTTGCCCTCCCAGAACACCTGCTGCAGCGCCTGCGTCAGGAAGGACCACGAGGCCTCGTCGTACATCGTGACGGCCACGCCGTAGAACGCGAGCTTCTTGGTCACGTCGCGGCCCGACGACGTCGGGATGGGGTTGGGCTCGGCGTCCTCGACCATGGCCTGGATCTGCTGCAGGCCGGTGGTCACGTCGTCGCCGAGCGGGCAGTCGCTGCCCACCTGGCAGTCGGTGACGTAGGCGCGCAGCGCGCTCTCGAAGCCCTCCGCCTGCTGCAGTGCCACCTCGTCGGAGCTGAGCGTGGTGTCCAGCGCGCCGTCGAGCACCAGGCGGCCGGCCCGGTCCGGGAACAGGCCGGCGTAGGTGGCCCCGAGCTGGGTGCCGTAGGAGTAGCCCAGGTAGTTGAGCTCGTCGTCGCCGAGCGCGCCGCGGAGCATGTCCATGTCGCGCGCGGCGGACTGCGTGTCCACGTTCCCCAGCAGCGGCCCCGTGTTCTCGGCGCAGGCCTCGCCCCAGGCGCGGACCGCGTCCTGACGCTCGGCCAGGCCCTCGGGCGTGTAGGGGTAGTCCGTGCTGAGGAACTCGTCCTTGCCCGCGTCGTCGAGGCACGTGACCGGGGTCGACTGCCCCACCCCGCGCGGGTCGAACCCGACGATGTCGAACGACGAGCGCAGCGACTGGCCGAACCGCGCCGGGTCGCTCACGAACTCCACGCCCGACCCACCCGGCCCGCCCGGGTTGACCAGCAGGGACCCGATCTTCTGCCCGGAGGCGGGGAGCCGCTTGAGCGCGATCTCGATGCTCCCCTCGCCCGGGTCGTGCCACGAGAGCGGAGCCGACGCCGTGGCGCACTGGAACTCCCCGCCGCACTCGGTCCACTCCAGCGACTGGCCGTAGTAGTCCTCGTAGCCCTTGGGCGCGCCCTCCGTCGCCGAGCCGTCCGACTTGCCCACGTCTTCCAGCGCCGTCTGCACCTTGGGAGGTGCTCCGCAGGCGGCGAGGAGCAGAACTGAGGTGAGCAGCGTGGCGACGACGGCCGCAGGCTGACGACGGCGGGCGGGGCGAATCACCCGGACAACCTACCGGTTGTGCTCGGTGGATTTCCTACCTGCTGGCGAACCGACACGCGACCCTCACGAGTCGAGCCAGGCGACCGGACCGGGCTCGCCGTCGGCGTCGCGCGGCTCGAGCTCGACCTTGCCCTTGTCGCCCAGCTGAACCGGCACCGGACGGCCCGTGTCCGACTCCGCCGGAGCCTCGACCACCGTGGTCGTGGGCACGAAGTCCATGGTGCAGATGCCGTTGTCGGCAGGCACGAACGTCACCGTGAGCACGCCGTCCGGCGCGGCGACACCGTCCGACTTGCCGCCCGACCCGATGGTCGCCTCGGGCTCCGCGAAGGTGGGGCACGAGCTGGACCCGTTGGTCACGACGTAGAGCAGACCGGGCTCGGGCGCCCACGCGACGCCCGCCGTCGACTCGGTGCTGCCCTCCAGGCCCGGCGGCAGGCCGCGGCCCTTCGCTCCGGCGACGATCTCCATCTCGGCGGCCTCCGGCAGCTTGCCGTCCAGGGCGCCGTCCGACGCGCTGGGGCTGGGGCTGGTCACGTCGCTCTCCTCCGGGGACGAGGTGGTCGAGGACCCGGCCACCTCGGAGCCGCCGACGTCGGACTGCGCGCAGCCCGTCAGCGCGAGGACCGCAACCACCCCGATGCTCAGGGCCGACACACCCGTGCGCGCCAGAGTCCGTGCCGTCTTGCCCGACCGGTTCGTCCGCTCGATCTTCATGCCCAGTTCCTTCCACTCGCCTCTGACACCACCAGGTGTGTGCCGCAGGACTGCGACGCCTCCACCCCTGTCATGTGGCGAGCGGCGTGGATCTTGCACGACACTCCGGCCAACATTGGCAAAAGGTCAGGTGATCGGCACGTCGAGCCGTGGCGGGACGTCAGACCCGGGCGGTGGAGAAGCGCAGCTTGTCCGGGGTGGCGTCCGCCGCCGTCTTGCGCAGGAACGCCCGGCGGTGCACCGAGAAGGCGTTGCGGTCGTCGAAGAAGTCGCGGGCCATCTCGGCCAGCTCGATGGTCTGGTAGTACGACAGCGGCCGGTCCGTCGCGCGGCGCTCCGCGCGCGCGGCGAGCATCCAGCCGAGCGTGGCGGGCTCCTCGTACCCCTGCGCCGCCGACGACAGCCAGGTGGTGAACTCGCCCCACTCGCGCGGCCCGACGGCGCTGATCAGCCCGATGCGGGCCGCCTCGGCCACCGAGATCGGCAGCTTGCGCGACAGCAGCAGCGACGCGCGGTGGTCCCCGACGCGCGCCGGCATGCTCCACGAGTGCAGCTCGGAGCCGTAGATCCCCATGTCGTAGTACGGGTTGAGGACGACGCCCTCGCGGGCGAGCGTGACGTCCGCGCACAGCCCGGCCATGACGCCGCCGGCGCCGGCGTTCGCGGTGAACGCGGCGACCGTGAGCTGCTCCGCCGTGGCGATGGCGAGGCACAGCTCGTCGATGGCGCAGATGTTCTCCCAGGCCTCGGCGGCGGGGTCCGGCGACGCGTCGACGGTGCCCAGGTGGATGCCGTTGGAGAACGCGTGCTCGGTGCCCTTGATGACGAGCACCCGGGTGTCCTCGGTGAGGGCCTTCTCGACGGCGCTGGTCATGCGGCGGCACTGCTCGGTGTACATCGCGCCGCTGTAGGACCGGAACGTCAGGTAGCCGACGGCGCCGTCGCGCACGTAGGTGGTCTCGGCCAGGGCGTCCGGGACGCGGCGGAACGGGGCGTTGCTCGCGTCGATGACCTGGGCGGCGGGCAGCTTGGTGCCGCGGCGCCCGCTCAGCTCGGCGGCGTAGCCGACCCAGAGCGTGCCGACGCCGCAGGCGATCGCCACGGCGTCGAGGTTGCGGCCCACGACGGTGCCGGGCTGCGCGCCGGTGTGCTCCGGCGACGCGACGGCGTCGAAGATGCAGACCGACCGGCCGTTCACGCCCGCCGGGGCGCCGGGGGCGCCGTCGGCCGCGGCGACGAGCCGCTCCAGCTCGGCGGCGGGGCGGCTCCAGTCGACCCGGAAGTCCTCGCGGCGCAGCAGCGGCAGCTCGCCGCTGACCGGCACGATCCGCAGGCAGGCCTCGGCCGGGATGGGCCGCTCGCCGTCGGCGACCTTGCGGACCACCTCGCCGATGCAGGCCATCGCGGCGTCCGCGACCCGGCTGTTGTACAGCGCGCTCTTGGAGATCGGCTGGTCCGGCATGTCGAAGACGGCGGTGGCCCACACCGGGCCGGCGTCCAGCTCCTCGACGGCGGACAGGGCCGTGACACCCCACCGGTCGCGACCGTCGCGGATCGCGTGGTCCAGCGACGAGGGCCCGCGGTCGCCCACGGGGCCCGGGTGCACGATGACGGTCGGCCAGCGGTCGTAGATCGTGTCCGGCACGCGGTGCTTGAGGAACGGGCACAGGATCAGGTCCGGGTCCGCCCGCTCGACGGCACGGGTCATGGCGGCGCCCGACTCGAAGGTCGGGGCGAGCTCGACTCCGACGTCGTGCCCCTGCTCCCGCAGGGAGCACCAGACCCGCTGGGTAAGACCGTTGAAGGCAGAAACCAGCAGGAGGATCCTCATCGGACGGTGGACTCCTAATCGCACGGAAGAGCTCTGGGGGCGCCCCGCAGCCTAACCAGGGACGGCATTCGGGACAATGTGCCGCGGTGGTTCACATTCACCCGTGCGAAATCTTCACACGTGAACCACGGCGGAAGGTGTTCAGCCCTGAGGGCGTAGGGCTATCGCCATCGCCTCCAGCGCGAGTAGCGGCGCCACGTTGCCGTCCAGCCGGGTGCGGGCCACGCCGATCGAGTCCATGCGCCGCACCGTCTGCTCGGGGGTCGAGTCGGCGGCCAGCGCGCGCACGGTCTCGGCGAGCTCGGCGTTGACCAGGTCGACCTCCGCCCCGACCTGCACCACGAGCACGTCCCGGTAGAGCGACAGCAGGTCCACCATCGCGCGGTCGAGCACGTCGCGCTGGTGCCGCGTGGCACGGCGCTTCTGGTCGTCCTCGAGCTGCTTGAGCTGGGAGCGCAGGCGCGGCGGCAGCGTCTCGCCGTCGGCCACGCCGAGCGCGCGCAGCAGCTCGGCCTTCTCGGCGGCGTCGCGCTCCTGGGTGGCCGACACGGCCTCCGCCTTGGCGACGTCCACGAGCTCGCCCGCGGCGAGCACGGCGTCGCCGACGCCGCGGATGCGCCGCGCGATGCTCAGCACCGCGGTGCGCCGTTCGCGCGCGCCGGCGTCCCGCGCCAGGCGCTTGGCCAGGCCGACGTGGCTCTGCGCCGCGCGCGCCGCGCTCAGGGCGACAGCGGGGTCCGCGCCGTCGCGCCGCACCAGCAGGTCGGCGACGGCCTCCGGCGGCGGCACCCGGAGCACCACGGCCCGGCACCGCGACCGGATGGTCGGGAGCACGTCCTGGACCGAGGGCGCGCACAGCACCCACACCGTGTGCGGCGGCGGTTCCTCGATGGCCTTGAGCAGCACGTTGGTGGTGCGCTCCGCCATGCGGTCGGCGTCCTCGATCACGATCACGCGCCACCGGCCGCCCGAGGGCGAGCGCGACGCCGTCATGATCAGGTCGCGCACCTCGTCGATCGCGATGACCACCTTCTCCGTGGCCAGCAGCGTCACGTCCGGGTGGGTGCCCGCCAGGGTCGTGGTGCACGACCGGCAGACGCCGCAGCCGCCCTGCGGGCACTGCAGCGCCGCGGCGAAGGCCCGTGCGGCGACCGACCGGCCCGAGCCGGGCGGGCCGGTGACGAGCCACGCGTGCGTCATGGCGGCCGGGTTGGCCACGGCGCTCTGCAGTGCGGCGACGGCGGACTCCTGCCCGACGACGTCGTCCCACACCGTCACGAGCGGTCCTCGCCGTCGGCGGCCGGGTCGGACCCGGTGACGCTCGCGGCCTCGGTGACCACAGGCGTCAGGCCCAGCCGGGCCGCGACGTCCACCCGGATCTGCGCCTGGATGTCGTCGACGGGAGCCGCGGCGTCGATGACCACCCAGCGTTCCGGGTCGGCCGCCGCGCGCTGGAGGAACGTGTCCCGGACCCGGGTGTGGAACTCGACGCCGGCCCGCTCCAGCCGGTCGAGCTCGCCCTTGCCCTCGGCCGCCGCGCGGCGGGCGGCGGCCGCCTCGGGGTCGAGGTCGAGCAGGATGGTGATGTCCGTCCGCAGGCCCTTGGTGGCCCAGAGGGAGAGGTGCTCCACCTCGCCCGGGGGCAGGTCGCGCCCGCCCGCCTGGTAGGCGATCGAGGAGTCGACGTAGCGGTCGGTGACCACCACGGCGCCGCGCTCCAGCGCGGGCCGCACCACGGTCTCGACGTGGTGGGCGCGGTCCGCCGCGTAGATGAGCGCCTCGGCCCGCGGGCCCATGTCCTGACCGTGCATGACCGCGGCCCGCAGCTCCTTGCCGAGCGCGGTGGCGCCCGGCTCGAACGTGAGCAGGACCTCGCGGCCCGTCAGGTCCGCCAGCCAGTCGCCGAGGAGGCGTGACTGGGTCGACTTGCCCACGCCCTCGCCGCCCTCGAAGGAGATGAAGTAGCCCGGTGCGTTCACGCCGCCACTTTAACCGGGACCGCTGACATCGACCCCCGGTCCGGCCCGCCCGGCGGGGCGTCGCCCCGCCGGGCGACGCCCGCGCGGTCGGCGCACGATGGGGACATGGACGACAACGAGCAGAGCATCACGCCGATGACCGTGGACGAGTGCTGGGAGTTCCTCTCGATGCAGCCCATCGGGCGCCTCGGCACCGCCGTCGGGGGCGAGCCCGAGATCTTCCCGCTGAACTTCGCGGTCGCGGACCGGACCATCTACTTCCACACCATCCCCGGGACGAAGGTCGCGGAGGTGGCGATCAACGAGAAGGTCGCGTTCGAGGTGGACCAGTGGGGACCCGAGATCGCCTACAGCGTCGTCGTGAAGGGCACCGCGGAGATCCTGGAGACCGACGCCGACATCGCGGCGGCCGAGTCGACCAACCTGATCAGCTACCTGGAGGACACCCGGGACACCTGGGTGCGCATCACACCCACCCAGGTGACCGGCCGCCGCCTGCGCCGCTGACGCGGCTCCGGGCTACTTCTTGGTCGTCGTGCTCTTCGCCGGGGCCTTCTTGGCCGGTGCCTTCTTCGCGGGCGCCTTCTTGGTCGCCGTCCGCGTCGTGGTGCGCTTCTTGGCCGGGCCCTGGGCGCGCTTCTCGGCGAGCAGCTCGATGGCCCGCTCGGCGGTGATCGACTCCGGGGTGACGTCGCGCGGCAGGGTGCGGTTGGTCTCGCCGTCGGTCACGTACGCGCCGAACCGGCCGTCCTTGACCGTGATCGGCTTGCCGCTGTTCGGGTCGTCGCCGAGCTCGCGCAGCGGCGGCGTGGCGGTTCGCCCGCGGCCGCGCTTGGGCTGCTTGTAGATCTCCAGCGCCTCGTCGAGGGTGACCGTGAACATGGCCTCCTCGGACGGCAGGGTGCGCGAGTCCGTGCCCTTCTTCAGGTACGGGCCGTAGCGGCCGTTCTGCGCGGTGATCTCGTCGCCCGACTCCGGGTCGGTGCCCACGACCCGCGGCAGCGACATGAGCTGCAGCGCGTCCTCCAGGGTCACCGAGTCGAGGGCCTGCGTCTTGAGCAGCGACGCCGTGCGCGGCTTGGGCAGGGCGGCCAGCGCCCGCTTCTTCGCCGCGGCCGACAGGTCCGGGTCGAGGTCGGGCTCGGGCAGCTGCTCCGTCACGTACGGGCCGTAGCGGCCGTTCTTCGCCACGATCGGGTTGCCCGACTCGGGGTGCGTGCCGAGCACGCGGCCGTCGTCGGCGCCCGCCGCGAGCAGCTCGCGTGCCTTGGCGACCGTGAGCTCGTCGGGCGCGACGTCGTCCGGCACCGAGGCGCGGGGCGGGGTCTTGCCCTCCTCGACCTCGGCCGCGAGGTCCTCCAGGTACGGGCCGTAGCGGCCCACGCGCACCCGGATGCCCTCGCCGATGTCCACGGAGTTGATCGCCGCCGCGTCGATCTCGCCGAGGTTCTCCACGAGCGCGCGCAGACCGCCGCCCTCGCTGTCCACCCCGAGCTCGTCGGACGTGCCGATGTTGCCGGGCACCTCGCCGAAGTAGAACTCGCGCAGCCACGCCACGCGCTCACGGGAGCCGGCCGCGATCTGGTCGAGGTCCTCCTCCATCGTGGCGGTGAAGTCGTAGTCGACGAGCCGGTCGAAGTGCTCCTCCAGCAGGCGGATCACCGCGAACGCGAGCCACGTCGGCACCAGGGCCTGGCCGCGCGTGATGACGTAGCCGCGGTCCTGGATGGTCGAGATGGTCGCGGCGTACGTGGACGGGCGGCCGATGCCGCGCTCCTCCAGCGCCTTGACCAGCGAGGCCTCCGTGTACCGGGCGGGCGGCGTGGTCGAGTGGCCGTCCGCGGCGAGGTCGGTGCCGGTCAGCGCGTCGCCCTCGGCCATCGTCGGCAGGCGCGTCTCCTTCGCCGCCGCCGCGCCCTCCGGCGCGTCGGTCTCGGCGTCCGCGCCCTCCTCGTACGCGGCCAGGAAGCCGCGGAACGAGATCACCGTGCCCGACGCCGAGAACACCGCCTCGTTGCCGTCCTGCGCGCCGCCGGTGATGGTCGCGCCGAGCCGGACGGACGCCGTCGACCCCTTCGCGTCGGCCATCTGCGAGGCCACGGTGCGCTTCCAGATCAGCTCGTACAGCCGGAACTGGTCGCCGCTGAGCTCGCCGGCGACCTGCGCCGGGGTACGGAACGAGTCGCCGGCGGGGCGGATCGCCTCGTGCGCCTCCTGGGCGCCCTTCGCCTTGCTGGTGTAGAGACGGGGTGCGCCTGGCACGTACTCGGCGCCGTACAGCTCGGCGGCCTGCCGCCGTGCGGCGTCCGTCGCCTCCTTCGACAGCGAGGGGCTGTCGGTACGCATGTAGGTGATGTAGCCGTTCTCGTACAGGCCCTGCGCGGTGCGCATCGCCTGGCGCGACGACATCCGCAGCTTGCGGCCCGCCTCCTGCTGCATGGTGGAGGTGGTGAACGGCGCCGCCGGACGGCGCGTGTACGGCTTGGTCTCCAGGCTGCGGACGGCGAAGTCGGCGGCGTCCAGCCCGGCGACGACGGCGCGGGCGGCCGCCTCGTCGAGCTGCACCACACCGGTGCGGACCTTGAGCCGGCCCCGGTCGTCGAAGTCGCGGCCCGACGCGACCTTCTGGCCGGCGAGCTGCGTGAGCCGGGCGCGGAAGGAGGGCTGGCCGGAGGCGGCCGCGCCGTCGTCGTCCGCCACGGCGAAGGTACCCGCGACGTCCCAGTAGTCCGCGGACACGAACGCCATGCGCTCGCGCTCGCGCTCGACCACCAGGCGCGTCGCCACCGACTGCACCCGGCCGGCCGACAGGCCCTGGCGCACCTTGCGCCACAGGACCGGCGAGACCTCGTAGCCGTACAGGCGGTCGAGGATGCGCCGCGTCTCCTGGGCGTCCACCAGGTCCTGGTCCAGCTCGCGCGTGTTCTCCAGCGCGCGGAGGATCGCGTCGCGGGTGATCTCGTGGAACACCATGCGCTTGACGGGGACCTTGGGCTTGAGCTCCTGGATCAGGTGCCAGGCGATGGCCTCGCCCTCGCGGTCCTCATCGGTCGCGAGGAAGAGCTCGTCGGCGTCCTTGAGCGCCTTCTTGAGCTCGGAGACCTTCTTCTTCTTGTCCGCGTGGACCACGTAGTACGGGTCGAACCCGTTGTCGACGTCCACGGAGAACTTGCCGTACGGGCCCTTCTTCATCTCCGCGGGCAGGTCCTTGGGCTGCGGGAGGTCGCGAATGTGCCCCACGCTGGCTTCGACCTCGTAGCCGTCACCGAGATAGCTCTGGATCTTGCGAGCCTTCGTGGGCGACTCGACGATCACGAGCTTGCGTGCCTGGGACATCCGGTCCTGCCTGCTTCCTGCGGGGTCTGGGGACGTGCGCCGGGTGGCGTTGGAGAGTTCACGGTACGCCAGGCACGACGGATCGCACCCTATCCGGGCTCACAGCGGGCTGCCCGGTGGTTTCACATGACCGTGGTGATTTTCACTCGTGGCGTCAACGACACAGGGACGACACGGTCTCTTCAGGAGGCTCCTCTACGGTGGGGCCCATGACCGACCGCACCCTCCCGCCGCGCGACCTGCCGCGACCCCCGCACGGCGGCGGTGTCAGCAGCGTCGGCAGCGCGATGCCCGGCCGGACGGCGGGCCTCCGGCCCCGGGTGGGGCCGCGCGTCGTCGCCGCCGTGGTCGCGGCGCTCGCGCTGTGGGGCGTGTGGGCCACCTGGGACGTCTTCGTCCGCTCGGGCCGCGGCCAGCACGCCGACCAGCTCGCGCTCGAGGGCGCCGCCCGCGGGCAGGGCGTGCTCTGGGAGCTCGCCGAGCCGGTGCTGGGCGTGGTGTCCAACTCGTTCGTCGGCCTGGGCCTGGCGGTCGCCGTGGTGCTCGCCCTGGCCCGCGGGCGCTGGTGGCTCGCGGCGCAGGTGGTGATCCTGGTGGCCGGCGCGAACCTCACCACGCAGGTGCTCAAGCACGTGGTGCTCGACCGCCCGGCGCTGCTCGACATCGCGCGGGCCGACATCAACACCCTCCCCAGCGGGCACACGACCGTCGCGGCGTCCGTCGCCGCCGGGCTGCTCATCGCGGTGCCGCGGCGCTGGCGGCCGCTCGTCGCGCTGGCCGGCGCGGGCTACACGGCGGCGACCGGGGTGTCCACGCTGATCGGGCAGTGGCACCGGCCGTCCGACGTCGTCGCCGCGATCCTCGTCGTGCTCGCCTGGAGCGCCGGCGTGTGCGCGCTGAGCTCGTCGTCGTCCCTGGACGAGCCGCGCACCGGCGCGGAGCCCGGGACGTCGGGCGCGGCCGGGCTGCTGCTGCTCGGCGCCGTGGTCTGCGGTGCCCTCGGCCTGGGCGCGCTGGGCAGCGTGCGCGGCTACGGCTGGGCGCTGCCGATCGGCGGCGACCTCACGGCCTACATGGGCGGGGCGCTCGGGGTCGTGGCCGTGACCCTCGGCTCGTTCGCGCTGATGCTCCTGGTCCGCCAGGCCACGGCCCGCCCCTGAGCCCGGAACGGGTCGGACGCCCAGGCCACCGGAGGTGACCTGAGCGCCCGACCCGTCAGATCGCGGGGATCACGGGGTGGAGTAGCCGCCCGTGTACGAGCCCGAGCCCGAGTACGACTCCACGATCCAGCGGTAGGTGCCGGCCGTGCCCGAGTAGCTCACGCTCTCGTCGGGCGACGACGTGATGCCCTGGGCCACGGTGACCCAGCTGCTGCCGCTCACCTTCTGCAGGAACAGGTCGAAGTCGGCGCCGCTGGGGCCGTCGAGGCAGCCCGTGATGGTGCCGGACGACGCCGAGAACCCGCTGCTGCTCGGCTTGTAGGTGTAGGCACCGCTGCTCAGCGAGCCGCTGAACGCCGTCTCCTGGCTGGCGCACCCGGTGGGCGGCGTCGTGCCGCCGCCACCCGTGATCAGCGTGACGCCCGCGGCGCTGAGCGCCTCGTTCACCGGCTGGAAGTAGGTGGTGCCGCCCGAGGAGCAGTTGCCGGAACCACCGGAGGTCATGCCCTGGGCCTGGGTGCCGGCGAGCAGCGAGCCGCCGGAGTCGCCGGGCTCGGCGCAGACGTTGGTCCGGATCAGGCCCGAGACGGTGCCCTCGGCGTAGGTGACCGAGGCGTTCAGGGCCTGGATGGTGCCGCAGTGCCAGCCGGTGGTGGAACCGGAGCGGCAGACGGTGGCGCCGACGGCGGCCGCCGTCGAGCCCGCGACGTTCACGGTGCCGCCGCTGTAGTTGTTCACCGCGCCGACCGGGGTGTCGTCCGTGCCGACGTTCACGTAGGCGTAGTCGTTGCCCGGGAACGAGGAGGTACGGAAGGTGCCGCTGGGGCTGGTGGTGGCGTTGCCCACGTCGCCGCAGTGACCCGCGGTGACGAAGCCGCCGGTGGCCGAGAAGCCGACCGAGCAGCGCGAGCCGCCGATGTAGTAGGCGTTGCCGCCGATCACGTTGATGAAGGTGCGGGGCATCTCCGCAACCTCGACGAGGGAGACCGAGCCGGCCGCGACCCCGGCGTCCGCGACGGCGGCGGCCACGGCGGCCTTCGCCCCCTTGGCCACCTCGAGGACCACGGCGTTGGACTCGACGTCCACGTAGGCGCCGGCGACGTCGGCCCGCGGGGCCGCCCGGTACGCCTTCGTGGCCAGCCGGTCGAGCTGCGCCAGCGACCTGTCGACGGTGACCGCCGTGGCGCCGGCGGCGCGGACCTCGGCCGCCCCGGCCTTGTCGGTGACCGCGACGAACAGCTCGGAGCCGTCCACCCACGAGCCCGCGTAGCCCTTGTCGAGGGCCTTGACGATGGAGTGCTGCTTGTCGGACAGAGCCTCGTCCGTCTTGAGGCGGTCCACGGCCTGGGAGGTGGTCAGGCCGAGATCCCGCTCCAGGGCCGCGACCATGCCCGGGGCGTAGGTCGTCACCTCGGGCTTGTCCGCTCCGGCAGCTGCGCTTGCGGTAGCAGCGGTGATGCTGCCGGCGAGAAGCGTCGCCGCGGCTGTGGCCACGGTGATCGCCTTGAAGGATGTGCGTCTCATGTCCAGCGACTCCTTGTCGTCGGGGCAATGGATTCACCCAGTGCGGCACAGCGTATGGTCGCTTTCAGGTAACTCCCAGATACCGGTTAGGACATATCGGAGCAATATGCGGACATGCCGCAGAGCAGGTAGGGGCTTCCCCTACCTGCCCTGCGGTTCCTCAGGACGTCAGTTCGTCAGGAGCGACACCCCTGCCGCGCTCAGCGCCTCGCCCACCGGCTGGAAGAAGGTCTGGCCGCCGGAGGAGCAGTTGCCGCTGCCGCCGGAGGTCATGCCCTGCGCCTGCGAGCCCGCGAGCAGCGAGCCGCCCGAGTCGCCCGGCTCGGCGCAGACGTTGGTCTGGATGAGACCGGAGACGCTGCCCTCGGCGTAGTTCACCGTGGCGTTGAGCGCCTGGATGGTGCCGCAGTGCCAGCCGGTCGTGGAGCCCGAGCGGCAGACGCTGGCGCCCACGGCGGCCGGCGTCGAGCCCTCGACGGCCACGGTGCCGCCGGCCCAGTCGTCGACCACGCCGACCGGGGTGTCCGAGTCCACCGAGACGTAGCTGTAGTCGCTGCCCGGGAACTCCGAGACCTCGAAGGTGCCGCTCGGCTCGCTCGCCGAGGAGCCCACCGAACCGCAGTGCCCGGCGGAGACGAAGCCGCCGGTGACCGCGAAGCCGACCGAGCAGCGCGCGCTGTCGTCGATGAAGTACGCCTCGCCGCCGATCACGTCGGCGAACGTGCGGGGGCGCTCCGCGGCCGGCGTCAGCGAGACGACGCCGGCGGGCACGCCCGCCTCGGCCACGGCGGCCCGGACGTCGGCCTGGGCACCGTCGACCACGTCGACGACGATCTCGTTGGTCTCCACGTCGACGTGGTACGAGGTCACGTCGGCCGGGGACAGCGCCCCGTCCAGGTCCGCGGTCCAGGCGTCGAGCGCCTGGAGCGAGTGGTCCACGGTCACGGGGGTGGCCCCGGCCGCGCGGACGTCAGCCGCCTCGGCGGCGTCGGTCACGGCGACGTGCAGGGCGTCCGCGCCCTCGACCCAGGCCCCGGCGTAGGAGGCGCCGAGCGACTTCTCCAGGCCCTGCTGCGTGTCGGCCAGGAGCTCCTGCACCTGGAGCTGGGCCACGGCGTCCGCAGTGGTCAGGTTCAGGTCGCGCTCCATGGCGGAGACGAGACCCGGCGTGTAGCCGGCGGTCGCCGCCTCGACGTCGGACGGTGCGGCTGCGACGGCGCTGATGGTGCCGGCAAAGAGGCCCACGGTGGCGGTTGCCACGGCGACGCCCCGGAAGGAAGTGCGACTCATCTCCAGCGACTCCTTGGGTCGGAGGGGGTGAAGTTCCACCCGCAGGTGATTTTTCACCCGCCCTGCCACCGTAGGAGGAGATGGACTTCACGCCCAGATCACACTCAGGTCATACATATTTCCTATGGAGGGCAAACCACGTACGTGCCTCAGCCGAGCATCCCGTACATCGCCAGCCACTGCTCGTACTGCGGGCTGCGGCGCACGGCGTCGCGGTGGGCCCGGTGGGCGGCGCCCTCGACGGCCTCCAGGTCCACGCGCAGGTCGGCGTCGTGCCGCCAGCCCAGGTAGTGGGTCCGGCGCAGAGGCGCCCCCGACAGGGGGACGGTCACCACCCCCGGCGGGTCCGGCTGCCCGGGCTCCACGAGCGCGACGGCGCGGCCCGCCCGCACCTGGTCGACGGCGGTGGTCCACTCGGCCTCGCCCATGCCGCGCGGCGTGAACCCCGCGCGCACGCACGCCGACACGAAGCACTCCTGGAGGCAGCCGTGCGACGGCACGCAGAGCCACTGCTCCTCGGCCAGCTCGGCGAGGGACACCTCGGGCTTGCCCGCGTACGGGTGGTGCTCGTCGATGAGCACGAACATCGGGTCGGTGCACACCCGCGTCCACGACACCTCGACGGCCGCCGGCGGCGAGACGTCGGAGCACATCCCGACCAGCCCGACGTCGATGGTGCCGCGGGCGAGCCGGGACGCGACGTCGTCGGGCAGCGGGGGCATCGCCGTCGTGACCTGCGCACCGGGCATCCCGATGTGCAGCTGGTTGACGAACAGCCCGCCCAGCCCGGTCCCGGTGATGCCGACCCGCACGGTCTCGCCGTGGGCGACGTCGCCGTTGACGAGGCGCTCGGCGTCGTCCGCGAGGGCCGCCATGGCGGGGAGAAGCACGCGGGCGTGCCTGAGTACCAGCTCACCGAGCTCTGTCGGTCGCGCACCGAACCGGTCGCGGACGAAGACGTTCCCGCCCAGGGACCGGTCGATGCGGTTGAGCTGCGCAGTCAACGCCGGCTGCGCGATGCCGAGGGCAGCGGCCGCCTTCGTGACGCTGCCCGACTCGGCAACAGCGACAACCATCCTCAAGTGCCGCATGTCGAGTTCCACACGGTGGAAAATATCTGTCATAGCCGGATATGTCTCGGGCATCGACAAAATTTATCGGTCTTCGACAAGACCGTTACGTCCCGGTAACGGCGCGCCGCACCGCCGCGCCGACCGAGGCGCCCGCGCTCACCCCTCCAGGAACCCGTCCCTGACCAGCCCCCGGACGGCCGGGAGCAGCTCCGCCGCCAGCGCGTCCACGGGCACCTCGAACAAGGACGCGAGGGCGCCGACGATCTGCCCGACGGACAGCTCGCCGTCGCACGCGCCCACGAGCGCCGCGAGCGGGCTCGACGCGTGCACGCCCCGCCCCAGCCCGTCGCCCTGCCGCAGCACGACGACGTTCGGGTCGGCCGCGCCCGGCGTGAGGTAGCGCTCCTCCGTGATGTCCGCGGCCGTCACGAGGTGGGCCGCGGCGAGCGCGGCGTCGTCCCGGGCCGCCAGCCAGTCGTGGCCGGCGAGGCTGCGGGCGATGTGCGCCCCGAGCGGCTGGCGCACCGACCCGGTGTGCTCCTCCAGGCGGCGCAGCGTCACGGCGCCCGAGGCGGGCCGCCGCAGGGTCACGATCCCGAAGCCGACGGCCTCGACGTCCCGGGACGCGAAGTCGTCGAGCCACGCGCCGTACGCGGCAGCCCATGCGTCCGGCTCACGGTCGGGCGTGGTCCCGCCGTCGCGGATCCAGGTCTCGGCGTACTCGGCAGGGTCGAGCACCTCGCGCTGGATGATCCAGCCGTCCAGGCCCGCCTCGTCGAGCCAGCGGCCCACCCGCTCGGCCCAGGGCTCTCCCCTGCGGTGCTCCCAGTTGGCGAGGAGCTGGGCCGTGCCGCCCGGGGCGAGCACGTCGCCGACGCCGAGCACGAGGTCACGCACCAGGTCGTCGCCCGCCCGGCCGCCGTCCCGGTACTCGTAGTCGCCGATCGCGTCGGCCACGGCGCGGCCCGCCGCCCCGGCGTGCGGCGTGATGACGAACGGCGGGTTGGAGACCACGAGGTCGAACCGCTCCCCCGCGACCGGCTCCAGCAGGGACCCGTGCCGCAGCTCCAGCTCGGCGCCGTCCGGCTGGTTCAGCGCCGCGTTGAAGCGCGCGAACGCCAGCGCGCGCCGCGAGATGTCGGTCGCCACCACCTGCCGGGCGTGCCGCGTCGCGTGCAGGGCCTGGATGCCGCAGCCGGTGCCCAGGTCGAGCACCCGGCCGGTCGGGTTGCGCACGGTCACCTGCGCGAGCGTCAGGGACGCGCCGCCCGCGCCGAGCACGTGGTCGGTCGCCAGGCGGCCGCCGGTCGCGAGCTCGCCCAGGTCGGACGCCAGCCACCAGCGCGCGTCGCCGACGGCGTCGACCGAGGAGTAGGGGTGCAGGTCCACGACGGCGCGCACCTCGTCGTCGTCCCCGGAACCCTGCGTGGTGACCAGGCCCAGCCGCTCCGCGCCGGCCGTCCCGGTCGCGGGCAGCGCACGGTCCAGCGCGGCGCGCGGCACGGCCGCGCCCAGCAGGAAGAGGCCGGCGAGGGTGGCGCGCGGGTCGCGGTCCGACGGCGGGCTGCCGGCCGTCGCGGCGGCGATCGCCCGGCGGGCCGGCAGGGACTGCTCCCGGTGCAGCGCGGCCGCGGCGAGCGGCCCGAGGACGGCTTCGACGCCGTCGACGTCGTAGGCGGAGGAGAGCAGGTCGTCGCGGAGGGAGGCGACGAGGGCGGGGTCGGTCACAGGAGGCTGCACGGCCCCATCCTGACGGGCTACTGCTGGCAGTTCGAGTTGACGTAGAGCCCGATGGCCTTGGTCGCCTCGATCATCGCCTCGGTGTCGAGCTCCTCCTGCGCGCCGCCGACCGCCGAGAGCACGGCGGGGCCGTCGTTGGCCTTCACCTTCTCGATGTTGTTCGCCACGGTCGAGTAGTAGGTGAACGCCACCGCCCAGTCCGCGGAGATCGCCTCCGGCGGCGTCACGCCGTCCAGCGCGTTGCGCGCGTTGATGAAGCCCTTGCGCAGGGTCTCGGGCTGGTCCTCGACCATCGCCGACTGGGCGTTGGCGGCCTGTGTCCACGCCATCTGGGTCTGCGCGCACGACGCGGCGTCCGCCGACGACATCGCGCCGCCCGACGACGGGAGGGTGTCCATGCCCCAGCCCGTGCCGAGGCCCAGCACCGCGGCGAGGACGCCGGCCAGCACCAGCACCTGCGGCCGGTCGAGGAACGGGGGCAGGCCGCGGCGCAGGGTCCGCTTGATCTTGCGCTGCTGGGCCGTGCTGGGGGTGGGGATACGGCCCCGGGGGCCCTTGCCGGCGTTCTTCGACCCCGGCCCGCGGGTCGCGGGTGCGCTCGGCGCGGACGCGCTCGGCGCGAGCGGGGCGTCGCCCTCCGGCTGCGGCTCGTCGGGGGCCTCGTCGGCCACCGGGCCCACGTTCAGCGGGAAGCCGCCCGCGGGAGTGGGGGCGGTGTCGTCCTTCGGCGCGCCCTTGGCACCCGACGTGGTGCCCTTGCCCTTGGAGCGGGACTTGCCGGCCTTGCCGCTCTTGCCGCCGGCACTCTTGCCACCGGCGTTCTTGCTCCGGCCCCGGGCCGCGGCGGGTTCCGCCGCCGCCACGGAGCCCCACGGGTTCGCGTCGCCCTCGGGCTCGCCGGCAGCGGCGGCGTCCTCGCCGTCGACGACGACGGGAGCCGGCACGGGGCCCCACGGGGAGCCGGTGCCACTCTCCTCGGCCGGTGCGGGGGCGACGGCGTCGTCGGCCGCACCCGCGCTGCCCCACGGGCTGGGTGTGGCGGTGTCGTTCTGCGCGAGCCCCTCGGCCCACTCGAGGGCGCTGGCACCGGGGGCGGCCTCACCCGCCCCGAGGCTCTCCGCCCAGGTGAGGGCGTTGCTCGCGGGGGGACCACCGGCGCGGGAAGCAGCACGACCACCCCGCGAGCCCTTGCGCCGTGTCGCACTCATAGCCGCGCACTTTACCCGCAGAACCCGGGAGGACAGGAGGGGCAATCGTGTGATAGCTGACGAACTGTGGGTGAAGTGCTACCCGTTCAGGTAGGCGATGCTCGACCAGAACACGACCACCACCAGCACGACCACCCAGATGGCGAGCGACCACAGGCCCCAGTTGCGCGCCCGGCGGGACGCCTTGCGCGCCTTGTCGTGCTGACCCGTCTTCCAGTGCGCGTTCACGCGCGACGCATTCACGAGCGCCACGATTCCCGTGGGCCAGAAGCAGATGGTCATCAGAATGCCGAACACGAGGTACGACCGCGGCGGGTACTGCAGCTGCGCGGGGTACGTGTGGACGTTGACGTTCACGGGCGAGCGCGACCCGCCGGGCGTGCCGGACGGTGCTGCGGAGCTGCTCATGAAAGTCTCCCTCGCCGATGTAGAGGGAGAACTTAGTCCAATTTCGGTGATTTGTTGAATGCCCAGGTCAGCCCGGGATCTTGCGCAGCACCTCACGATAGAAATGCACTCCGCGGCTCAGGGAATCAACCGTCAGGTGCTCTCCGGTGCCGTGCGTCGACTGCCGCTGCTCACGCGTCATGACGAACGGGCTGAACCGGTAGACGTGGTCGCTGATCGGCGTGAACCGGCGCGCGTCGGTGGCGGCGACCGTCACGTAGGGCGCCACGACGGCGTCCGGGTAGGCGGCCCCGATCGACTCGGTCAGGAGCGCGAACTGCTGGCTGTCGGTGGGCGAGACCTCGCTGGGCTCGCTGCTCTCGACGACCTCGATCTCGACCCGCTTGTCCCGGATGACGCGGCGCAGCCGCGCCACGGTCCGGTCCACGGAGTCGCCGAGCGCCACCCGCACGTCGAGGCGGGCCCGGGCCGTCGTGGCGGCCAGGTTCGCGCCGGGGCTGCCCTCCAGCTCGGTGACCGCCACGGTGGTGCGGACCGTCGCGACAGCCTCGGGGCCGCCGCCCGCCAGCGCCCAGGCGGCCAGCTTGCGCAGCGGACCGGCGGCAGTCCTGGCCGCGAGCCGGAGCGTGGCGCCCCGGAGACCCTTCGCGCCAGGAGCGACCCTGCCGAGGAGCTCCACCGTCGGCGCGTCGACCCGCGCCGCGAACCGGTGCCGGCCCGCGCGCGTCACCGCACGGGCGAGCCGCGTGGTCGCGGACCACCGCCCGGGCGTGGCGGCGTGGCCCCCGACGTCGGTGGTGTACAGGTTGATCCCGACCAGGCCCTTCTCCGCGACGCCCACGAGGGCCGTCTGCCGGTCGACGCCGGGCAGCACGTCGGTCGCGACAGACCCGCCCTCGTCGATCACGAGCCACGGCCGCACGCCGAGCTCGTACAGGCGGCGGACGGCGATCTGGGCGGACTCGCCGACGGTCTCCTCGTCCGCGCCGAAGAACAGCCAGATGTCGCGCTCGGGCACGAAACCCTCGGTGAGCAGCGTCTCGACGGCGTCGAGCACCGCGACCAGCCCGCCCTTGTCGTCGAGCGTGCCGCGGCCGTGCACCACCCCGTCGCGGATCTCGCCCGAGAACGGGTTCCCGGGCCAGTCGGCACCCACCGGCGCGACGTCCTGGTGCGCCATGAGGACCACCGGGTAGGGGTGCAGCACGTCCTGCCGCCCCTTGCCGGGCCAGCGGTAGAGCAGGCCGTGGTCGCCCGCCGGCTCGCTCTGCAGGGCGTGCACGCGGGGGTAGAACGTAGCCAGCGCGGCCCGGTGCCGCGCGAACGACTCGTGGTCCAGGTACTGCGGGTCCCACACCGAGACGGTAGGGATCTGCACGAGCGACGACAGGTGCCCGGCGGCGATGTGGCCGGCCGACGTGTGCCGCTCGGCGTACGGCTCCGACGGGACGAACGGCGAGCCCGGGCGCTTGGACAGCACGGCGTCCGGCGCGGCGGGCTGCTCGGCGACCGGCGCGCGCCGCTCGGCGTCCGGCGCCTTCCTGGCCGGGGCGCTGGTCACCTCGGGCGGCGGAGCCTGCCGGGCTGCCGCCTTCGCGATCAGTTCGGCCGTGACCTGAGGAATGGCCTCGGTCGGGTCGATGTCGGCACTCACGGGACCTTCTCCTGCTCCGGGTCCCACGTCGGGGCCCCCTGCGTCGGGGCTCCCGTCCACGCCCGCGGACCACGGGGCGTTCGGGAGCACAACACGGCAGACGATAGCGCTAGCACCCGGTTTTCCACATACCCCTGGTGATCCCGGACGCGCCGCGGACCGCGCGGATCAGACGTCCGCGGTGGTCACGACGCGGCCCAGTGGATCGCCGTCCCCGCCTGGCTCAGGCCGCCCCGGGGATGGGTGCGGAAGAAGACCGAGGTGCCGAACACGAACGCCCGGCCGTGTCCCATTTTGCCGGATACGGCAGCAATCTGCCCATCGGCCGCCTCGGGCCCGCCGCCGTCCTCCGAGGCCGACCAGTGGCCGGCAAGAAAGCTGCCGTAGGTCAGCTCCGCCGTGGTGCCGGGACCGAGGTCCGTGAACCACACCGCCGGGTAGACGAACCCCTGCTCCTGCGGGTGGTCGTCCAGCACGTCGCCCGGGGCGTCGGTCTCGATGATGCCGTTGCCGGCCGGCTCGCCCGTCACGGCGGTGCCGCTGACCAGCCCGTACGACTCCGCGGCCGCGAACGCGCCGGCCCCGCGCCCGACGATCGCGCCGCCGTCGCGCAACCAGGACCGGACGTAAGCGTGGCCGGCCGACCCCGCGGGCAGGTCCAGTGACGAGCCCACCCACAGGACGTCGGCGCCCTCGAGCCCGGTCGGCCGGCCCGCCGTCGCGCTCGTGCCGATCCCGCGCGCCGAGACCGCGACCAGGTCGTCGAACCCGAGCGCCAGGAGCGACAGCCGGTCGTCCGGGTCGCCCACGTACGCGATCCTCAGGTCCTCGGCCGGCTCCCCCGCCGCCCAGTCGGCGCGGGACGCCGCCGTGAAGTCGATGCCGAACCGGTCGGCCACGTCGTGGGCCGCCCCGTGCCCGCGCGGCCCGACGACGGCGCGTCCGTCCGCCGTGAGCCGCGCCGCGACGCCCTGGCCCAGCAGGTCGTTCAGGGCGCGCTGGTCCGCGACGCCGGCCAGGTCGAAGCCGACGTAGGGCTGCCCGTCCGGCACGCCGCCGCGCTCGCGCCCCGCGTGGACGGGGACGGTCCGGCCGACCGGGCCGTCCGTGGTGGCACCCACCCGGTCCACCGTCGCGCCCCAGAGGGCGGCCAGCGACCACGCCGAGATGTCATACATGGCGGGGACCTTGGCGGAGATGTCCGAGCCGGGGCCGAGCAGCGAGCTCGCCAGGCCGCGCAGTGGCTGGTGCAGGTCCACCACGTACGAGCCGGCGGGATAGGTGGTGCCCGTGCCCACGAGGTGCGCGGGGCCGGCCAGCCGCCCCACCTCGATGCCGTGGAACAGCAGCGTGTCCACGAGGTCCTCGGCGTCGCTCGCCGACCGCTGGCCCGGGCCCACCGGGATCACGTACGCGCGCGGCAGCCGCACCGTCTCCTGGTCGTCCGCCCGGTCCCAGAGCCGCTTCCACTCGTCCGGACCGGGCACACCGTCGATGTTCCGAGTCGTCAGCGCGACCTTCGGCGCGCCCGCCACCCCGCGGCGGAACATCTCGACCTGGTTCGCCAGCATGGCGTCCGAATGGGTCCGGACGTAGTCGATCATCGACGTCATCGTCGTGACGGCCACCTCGGTGTCCACCGCCGAGTCGGCCCGCGTCGTGGTGGGGCCCGTGCGGCCCAGCGGCAGCTCGACCGTGCTGGTCACCGCGCCCTGCAGGGACGCGTACTGCGCGGTGAAGACCGGCGGGTAGTCGTCCCAGCCCGACGGCGTGTCCCGGTACGGGATCTTGACGAACCCCGTGTCCTCCTCGACCGCGTCGCCCGTGTCCGGGTCGTACGAGGGGTTGCCGTCGATGTCGGCCGCGACGACGTCGTCCTCCACCTGGCGCGCGATCGCGTAGGCGTGCGGCACGAGCAGGTCGTACTCGTAGCTCTCGCCGTGCGGCGGGCCCGCCGGCTCGACCTGGAGCACGTCGGTGTAGCCGTGGAAGTCCGCCGCGAACAGCGGCTGCACCGCCTGCACGGTGCGCACGTAGGAGCGCGCCTCCGGGGTGGCGAGCGTGATCATGTCGCGGTTCGCGTCCAGGCCCAAGGACGTCTCCCGGGTCGCGTGGGTGCGCCCGTCCGGGTTGAGCGTCAGGCTGAACACGAGCCGGTGGTGCGCCAGGGTCTCCCGGGTCGCGCGGTCGTCCGCCGTGGCCAGGCGCTCGATGACGCGCAGCGCGGCGTCCGTGCCCTCCCACTCGTCGCCGTGGATGTTGGCGCTCATCCAGACCGGGGTCTTGTAGCCCGCGCGCAGGGCGGCGTCGCGCGCGGCGCGGTCCGGCCGCTCCCGGATCTCCGTGCGCCACGCGGCCTGCCGCGCGGTCTCCGACCGGCGCTCCGGCGCCGTCACGGTGACCAGGTAGAGGTCGCGGCCCTCGGTCGACTGCCCCACCACCTGCGTCGAGACCCGGTCGCTCCGGTCCATCAGCCGCGTCAGGCGCGGCGCGAGGTCCGCGTGGCTGACCGTGCCGTTGCGCTCAGTGGCGTCCCGCTCGTTCGGCGGATAGACCCGCAGGTCGGGCTGGTACGGGTACGACGTCGGCAGGCGCAGCCCGGCCTGGCCGCTCGGCACCGGCTCGGGCGGGACGTACGAGGCGACGAAGGCGCCCGGGTCGGTGGGGCCGTCCGCCGGGCCGGTCCGCGCCACGGCGGGCGCACCGAGTGCGCCGACGGCGAGCGTCGCGCCCGTCAGCGCGGCGAGCAGGCGAGTACGAACGAGCAACGGTGCCTCCCAGCGACAACCCGGCCCAGTCTGGACCATGACGCGGGGGAAGTGGGAGCGGACGCCGGCCGAGTATCCCGTTGACCGGCCTGAGGCCTCGGGGTGCACTGGTCCCATGACGACAGAACGATGGACCTCAGCGACGGTCTACCCCGACATGTGGGCGGACCCGGACGACGATCCCCGTGAGGCGCTGTCCAGCCCGGTCGGCGAGAAGGAGACCCTCTGGAACTACCTCAAGCACTACCGGCTCACGCTGGAGATGAAGTGCGACGGGCTCGACGCCGAGCAGCTCGCCCGCCGGTCCGTGCCGCCGTCGACCATGTCGCTGCTGGGACTGGTGCGGCACCTGGCACACGTGGAGCGGACCTGGTTCCAGCGGGTGCTGCGGGAGCAGCCGGAGCTGCCCAAGCTGTTCGGCAAGTCGCCGGAGAACCCCGACGCGGACTTCGACGGCGCCGTGGCCGACCCCGCCGTCGTCGAGGACGCGTGGGAGAACTGGCGGCGCGAGGTCCGGGACGCCGACGCCTGGATGGAGACCCTGCCCGAGGACGGGCTGGGCGCGACCGTCGCGCACCAGGGCGACCAGGTCCCGGTGCGGGACGTCCTGGTGCACATGATCGAGGAGTACTCCCGGCACGTGGGCCACGCCGACCTGCTGCGCGAGTGCGTGGACGGCCGCGTGGGCCAGTGACGGACCGGGAACTCCGCCCCGGGCATGCGATCAGGCCTGGGATCACCGAGGATCCCAGGCCTGACCGGCGTCCGGAGACGGGCTCCCGCCGGGTGCGCTAGACCGTGGCCTCGGTCCGGTCCTGCTCCGCCTGCTGGGCCGCGTCGACGCGGGTGGCCCGCACGCGGGACCAGATCACCGCGCCGAACGCCACGGCCGCCGCCACCAGCGCGATGCCGATGCGGAGCGCGTGGTTGGCGTCCGCCGGGACGCTGATCGCCACCACAGCCGGGGCGATGAGCAGCGCGACCAGGTTCATCACCTTGATCAGCGGGTTGATCGCCGGGCCGGCGGTGTCCTTGAACGGGTCGCCCACGGTGTCACCGATGACGGTGGCCGCGTGCGCGTCGGACCCCTTGCCGCCGTACTTGCCGTCCTCGACGATCTTCTTGGCGTTGTCCCAGGCGCCGCCCGAGTTGGCCAGGAAGATGGCCATGAGCACGCCGGACCCGATGGCTCCGGCCAGGAACCCGGCCAGCGGCCCGACGCCGAGCCCGAAGCCCACCGCGATGGGGGCGAACGCGGCCAGCAGGCCCGGGGTGACGAGCTCACGCAGCGAGTCCCGGGTGCAGATGTCCACGACCTTGCCGTACTCGGGGCGCTCCTCGAACGTCATGATGCCCGGGTGCTCGCGGAACTGGCGGCGCACCTCGAACACGATGGCGCCCGCGGCGCGGGTCACGGCGTCGATCGCCAGCCCGGAGAACAGGAACACGGTGGCCCCACCGAGGATCACGCCCACGAGGGTGACCGGCGAGATGATCTCGTAGGTGAGCATCGACGTCACGAGGCCGGCGCCGACGTTCTCGACCTGGGCGACTGCGTGCGACACGGCGTCGGCGTACGAGCCGAACAGCGCGGTCGCGGCCAGCACGGCCGTGGCGATCGCGATGCCCTTGGTGATGGCCTTGGTGGTGTTGCCCACGGCGTCGAGGTCGGTGAGGATCTGCGCGCCCTCCTCGTCGACGTCGCCGGACATCTCGGCGATGCCCTGCGCGTTGTCGCTGACCGGGCCGAACGTGTCCATCGCGACGATGACGCCGACCGTGGTGAGCAGGCCGCAGCCGGCGAGGGCCACGAGGAACAGGGCGAGCGGCACCGAGCCGCCGGCCAGCAGGAACACGCCGCAGATCGCGGCGGCGATGATGCCGGCCGTGTAGACGGCGGACTCGAAGCCCACGCCGATGCCGGAGAGCACCACGGTGGCAGCGCCGGTCCGGGACGTCTCGGCCACGTGCAGCGTCGGCTTCTTGTCGGTGCCCGTGAAGTAGCCCGTGACCCAGAGGATGACGCCCGCGAGCACCACACCGATGAGCACGGCGAGGGCGGAGACGATCCGCGGGTCGGCGGTCACGCCGGAGAGGTCCGCGGTGCCGGTCATCTGGCTGAACGAGGACGGCAGGTAGACGAACGCCGCGATCCCGGCCAGCACGGCGCCGACGACGGCGGAGATGTAGAAGCCGCGGTTGATCGCTGCGAGCCCGCTCTCGGACCCGCGCACGCGCGTGATGAACACGCCCAGCAGCGCGACGAACGCGCCGACGGCGGTGACGATCAGCGGGAACACGAGGCCCTGCTCGCCCATCGCGGCCTTGCCCAGGATGAGGGCGGCCACGAGGGTCACGGCGTAGGACTCGAAGAGGTCGGCCGCCATGCCGGCGCAGTCGCCGACGTTGTCGCCCACGTTGTCGGCGATGGTGGCGGCGTTGCGGGGGTCGTCCTCGGGGATGCCCTGCTCGACCTTGCCGACCAGGTCGGCGCCGACGTCGGCCGCCTTGGTGAAGATGCCGCCGCCGACGCGCATGAACATGGCGAGCAGCGCGGCACCGAAGCCGAAGCCCTCCAGGACGGCGGGCGCGTTGACGTCGTACACGAGCACCACGAGCGCGGCGCCGAGCAGGCCCAGGCCCACCACGGACATGCCGACGACACCGCCGGTGCGGAAGGCGATGCGGGCGCCCTCGGCCCGGCCGCCCGGACGGGTCGCGGCCGAGGCGACGCGGACGTTCGCCCGGACCGCGAGCCACATGCCCAGGTAGCCGATCGCGGCGGAGAACCCGGCGCCGAACAGGAACGCGATCGAGCGTCCGACCCGCACGCCGCCGTCGCCCGGCAGCAGGAAGAGCAGAGCGAACACCACCGCGGCGAACAGCACGAGGGTGCGGAACTGCCGCTTGAGGTAAGCGGACGCGCCCTCCTGCACGGCCTGGCCGATGTCCTGCATCTTGGCGGTTCCATCAGGCGCGGCGAGCACCTGGCGGCGCAGCACGAAGGCGCACCCGAGGGCAGCGACCGCGATGACGGCGATCACCGCCACCGTGGTGTAGCTCCCTGCGCCGAAAACAATGCCGTCTTCGAGCATCCGTCCTCCTCGACGAGCTCCGGGGCTGTTCCCCCAGATATGTAATGCCCTGCACGGGCTTGACCCGTGCAAGGCCGATGCATCCCCACCAGCAACGTCGATGGCGGGAAGAGACCAGAGTCTACCCACATGTGACGACAGTCACTATGTGGAAACCTCAAGGGCGCCGGACCAGGGATCCGGCTGCTCCTACGCGGGTCCCGCGGTGTCGGTGAGCACGCGGATCTCCTGGATCAGCCGGCCCGAGTCGGTCAGGTCGGGCAGCACCACGTCGGCCCCCGCCTCGGCGAGCCGGTCCGCCGGCGTGGTCCCCGAGGCCACGGCCACGACGCGCGCGCCGCCCTCGAGCCCGGTGCGCACGTCCTCCAGCGAGTCCCCGACGATCACGGTGTTGCCCTTGTGGAACGTGCTCGCGTACTTGTCGCCGGCGCGCCGCTGGGCGACCGCCACCAGCGCGGGGCGGTGCGCGTCGTCGGACGAGTAGCCGCCCACCGCCGCGTCGACGTACTGGTCCATGCCGAAGACGCCGAGCTTGATCCGGGCGTTCTCCTCGAGGTTGCCCGTCAGGACCGTGGTCACCAGGTCGGGCTCGGCCGCGACCGCCTCGAGGGCGCCCATCGCCCCGGGAAGCACGGTCCCGAGGCGGCGCACGTCGTCGGTGTGGGCCGCGAAGCGCACCGGCACCGCCGCGAGCATGCGCGGGAGCAGCTGCTCGGCCTCGTGCCCGGGCACCCCGTTGTCGGCGAGCAGGCCACGGATGGCCAGCGGCATCGTCACGCCGGTCCCCTTGGCCGGGAGGCGTTCGGCGGGTCGTCCCACGACCTCGGCGAACGCCTCCCGGTATGCCGTCCGGTCCACCTCCCCGACGTAGACGAGGGTCCGGTCGATGTCCCAGAGCACCAGGGCCCTGGCATCGCCGGTCCGGACGTCGCCACCGGAGGTGGGCGGGGCCGTCACGACGCCAGCGCCGCGATCCGCTCGGTCAGCACCCGCGCTCCCACACCGGAGCGCCGCGTGGAACCGCCGCGCCGCAGGTCGGCGGACAGGTCCCGCAGGTGCTCCCGCAGCCGCGCCGACTGCACGGTCTCCGCGATGCTCACCGCCTCCTCGCCCGTGGCGCAGGCCGCGTCGAGGTCGCCGGCCCGGGCGTGCGCCTGGGCCGCCCGGCTGAGGAACAGGCCGTGCGTGCGGCGCTCACCCGCGCGCTCGGCCCGGATCGCGTGCCCGAAGCTCTCCACGGCGCGCGCCGTGTTGCCGAGCGCGAGGTGGGCCGAACCGGACTGCCCGTGGATCTCGCCCTCGTTCATCCAGTACAGCCAGTGCGGGTCGTCCTCGCCCCGGCCGCGGGCGCACAGCTCGGAGGCCTCGCCGAGGGCCCGGCGCGCGGCCTCGCCCTCGCCGGCGGCCGCGTGGCCGCGGGCCTGCCGGGTCAGGAGGGTCGCGGAGAGGTGCGGCGCGTCCAGGCGGGCGATCCGACGCCGCCCGGCCTCCGCCGCGCGCACCGCGTCCCGCGGGTCGCCGCTGGAGTAGCCGTGGATCGCGAGGTAGGACAGCGCGCCCGCGCCGAGCCGGTCGTCGGCGGCCGCGTGCGCGGCCCGCAGGCCGGCGAGCATGTAGGCGCGCGCCGAGTCCGTGCGCCCCGCGTCGAACGCGAACCAGCCCGCCTGCGTGGCGGTGTCCGCGGCGACGGCGGCGAGCAGCCGGCCCGTGACCTCGTCGTACGTGCTGCGCTCCAGGATCCGGACCACCAGGGCGAGGTGGGCGCGGGCCAGGTCGGCGACGGCGCCGCTGCCCGAGCCCTTGTCCATGACCCGCAGCTCGTCGAGCGTGCCCTGGAGGTGCCCGCAGAGCTCCAGCGACACCCGGGTGCCGACCGTGGCCCGGCGCAGCGGCTCGGCCTGCTCGGCGTCCCAGCGCTGGATCATCGAGTTCAGCGCGATGCCCGACGCCGGCCGCGGCGTGTCCGTCCCGGCGGCGTCGCTCATCGCGGTGGCCGACACGGGGCCGTTCGCGTCCGAGGGCAGCCAGTCCGCCGTGCTGTCGGCGACGTGCGCCAGGCGGAGCGCGGTGAGCATGCGGTCGGCCGTCCACGGCAGCGTGGGGTCCGGCGCCGTCGGCGTCACGACCACCGGAGCGCTGCCGACCTGGCCGGACGTCGTGGCCCGCGCGGGCTCGACGGCGGCGGGCAGCGGGCTGATCCCCGGGAGCGGGAGCCGCACCAGGTCCGGCGGCGTGCCCAGCCCCGTGAGGAACTGGACGACGCGCGAGACGTCGGTCAGACGGCGGTCACCGCACTCCAGCATCGACAGGTAGGACTGGCTCAGCCCCGTCAGGGCTGCCACGTCCTCCTGCCGCAGCGGGACGAGCTGCCGCACCATGCGGCTGACCTGACCGAAGTCCCAGTCGGCGAGCGCCGAGCGGACGGCTTCGTCCTGCCAGACCCGTGACGGCACGCTGGGCAGCGACACCACGGGAACTGACTCGGTGCGCCGGCACGCGGCACAACGGGCTTCGGAGTTGTAGCGGCTGAGGACACAGCCGCATCGGGCGCAGGTGCGTACGGTTGCACGAGGCACAGGGGGCTCCTGATGGTCCGGCATTTCTCTTTTGCCGAGTTCACGGCTCTGGATGACCACAGTGGTATCACCCCCACGAGGTCCATGCATCTGGACGGTACTAGGTATTTTCTTCCAAACCGATGAAGTACGAGGACTGGACGTTTTCGCAGGTCAGGCCGATTCTTTCTTGGACAAACGTCCAACTCCTGTCCGCATTGCGCCAAATGTATACCCGGACAGAACCAACGGAAACATGCAAAAGCGCAGGTCGCCCCGATCAACCGTCCTTCTCGCCTCGTAGCGGGACGATTCGACTTTTCACCCGCCGAGGACGGCCCTCATCGCGCGCGAGAGGTACCAGGGATCGACCACCGCGGTGAGCTCACGGGCGGAGTGCATCGACAAAATTGGCACTCCGACATCCACAGTGCGAATGCCCAGCCGGGTCGCCGAGATGGGTCCGATCGTGGACCCGCACGGCACCACGTTGCTGGAGACGAACTCCTGGGTGGGCACCCCCGCGTCGCGGCACGCCGCGTTCCAGGCGGCCGCGCCGTGCGCGTCCGTGGCGTAGCGCTGGTTGGCGTTGATCTTGAGGATCGGGCCGCCCCCGGCGACGGGGTGGTTGGCCGGGTCGTGCCGCTCGGGGTAGTTCGGGTGCACCGCGTGCCCGACGTCGGACGACACGTGCAGCGATGCCGCGAACGCGCGCGAGCGCTCCTCGGGCGTGGCGCCCAGCGCCGTGGAGACGCGGACCAGCACCTCCTCCAGGAACGAGCCCGCCGCGCCGGAGCGGGAGGCGCTGCCGATCTCCTCGTGGTCGAAGGCCGCGAACATCTCGACGCTCGTGCCCTTCCCGCCCTCCGGGCCAGCGGCCCGGCCGAGCAGCGCCGTCAGGCCCGCGTGCGTGGAGAGCAGGTTGTCGAGCCGCGCGGACGCGAACAGGACCTGCCCCGCGCCGAAGGCCCGGGCCGGCTGCGTCTCCGCCAGCACCACGTCGTAGCCACCGATGTCCGCGGGGTCGACGCCTGCGTCCCCCGCGAGCGCAGCCAGGACGTCCGCGCTCTGCGCGTCGCCGAGGCCCCAGACGGGCTGGGTGTGACGCTGCTTGTCGAGGGCGAGCCCGTTGTCGTTGACGCCCCGGTCCAGGTGGATCGCGAGCTGCGGGATGCGCAGCATGGGGCCGGTGCGCACCAGGTGCTCGGTGCCGTCGTGCGTGACGATCCGCCCGGCCAGCTCCAGCTCGCGGTCGAGCCAGGAGTTGAGCAGCGGGCCGCCGTAGACCTCGACCCCGACCTGCCACCAGCCGCCCGCGCCGTGCGTGGTCGGCTTGGGCTTGAGCTTGAAGCCCGTGGAGTCGGTGTGGGCGCCCACGATGGTGAACGGCGTGGTGGGGCCCGCGGCGTCGGGCACGGTGAAGGCGATGACCGAGCCGTCGCGGACCACGACGTAGCGCCCGCCCGGGGTGACGCCCCAGGTGGCGTCCTCGGCCAGCAGCGTGAAGCCGGCCGCCTGCGCGCGCCGGGCCACCTCGGCGGCCGCGTGGTAGGACGACGGCGACGCCGCGACGAACTCGCCCAGGTCGGCCGCGTGGGCGCGGGCCTCCTGGGGGACGACCGCGGGCTGGACCGGGTCGATCCGGTCTGCTGCGGGCTGGTCTGCTGCGGACTGTGCGTGGGTCAGTGTCTGGTCCGTCATCCGGCCATTATCTCCGCCCGTGCCGGTCCCCCGGCCCACGTGTCAGACGCTCAGGTCACCGGGGTGACCTGAGCGCCTGACACGTCGAGCGGTTACTGGCCCGCGGCGTCTCCACCCTGGGGCGTGGCCGGTTCGAGGGAGACCCAGGCCCGCCCGACCCCGTCCGGGATGCTCGGCAGCCGGATGTCGAGGATCGCCCCTTCGCCGGCCTGGACGTCGACCTCGCTCCCGGCCTCGGCTCCGTCGCAACTGATCTGGGTGGACGCGAGCACGTCGCCCGTGGGCCACAGCACGACCTCGATCGGCAGCGTGGCCTCCGGGTCCCCTCCATCGCACTGGCCCATGACCCGCATCGGCGTGTCGGACGAGTAGCCGGGCTGGATCAGCTCCGCGGTGACCCAGTCGGTGGTGCGATCCAGCTCGAACCGCGCGACCTGGCCGCCGACCGGCTCCGGGAACTCGATCGCCGACTCGCCACCACGCTCCCCGGTCGGGCTGTGTGCACCGCCGGAGTCGATCCGGACCGGCACCGGCTCGCTCACCGCCGTCTTCCAACCGGACTCGACCTGCGGGAAGGCGACCACCCGTACCTCGTAGTCGCCCTCGGGCAGCGGCGTCTCCATGGCAGTGCTCTCACCGGATCCGCTGGGCGCGCACGTCGTGAACGCACTCCCTTTGGCCTCGATCGCATCCGCGCCGGAACCGACCAGCGGAGCGCGCAGGTCCGACCCCTCGAAGACGTCGTCTCCCAGGTCCACCACCATGCCGTCCTGGCTCCACACCAGCACGGGGGCGCCTTGGAGCACCCCGCCCCCCTGCTGGACCGTCGCCGCCATGCCCCGCACCGTCCGGGAATCGCCGCCGCCGAGATCTGCCGGCCGTTCGTAGATGTCGCCGGCCGCCTCGACCGACCAGCCCTGTGCTGTGGACTCCAGGTCGGCAACCGGCATACCGCACGTCAGGTCGCTCCATTCGAGCCAGGGAGGCTGGTAACCGTCCTGGATCGGGAGGTCCGGCCCGGACGACGACAGGGAGGACTGCGTGGGCGAGGGCGAGGGCGAGGGCACCGTCGCCCCCGGCAGCAGCACCTCGGGCTGGTCCGAGGGCACGAGCTGTACGGCCCCGAGCACCAGGGCGCCCGCCACCGCGAGCGCACCCCCGCCGAGCCCGCCCAGCTTGGCCCCGCGCCGCCGGCGCACCCGCTTGCTCATGGCCGGTATCGCCGCCGCGGGGCCGGTGGGCGACGCCGGGTCCACGCCGTCCGCCATCGCGCCGAGGGTCTGCGCCAGCAGGCCCGAACCGGCGGGGTCCACCCAGCCGTGGTCCTGGTCCCTGGAGTCGTCGTGCCGGTTCATCGCTGGTTCCCTTCCGTCGTCGCTTCCACCGGTTCGAGCACGTCGCGCAGCGTGCGCAGGGCGTCGTGCAGGTAGCGCTTGACCGTGCCCGGCGCGGTGCCCATCGCCTGCGCGACCTGCGCGATCGTCATGTCCTCGAAGTAGCGCAGCACCACGGCCGCGCGTTGCCGGGGCGTGAGCCGGGCCAGCGCGTGCACGACGTCCGCCCGCGCCGTGATCCCGGAGTCGGGGAACGGGGCGTCGTCCACGGCGACGCGCGGGGCGATGTCCGCCCACCGCTTGGTCCGCCGCCAGCCGTCGAGGTACAGGTTCAGCACCATCCGGCGCACGTACGCCTCGGGGTGCTGCACCGCCCGGCCCCGGCCCTCGCCGTCGTCCCCGTCCCCATCCAGGGGCACGGCGCGCATGCCCGACGCGCGGCCGCGCCGCCCGCCTCGCCCGACCAGGCGCGAGCAGTACCTGACCAGCGCCTCCTGCACCAGGTCCTCCGCCTGCCGCACGTCGCCGCACAGCGTGTAGGCGTACCCCACGAGCGCGCCGCCACGATGCGTGGCGAGCTGCTCCAGGTCTTCGTGCCAGCCCATCACCGGCTCCTTCCTGCCGTCCTGACCGTGTCGACGAACCAGGCCGCCAGGAGGTTGTGGCGCGTACGGGCCCATTCTGCGGGTCGGGTCCTGGTCCACCGGAGCCGTCCGGGTCAGGATGAGGACATGGCCGAACCGGTGGACAACCCTGTGGACGACGTCGCACGCGCCGCCGCGTACCCGCGCCGGTTCCGCTCCGCCGAGGCCCGCGGGGCGCGGATCGGCCGGCCGCTGCGCGTGCTCGGACGGGTGCGCGGGGTCGACGAGGCCCTGCTCGACCGCATCGGCCGCGCGTTCTACGAGGCGGATGATGCCGGGGCGGCGCTCGCCGCGGCCATGCGCCTGCCGGCCGGGACGCCGGGGCGGGTCACGCAGGCGATGCTGCGGGCGGCGCTCGCGGGCCCGGCGGACCCGCCGACCGCTTCCTTGCCCCGGCCGGGTAATGAGATCGGTCGGCTGCATCGAGACCGGTCGGTTGATGGACCGATCTCGACGCAGCCGACCGATCTCACTTCCGAGGGGCAGGAGGGGGCCAGCAATCAGGGGCAGCCCCGGGCGCTGCGGCGGTTCCTCGCCGAGGTCACCGACGTGCCCGGCTGGGTGGACTGGGACCTGGTCGAGCAGGGGGCCGAAGTGCAGCGGCGGCTCGGGCAGAACGCGGCCGACGTGCTGCTCCAGCTCTCGCTCGTCGGCGGGTACCGGTTCGGCGGGCCCACGGACCTGCTCGTGGCGACCGGCGCCCTGACCGGCGGGACGCTGCGCCGGCTCGCGGAGACCCAGGAGTGGACGGTCGGGCTGACCGAACCGGGCGCGCTGCGGCCCTTCGCCCCCGCGTGGCGCGCGACCCTGCACGTCCGGGTCATGCACGCCCTGGTCGGCGCATCGTTCGCCGGCCGCACCGGGCAGGACGCCTGGGACACCGCCCGCTGGGGCCTGCCGATCAACCAGGCCGACCAGGCGGCGACGCTCGGGCTGTTCGACGGCACGCTGATCCTGGGCTGCCGGGCGCTGGGGGTGCGGATCCCGCCGTCGGACAGCCGGGCCCTGATGCACCTGTGGAAGTGGGTGGGGCACCTGATGGGCGTGCACCCGGACTTCCTGGTCGACGACGAGTGGACGCGGCACCGGCTCAACCACCACGTGCTGCTCGCCCAGGCCGGGGTGTCGGGCGCCGGGCCGCGGCTCGCCCGGGCCGTCGTCGCCGCGCAGGCCGAGCGGACCTACCGCGGACCGTCGTGGTGGCAGCCGGCCCGGGCACGGTTCGAGCGGGAGCGGCTGCTGTCGATGCTCACGGCGTTCCTCGGGGTGCGCAGCATGCGCGAGCTCGGCCTCCCGCTGCGCCCGCCGTGGGCGCACGCCTACCTGCTGCCGCTCAACACGTGGCGGTACCGCGTGCTCGGCCGGCTGCCCGGCGGCCCCGAGCGCCTGGAGCGCTGGGGCCGCCGCCGTAGCACCGCCGTCCTCGCGAGCTACTGCGCCCGGCCCGAACCGTCCTCCAGCGTCACGCGCACCGGCTCGGAGGCAGGAAGCCAGACGTCGTCGTCCTCACCGAACACCGGCATCACGGCGTAGACGTCGTACGTGCCGCCTTCGCGCAGGTGCGTGTACACCGGCGGGAAGTCCTCCTCCGAACCCTCGATCTCGGCGGCGCACGCGTTGGTGGTCTGCGTCAGTGCCTCCAGGTCCCACGGCCCCTCCGCAGCGCCCTCCTCGGGTGCGTAGTAGCTCAGGTTGGAGGCAGTGTTGGACGGGAGGTCGACCACCACGCCGTCCTGCACCCAGACCAGCATCGGGTCCAGATAGCCGCTGAGGGCGGCGGCGTCACCGGTGAGCCGTGTCCGCGCTCGCCAGCCCCCGTCCTGTCGCGCGCTCAGACTGCTCGTCGTCTCGAGGTCGAAGCCCCCGTCCGGTGCGCTCAGCAGGTCTTCGACAGCCATACCGCAGTGTGCGTCGAGCCCCTCGATCCCGAAGCTGTCGAGCCAGCCCTGCGGCACGTACCCGTCGACGTAGGTCGCGGTGATCGGGTCGGGCTCGTTCGTGGCCACCGAGGAGGCACTCGGGTCAGCGCTCGGTTCGACGGCCGCGGCGCCCGACGGCATCGGATCCGGGGTGGCCGACGGCGACGGCGACGGGCTCACCGACGCCGTCGGGCCCGGCGAGGGGCGGGTCGTCGGGATCTCCGACGGCACCGGACCCGTCTCGGTGGCCTCGATCGTGGGGCGCCCGGGCAGCGGCTCGGACCGCGTGAAGGTCGAGGCCTGCGCGGCGCTGAACGCGAGCGCGCCCACGACGGCGGCCGTGCCCAGCCCCATCGCGCCGGCCTTCGCGACCCGCCAGGTGCGCACCCTGCGCCGCAGCAGCCCGAGGTTCTCCTCCGGCGCGCTGGGCACGTCGGAGGGCGTGGCTCCCGAGACCAGCGCGTCGATGGTCTGCCGCAGCACGTCGCGGCCGATGCCCAGGTCCTCGGCGCCGTGGTCGTCGTGCCCGCTCATCGAAGCTCTCCTTCCGGCACAAGGACCCCGCGCAGGGCGCTGATCCCGTCGGCCAGGTATCTCTTGACCGTGCCCTGCGAGATGCCGAGCGTCTCGGCGATCTGGGGCACGGTGAGGTCGTCGTAGAAACGCAGCACGACGCAGGCACGCTGGCGCGGGCTCAGGCCGCGCAGCGCGGCGGTCACGTCGGCACGGGCGGTGATGTCCGACGCCGGCGCCCGCACCCGGTCCTCGACGGCCACCTTGGGCTGGGCCTTGCGCCACAGCGTGAACCGCCGGGTCTCGTCGACGTAGAGGTTGAGCATCGTCCGGCGCACGTACGCCTCGATGCCCGCGTGGTTCCCGCCGTCGTTCAGCGGGAACGCCGTGTAGCCCTCGGCACCCGCGGCCTCCGGGCGGCGGAACCGCCGGAAGACGCGCACCAGCGCGTCCTGCACCAGGTCCTCCGCGCGGCGCACGTCGCCCGTCAGCGCGTACCCGTACCCCACGAGCGCGCGGCCCCGGCGGGTCACGAGCTCCGTGAGCTCATCGTCCCAGCGGGCGCTCATCACACAGCCTGTCCGGTCCCGGCCCCGTCGTCTGCCCGATCACGTTCTCGTCCCCTCGCCTGCGGGCCCTGCGCCCCGCTCTTACCCACATACGAGCAGGGCGCAGGAACCGTTGGGACGCTGGCCGAACTTTTTCGGCCGAGCTGATTATCAGGCCGGGCGGGTCCGGGCCCGACGACGGCGGGGTCAGTCAGTGGCGGAGTAGTACCGCCAGGTGCCGTCCTCGCCGATGCCGATCACCATGCCCGTGTACCCGAAGGTCGTGTCGGCTCGCTGCGAGTCGGCCTGCTCCTGCGTGAGCAGGCCCGCGTCCACCACCTCCTGCCACGCCTCGTCCGAGTCGCGGAACTCCTCGGTGGAGACACGCGGCCAGACGACCGTGGGGACGCCCCCGCTCTCTCCGGCGACGGCGCCCCCGGTGCCGGCCAGCAGCCTGACCAGCGTCCGGTACTGCTGCGTGTCCGTGTCGGGCAGGGCGAAGGTCTGCTCCGCCGTCTCGGTTCCGAACATGAGCTCCGTGCCGTCCTGGTTCGCCAGCCCCATGAGCTGGTCGGAGTCGCAGGCCAGCACCGCGTCCACGATGGCCGCCGCCTTCGTCCCGGCCCCGTCGCTCGGCGAGTTCGCCGGGTCGTAGGCCAGGTCGAGACCGTCCGCGGAGCAGTCGCCGGCGGCTTCGCCGCCGCTGCCGTCGGCGTTCGGGGCGAGGGTCGCCCAGAACCGCGCGACGCCGTCGGGCACACTCGCCAGCCGGATGTCCACGACCTCCTCGCCGCCGCCCACCACGGGCTCAGACACGAACCGCTCGCCGTCACAGGGGACGTCGACGGACATGAACGCTTCGCCGGAGTGCAGCACCACCTCGATCGACACCACGTCCCCGGGGTCGGCGCTCTCGCACTCGGCGGTGATCACCGGAGTGCCGGTCGTGATGTACCGGAACTGCGTCTGCTCCGCAGAGACCCAGCTCGTGCTGCGGTCCAGGACCATGCGGGTGAGCTCGCCCTCGACGGGCTCCGGCGGCTCGATGGTCGCGTCGCCGCCGCGCTCACCGATGGGGGTGTGCGCGCCGTCGGCGTCGAGGCGCACCTCGACCGGCTCGCTCACCGCCGTCGCGAATGCCCCCGAAGCGGTCTGCGGGAAGGCGACCACCCGGACCTCGTAGTCGCCCGCGGGCAGGGGTGTCCCGAAGGTGTCGACGGTCTCGGTCTCGACGGGCGCGCACGTGGTGAACGCACCCCCCTGGGCCTCGGTCGCGTCCCCCGCGGAACCCACCAGGGGCTCGCGGAGCACCGGCGCCTCGAAGACGTTCGTCCCCAGGTCCACCACCACCCCGTCCTGGCTCCAGACCAGGACCGGCGGGACGTCGAGCGACCCGTCGGTCCCCGCGACCGCCGCCGCCATGCCCCACGTAGTCGAGGGCTCGCCGCCCTGCTCCGAGGTCACGGAGTAGATGTCGCCGATCGACGCCGCGGACCAGCCCGCCGCCGTCGTCTCCAGGTCCGCCACCGGCATACCGCAGGCCAGGTCGCTCCAGTCCAACCAGGAGGGCACGTACCCCTCCTGGATCACGCTCGTCGCGGGCGGTCCCGACGGGGACGGCTCGCCGGTCGGGTCCGCGGACCGGTTGGGGGCCACGATCTCGCTCGGCGTCCCGGGCACCACCGGGTCGGCGTTGTCCCACAACGGCGTCTGCGTGACGCCGAAGGCGAGCACACCCGCCACCACCAGGCTGGCGCCGGCGAGGCTGCCGACCTTCGCGGCACGGCGCCGTCGCACGCGGTCGCGCACCACCGAGAACGAGACGTGCAAGTCGTCCACCTCCCCTCCGGGCATCGCGTCGGCGGCGCCATGGAGTGCGCCGCTCAGGAAGTCGTTCTGGTCGGAACGGTCGTTCAGGTCGTCGAGGCTCATCGGGCGGCCCTCCCTTCGGCGGGTCGGAAGTCGTCGGGGCGCAGGATCTCCTGCAGGTTCTTGGTCGCGTCGGACAGGTACCGCTTGACCGTGCCCTGGGCGGTGCCCAGGGCGTCCGCGATCTGCGGCACCGTCATGTCCTCGAAGTAGCGCAGCACCACGCAGGCGCGCTCCCGGGCGCCGAGCTTCGCGAGCGCCGTCATCACGTCGACCCGTGCCGACGCCGCCTGGTCGGCGCCGCGGGTGCTGGGGTCGTCCGCCATCAGGTGCTTGATCCCGGACCAGCGCTGCCGCTTGCGGTAGCCGTCCAGGTAGATGGTCAGGACCGCCCGCCGCACGTAGCCCTCCACGTTGGTGAACGGCGAGTCGAGGTCGTGCGCCCGGCTGCCCGCCGCCACGCCCACCCCGCCGCCCCGGCCGGGGCGGCGGAGCCGCGAGTAGACCTTCACCAGTGCGTCCTGGACCAGGTCCTCGGCGAGCGCGCGGTCGCCGGAGAGCATGTAGGCATAGCGGACCAGCGCGCTGCCGCGCGTCCGCATGAGCTCATCGAGCTCGTTCTCCCATACCGCCATGGCCACCTCCCCGGTGCGTGTGTGCTGTCATCGTCTCCACAACCCACATGACGCGCCGTCCGGAGGTTTCGTTGGTCACTCGCCGATGTAGTAGTCGGCGAACGCTGCCGTGGCCAGGTACTGCGGTTCGCCGTCCGACGCCGGGTCGATCTCGGTGAAGGCGTAGAGGGTGTAGCCGCCGTCCGGCAGCCCGGCGTCGGGATCGGTGAGGCAGGTGAGGTCCGGCTCGACCGGTACGACGACGGACGTGTCACCCTTGGCGTCGACCTGGAGGGCCTCCTCCGGCTCGGACCAGACGTCCCGGCCCACCCCGACCACGCGTCCCGCACTGAGCCAGACCAGGGTGACCGGAGTGCGGGTGGTGTCGACGGCCTTCCCTGCGGTCTCGGTGAACGTGACCGTCACCTCGGTGGGCGTGAGGGACGCACCGTTGGTATCTGCCGAGAGCCGCAGGTCCCCGCGCTCCGCGGGCACATGGGTGCCCTGCGGGATGTCCGACGCGTGGGCGCCGCAGGCCAGGCGGGTGCCCTCCAGCCACTCGGGCTGGTAGCCGTCGCGGATGTCGACGGTCAGGGGCTCCTCGGCGGGTACGTCGACCTCCGGCACCTCCAGGGTGACGGGCTCGCTGACGGCCATCCCGCTCGTCCCTTCGCCGTCGTTCCAGGGCATGACGGCGTAGACGTCGTAGGTGCCGGCCGGGCGCGGCTCCAGGAAGGTCTCGGCGATCATGCCCACCGTCCAGTCGCCGCACGCCGTGGCCGCGGCGGCCTCGGCGACGTCGTCCTGGGACTTCCCGGCGTCAGGCAGCGGGTAACCGCCCTCGTGCCAGCCCGCCCCGAGGTCGACCACCTGGCCGTCCTGGGCGAAGACCAGCATGGGGTAACCGCCGCTGAGCGCGGGGCCCTCGGCGTCGGTGCGGGTGATGCGCACCGGGGCGGTGAGTCCGTACCCGTCGACCGTCAGGTCGCCGGTCAGCTCCAGCTCCACGGTGTCGGCCGTCGACGTCAGCTCCGTGACCTCCATGCCGCACCGGTACTGGGGGCCCTGGTCGGTCCACTGCATCGGTACCCAGCCGCCGGCGGCCGCGTTCGACACCTCCGGGCTCTGCGTGGCCGGGACCACCGGCTCGGACAGGAGCCGCGCCGGCCCCCACAGCGCCGCCATCGCCAGCACGCCGGCGAGCACCAGCGAGGCGCCGCCCAGCGCGCCCACCTTCACCGCACGACGGCGGCGCACCAGGCCCGAGACCACGTCGAGCCGCTCGTCCAGCGCCGTGTCCATCTCGGGCACCGTGATCTCCGCGAGCGAGCCGCGCAGCACCTCCATCGCGTTGGACAGGTGCCGCTTGATCGTGCCCTGGCTCGTGCCGAGGGTCTGCGCGATCTGCGGCACCGTCATGTCCTCGAAGAACCGCAGCACCACCGACTCGCGCTGCCGCGGCGAGAGCTTGGCCAGCGCCACCCCGACGTCGACCCGCGCCGTCGCGACGCGCTCCGCCGCGGGCGCGCGGTCCTCGTCGGCCAGCAGGTGCTTGATGCCCGTCCAGCTCGTCTGCCGCCGGTAGCCGTCCAGGTAGATGGTCAGCATCGCCCGGCGCACGTACGCCTCCGCGTTCGTCAGCCGGGGCTGGTCCAGGTCCACGACCTGCCCGCCGTCGTCCGCCATGCCGCGCGGGCGGCGCAGGCGCGAGAACACCTTCACGAGTGCGTCCTGCACCAGGTCCTCGGCCTGCGTCCGGTCCCGGCACAGCGTGTACCCGTATCCGACCAGCGCGCGGCCCCGCCGCGCCATGAGCTCCTCGAGCTCGCTCTCCCACTGCGCCATCTGTGACGCCCCCTCTCGCTTTCATCCTCCCTGACGGGTGGGAACGGCAGAACGATGATGGCGAGGTCGAGGCAATCTGCGAGGAGCTCGTGGACGCGGCCGGGCGTGCCTAGGGCGTCGGCATTGGCGCCACGCCGCTGTCCAGGTCCACGGTGATCGGGTCGCTGACCAGAAAGGCGTCCTGGAAATCGGCAGGGTCGGCGACGATCGCGAGCAGCTCGTACCGCCCGCCAGCACGTTCGTTGTCGTATCTACGGGTGTCTTCGACCAGCGTGTCCGCTCGGCAGGACGACGCGTTCCCGGCGCCGGCCGGCCCGGTCCAGGTCCCCTGCTCAACGAGCGCCTGAGGTGCCTCGTCGTTGTTCAGATCGCTCCAGTGGGTTGGGAGGTCGACGATCCGACCGTCGTGCGCCCAGACGATCAGCGGCGAGGTCATGTAGGCGAAGTCCTCGTCGAAGATGCCGTCCGGTACCTCGCCGGAGATCGTCACCGGCAGGCTCCAGAACGAGGTGTGCCCATCCGTCTCGGCCGCCAGGTCACCGCTGATCTCGAGGTCGAACGTGCCCGTGTCCATCGCCTCCAGCTCCTCGACCGGCATGCCGCAGTACACCCCGACGTCCTCTGGCCAGCTCGCCGGCACGTACCCCGGCGTGTACTCGATCTTGTCGTCGGCGGGCAGCGGCTCCGAGCGGATCCACGGCTTGACCGCGAACGCGCCCCACGCGAGCACCACGGCCAGCACCATCGACACACCGGCCACGGCACCCACCTTCGCCGTCCGACGGCGGCGCACCGCACCGGCCACCACGTCCAGCCGCCCGTCGAGCGCGCTGTCCATCGCGGGCGCCGCGATCTCGGCGAGCGACCCACGCAGCACCTCGATCGCCTCCGACAGGTACCGCTTGATCGTGCCCGGCCGGGTGCCCAGCGCCTCCGCGATCTGCGGCACCGTCAGGTCGTCGAAGAACCGCAGCACCACCGCCTCGCGCTGCCGCGGGGAGAGCCGGGCGAGGGCCACGCCCACGTCGACCCGCGCGGTCGCGACCCGGTCCGCCCCGGGCGCGCTCTCGTCGGCGGCCAGGAGGTGCTTGAGGCCGGTCCAGTGGTTGTTCCGTCGGTAGCCGTCGAGGTAGATCGTCAGGATCGCCTGGCGCACGTACGCCTCGGAGTTGGTGAGGCGGGGCTCCTCCAGGTCCACGACCTGCTGCCCGCCGTCGGCCGTCCCGGAGCGACGGCGCAGCCGTGAGAACACCTTGACCAGCGCGTCCTGCACCAGGTCCTCGGCCTGCGCCTTGTTGCGGCACAACGAGTACGCGTAGCCCACCAGCGCCCCGCCACGTCGCGTCGCGAGCTCCGCGAGCTCGGCCTCCCACTGCGCCATCGAAGCGCCTCCTCTCCCCGTTCGTGCTTCCTGACGGACGGCGCACCGAAAACGATGCGGTCCGTCGGGCACGGAGAGCGGAACCGTCGAGTCGGGACGGTACGGCACCGATGAGTTCCGCCGGCCCGGGTGGTCCGCACCCCATGAGCACCTACCGCGTCGAGACCCGACCCGAGACCCCCACCGCCGGCATCACGGACACCGTCACGATGAGGGAGATCGCGAGGATCGCGGACCGCATCCCCGAGATCGCCGGCTGGCTCGCCGAGCGCGGCTCGCACCCCGCCGGCGCCCCGTACTTTCGCTACCACGTGATCGACATGGCGAACGGCCTCGTCGTCGAGGTCGGCTTCCCGGTGCCTGACGGCGCCGCGCTCACCTCCGCGGGCGACGTCGCCGTGGGCAGCATCCCGGCCGGGCGCTACGTGACGACCGTGCACCACGGCCACCCCGACGGGCTGGTCGACGCCACCGGCGCGCTCCTGGAGTGGGCCGCCGCGGAGGGGCTCACGTTCGACCGGCACGACACCGACGCCGGCGACGCGTGGGCGGGCCGGTTCGAGTTCTACCTGACGGACCCCGCCGAGCAGCCGGACATGGGCGAATGGGACACGGAGCTCGCGTTCAGGCTGGCCGGCTGACTCCCGTTCGCCGCCGATCCGCTTCGAGGCCCGACTTTCTCCGCTTTGAGCGGCTTCAAAGCGGAGAAACTCGGGCCTCGAAGGGAATGAACCCGGACCTGGGAGTCAGGCCAGCTCGATGCGGTAGCCCCGCTTGACCACGGTGCGGATCAGGTCGCGGCGGCCCGCCGCCTCGCGCAGCCGGGCGATCGCGACCTCCGCGGCGTGCGTGTCCTGCGAGTCGCCCGGCAGCGCGGCGAGCACCTCCTCGCGCGGTACGACGTCGCCCTCCGCCGCCGCGAGCAGCCGCAGCACCGCGACGCCGGTCGGGGACAGCGGCAGCACCTTGCCGTCCAGCACCGCGACGCGCGCCCGGATCACCAGCGACCCGGCGACCGTGCTGAGCGCCACGGACTCGATGTGCTCGTAGTGCCCCACCAGCGCGCGCACGAGCGCGCCGAGCCGCCCGCGTTCGGGCTGCAGCGGCACGATCCCGCGATGCTCCAGCGGCTTGGCCGTCACGGGCCCGACGGCGGCGGCGACCGTGCCGCCGTCGGCGAACCGCGCGCGGACCCGGTCGACCAGGCCCTCGGCCTCGACGGCCTGCAGCCAGGCCTCGGCGCCCGGCGCGGACGTGAAGACCACGGCGTCGATCTCGCCGTCGGCCACCGCGTGCGCGGAGTCGCGGACCGCCGTCGGGTCCGGCGCGGGGCCCCAGCGGTAGACGACGAGGCTCGCGACCTGGGCGCCGGCCTTCTCGAACACGTCGTCCAGCCCGTCGGCGCCCGCGCCGTGGTGCTGGATCGCGATGCGCAGCCCCTGCACACCCTCGCTGAGCAGCACCTCCGCCACCTCGGCGGACGTCTCGGACTCGGCCACCCAGTCGGCCTGCAGGCCGGCGGCCTGGATCGCCCCGCGGGCCTTGGGGCCCCGCGCGACAAGCCGGATCCCGGTGAGCATGCCGAGCAGCGGCTCGGCGAGCCCGTGCGCGTCGGCGGCCTCGATCCAGGCGCGGAACCCGATCCCGGTCGTCACCACCAGGACGTCCGGCGGCGCGGCGACGATGGCGCGCGTCGCGGCGATCAGCGTCTCGTCGTCGACGTGCGGGATCATGCTGAGGGCGGGCGCGTGCCGGATCGTGGCGCCGCGCCGCTCCAGGGCTGCGGCGAGCTCGGAGGCCCGGCGCTCCGCCGTGACGAGCACGGTCGCGCCGGCCATGACCTGGCCCAGCGTCGGGTGGGCGGCCTCGGCGCGGGCGGGCGCTGCGACGTCAGACACCGGCACCTGCCAGACGTCGCTCACTCGTACCCTCCAGAAGCCCAGCCGCGGCCACGTGGCCGATGACGACGACCGCGGGCGACCGCACACCACGGGCCGCCGCCACACCGGCCGCCTCGTCGAGACGGGCCCGCGTGACACGCTGCTCCGGCGTGGAACCGTTCTCCACCATCGCCACGGGAGTTCCGGGATCGGCGCCTGCGGCCAGGCACTGCGCCACGATCGCGCCGAGGGACCGCACCCCCATCAGTACGACAAGCGTAGCCGTGCCGAACCGCACGCAGGAGAGCGCGGCCTCGTCGAGCGGCCCGGACGTGCCCGCGGTGGGCCCCGCGGCGCAGTGGCCCGAGACCACGTGGAAGCCCGTGGTGACCCCGCGGTGGGTGAGCGGGATGCCGGCCAGCCCCGGCACGGCGACGGCGGACGTGATGCCGGGAACCACCTCGACCGGCACGCCGGCCGCGACGCACGCGAGCACCTCCTCGCCGCCCCGGCCGAGCACGAACGGGTCCCCGCCCTTGAGCCGCACCACGTGGGCGCCCGCCAGCGCGTGCTCCACGATCAGCTCGTTGATGCGCTCCTGAGGCACGGGGTGCCGGCCGGGCTCCTTGCCGACGTCGACCACGCGGACGTGCGGCGGGAGCTCGGCGAGGATCTCGACGGGGCCGAGCCGGTCGGCCACCACGACGTCGGCCGCCTGCAGCGCCCGCCAGGCCCGCACGGTCAGCAGGTCGACGGCACCGGGCCCACCCCCGACGAGCGTCACCCGCCCCGTCGTCACGGCAGACCCACGTAGACCACGTCCTCGCGGACCTCGACCGGGTAGGTCACGAGGTCTGCCGGGAGGTCGTCCTTCGGAGACTTGTCCGCCATCGCCAGGCACGTGCCCGTGGCCAGGGAGAACACCTGCTTGTAGACCGGCGCCGCCACGGTGGGCTCACCGGCCCGGGTGCCGACGATCCCGCGCGACATGACGTGCGCCGCCGAGAACGGGTCAAGGTTCTGCACGGCGTACACCCGCCCGGCGTGGACGCCGTAGGCGGCGTCGTCGGGCAGGCGGAAGAGGGCGATCTGGACGTCCCCGAAGAGCGCGGCCGCGCCGCGCTCGGGGAACAGGTCGGCGAGCAGGCAGGCGCGCTCCCAGCGGCCCGGAGGCGCGGGTTCCCCGGCGACCCGGGGGTCCGCGACGTCGTTGACGGTCATGCTCGTACCTCCAGCTTGGGGCCTGCGATGACGACGCCGGACGCGCGCTCGGCCGACGTCGCCGGACGGCGCTGGCCTCGCTCGGTCACGTAGGCCAGCGACGGGTCGGCGTCCTTGGGGGCGTTGACGAAGGAGGAGAACCGGCGCAGCTTCTCCGGGTCCTCCAGCACGGCCTTCCACTCGTCCTCGTAGTTCTCGACGTGCCGGGCCATGGCGGCGTCCAGGTCGGCGCAGATGCCGAGGGAGTCGTCCATGATCACCTCGCGCACGCCCTCCAGGCCGCCGTCGACCTCCTCGATCCACGGCGCGGTGCGCTGCAGCCGGTCGGCCGTGCGCACGTAGTACATGAGGAAGCGGTCGATGGTGCGCAGGAGCTCCTCGGAGGTCAGGTCCTCGGCGAGCAGCCTCGCGTGCCGCGGCGTCTGCCCGCCGTTGCCACCCACGTAGATGTTCCAGCCCTTGTCCGTCGCGATGACGCCCACGTCCTTGCCGCGCGCCTCCGCGCACTCGCGGGCGCAGCCGGACACACCCATCTTGAGCTTGTGGGGCGAGCGCAGGCCGCGGTACCGCAGCTCCAGCTCGACGGCCATGCCCACGGAGTCCTGCACGCCGTAGCGGCACCAGGTGGACCCGACGCACGACTTCACGGTGCGCAACGACTTGCCGTAGGCGTGCCCGGACTCGAAGCCGGCGTCGACCAGGCGGCGCCAGATGTCCGGGAGCTGCTCCACCCGGGCGCCGAACATGTCGATGCGCTGGCCGCCCGTGATCTTCGTGTACAGCCCGAAGTCGCGCGCGACCTCGCCGACCACGATCAGTCCCTCGGGCGTGACCTCGCCGCCGGGCATCCGGGGCACCACCGAGTAGGTGCCGTCCTTCTGCAGGTTGGCGAGCATGTGGTCGTTGGTGTCCTGGAGCGTGGACTGCTCGCCGGCCAGGATGTGCCCGTTGCCGAGGCTCGCCAGGATGGACGCGACGACCGGCTTGCAGATGTCGCAGCCGCGGCCCTTCCCGGTGGTGACCGCGCCGCCGTCCGCCGTCGGGCCGCTCCCGAACCTGGCCACGATGTCGCTGAACGAGTGCAGGTCGGCGACCCGGACGGCGTCGAAGAGCTGGGCGCGGGACATCTCGAAGTGCTCGCACAGGGCCGTGCTGACCTCGATGCCCGCGCGCTCCAGCTCGGTGTCCACGAGCTTCTTGACCAGCGGCAGGCAGGCGCCGCAGGTGGTGCCGGCGCGGGTGCACGCCTTCACGCCCGGCACGTCGGTGCACTGGTGCTCGGTGACGGCGCCCCGGATGGTGCCCGCCGAGACGCTGTTGCAGGAGCAGACGTTGGCGCCGTCCGGGAGCTCCAGACCGGGGGCGGCCCCGCCGCCCTCCGGGAGCAGGAACGCGCTGGGGTCGTCGCCCGGGAGCTCCGCGCCGAGCATGGGGCGCAGGCTCGCGTACGGCGCGGCGTCGCCCACGAAGACGCCGCCCAGGAGGGTGCGGGCGTCGTCGGACAGGACAAGCTTCTTGTAGACGCCGGCCACCGGGTCGGCCCAGACCACCTCGACGGCGTCCTCGGTCCGGGCGTGCGCGTCGCCGAAGGAGGCCACGTCGACGCCGGAGAGCTTGAGCTTGGTCGCGGTGTCGGCCCCGGGGAACTCGGCCAGACCGCCGAGCAGCCGGTCCACGACCACCTCGGCCATCGTGTTGCCGGGCGCCACCAGGCCCAGGCAGCGGCCCTCGATGCAGGCGACCTCGCCGACGGCCCAGACGTGCGGGTCCTCGGTACGGCAGGTCAGGTCGACGACGACGCCGCCGCGCTCGCCGACCGGCAGCCCGGCCGCCCGGCCGAGCTCGTCCCGGGGACGCACGCCCGTGGCGACCACGACGACGTCGACGTCGAGCCGCCCGCCGTCCGCGAAGTCGAGCCGGCCGACGTGGCCCGTGCGGCGGTGCGGCTTCATCTGGCTCGTCGCGGTCTCGGCGCGGACGCCGATGCCCTTGCCGTTGATCAGGCGCTTCAGCGCGTGGCCGCCGCCGAGGTCGACCTGCACGCCCATGAGGTGCGTGCCGAACTCGATCACGGTGGCCTGCGCGTCCAGCGCGGTCAAGGCTCCGGCAGCCTCCAGGCCGAGCAGGCCACCGCCGATGACGGCGCCGCGGACCGGCTTGCCCTCCGGGTAGCTCCGGCGCTTCTCCTCGACCCAGCCGCGCAGGGCCGCGACGTCGTCGATGGTGCGGTAGACGAAGACGCCGGGGAGGTCGTTCCCGGGGATGGGCGGCATCGCGGCGCTGGAGCCCGTGGCGAGCACCAGCTCGTCGTAGGGGTGCACGTGGCCGAGGCGGTCCGTGACGGTCTTCGCCGCGCGGTCGATCGACTCGATCTTGCGGTCGGTGTGCAGGGTGACGAGCGGGTCCGCCCACAGGGCCGGGTCGCCCAGGGCGATGCCCTCGGGGCCCTCGTCGAACCAGCGGGTCAGGCCCACGCGGTCGTAGGGCGCGCGGGGCTCTTCGGCGAAGACGGTGACGTGGTAGCGACCGGCGTCGTCCCGGGCGCGCAGCGCCTCGACGAGCCGCTGCGCGACCATGCCACCGCCGATCACCACAAGGTGCTGAGGATTGCCGGAATTGACCATGTCTTGACCGTAGGTCGCGGGTTTTTCGCGCTGGTGCGCCCTCGGTTACCCGAGCCGAACATCTTCCTCACAGGGCCCCGCATGTCCTGGTGAGCGCGGGCCGATGAGCGCGGGCCTGGTGGCGATGTCCAGGCCCGGAAACGCCACCAGGTCCGCGTTCACTGCCGCTACCGTGATGGCGCATGGACATCCGGACCATGGACATCCCGATCGTGCGGGCTGGCGGCCGCTGGTTGCGCCGGGTCAACGACAGGCATCCGTGGAGCCACGACGACCACTTCCACGGCTGGGTCCTGCGGCGGCTCCCGGCACGGCCGCTCCCGGTCCGGCTGAAACTGGTCCGGCCGCTTCCGCTCCGGCCGCTCCGCCGGCCGCTCCGCGTGCTCGACGTCGGCTGCGGCAGAGGGCTCCTTCTGAGTCGGCTGCGCGGGCGGTTCGACGAGGTGCTGGGCGTGGACGTGGACGCCGCCATGGCCTCGGTCGCCGCCGAACGGTTCGCGGGCGACCCCTCGGTGACCGTGCGCCAGACTCGGTTCGAGGAGGTCGACGGCACGTTCGACGCCGTCACGATGATCGCGGTGCTGCATCACCTGCCGCTCGAACCGGCCCTCCGGCACGCGGCCGAGCTGCTCGCTCCCGGTGGCCGGCTGCTCGTCGTCGGCCTCGCGCGGGCGAACTCGCTGACCGACCTCGCCTGGGACCTCCCGTCGTCCCTGCTCAACCCGCTGGTGGGGCTGATGAAGCATCCACAGCCGATCCGGACCCCTGTGGACGACGGCGGTCCCGGAGCGGACGGTGGCGGAGCGGACGGTGGCGGAGGCGACACCGAACCTGTCATGCCCGTGCGCGACCCCGCCGAGACGTTCGCGGAGATCTCCCGGACCGCTCGCGCCGTGCTGCCCGGCGCGCGGCTCCGCCGTCGGCTGTTCTTCCGCTACACGCTGGAGTGGACCCGGCCGCGGTGAGGTGCCGCGGCACGAGATAGGCCACGCGCGGCGAACACCAGACCGCCGTGTCCGGTTCGTGCGGGTTCACCGCCGCAGAGAGTGCAGTCGATCGGAAGGTGGCCGCGTGGGCGTGATTTCGGCCAGCCTGGCCCCTGCTGATTTACCTCAGCCGGACAATCAGTCTGAGCAAGCTTCCGCGGGTCATGGTCGAACGAAATTCGGCCCACCCGGCACCCTTCGCAACAGTGCTGTCCACCCCACGGCCGCCCCCATAACGGCACTCCCCGGCCGCTGGGCTGAAGTGCGTTTCTACCCAGTCATTGGGCCTGAAAACCGCGTGATTCCGGGCGCAATGACTAGGTAGAAGCGCACTTCCCCGACCTGGCTCACGCCGGTTCCGGGACCGCCTCCTCCGACGCGCGGAGCCAGTCGACCAGGCCGCAGACGGCGTCCTTGCAGGAGCCGCAGCCCGTCGTCGCGCGGGTCTCGCGCACGACCTCCTCGACCGAGTGCGCACCCGGCGGGCACGCGCCCGCGATGTCGCCCTTGGTCACGCCGTTGCAGCGGCACACCACGGCGTCCTCGGGCATGTGCTCGGGGGACGACGCCGGGGCCGCCGCCGCCATCACCGGGGTGAGCAGCAGGAACGCCGGGTCCAGCGGCGCGGGGGTGCGACGCGTGTAGGCGGCGGTGAGGTCGGCGGCCACGCGCGGGTCGCCCACGCACGTGGCGCCCACGAGGATGCCGTCGGACACCACGACCTCGATGTACCGGCCCGCCCTCGGGTCGGCGAGGCGGATCGCCCGCTGCGTCAGCTCGTCCGGGCGCGACGGGCCGCAGACCCCCATCGTGGTGACGCTGAGCGGGCCGGCCTTGACCTTCACGACGTCGGTCCCGCGCGTGTCGATCCCCCGGTCCGTCTGCGCGCGGCTCGTCGTCGCGCCGCTGGTCAGCAGGGCTCCGAGACGTACCGCCATGCTGGGCTGGGCGCCGTCGTGGGGCAGCCGCAGGTGCGCCGGCGCACCGACCCGCGAGGCAGCCGACGTCGCGCCGGCCGGCGTGACCGGCTCCACCAGCGAGACCAGCTGCTCCGCCAGGCGGCGCGCCTGGTCCCAGCCCTCCGCGACGAGCCCCCTCGAACCGCTCGGGGGCTGCGCGCAGTCGCCGATCGCGTGCACGCGCGGGTCGTCCGGGCTGGCGAGGTCGTACCCGACGACGACGCCGCGGTCCGTCGTCAGCCCCGCGGCGGCGGCGAGGCCGGTCTCGGGGATGGTGCCGACCGAGAACACGATCAGGCGCGCCGCGACCACCTCGTCGCGCACGGCAGCGCCCGCCGACGAGCCGCCCGCCGACACAGCGCCCGCCGAGGTCCCGGCCGCGTTGTCCCGGACCCGGATGCCGACGGCGCGGCCGCCCGCCACGAGCACCTCGCTGGAGATGCTGTTCGGCCGCACGGTCACGCCCTGGCCCTCCAGGCCGGCCCGGACGACGTCGGCCGCCTCCGGGACGAGCTGGCGCTCCATGATGGCCTGGACGTTGTGGACGAGCGTCACGTTCAGGCCGCGGCCGGCGAGGCCGACGGCGGCCTCGAGGCCCAGCACGCCGCCGCCGACCACCACGGCGCGCGGCGAGTTGACGGTGGCGGCCACGATCTCGCGGGCGTCGTCGAGGTTGCGCAGTGCGTGCACCCCGGCGGGCAGGTCGCCGTCGGGCGTGCGCAGGCCCGGGATCGGCGGGATGCGGGCTGCCGCGCCGGTCGCCAGCACCACGTGGTCGTAAGGGTGCACGGTGCCGTCGTCGGCGTGCACCACGCGCGACTCCCGGTCGATCGACGTCGCGGTGACCCCCCGGCGCACGCTGACGCGGGCGCCGTCGGGCAGGGGCATCGTGATGGCCGCGACGTCGGTGCGGCCGGCCACCACGTCGCTCAGCAGCACGCGGTTGTACGGCTCGTACGGCTCGCTGCCGAGCACCGTGATGTCGAAGGCCTCGGGCTCACGGCGCAGCAGCTCGTCGACGAGCCGCGAGCCGACCATCCCGAAACCCACCACGACGACCTTCACAGGGACACGCAGGTTCATGTCGAGAGCTCCTTCTGTCGGGTGCCCGGCCGGTCGAGCGTGTCGACCGCCGGAGCGTCCACCACCGCGGCGTCCACCACCGAGACGTCCACCGCGCACACCTTGAACTCCGGCATCCCGGAGATCGGGTCGGTGGCGTCCGTCGTCACCTGGTTGACCGACCCGACGCCGCTCCAGTGGAACGGCATGAAGACGGTGTCGGGACGCACGGCATCGGTCCAGCGCGCCGTCGCCTCGACCCGGCCACGGGCGCTGGTGAGGCGCACGCGGGCGCCGTCGGGCACGCCGATGCGGAAGCCCAGCACCGGGTGCAGCTCCACGTACGGCTCGGCCACGAGGCGCTCCAGCTCCGCGACCCGGTGCGTCTGCGCACCCGACTGGTAGTGCTGCAGCACGCGGCCCGTGACCAGGTAGACCGGGGCGTCGGGGCGCACCTCGTCGCTCGGGCCCACGTGGTCGACGGCGACCATGCGCGCCCGCCCGTCGGGCGTCCCGAACCGGTCGAGGAAGAGCCGCGGAGTCCCGGGGTGCGCCGCGACCGCCGGGACCGGCCAGAACAGGCCCGGGCCGCCGGCCGCCTCGTCGGCGTCGAGCCGCGCGTGGGACAGCCCGGAGTAGTCGGCGGGGCCGCCCGCGGAGGCGCGGGCGAGCTCGTCGAAGACCACGGCGGGGTCCGTCGGGAAGGCGAGCGCATCGTCCGCGCCGAGCCGGCGCGCGAGCTCCGCGAGGATCCACAGCTCGGAGCGCGCCTCGCCCGGCGCCCGTACGGCGGCCCGACGGCGGATGACGCGCCCCTCGAGCGACGTCATGGTGCCCTCCTCCTCGGCCCACTGGGTCACGGGGAGCACCACGTCGGCCAGCAGCGCCGTCTCGCTCGGGACGAAGTCGCAGACCACGAGGAGGTCGAGGCTGCGCAGCCGGTCGATCACGCTGCCCGCGTTCGGGGCGCTGACCACGAGGTTGGACCCGTGCACCAGCAGCGCCCGCGGGCGGCCGGGGGTGGTCGCGCCGTCGGGGTCCACGGCCCCGAGGGACCGGAGGAGCTGCACCGCCGGCAGGCCGGGACCCGGCAGCGACGCGGGGTCCACGCCCCAGACGGCGGCGACGTGCTCGCGCGCGGCGGGGTCGTCGATCTTGCGGTAGCCCGGGAGCTGGTCGGCCTTCTGGCCGTGCTCGCGGCCGCCCTGCCCGTTGCCCTGCCCCGTGATCGCGCCGTAGCCCGAGCCGACGCGCCCCGGCAGGCCGAGCGCCAGTGCCAGGTTGATCGCGGCGGTCACCGTGGCGGTGCCCTGCGTGGACTGCTCGACGCCGCGCCCGGTCAGCACGTACGCGCCCGTGCCGCCGTGTACCGGGGCGGCGGCGGCCAGCAGGCGGGCCACACGGCGCAGCTCGTCGGCGGGCACGCCCGAGACCGTCTCGACCCGCTCGGGCCACCAGCCCGCGACCGAGCGGGCGACGTCGTCGAATCCCGTGGTGCGCTCCGCCAGGTATACCCGGTCGGCGAGCCCCTCGGCGAGCAGCACGTGCAGCAGCCCGAGCAGCACCGCGAGGTCCGTGCCGGGCACGGGGGCGAGGTGCACGCCCTGAGCCGCCCCGGCTCCCTGCGCTGCGGCGCCCGCGCTCCCCTGCCCGCCCGACGCCGGGTCCTCCGTGAGCCGGGCCGTCGCGGACCGCCGCGGGTCCACGACCACGAGCCCACCCGTCGCACGCGCCCCGGCGAGGTGCTGGACGGCGGGCGGCATGGTCTCGGCAACGTTCGAGCCGAGGAGCAGCACGGCCTGGGCGCCGCCGAGGTCGGACAGCGGGAAGGGCAGGCCGCGGTCGACGCCGAACGACCGGTTCATCCCGGCCGCCGCGGACGCCATGCAGAAGCGCCCGTTGTAGTCGATGTTCGGCGTGTGCAGCACGGTGCGCGCGAACTTGCCGAGCATGTACGCCTTCTCGTTGGTCAGCCCGCCGCCGCCGAACACGGCCACGGCCTGCGGGCCGTGCTCCGCCCGGATGCGCGCCAGCCGGCCGGCCACCAGATCGAGTGCCACGTCCCAGGAGACGGGGACCAGCGGACTGACTCGCCGGCCCTCGTCGGCCGAGTCAGCCGGCTGGTCGGACCAACCCGCTGACTCGCCACGCCGTTCGGCCGAGTCAGCCGGCTGGTCCGCACCCATCAGCAGGGACTGGCGGACCAGCGGCATCGTGATCCGGTCGGCCGCCCCGAGCACGGCCGCCGACGTCCACCCCTTCTGGCACAGCCCGCCCCGGTTGGTGGGAAAGTCGCGCGGCTGCACCTCGGGCACGCCGGGCACACCGGCGCCCCGCACACCGGCGCCCCGCTCGTCGGCGTCCGGCGCCGCCGCGCGCGGCGTCAGCGACATCCCGCACTGCAGCGCGCAGTAGGGGCAGTGCGACTCGACCGCGGTTCCGGGGGAGGCGAGCATGCTCAGACCCGTGCCGCGGCCATGGCGCCGCGCCCGTAGACCAGCCAGCAGACCGTGGCCATCACGACGTACACGCCGATGAACAGCCACAGCGCGGGCACGATCGACCCGGCCACCGTGGTGGACAGGGCGAACCCGCGCGGGATGAGGAACCCGCCGAACGCCCCGATCGCCCCGGCGATGCCGATGCAGCCGGCCGCGGCCTTCGCCGTGCCGCCGCCGGCCCGGAACACCGCCGGGATCATCCGGTAGACGGAGCCGTTGCCCACGCCGGTGGCCACGAACAGGCCGAGGAACGAGCCGAAGAAGAGCGGGAAGCTCCCCGACCCGAGGGCCAGGATCGCACCCACGGCCCCGAGCGCCATCACGGCGAAGGCGCCGATGGTCACGACAGCGCCGCCGACGCGGTCGGCGAGGATGCCACCGAGCGGGCGCGCGACCGACCCGACGAGCGCCCCCAGGAACGCGAGCGGGATGGCGACCTCCGGGAACTGCGCGGCCAGGAGCGTCGGGAAGGCGCCCGCGTAGCCGATGAACGACCCGAACGTGCCGATGTAGATGAAGCTGATGACCCACGTGTGCTTGTGGTGCACCGCCACGGCGAACGAGCGCGGGTCCGCCTTGGCCGAGGAGAGGTTGTCCATCCAGCGCCAGGCGAGGAACGCGGCCAGCAGGATGAACGGGATGAAGATCAGCCCGGCCCGGTCGAGCGCCACGCCCGCCCCGGCGACGATCACGAGCGGCACGGCGAGCTGCACGGCGGCCGTGCCGATGTTGCCGCCGGCGGCGTTCCAGCCGAGCGCGGCGCCCTTCTCCTTCTCGGGGAAGAAGAACGAGATGTTCGCCATCGACGACGCGAAGTTGCCGCCGCCCAGGCCCGCGAGCGCCGCGGCGCCGAGCAGCACGGGGAACGGCGTGGTCGGGTCGCCGACCGTGAGGATGAGCGCGGTCGTGGGCAGCAGGAGGAGCAGCGCCGAGACGATGGTCCAGTTGCGGCCGCCGAACACGGGGACGGCGAAGGTGTAGGGGATGCGCAGGGTGGCGCCGACGAGGCTGGGGACCGAGATGAGCCAGAACATCTGGTCGACCGTGAGGTCGAAGCCCGCGGCGGGAAGCTGGGGCACGACGATCGACCAGACGGCCCAGATCCCGAACCCGAGGAACTCGGCGAAGATCGACAGGACGAGGTTGCGCCGGGCGGTGCGGCGTCCGCCGTCCTCCCAGAGCGTCTTGTCCTCGGGGTCCCAGTGCTCGATCCAGCGTCCGGTGCGGCGCTGGACGGCGGACTCGCTCGGCGTGGGTGCCTGGTCGCGTGTGATCGGAGTGGACACGTCGTCCTCCCTGCATGGGCGTATGCCCGACGACGCCGGGCGCGCCCGGACCGACAGGTGCCGGTTCCGGGGCCGGCCCGACGTCGGACCGACGGCTATGAAACTAGGGAGGCGGTGTTTCATCGCCCGTCCAAGAGCAGTTAATCGACCGTAAGGAAGAACGCACAGGCGGCCGGCCCGGGGTGTGAGGGGTTGCCCGCGGCATCCGCGCGCAGGTCAGGTCGCGCATTCCTGAGCCTCAGGTGAAACTGACCAGGATGGCCACCGAGGACGCGCTCGTCAGGCTGGGTCGACACCTCCGCCGCGGGGAGGTGTCCGAGGACCTGCGCAGGCTCTACCTGGAGGGCGGCCGGGGCGGCGACTCCTTCTACCGGGACCGGTGGTCGCACGACAAGGTGGTCCGCTCGACGCACGGCGTGAACTGCACCGGGTCGTGCTCGTGGAAGGTGTACGTCAAGGACGGCATCATCACGTGGGAGACCCAGCAGACCGACTATCCGTCGGTGGGTCCGGACTCCCCCGAGTACGAGCCGCGCGGCTGCCCGCGCGGCGCCGCGTTCTCCTGGTACACCTACTCGCCCACGCGCGTGCGCTACCCGTACGTGCGGGGCGTGCTGCTGGAGGCCTACCGGGCGGCGCGGGCCCGCACCGAGGACCCGGTCCGCGCCTGGGCCGAGGTCACGGGCGACCCCGCCGTCGCGAGCGCGTACAAGCGGGCGCGCGGCAAGGGCGGGCTGGTCCGGGCGACGTGGGAGGAGGCCGCGGAGATCGTCGCGGCGGCCCACGTGCACACCATCAAGGAGCACGGGCCGGACCGCATCGCCGGGTTCTCGCCGATCCCCGCGATGTCGATGGTCTCCCACGGGGTCGGCGCCCGGTTCGTGCAGATGCTCGGCGGCACGATGCTCAGCTTCTACGACTGGTACGCGGACCTGCCCGTGGCCTCCCCGCAGGTGTTCGGCGACCAGACCGACGTGCCGGAGTCGGCGGACTGGTGGAACGCCGCCTACCTGATCATGTGGGGCTCGAACATCCCCGTGACGCGCACGCCGGACGCGCACTTCATGACCGAGGCCCGGTACCGGGGCCAGAAGGTCGTGGCGGTCTCCCCCGACTACGCGGACAACACGAAGTTCGCCGACGCGTGGCTCGCCCCGCACCCGGGGACGGACGGCGCGCTCGCCCTGGCGATGGGGCACGTGATCCTGCGCGAGTACCTCGTGGACCGGCGCACGGAGCGCTTCGAGCGGTACCTCAAGCAGTACAGCGACTCGCCGTTCCTGGTGCGGCTGGACCCCGTGCCGTCGTCCGGCGCGGGGCAGCACGCGGCGGGCGACCCCGAGATCGCGTACGTCCCGGGCAAGTTCCTCACGGCGGCCGACCTGTCGGACGACGTCCTGCCCGGCGTCACCACGGAGGCGAACTCGCACTTCAAGCCCGTGCTGCTCGACGCCGACGGCCGGCCCGTGGTGCCGAACGGCACCCTGGGCCACCGCTACGGCGAGGCCGACGAGGGGCGCTGGAACCTGGACCTGGGCGACGTCGACCCTGCGCTCAGCATCGCTGACCTCCCGGCGGGCGGCCCGGCCGAGCCGGTCGCCGTCGCGCTCCCGCGGTTCGACATCGTCCCCGGCCCGGACGACGACGCCCACACCGGCGGCAAGGGCGTGGTCGTGCGCGGCGTGCCGGCGCGCCGCGTCGGCGGGCACCTCGTGACCACGGTGTTCGACCTGATGCTCGCCCAGTACGGCGTGGGCCGGCCCGGCCTGCCGGGCGACTGGCCCGTGGACTACGACGACCCCGCGCCCGGCACCCCGGCGTGGCAGGAGGAGATCACGGGCGTCCCGGCGGCCGCGGCGGCGCGGATCGGGCGGGAGTTCGCGCAGAACGCCGTCGACTCCGACGGCCGGTCGATGATCATCATGGGCGCCGGCACCAACCACTGGTTCCACTCGGACACGATCTACCGGGCCTTCCTGGCACTGACCACGATGACCGGCTGCCAGGGCGTGAACGGGGGCGGCTGGGCGCACTACGTGGGTCAGGAGAAGTGCCGCCCCGTGACGGGCTGGGCCCAGTACGCGGGCGGGCTGGACTGGGTGCGTCCGCCGCGGCAGATGATCGGCACGGCCTTCTGGTACCTCGCGACCGACCAGTGGCGGTACGACGGCCTCCCCGCCGACACCCTGGCCTCGCCCCTGGCCCCGGGCACGTTCGCGGGGCGGACGACGGCGGACACGCTCGTGGACTCGGCGCAGCGCGGCTGGATGCCGAGCTACCCCACGTTCGACCGCAACCCGCTGGACCTGGCCGACGAGGCCCGCGTCGCGGGCCGGCCCGTGGCCGAGCACGTGGTCGAGGAGCTGAAGGCGGGGCGGCTGCGGTTCGCCGTCGAGGACCCGGACGACCCGGCCAACTTCCCGCGCGTGCTGACCGTGTGGCGGGCCAACATCCTGGGGTCGAGCGGCAAGGGGAACGAGTACTTCCTCAAGCACCTGCTGGGCACCGACTCGGCGGTGTTCGCGGAGGAGTCCGCGCCGGACCGGCGTCCGGCCACCATGACCTGGCGGGACGAGGCCCCGCGCGGCAAGCTCGACCTGCTGGTGACGCTGGACTTCCGGATGACGAGCACCACGCTGTTCTCCGACGTCGTGCTGCCCGCCGCGACCTGGTACGAGAAGCACGACCTGTCCTCCACGGACATGCACCCCTTCGTGCACGCGTTCAGCCCCGCCATCGACCCGCCCTGGCAGACCAAGACCGACTTCGCCGCGTTCCACGCGATCGCGCGCAAGGTCTCGGCGATGGCGGTGCACCACCTGGGCGTGCGGCACGACGTCGTCGCCTCGCCCCTGGCGCACGACACCCCCGACGAGATGGCGGTGGCGCACGGCACGGTGACCGACGCCGACGTCCCGTTCCGCGAGCGCCACCTGGTGCCGGGCGTGAACATGCCCAAGATCGTCGAGGTCGAGCGGGACTACCCGGCCTTCGCGGCGCGGATAGCGGCGCTGGGTCCGCTGACGGACGGCGTCGGCATGGTCACCAAGGGCGTGTCGTTCTCGCCGGACGCCGAGGTGCGGCGGCTCGGCGAGGTCAACGGGCTGGTCCCCGACGGGCCCGTTGCCGGGCGGCCGCGGCTGGACCGCGACACGCACGCCTGCGAGGCGATCCTGGCGCTGAGCGGCACCACGAACGGCCGCCTGGCGGTCCAGGGGTTCGAACGCGTGGAGCGCCGCACCGGCCGCCCGCTGGCCGACCTCGCCCGCGAGGACGAGGGCCGGCGGATCACGTTCGCCGACGTCCAGGCCCGGCCCACCCCCGTGATCACGTCGCCCGAGTGGTCGGGCAGCGAGCACGGCGGACGCCGGTACAGCGCGTTCGTGGTGAACGTCGAACGGCTCAAGCCGTGGCACACCCTGACCGGCCGGCAGCACTTCTACCTGGACCACGACTGGCTGGTGGAGCTGGGCGAACAGCTCCCGGTGTTCCGCCCGCCGCTGGACATGCACCGGCTGTTCCCGGACTCCCCCGAGCTGTCGGGGCCCCGGGGCGACACGGCGCGGGGTGGCTTGGCGGGCGGCGAGGCCGAGGTCGTCGTCCGCTACCTCACGCCCCACTCGAAGTGGTCCATCCACTCCGAGTACCAGGACAACCTGTTCATGCTGTCGCTCTCGCGCGGCGGGCCGAACATCTGGATGTCGCCGGGCGACGCCGAGCGGATCGGCGTCGCGGACAACGAGTGGGTCGAGGCCGTGAACCGCAACGGCGTGGTGGTCGCGCGGGCCGTGGTGAGCCACCGCATGCCGGAGGGCACCGTCTACATGCACCACGCCACCGACCGCACGGTCGACGTGCCGATCGCGGAGGCGTCGGGCCTGCGCGGCGGCATCCACAACTCGCTGACGCGGATCCTGCTCAAGCCGTCCCACCTGGCCGGCGGGTACGCCCAGCTCTCCTACGCCTTCAACTACCTGGGGCCCACGGGCAACCAGCGCGACGAGGTGACCGTGGTCCGCCGTCGCAGCCAGGAGGTGCGCTATTCATGAAGGTCATGGCCCAGATGTCGATGGTGATGAACCTCGACAAGTGCATCGGCTGCCACACGTGCTCGGTGACGTGCAAGCAGGCCTGGACCAACCGGTCCGGCATGGAGTACGTCTGGTTCAACAACGTGGAGACCCGGCCCGGGCTGGGTTACCCGCGCACGTACCAGGACCAGGACGAGTGGCACGGCGGCTGGGTCCGGACCAAACGGGGGCGCCTCAAGCTCCGGGCGGGCGGCCGGCTGAAGAAGCTCGCGACCATCTTCGCCAGCCCCAAGATGCCGTCCATCCAGGACTACTACGAGCCCTGGACCTACGAGTACGACATGCTGCTGTCCGCCCCGCAGGGCGCCCACACCCCGGTGGCGCGGCCCACGTCCCTGCTCACGGGCAAGGACATGAAGATCGAGTGGTCGGCCAACTGGGACGACGACCTCGCCGGCTCCACCGCGACGATGCGCGACGACCCGGTGCTCAAGCACATGAGCGAGCACGTGGCCGAGGAGCTCGAGCAGACGTTCATGTTCTACCTGCCCCGCATCTGCGAGCACTGCCTCAACCCGGCGTGCGTCGCGTCCTGCCCGTCGGGCGCCATGTACAAGCGGGCCGAGGACGGCATCGTGCTCGTGGACCAGGAGGCCTGCCGCGGCTGGCGGCAGTGCGTCACCGGCTGCCCGTACAAGAAGGTCTACTTCAACCACAAGACCGGCAAGGCCGAGAAGTGCACGCTCTGCTACCCGCGCATCGAGGTGGGCCTGCCCACGGTCTGCTCGGAGACGTGCGTGGGCCGCCTGCGCTACCTGGGCCTCGTGCTGTACGACGCCGACCGGGTCACCGAGGCCGCGTCCGTCGAGGACGAGCACGAGCTCCTGGCCGCCCAGCGGTCGGTGTTCCTGGACCCGGACGACCCCGAGGTGGTCGCCGCCGCGCGCCGCGAGGGCATCCCCGAGGACTGGATCGAGGCCGCACAGGCCTCCCCGATCTGGAAGCTCATCAACGACTACGAGGTGGCGCTCCCGCTGCACCCCGAGTACCGCACGCTGCCCATGGTCTGGTACATCCCGCCGCTGTCGCCCGTGGTCGACGTCGTCGCCAGCTCCGGGAACGACGGCGAGGACCCGCGCACGCTCTTCGCGGCCATCTCGAAGCTGCGCATCCCGCTGGAGTACCTCGCGGGCCTGTTCACCGCGGGCGACACGCGGCCCGTCGAGCGGGTGCTGCGCCGGCTCGCCGCCATGCGCTCCTACATGCGCGACGTGAACCTGGGCAATCCCCCGAACGAGGAGACCGCGAGCGCCGTCGGCATGACGGGCGCGCAGGTCGAGGAGATGTACCGGCTGCTGGCGATCGCCAAGTACCAGGACCGGTACGTGATCCCCACGGCGCACGCCGAGCAGGCCCGCGACCTGGAGGAGATCGCGTGCTCCCTGGACTACGAGGGCGGCCCGGGCATGGGCGGTGCCGGACCCCTCGGGGAGTCGTCGGGCCCGCCCGTCCCGGTCGCCGTGGAGAACTTCCACGCGCTCTCCTCCCGGCAGACCGCCGACTCGCCGAACGGCCCGTCCACCCCCGGCCGGGTCAACCTCCTGAACTGGGACGGCAACGGACGGCCGGACGGCCTCTTCCCGCCGGACGACGAGGGGCGGGCGCCGTGAGCCTGTCGTTCCTGCCCCGCCCCAGGCTCCGCCGCGGAGCTCGCTCCTCCACGGCAGGCGAGCCCCTCGCCCCGGTCCCCCTGTCCGACGGCGACCGCCGGCTCGCCCACATGGCCGCCTCCCTCCTGCTCGCCTACCCCGACGAGCACGCGGTGCGGGCCGCGCACGAGGTGCGCGCCGCCGTCGGGCACCTGCCGCCGCCCGTGGCCGAACGGCTGACCGGCCTGGCCACCGCCGTGGTCGACGGCGACCTCGGCACGCTCCAGTCCGCCTACGTCGCCACGTTCGACCTCAAGCGCCGCTGCACGCTCTACCTCTCCTACTTCGCCGCCGGCGACACGCGGCGGCGCGGAGCCGCCCTGCTCCGGTTCGCCGAGGCGTACCGCGCCGTCGGCTGGGAGGTCACCCGGGGCGAGCTGCCCGACCACCTCGGCAGCGTCCTCGAGCTCTCCGCCCGGGCCGACGACGACGGCGCCCGCATCGTCGGGGCACTCCTTGCCGCCCACCGCGACGGCATCGAGGTGCTCCGGCAGGCGCTCGCCGCCGAGGGCTCGCCGTGGGTCGCTGCGGTCGAGGCGGTCTGCCTCACGCTCCCGCCCGTCGACGCGCGGACGCTGGACCGCGTGGCGTCGCTCGTGGCGGAGGGCCCGCCCGCGGAGCTGGTCGGCCTGTCCGGCCTCCCGGGCTTCGGGGCGGACGACGAAGGGGGTCCTCCGCCGTGGACGTGATGCTCTGGGTGGTGCTGCCGTACGTGACCTTCGCCGTGCTGGTCGTCGGGTCGGTGTGGCGCTACCGGTACGACCGGTTCGGCTGGACCACCCGGTCGTCCGAGCTGTACGAGAAGCGGCTGCTGCGCATCGGGTCGCCGCTGTTCCACCTCGGCCTGCTCGTGGTGATCCTCGGGCACGTCGCAGGGCTCGTGGTCCCGGCGTCGTGGACCGAGGCGGTCGGCATCCCGGAGGACGTCTACCACCTGGTGGCGGCGCTGGCGGGGTCGGCGGCGTCCGCGGTGCTCGTGCTGGGGCTGCTCATCCTGATCTACCGCCGCCGGACCACCGGCGCCGTGTTCCTCGCGACGACCGTGATGGACAAGGTCATGTACGCGATGCTCGCGCTGTCGGTGCTGTCCGGGGCGTGGGCGACCGCCACCACGCAGCTCGTGACCGAGCACGGCTACGACTACCGGCAGACCATCTCGCCCTGGTTCCGCTCGCTCTGGTACCTCCAGCCACAGCCCGAGCTGATGGCAGGCGTTCCTGTCGCGTTCCAGGTGCACGTCGTGGCCGCGTTCCTGCTGTTCGCGCTGTGGCCGTTCACGCGCCTCGTGCACGCGTTCTCCGCCCCGGTGCCGTACCTGTTCCGGCCGTACGTCGTGTACCGGTCGCGCGACGCCGCCGGCACCGGCGCCGCCCCCGGCGGGTCCGGCACGCACCGCCCCCGTCCCGGCTGGGAGCCGCCCACCGGACCCCGCGGGAGGAGCTGACATGGCGCAGGCACCACCCACCCGGGCGAGCCGCCGGGCCGAGACGAGCGGGACGTCGTCGAGCGTGCAGCTGGCGCTGGCCACTGTCGGCTTCGCGGTCAACTTCTGGGCGTGGGCGCTGATCAGCCCGCTCGGCAAGGCGTACGGGGTCGAGTACAGCCTGTCGGAGATCCAGCAGTCGGTGCTCGTCGCGGTGCCCGTGCTGGTCGGGTCCGTGGGCCGGATCCCCGTGGGTGCCCTGACCGACCGCTTCGGGGCGCGGACGATGTTCCCGCTCGTGAGCGCGCTGACGATCGTCCCGGTGTTGTTCGTCGGGCTGGTCGCCGACTCGTACGCCGCGCTGATCATCGGCGGGTTCCTGCTGGGCCTGGGCGGCACGACCTTCGCGATCGGCGTCCCGTTCGTCAACGCGTGGTTCGCGCCCGAGCGGCGGGGCACCGCCCTGGGGATCTTCGGTGTCGGGATGGGCGGTACGGCGGTCTCGTCGTTCACCACCGTGCCGCTGGCCGACGCCTACGGGCGCTGGGCGCCGTTCGTGCTGGTCGCGGCGATCCTGGCGGTCTTCGCGATCGCCTCGTGGTTCCTGCTGCGCGACGCCCCGGGACGCACCGCCGGCGCCACGGGCGGCATACTGGCGCGCACCTGGTCCCTGCTCAAGCTGCCCGCCACGCTGGAGCTCGCCTGGCTGTACGCGGTCGGGTTCGGCGGGTTCGTCGCGTTCAGCGTGTACCTGCCGACGTTCCTCGCCAACGCCTACGACCTCACCGCCACCGACGCCGCGACCCGCACCGCCGGGTTCGTCGTGCTCGCCGTGGTGATGCGCCCGGTCGGCGGGATGCTGTCCGACCGGCTCGGACCCGTGAACGTGTCGGTCTGGTGCTTCGCCGCCGTGACCGCGCTGGCCGCCGTCGTGGCGTTCCAGCCAGGACTGGTCCCTGTGGGCACCATCGCGTTCCTCGGCCTCGCCGCGGCCCTCGGTGCGTCGTCGGGCGCCACGTTCGCCCTGGTCGCCAAGGTGGCACCCGCCGACAAGGTCGGCGCGGTGACCGGCATCGTCGGCGCGGCCGGCGGGCTCGGCGGGTTCGTGCCGCCCCTGATCATGGGCGCGGTCTACCAGCTCAACGGCGACTACGGCATCGGGTTCGCGCTGCTCGCGGCGACGGGCCTGGCGACGCTGCTGTTCACGCTGGGGCCGGTACGGCGGGGCGCGCGGGCCTGAGCCCTCGCACCGAGCGGCCCACGCGGCGTCACGGCGCAGGCGTCAGGATCTCGACGCGGTTGCCGGCGCCGTCGAAGGCGTGGAAGCGCTCGTAACCGTCGAAGGTGTGGCGGTCGGCCCACGTCACCTCGTGGCCGAGCTCTTCCAGGCGGGCGCCGACCGACTCGAGCTGCGCCACGTCGTCGACGACGAGGGCGGGGTGCGCCTTGCGTGCCGGGACGAACGGTTCCTCGACGCCGACGTGGATCTCGGCGACCGTGCGCCCGTCCTCGTCGTAGTCGCGGAACCAGCAGCCGCCCCGGACGGCCAGCGCCGGAGGCTTCGGAACCTCGGTCAGGCCGAGGCCATCGCCGTAGAAACGGCGGACGGCGTCCTCGCCGCCCGCCGGGCAGGCGACCTGGATGTGGTGGAGGCGCATACCCGCGATCATGGCACGCTCACAGCGGCAGCCGACAAACTGTGCGTCCGGTGAAACCCGTGCAGCGCAGCACTGTCCTAGGGTCGGACCATGGAGCCGCAGGTACGGGGCGTCACCGAGCATCTCGAGCGGGTGCTCGCCCTGGTCGCGCCCCTGCCGGCCGGGCACTGCGACCTGACCGGGGCGCTGGGCGAGGTGGTGGCCGAGGACCTGTACGCGTCGGCGTCCGTGCCGCCCTTCGACAGCGCTGCGATGGACGGGTACGCCGTGCGCCTGACGGACCTGCCGCCCGACGGTTCTTCGGTGACCCTCCGGGTCACCGGGGACGTCACCGCTGGTCCGGGCGATCCAGCCGGTGTCGGGCCGGGCCAGGCCGTGCGCATCATGACGGGCGCGCCGCTGCCGCCGGGCGCGGATGCCGTGGTGCCCGTGGAACACACGTCGACCGGGCGGTTCGTCGCAGGTGCGCCCCGGTCGGAGGACTCCGTCGTGCTCGCCCGGCGTCCGCGGGCGCACGTCCGGGGCGCCGGCGAGGACGTCCGGCAGGGAGACCTGCTGGCGCGCGCAGGCACGGAGCTGACGGCGCCGCTGGTCGGCGCGCTGGCCGCGTCGGGCGCGGTGCGCATCCGGGTCCGACGGCGGCCGCTGGTCGCCGTGATCTCCACGGGTTCAGAGCTGGTGCCGGTCGGCGGGGCGCTCGGCCCGGGTCAGATCACGGACTCCAACGGCCCCATGCTCGCGGCGGCGGCCCAGGCAGGTGGGGCCGACGTCGTCCGGCTGGGGCCGGTGACGGACGATCCCGCGGCCCTGCGCGCCGCGCTCGACGCGGCGCGCGTCGGTGGCGCAGACCTGATCGTGACCGCGGGCGGCGTATCAGCGGGCGCGGCGGACGTGGTGCGCGAGGTGCTGGCGGCGTCGGGTCCGGCGGCGGGCGGCGTGACGGACGCCGACGTCACGAGCGTCGCGATGTCGCCCGGCAAGCCGCAGGCGCTGGCACGCTGGGGCGGCGTCCCCTGGCTGGCCCTGCCCGGCAACCCCGTGGGCGCGTACGCGTCTTTCGAGCTGTTCGCGCGGCCCGCGATCGACCGGCTCCGGGGCCTCGGGATCGCGGCGGAAGGCTTGCCCAGCCAGGGACGTAACGCCGAGCGAGCATTGCTACCTCTCCGTTACCCCCTCGGCCACGCACACCGTTCCCTCCGCGCCGCCGCCGGCTGGTCCAGCCCCGCCGGCCGGCTCCAGGCGCTGCCCGTCCGGTGGGTCGACGGCGGCGTCGAACCCGCCGGATCGCACCACTCCCTGTCCGCGCTGGCCGCCGCGGACGGCCTCGCCCTCGTGCCGCCGGACGTCGAGAAGGTGCGGGCCGGGGACGTCGTCCAGGTGCTGATGCTGCAATGACCAGGACCGCGCCCCGGGTCGGGTACGACGCCGTGGTGCTGGCCGGGGGCCGGGCCTCCCGGCTGGACGGCACCTCCAAGGCGGGCCTCGTCGTGGGCGGGACGCGGCTGCTCGACCGTGCGCTCGCGGCGAGCGCACGGGCTCGCCGGGTCGTGGTCGTGGGACCGCCGGAGCTGGCGCGCGCGCTGCCGGCCCGCGACCCGGCGTCGGGCTATGCAGGGCCCACACCCCTCCTGACCAGGGAGGATCCACCGTTCGGCGGGCCCGTGGCCGGCCTCGCCGCCGGGCTGCGCGCCCTGCCGGCCCCGGGCGCGCCGTGGGTCCTGCTCCTCGCCGTGGACGTGCCGCGCGCCGCGCGGGCGATCGCGCACCTCGAAGAGGCCGTTTCACGTGAACCGGCGGACGGTGCCTATCTGACGCGCGGGGGTCGGGCCCAGTGGTTGGTCGGCCTCTACCGCCGCGCGGCACTCGACGGTGCGCTGGACGGGATCGAGACGGACGGGGCACCGATGAAGCGGCTGGTCGGCGCGCTCCGGTGCACCGAGGTGCCGGACCCGGCAGGCTGGAGCGACGACATCGACACCCCCGCCGACGTGGCCCGCTACCGGAAGACATGAGATGACAGACCTCAAGCAGTGGATCTCCGACCTGGAGTCGGAGCTGGGCCTCCCCACCGGCACCATCGACATGAAGAAGGTCCTTGACCTCGCCCGGGACGCCGCCCACGCCGTCGAGCGTCCGGCAGCCCCGCTGACCACGTACGCCGTCGGCTACGCCGACGGCCTGGCCGCGGCCGGAGCGCTCGTCGCCGAGCCGGACCCGACGCAGAAGGCGACCGACCTGGCGGCCCGGTGGACCACCGACTGACCTTTGAAGCAGTCGCGGCAGTGTCAGTGGTCCGGCCTATCGTGTGACGCATGGACCGGAACAGGCTCGAGTTCGCGGTGGTCCCCACCGCGATCGGCGAGTGCGCGCTCGTCTGGAACGAGGACGCGGAGATCGTGGGCTCGACGCTGCCCCACGGCAGCGCCGACCAGGTACGGGGCGCAGTGCGCGGCTGGTACCCGGGCGTCGTCGAGGCCTCGCCCGCCCCGGTCGCGGCTGCCGTCGAGGCGCTGAAGCACCTGCTGGAGGACGGCGAGGGAGACCTCGCGGAGGTCCCCCTGAACATGAGCGCCGTGCCCGACTTCGACCGGCGTGTCTACGAGATCGTGCGCGCCATCCCGCCGGGCGAGACCCGCACGTACGGCGAGGTGGCGACGGAGCTCGGCGCGCCGGGCGCCGCCCAGGCCGTGGGCCAGGCGATGGGCCGCAACCCGTTCCCACCCATCGTGCCGTGCCACCGCGTGCTGGCAGCGGGCCGCCGCATCGGCGGGTTCTCGGCCCGCGGCGGCCCACGCACCAAGCTGCGCATGTTGGAGAAGGAGGGCGTCTACCTGGAGCAGCCCACGCTCTTCGATCTGTGAGCTGCCCCAGGTGCGCTCAGCGGACCACGCTGGTCAGTGCGCTGGTGACTGTCTTCGTCGTGTAGCCGGTGCGTGAGCCGGTGACCACGACGGCGACCCTCTTGCCCTTGGCGGAGGCAGGCACCTTGAAGTAGTAGTTGGTCGCGCCCTTGACCGCGACGCCGCCTACCTTCCACTGGTACTTCACCGTCGACGGCTGTGGCGTCCACGTGCCCCGCACCGCCTTGAGCGTGGAACCGACCTTGACGGTGCCCGTGATCGTGGTCGCCGGCGCAACGAACACGCCGGCCTTGACCGCGGCCGTCGCGGGGCTCGCCAAGGTCTTGGTCGTGTAGCCCGTCTTCGAGCCCGTGATCGCGACCGAGACCTTCTTGCCCTTGGCCGATGCCGGGACCGTCCAGGTCTTCGACGTCGCACCCGAGACCGCCTTGCCGTCCAGACGCCACTGGTACTTCACCGTCGTGGGCGTGGGGGTCCAGGTCCACCGGTTGGCCGTGAGGGTCTTGCCGACCTGGACGGTGCCGGCGACGGAGGGGGACCGGGAAGCCAGGAAGTTCGACCCGACGGTCAGCGTTCCTCGCCACTGCGCCGGGGCGGTCGGGGCGTACCAGCCCGAACCCATGTCAGGCCCGTACTTCGCCTTGAGCGCGTACTGGCCGTCCGGCAAGGCATTCGAGTCGATCGTCATCACTGCTGGATCGGTCGACTCGATGCGCGTGTAACCAAGGTTCACGTCGTCGTCGGTGTATCCCAGGTCGTCGTCGTCCTCGCCGATGATCGCCCGAAGAACTACCGACCCGGCGGGGACCGTGCCGTCCTCGACGTCGAGCTCGAAGGTGGCCGTGACCGCAGAGCCCGGCCGGTAGGTCGAAGGCACCGTAGCCGTCAGCTGCGTGGCCGCGGGCGGGAGCACCTCGAAGGTGGCGGTCGTGTACGTGAACCGTCCGAGCGGATTGATGAAGCCGAAGCCGAACTCCCTGGTGCCCGGCTGCTGCACCGTGCTCGACATGCTCACGTCGGTCTCGATCGGGACGGTGGCCGTCCCGTCAGTCAGCGGAAAGGCGCACTGCGCATCGGTCGACTCACCGAGGTCCACCAGGCAGAGCCGCCCTTCCGGGCGGTAGGTGCCGTCGTATGTGACCTCGACCTCGGCATCGACCCGCTGGCCGATCCGCACGCTGGCGGGGACCGTCACCTCGATGTCCAGGTCCAGAACCTCGTGCGCCCAGATCGCGTACGTGTCACCGGTCGCGGTCTCGCTGATGGCGATGAACCGATCGGTGCCGGTGGGAAAGTCCGGCAGTCGTAGTGGCTCGCCCCACGTCGTGAGGGAGCCGTCACTCAGGATGTATGCCCCGGTCCTAGCTCCCGCGGACAGCCCCACCACCTGGGACCCGGCCGGCGGCTGCGGTGGGACCAGGTCGGTGGTGCCGATCGCAGAAACAGCGCCGGCGCTGGACGTCGCCAGTCCGTAGATCCGGCCGGCGTCAACTCCCACGTACGTGGAACCGACCGTCGCCGCGTGGACCTCGCCGACGTAGGGATCTGCCCCCTCCGCATAACCACAGGTCACGACGGCGCCGTCGGACCGCAGCGCCATCCAGCTCCCGCCCGCCGCGCTGATCGCCGTGTAGTGCGTCCCCTGGGCCGGGACCCAGTGGTCCTGACACCTGAGTCGCGACTCGTCGACAGGCTTGGCGAATCCGATGACCTCGCCGTTGCCGCGAAGCGCATAGAACAGGTCGTCGCCCGCGGCGACGGCGGAGTAGCCGAGACCCTGCGGATCCTCCGGAAGGATCTGCTGCCACTCCCAGTAGTTGGTCGTGAGCTCGCCGTCACCCGTCACGACGAAGGCGGACCCGAAGCTCGAGCTACCCGCCATGCTGAGGACGCCGCTCTCCGCCGGCACGTCCGGCATCCAGTAGCCGGACTCGTCGAACTGTTCGATCGAGCCATCGCTCCGGTAGACCGCCGCGTACCGGGCCGACGAGACGAACGCCGTGTCCAGTACGCCGTCCTCGACGCTCATCTCGCCGGAGAACGGATATCCGCCGCCCTTGGTCATCGAGTACGACGGGCCTTCGATGGAGAACGGATCGAGCTGGATGAAGCGCCCGCCGACCGGCGCGGGCGTTCCCTCCTGCACGAAACCGTCGATGTAGGTGCTCTCGGCCTCCTGGGTCCCGGCGGGCTCGGTGCGAGGCGCTTCCTGCGCCGACGCCGTGGCCGGGAACGCCGCAGCGATCAGCGCGGTGGTTACCGCTCCTGCGATGAATGCGGGCATCGGCGCGCGATGTGACGCGCCCTTGTCCGTTTGGCGCATGGATGTCTCCTCGCTCGTGGGGTTACCTGGAGTCCTTGCGAATCGCATCAGCGGATCACACTCGTCAGTGCGCTGGTGACGGTCTTGGTCACGTAGCCCGTCCGCGAACCGGTGACCACGACGGCGACCCGCTTGCCCTTGGCCGAGGCGGGCACCTTGAAGAAGTAGTTCGTCGCGCCCTTGACCGCGACGCCGCCGACCTTCCACTGGTACTTCACCGTCGACGGCTGCGGCGTCCACGTGCCGCGCACGGCCTTGAGCGTGGAACCGACCTTGACGGTGCCCGTGATCTTGGTCGCCGGCGCAACGAACACTCCAGCCTTGACCGCGGCCGTCGCGGGGCTCGCGAGGGTCTTGGTGGTGTAGCCCGTCTTCGAGCCCGTGATCGCGACCGAGACCTTCTTGCCCTTGGCCGACGCCGGGACCGTCCACGTCTTCGACGTCGCACCGGAAACCGCCTTGCCGTCCAGACGCCACTGGTACTTCACAGTCGTCGGCGTCGGGGTCCAGGTCCACCGGTTGGCCGTGAGGGTCTTGCCGACCTGGACGGTGCCGGAGACGGACGGCAACCTCGACGGGGCGAACACCCCAAGGACCGGCTCTGTCTGGGTGCTCGTTCGCGTCAGGTTCGTGTAGTTCGCACGAGCCCCGGTCACGGCCACGTTGATTCGCTTGCCCAGCGCTGACTCAGGCACAGTGAGATTCGACGTCGTGGCACCGGCGATCGGTACACCATCGGCCATCCACAGATAAGTCGTCGAGGAAGGGACCGGTGTCCACGTTCCTCGGTTCGCGGTGAGCGTTGCACCGACCTGGGCTGTCCCGACGATCGTGACGGCAGGAGCCGAGAAAGCTGCTCGAACCACCTCGATCTGCTGGGAAGCAGCGGACGGCATCAGACGATCCGATCCGAGGTATGAGATCTCAAGTTGATGAGTACCTGCCGACACGCCACTCAGCAGCACCGGAACGGACACGCTGGCGCCGGAGGTACGAGTACGGTCGGCGCGACCGACCTCCACACCATCGATCTTGGCCACGAGCTCGCCTTCGACATCCGTGATGGTGCTGGGAACGACCGTGACGCCGACGGAGGTGTCCCGGCCGTACTCGAACCTGTTGGAGGTGGCGACACGTGTCGAGGTAGGGGCCTTGCGGATGGTCAGTGTCCCGGACCACTGGGAAGGCAGCGTCTCACCTGTGGGATGAGCGAGATCCCAGTCGGGCGTCGGAACCCAACGAACCGTGACCGGGTGCTCGCCAGGCGGCATCTCGTCGAGATGCACGTACACCAAGTCGGTCAGAACACCGGAGTCGTCGTCCCAGAGCTGGCCGGACGAACCCAGCACCGTGTCGTCCGCAGCAAGGATCTCAAAGCTGCCAACCCCCAGACGTGAGCCGTCGCGGGTCCTGACCGACACGTCGACGCCGAGCAGTGCGCTGTAGTCCGCATAGTCGACGACCAGTTCGGACTCTGCGGTCGTCACTGTCTCTGGCGTGGGCAGGACCGTCACCGTGCCCACCCATGATGTCGAAGCAGCCGGTCCCTCGGACCGATAGTCGACACGGACCCGCTGCCTGCCACCGACGGGGAGCACGCTCGTATCGATCTTCAGGCGCCCCTGATAGGAGCTTGTGTTCAGTGCCTCGCCGGTGGCCTCAGCGATCACCCTGAGCGAGCCGCCCTCGGTCGAGGCCCCGCCTTCGGCCGTCACGTGGGTCTGCACGTAAACGCCGGACTCACCCACGCTCCAGGACTCGGGCATGTCGACAGTCAGCGTCGAGGGCCTCTGCGACCGCACGACGAAGTCGACCGGAAGCACGGCGGTCGTGAAGGGCGGGCCGTCAAACCTCAGCGCGCGGTGGTAGGTGCCCGCCGGGGAAGCTCGAAATGTGAACGCCACGCGACCATCCACGACCTTCTTGGGAGCTCCCCACCACGTGGTGCCGTCATCGCGCACGTCTCCGAGACGTACCCAGCCGGATGGCGAAGTCCCGCCCGCTGTCCTGACAGCCACCTCGACGTCGGTCAGCTGGTTGTAGTCGACGGTGGTGGGTGACGTGACCTCCAGCTCGACCGCTGCCGCGTTGCCAGCTCGGATGAGCCACTTCGCCGATCCGTACTCGGAGACAGCGACCGCACCGAGCGGGCCGGGAAGGTCGGGCGGCGGAGCGGCCTCGGCTCCGCCCCACGTCAGGAGCGTTCCGTCGTCGAGAACCGCGGCGCCGCCAGAACCGTGCTCCGCGCTGGGGTACGTGACGTCTGCGGAAAGGCCGACCACAGCTCGTCCGACCGGGGCAGCAGCGGGCTCGGGAGCGGACCCGAAGCCAACGATGACGTTGTCGTCGCGCAGGGCGTACCCGAACCCCTGAGCGTTGCCGTCCGGGCCGCGCGCAACGTCAACGCCCACGAAACGAGTGCCCGCGGCCGGCGTGACCACCTGGGCGCTGCTGTTGCCGTAGCGGCAGTACACGACAGCGCCGTCTGAACGAACCGCGGCCCAGCTGAGATGGTCGGCATTGACAGCCGTGTACTTGAGCCCCGCCGGCGGAACAAACGCATCGGTGCACGTCAAGGGGAGTGAACTGGACCACCCGGCTTTGATGCCGACAATCTGCCCGTCCGACCTGACTGCATAGGCACCAGCCAGCCCGACGTCGACCGCACTGTAGGACATTCCGGCAGGCAGAGCCGGCACCTGCGGCGTCGGCACGTTTGGCCGGAGCACCGTGACGAGCACACCGTCTGAGCGAAGGAGGAAGCTCGCCCCGTTCTGTCCTGCGGACACCGCCGTGTACTCAAGGCCGTCGGGAAGCTCGGGAACCACGGGTTGCGACTGTTGATCGTCGTCCACCAACCCGACGACTCGGCCGTCGCTGCGCAAGAACATTGTGATCCCAGCGCTTCCCGTGCTGCCGGTCGAGACCGCTGTGTGCATCACACCGGGAGGCAGTTCCCATGCGTAAGTAGTGTCGTCGTCGGCCCTGAGGCCTAGACCGGCGCCCCATGGCACCGCCTGGCCGCCGTAGTCGGCGCGGGTGCCCTCCTGAATGAACCGGGGCGTCTCCACAGATGCATCTGCGACAGCTGTTGCGGCGGCAGGCTCTACTGCCAGCCCGACGACGAGGGCACCCGCAGCGCCGAAAGCAAAAAGTGATGAGAACGCTCGTCGCAACTGGGAGCGATCTCCGAACGACCGTGACATGGCTGCGCTCCGGGTGGAGTGAGGAGGATGGCGTTCGGAATGTATCGCCTGAGAAGCCACAAAACCGTCATTCACCAGGTAAATCCCCGGGTGAAATGGGTCCCACGCAAAGAACAGCACCGATGCATGACCAGAGCGCACACATTCCTTGGACAGCAAGGAACCAAGACCGGTCTCCTCGCCGCCCCACCCCCGGGTGCGACACTGTCCTGCGTGCCCGACGTCCCCACTCACCCCCTGCTCGACGTGCTCCTCGCCGGTGGCGCGCGCGCCGAGCGGCTGACGGCGTCGCGCACCTTCCCGGAGCGCGCGGCCGAGCACGTGGACTGGCCCGGCTGGGCGGACGCGACCGTGGTGCAGGGGTACCGGAAGCTCGGCGTGGACCGGCCGTGGACGCACCAGGCCGTGGCCGCCGACCTGGTGCACCGGGGTCGGCACACCGCCCTGGCGACGTCGACGGGGTCGGGCAAGTCGCTCGCGTTCTGGCTGCCCGCGCTGTCAGCGGTGCGGACCGCCGCGGCCGCCGCGATCCTCGACCCGGGGAACATCGCGTCGGCGCAGGTGCGGCCCACGACCATCTACCTCAGCCCCACCAAGGCACTGGCCGCCGACCAGCTCAGCGCGCTCGAACGCGTGCTCGACGCGGCGGGCACGCGCGACGTCCGTGTCGCCACGTGCGACGGCGACACCTCGCGCGAGGAACGCTCCTGGGTCCAGGACCACGCCGACGTCGTCCTCACGAACCCCGACTTCCTCCACTACGCCCTGCTGCCGAACCATCGTCGCTGGTCCCGGCTGCTCAAGGGGTTGCGGTACGTCGTCGTCGACGAGGGGCATGCCTACCGCGGCGTTTTCGGCGCACACGTCTCGCTGGTGCTGCGCCGGCTCGCGCGCCTCGCGGCGCGGTACGGGGAGGGCTCGCCCACGTTCGTGGTCGCCTCGGCGACGACGGCGGAGCCCGCCGTCAGCGCGGCCCGCCTCATCGGCGTGTCGCCCGACGACGTCGCGGCCGTCACCGAGGACGCCTCGCCGTCGGGACGCCGGACCGTGGTGCTGTGGCAACCGCCGGAGATCGCGGGCTGGCGCCCACCCGTCGACGGCGACGCGACGGAGGCCTCCGGCGAGCTCCCGGATCGGTCCAGGGACGAGCCGAGCTCGATGCGACGTGCCGACCCCAAGGAGCCCGACCCCTGGGCGCTGCCCAGCGCCGACCCGGAGGCCGATCCCGTCGCGACCACCGCGCCGCCGGAGCACCCGCGCCGGTCGGCCACCGCGGAGGTCGCCGACCTGCTGGCCGACCTCGCCGAGGCCGGCGCCCGCAGCCTCGCGTTCACCCGGTCGCGGCGCGGGGCGGAGTCCGTGGCCCAGCAGGCCCGCGACCACCTGCGGCATGCCGCACCCGAGGCCGCCCGCCGGATCGCCGCCTACCGCGGCGGCTACCTCCCCGAGGAGCGCCGCGAGCTGGAGCGAGCCCTCCGCACGGGCGAGCTGCTCGGCCTCGCGACCACCAACGCGCTGGAGCTGGGCGTGGACATCTCCGGCCTCGACGCGGTGCTCATCGCGGGCTGGCCCGGCACCCGCATGTCGCTCTGGCAGCAGGCGGGCCGCGCGGGACGGGCCGGGGCGGACGGCCTGGTCGCCTTCGTCGCGCGCGAGGACCCGCTCGACACCTACCTCGTGACCCACCCGGAGGCCGTGTTCGACGCCCCGCTGGAGGCCACGGTGTTCGACCCGGCGAACCCGCACGTCCTGGCGCCGCACCTGTGCGCGGCGGCCCAGGAGGCCCCGTTGCGGTCCGAGGACCTCGCGGCGTTCGGCGACGCCGGCCACGTGCGCGGCATCCTCGACGTGCTGGTCGCCCGGGGCGCGCTCCGGCGTCGGACCTCCGGGTGGTACTGGACCCACCACCAGCCCGCCGCGGGCCTGACCGACCTGCGCGGCGCGGGCGGCACGCCCGTGCGCGTGGTCGAACAGGGCACGGGCCGGATGCTCGGCACGGTGGACGCGGCCTCGGCGGACGGTCAGGTGCACGACGGCGCCGTCTACGTGCACCAGGGCACCACCTACGTGGTGGCGCACCTCGACCTGACCGACCACACCGCCGTCGTGCAGCGGCGGCGGCTCGACTACGGGACGTGGTCGCGCTCGGTGATGTCGGTGGCGATCGAGGGGTGGGACGGCGACGCGGAGGCGACCGACGGCGGTGCCCCGGACGACGACGGGCCAGGACACGACCTGGTCACCCGCGAGTGGGGACCGATCACGTGGGGCCTCGGTCCGGTGGAGGTGACGTCGCAGGTGGTGAGCTTCCAGCGCCGTCGAGTCCCGGACATGCAGGTGCTGGGCACGGAGCAGCTCGAGCTGCCCGAGCACACCCTCGGGACGGTCGCGGTGTGGTGGTCGGTGCCGGAGTTCGTGCTGCGCGCCGCGGACATCTCGCCCGAGCAGGCGCCGGGCGCGCTGCACGCGGCGGAGCACGCGTCGATCGGGCTGCTGCCCCTGCTGGCGACGTGCGACCGCTGGGACCTCGGCGGGGTCTCGACCGAGCTGCACCCCGACACCGGCGAGGCCACGGTGTTCGTCTACGACGCCTACCCGGGCGGCGCGGGCTTCGCGGAACGGGCCTACGACCTGGGCGCGACGTGGCTGCGGGCGACCCGCGACGCCATCGCGGCCTGTCCCTGCGCGGACGGCTGCCCGGCCTGCGTGCAGTCGCCCAAGTGCGGGAACTACAACGCGCCGCTCGACAAGGACGCCGCGGTGCGACTCCTGGACGCCGTGCTCTCCCACGACCCACGGGCGACGACGTCGGCGGGCGACGTGCCGGTGCCGTAGGGGCGCTTACCCCGGCGTAACCGGGCAGTCTTCCGTATGCGACATTCACCCGATATGTTCCCCGGACCAGGCCGTTCGTCGCGAGGGAGCACGCCGATGCGAGTCCACCACGTCCGGGCGAAGCAGGTCGCCGCAGCCGCCGTCGCCGCGCTCACGGGACTGGCACTGGCCGCCGGCACGGTTCCCGCGGCAGCAGTCCCCCTGGGTACGGTTCCCGCGGCAGCGGTTCCCGCCGGCGAGGTTCCGGCCGAGGCCCCGTACGTCCTCGACGACGGCGTCACGGCGGCCGTCTACGACTACGCGGGCGCGATCCGCGAGTCGGTGAACGTGATCGCGCCGGACCTGGACGGCGACGGCGACCCCGAGGAGATCCGCGCCGACATCATCCGCCCGGCCGAGCTCGATGGCGTCGCCGAGGTGCCCGTCGTGATGGACGCCAGCCCGTACTACGCGTGCTGCGGCCGTGGCAACGAGAGCGAGCTCAAGGAGTACGACGCGGCCGGGGATCCGGCGCTGTTCCCGCTGTACTACGACAACTGGTTCGTGCCGCGCGGGTACGCGTACGTGGCGGTCGACATGGCCGGGACCGGCTGGTCCACAGGCTGCACGGACCACGGCGGGCCCTCCGACGTGCTCTCGGTGAAGGCCGTGGTGGACTGGCTGAACGGGAACGCGACAGCGGTGGACCCGGACACCGGGGATCCCGTGGTCGCCGACTGGACCACGGGAAAGACCGGCATGATCGGCAAGTCCTACGACGGCACGCTCGCCAACGGCGTCGCCGCGACCGGCGTCGAGGGGCTGGAGACGATCGTGCCGATCGGCGCGATCAGCTCCTGGTACGACTACGACCGGGCGCAGGGCCTCCCGTTCTCGACCAACTACCCGCGGTTCCTCATGGGCTACGTGGCCGGCGGCCGGCACGTCGCGACGGACTGCTCGGCGATCACCGAGGCCCTGAACACAGCGGGCGACGACGCGTCCGGCGCCCACAACGCGTTCTGGGACGAGCGCGACTACCGTTCCGGCTCCCTGTTCGACGCCTCGCAGGTCACCGCCAGCGTCTTCGTGGTGCACGGCGCGCAGGACACCAACGTGGACACCCCCAACTTCTCCCGCTGGTGGACGGCGCTCGGTGAGCAGGGCGTCGAGCGCAAGCTGTGGCTCACGCGTCTGGGGCATGTCGACCCGTTCGACTCGGACCGGGCCGAGTGGGTCGACACCCTGCACCGCTGGTTCGACCACGAGCTGCTCGGCGTGGACAACGGGATCACCGCCGAGCCCGCGGTCCGGGTCGAGGTCGCCCCGAACGAGGTGGTCACCTCGGACACCTGGCCGGTCAGGGACCGCACCGCCCGGCTTCGACCCCGTGTGGACGGCAGCCTCGCGCTCGGCGCGCGTGGCCGCGCGGCCGACGCCGGCTGGGTGAACGCCCCGAACCAGACCTTCAACACCGCCCTGACGGCCGGCACCAACCCGAACCGCCTGCTGTTCCGCACCGGGACGCTGACGGACGACCTGCGGCTGTCCGGCGCGGCATCGGTGACGACGACCGTCACCCATGGCGCATCGACCGGCCAGATCACGGTGGGGCTCGTCGACTACGGCGTGATGGACCGGGTGCTCACCGGGGGCGAGGGCGCGACGACCCTCGGCACCGAGTCCTGCTACGGGGAGTCCGCCGGGGTCGACGACGCCTGCTACCGCGACGTGGTCCGGAACATCGGGTCCACGGAGCTCCAGGTGCTGGGCCGCGGCTGGGCCCGGCTCGACGGCGCCGGCACGCACACCGTGACCGTCGAGATGCAGACGAACGACCTGGTCGTCCCCGCCGGGCACCAGCTCGGCCTCGTGGTCATGGGCACCGACCGAGGCGCCACCGTGACCGTGGACCGCGCGACGACGCAGTACTCGATCGACCTCGGCGCCACGACGCTGAACCTGCCCGTGTCCGGTCCGATGACGAGCTTCACGCCCGGCCACAGCCTGGTGCCGGACGCCGGCGACGTCACCCGCTCGGCGCTCCTGCCCGAGACCCGGGTGGTCGTGCCGCGGTGAGACGCGCGTACCGCGGGGAGGCGCACTAGCCGCGGGGAGGCGCCGGCGCGACGGCGCCTCCCCGCGGCGAGGACTACTCGCCCAGCCGTTTGAACGGGTTCGTCGAGAACACGACCTCGACCGCCACGCCGAAGTACTCCGCGATCCGCAGCGCGAGGAACAGCGACGGGCTGTACTCGCCCCGTTCGAGGTAACCGACCGTCTGGTAGTGCACCCCGAGCGCCTCCGCCAGCTCGCGCCGCGAGATGCCTCGTTCGGCACGCAGCATCGCGATGCGGTTGTGGACGACGTCGGACTGCTCTGCCACCACTCAGTACCCCTTGCTCATATAGCGGTCCCGCGCCGCCGCGACCGTGGAGCCCGACTCCCGCCGGGCCATCCTGCGGAGCACGATGGGCGCGAGCACCATACCCACGACTGCCCAGACACCGAGCACCGCGAACATCTCGGCCGTGCGCCACGACTCCCCGATCTCCGCCGTGACCATGCTCTCCGGCAGCATCGCCGACCGGGCGCCGAGCCCGAGCCAGTAGTACGGGAACGCCTGCCCCACCCACTGCAGCCACTCGGGCAGCGCCGTGATCGGGTAGAAGATCCCGGAGGGGACGATCAGCAGCATCGACCCGAGGAACAACAGCCCGGTCTGCGACGCCGACTTGAACAACGACCCGAGCGCGACGCTGATGGGGACCGTGGCGAGCATCCCGATCAGGAAGATCAGCACGAGCAGGATCGCCGTACGGGCGTCCAGTCGCAGCTCACCCGCGACGGTGATGGCAGGGATCACCAGCGCGACGAGACTCACCAGGGTGGTCAGCGCGAACATCAGGATCTTGCCGACGAGGTACCCGACCATCCCGTTGGGCGTCGCCTTGGCCCGCAGCAGGGTCCCGTCCTCACGGTCGACGGCGATGGTGCTGGCGGGCCCGGTCAGCCCGCCGAACGCGATCGACATGCCGACCAGGCTCGGCAGCACCATCGCACCCAGCGCGAAGTCGGTTCCCGGGACGGTGCTGCCCCGCATGAACAGCAGGACCACGGCGTAGATGACGGGGAACGCGACGATCCAGATGACATCGCCCGGCTCCTGGACGGAGTACTTGGTCTCCAGCCAGCCCCGGGAGAGTCCGGCGCGCGCGGCCGCCCATCGCGCATCGGTGCGGGTGGTCGTGGTCGCAGTCATGACTGCACCTCCTCGGCCTGCTCGGACGGGCTCGTCACCACAGGCCCGGCGCCTGACGGTGGCTGGTCGGACTCGGCCCGGTGGACAAGGGACATGTAGGTGTCCTCGAGGCTGGCCCGCTTGACCTCGAGCTCGGTGACGTCAGGATCGCCCGCGAGCAGCCGGCGGACGAACCCGGTGGGATCGCCCTCGGTCACGGCGTGGATGTTCCGGTGCCCGCCCGAGGTCCAGCGGACCTCCGCCTGCGTGGTCAGCTCGCGTGCCAGCTGTTCCGCCGACCCGTTGGCGACGACCACGCCTCCGTCGAGCACCAGGATGCGGTCGGCGAGCTTCTCGGCCTCGTCGAGGTCGTGCGTCGTGAGCAGGACCGTCGTGTTCTCGAAGTCGGCCAGGCGGTGCACCAGGTCGTGGAACTCGCGCCGGGCGTGCGGGTCGAAGCCCGCCGTCGGCTCGTCGAGGAACACCAGCTCCGGACGCCCGACGATCCCGATGGCCACGTCGAGCCGGCGCCGCTGCCCGCCCGAGAGCGTCTGCACCTTGGCTCTCGCGTGCTCCGTGAGCCCCACCACGTCCATCAGCTCGTCGACGTCCCACGGCCGCGCGACGTCGGCGGTCGCGTACGGGGCGTAGAACCGGGCGAGGTATCCGAGCAGCTCACGTACGCGCCACCGGCTGTGGTCCCGCCACGACTGGAGCACGACACCGAGCCGTGCGCGCCATGCCTCGTCGCCGTGCGCCGGGTCCTGCCCGAGCACCGAGACCTCGCCGGCCGACCGCATGCGGAAGCCCTCGAGGATCTCGATCGTGGTGGTCTTTCCGGCGCCGTTGGGCCCGAGCAGGGCGACCACCTCGCCGCGCTGCGCCGTGAAGGACACGCCCTCGAGCACGTCCTTGGTCGCGTACCTCATCCGTAGGTCACGCACGTCGAGCGCCACGTCACTCGACGGCGGAGGTCGGTCCTGCGCAGTCATCGCACTCTCCATACCATCCATAGCAGTGATACTACGATCCGTCGGGGTACCACGTCATCCCCTTTTCCGTCCCGGAGCAGGCGACCCACGGTCGTGCGGCCAACCGCCGTGCGGCACACGGCCCCTTACCCACCACCCCGGGGGCCGGCCCGCGCCGTCGCCCGTGCCGACCCGAGCGCGCCGCCGAGCTCCCCGGCCGGCCCGACAGCCGCGCGCGTCGCGGCGACCTGCACGACTCCTCCCCCGAGCACCTCGCACGATCCGATCTCCGCGCCGTTGCGCACGACGGCGGCGCCCGCCGTCCCGCACGGATCGAACCCGTCGCGCAGTGCGGTCGCGCCCGCGATCGCCCCGAGGTCGGCCGCCGCCTGCGCGGTGCCGCGCGCGTTCTGGGCCGCGCCGAGCGCCACGATCCCGACCGCGAGAAGCAGCACCGCGGCGACGATCCCGAGGACCAGGACGGTGCCGGCGCCGCGCTCGGGGTCGAACCCGAGGCCGCCGCGCTCGGGACCGTGCCCCACGGCGCCCTGCCCAGGGCCGCCGACGGACCTCACGGCTCCACCCAGGCCGCCGCCGTCCCGGTGGCCCGCAGCGGACCGGACACCCAGCCGCCCGAGACCGGCCGCGTGACCGTCACCCGTACCCACTCGCCCTCCCGCGCGAGCGACATCTCGGCCTCGGGCCCGCCCACCCGCGCGACGACCGCCGCGACGGCGGCGCCCTGCTCCCCGATCGCCACCGCCCGCGCCCCCGCGCGGGCCGCGTCCAGGGCGCGCATCTGCGCCGTGGACGCGGCCACGAGGGTGAGCACGGCGACGAGCACGAGGACGACGACCGGCAGCCCGATGGCCAGCTCGGCCGTGACCGTGCCGCGTTCCGACTCACTCTCCGCCATGGATCAGCCGGCCGTCAGTGCCGACTGGATGAGCGACGTGAGCATCGACTTCACGTCACCGCCCTTGAGGACTGCCATCAGCGCACCCGCGAAGGCGGCCGCGGCGAGCGTCGCGATCGCGTACTCGGCCGTGGCCAGCCCGCGCTCCGACTCGCGCCCGTCGGCATCCGTCCGCGACCGGTCGTCCGGCTCGGGACAGGCAACCGCTGTCGTGATCGTCATGTCTTCTCCTCCTGCTCCGCCCGCGCGCACGCCTCCCGGCCTGCGCGCGGGCACCCTGTACGGCCCGTCGTGACGGGCCCCGTCCGCCGTGCGGCGGGCGGCACCGGCGCACCTGAGCGCGCCGAAGTCCTCAGCTCTCGTCGGGTGTCGGCCACCCGATGCCCGTGTCCGGCCTCAGCCCGTGAGCAGGTCGATCCCGAGGGCCAGCAGCACCGGGACCAGGCCCACCAGCACGAACGCCGGCAGGTAGCAGACGCCCAGCGGCAGCACGAGTCGCACCCCGAGCCGTGCCGCGGCGGTCCGGCTCGCCGCGCTCCGCACGTGCCGCACCTCCGCCCCGGCGGCATGCAACGCCTCGCTCGGTGCGGCGCCGTCCAGCCACGCGCCCCGCAGCGCGTGCACCACCGGGCCGAGCGCCATCGGCGTGTGGGGCCACGCCCGCTCCCAAGGAGCGCCGAGCACGAGCGCGTGCGCCGCGCGGACGAGCACCTGACCGTCGGGACCGTCCACGGCGGCGCCCACCGCCTGCAGTGCGCGCGGCACCCCCGCCCCGGACCGCATCGCGGCCGCCAACAGCTCCAGCACCACCTGGACGTCCACACCGGACCGCTCCGCTCCACCCGCCGTGGCCACCAGCCGGCCCGACCACACCCGTCCGGCCACGAGCAGCACCGCCCCGGCCACCAGGGCCGCCGTTCCGATGCCGCCGTCCGTGGCCGTACCCACCGGGTCGGCGCCGAGCACCCACCCGAGGAACCCGCCCGCGACCGGCAACCACATGAGCAGCCGACCCGTGGTCCGCGGCCCGGCGAGCGCCGCGTCGCGTTCGGCCTGCGCCTCGGCCTCCGCGACAAGCGTTGCCGCGACCTGCTCCAGGACCCGGCCGAGCGGTGCCCCGACGTCGAGCGCGAGCCTGGTCGCCGCGACCACCGCCTCCGCGTGCCGGGAGCCGAGCACCCTGCCCAGCGCGTCGACGTCGGGCACCCCCGCGAGGTCGACGCCCACGCCCACGGCGCGCGACCACGCCGCACCGGGCGGCGAACCTGCCTTGAGCAGCGCGACGACCTGCAGCACGACCACCCGGACGTCGCCGCCCGCTCCTCGCCCGCCCGCACCCCCGCGGCCCGACCGGGTGGTCACCGGGCCGGCTGCCTCCGCTCCGGAGGCGACGGCGACGCTCGCCGCAGGACCCGGGACGACACCCACGCCCGATCCGGCGAGCACCTCGCGCAGCCGCCGACCACCGCGCGCCAGGACCAGCCACGCGCCGACCGCCACGAGCAGGCCCACACCGAGCGACTCCACGGCTCTCAGCACGGCCCGTACCTCCCCACCAGCTCGCTCCACGTGCTCGGATCCGTCGTCCACCCGCCACTGCCGTCCCAGCGCCCGGCCGTGCGCACCTCCAGCTCGCCGTTCGGGCCGCGTCCCACGAGCCCGATCTCCGCCAGGTACCGCGTCCCCTGCCCGCGCCGCAGGTGCAGGACCACGTCCAGCGCACCCACCGCCTGCGCGGCCACCGCCTCCCGGGTCATCCCGGCCAGGCTCGCGAGCGCCTCCAGCCGGGCCGGAACCACGCCGACGGCGTTGGCGTGCAGCGTCGCGAAGCCGCCGTCGTGGCCGGTGTTCATCGCCATGAGGACCTCGCGCACCTCGGCGCCGCGGCACTCGCCGAGCACTATCCGGTCGGGCCGCATGCGCAGGGCGTTCCGCACCAGGTCGGCCAGGTCCACGGCGCCGGCGCCCTCGACGTTGGCGCGCCGCGCGGCGAGGTGCACGACGTGCGCGTGGACGGGTCGCAGCTCGCGCGCCTCCTCGACGGTCACCACGCGTTCCCCGTCCGGCACCAGGGAGAGGAGCGCGGAGAGCAGTGTTGTCTTGCCGGTGCCCGTGCCCCCGCTGATCAGCACGTTCGCCCGGCTCTGCACGAGGGATCGCAGCAGGCCCGCCCACTGCCGCGGCAGGGCGCGGCCGGCCACGAGCTCGTCGAGCGTGAACGCGCGGGTGCGCAGCACGCGCAGGGAGATCAGGGCGCCCGTCTCCGCCAGGGGTTCGAGCACGGCGTGCAGCCGGGTGCCGTCGGGCAGGCGCGCGTCCACGGTGGGGCACGCGTCGTCGAGGCGCTGACCGCCGAGCGCCGCCAGGCGGACGGCGAGCGCCCGCACCTCCGCGGCCGACCCCAGGTCGACCGTGGCCCGCTCGAGACCGGCGCCCCGCTCGACCCACACGTCGCGCGGGCCGTTGACCAGCACGTCGGTGACGTCGGGCGCGTCGAGGAACGGCTGCAGCGGGCCGGCGCCCGTGAGCTCGGCCCGGGCCGCCCGCTCCAGGTCCCGCAGTGCGTCGGACCCGAGCACGCGCCCGGAGTCCCGTACCGCGGCACGCACTGCGGCGTCCGCGCCGGCACGGCCCGTCGCGAGCCGCGCGCGGACGTCGTCGAGCAGGGACGGCGCGACCGAGGGCCCGGTCACAGCGCAGCCGCCACGTCGGCCGCGAAGCGGCCGAGCACGGTCCGGTGCGCCACGACGGGACCCTCGCCGCGCTCGATCGCCCGCGCGAGCCCAGCGTCCCGGCCCAGGACCGCGAGGGTGGGCAGCCCGAGCGCGGCGGCGACGTCGTCGGGGTCGACCGTGCCGGGCGCGGGGCCGCGCGCCACCACGCGCACGTCGGACACGTCCGCCGCGCGGAGCTCGTCACGCACGCGCTGTGCGCCGACGGCCGCGGGCAGGGTCAGCGGGACGACGAGCAGCACCGTCTCGCAGGCCGCGAGGAGCGCCCGCACCGCCCGGGCACCGTTGTGCGGTGCCTCGGCCGGGAGTCCGCCACCGCCGCCCCGCCGGGTGACGCTGTCCCAGGCACCGGGCCGCGGCAGGTCGAGCACGAGCGTCTCGCCGGCGCGTACGAGCCCGCGGCACACGCCGAGCACCACGTCGTCGTCCGACGGGGCTCCTGACGGCGTGCTGCTCAGCACGGGTACCGCGCCCCAGCGCGGCAGGGCCGCGACCACGCCGAGCCCGTCGACCTCGCCACGGGCCTCGACGAGGTCGGGCCAGCGCGCGCCGCGGCCGCCGTCGGCCCCGAGCAGCAGGTCCGTGCCCGGCGCGTGCGCGTCCAGGTCGACGAGCGTGGCTCGCTCACCACCGCGGCGCAGGCCGTGGGCGACGCACGCGGCCACCACCGACGTGCCCGCGCCACCGCACGCCCCGACCACCCCGATCACGCGACCCGGCTCCGGCCGGGCACCACCCGTCGTGCTGATCATCACGCCCCCTCCGACACAGGACCGGCAGCCCGTCCGGCCGCCGTCCCGGGCACTCCGCCCGGGCTCCTCGACCAGGTTGGCCGCCAGGCCGCACCCCGTGCGGCCCGCACCGGCGCGACTGTGCACGGATGACGGGAAGTGGTGCCTGTGGTCGGGCTCGGACGCCCGTCCCGCCGTGCAGACGGTCTGTGGTCCGGGCGGGCGAGTTTCATCCAGGTGGAAGAAATCACGGCGCGGAGACCTGCTCCGGCGGGCGGCCCCGCTAGGCTCGTCGCGTGACCGAGCAGGTGCCCCAGATCGCTTCTCGACCGCAGTCGCGCGCTCAGCGCACCGCCGCGTTCTTCGATCTCGACAAGACGATCATCGCCACCAGCTCGTCGGCGGCGTTCTCCAGGCCGTTCCTCGCGGGCGGACTGCTGTCGCACGCCGACGTGCTGCGGAGCGCCTATGCCCACTTCATCTTCATGATCGGCAACGCCGACGCCGACCAGACCGAGCGGATGCGCGCGCACCTCTCGTCGCTCGTCACCGGCTGGGACGTGGAGAAGGTCCGGCAGATCGTCACCGAGACGGTGCACGAGCTCATCGACCCCTACGTCTACGCCGAGGCTGTCGAGCTGATCGAGGAGCACCACGCGGCGGGCCGGGACGTGGTGGTGGTGTCGGCGTCGGCCGCAGTGCTCGTGGAGCCCATCGCGGCGGTGCTCGGCGCGGACCACGTGCTCTCGACGCAGATGACGGTGCAGGACGGCCGCTTCACCGGCGAGATCGACTTCTACAACTACGGCGACAACAAGGCCGTGGGCGTCCGCCGGCTCGCCGCGAGCGAGGACTACGACCTCGCGCGGAGCTTCGCCTACTCCGACTCCATCACGGACGCCCCGATGCTGGCCGCGGTCGGCAACGCCTTCGTGGTCAACCCGGACCGGGTCCTCAGGCGCCGGGCGGCGCAGTCCGGCTGGGGCGTGCTGGCGTTCACCCGGCCGATCGCGCTCCGTCCGCGCATCGAGCCCCTCCCGCTCCTCGCGGTCGTGGGCACCGTGGCGGTCGGGGTCACCGTCTGGCTGGTCTGGCGTGCTGCCCGACGCCGCGCGCGCCGCCGCTGAGCCGGACTCACGCCGAGTAAGCCGAGTAAGAGGTCGACCGACAAGGAAGCTGTCGGGCAGACTCCGACCCATGTCGTCGAACTGAGCGATTCGCCTGTCGTGCGCCGCCGAGCGCACCGCACTCGCCTGCCCTTCGACGACCGGAGTCCCATGAGCTTCACCGTGCGCCCCTACCTGCCCGACGACGAGCCCGGCTGGCTCCGCTGCCGGGTCCTCGCCTTCCTGGACACCCAGTACTACGACGACGTCACACCGCACCGCACGTCGTTCGACCTCCCGGCGGTCTGCCTGGTGGCGGTCGCCGACGACGGCACGATCCGCGGGATCCTCGACGTCGAGGTCGACGGCACCGCGGCAACGATCGACACCGTCGCCGTCCACCCCGACCACGGCCGCCGGGGCATCGCCACGGCGCTCCTCGACGAGGCGATACCGCAGGTCAGAGCGGCCGGAGCAACCACGCTCGACGCCTGGACGCGCGAGGACGAGGTCGCCAACGCCTGGTACCTGCGCTCAGGTTTCGCCGAGAACCACCGCTACCTGCACGTCTACAAGGGCGGCGACGAGCCCGCGGCCGGATTCGCCGCACCGGACGGGCTCTCGACACCGGTGATCGCGTTCATGCACGCCGACATCTCGCGCGAGGCGGAGCTGCGTGCGCGGTTCGCCCGCGTCCACGTCTGCCGCCAGTACCTGCGCCGCCTCTGAGATCGCCGGCCGCGGACGTGAGCGCGCGCCGCCTCAACCCGGCGGTCGCAAAAGGTCAAGGATCGGTAAGGCCGAAGATTTTCCCAGGCAATTGCGCAGATGACAGGAATTGGCAATTGTGAAGATCACCGCGCTCAGGTTGCTTTTGTAACCGACAGGCAGTGTGATTGTGTTCACAGCAAGTATTCAGGGCGGCAGGGACCGTGCCCTGGGGGTCGAAAGGGCGTGAGCCTGATCGACGGCGAGCGACGTGCACGGTCAACCCCGTCCAGCTGGTGAGAGCGGAATCCGGCTTGAGGATGCTCCCGGATTCCGTACTCGATAGGCCGAGATCTCGCCACCGCAGTGGCCGGGCCCTCGCACTTCCGGATCGCGAACGGAAATTGCGAGGAGCCCGGCCGCACGGCGAATCGTTTCGCGGAATACACGCCGGCCGGAAAAGAATCACCACACCCAGAATTCTCTTGGCGTTCAAACGCCGTCAGCCGTGATTACCGCGCTTTGCGCGGCACCCTTGCCGCAGCGCCTTCCCTGCGCGGCCGGCTCCCACGGCGGCACCGATCATCGCCACCGCGCCCGCGCGTACTGCGGCTGCACCCCCACGCCGGCGTCCACGGGAACCGTCCCGGTCTTGTCGCCCAGCGCGTGCGCCGCCCGCAGCGGCCAGTGCGGGTCACGCAGCGCCTCGCGGCCGAGCATGACGGCGTCCGCCGAGCCCTCGACGAGGATCTGCTCGGCCTGGACCGGGTCGCTGATCAGCCCGACCGCGCTGACCGGCAGGCCCGACACCTCGCGCACGCGGCGGGCGTGCGGCACCTGGTAGCCCGGCCCGACGGTGATCTGCGCCGGCGCGACGCCCCCGGTCGAGACGTCCACGAGGTCGGCACCGAGCGCGCCGAGCCGGCCCGCGACGGCAGCGACGTCGTCCACCTCGAGCCCGCCGACCAGCCAGTCCGTCGCCGACAGCCGCACGAGCACCGGCAGCTCGTCGGGCCACACCGACCGCACCGCGCCCACCGTCTCCTCGACAAGCCGCGAGCGCGCCTCGGCCGACCCGCCGTACCCGTCCGCGCGGAGGTTCGCCAGGGGCGACAGGAACTGGTGCATCAGGTAGCCGTGCGCGGCGTGCACCTCGACGGTGTCGAAACCGGCCTCGCGGGCCCGGCGCGCGGCGGCCGCGAAGTGCTCGGGAACGTCTGCGACCTGCTCAGCGGTCATCTCCGCGGGGGTGGCAAAGCCTGGGTAAGGGAGGGTCGACGGCCCGACGGTCGGCCAGCCGCCGTCGGCCACCGGGACGCTGCCCTGCTCCGGTGCCCACGGACGGAAGGTCGACGCCTTGCGCCCCGCGTGCGCGAGCTGGATGCCGATCCGCGCCCCGCGCGCGTGCACGAAGTCGACGATCCGCTTCCATCCTGCGGTCTGCTCGTCGTTCCAGATGCCCGTGTCCTGCGGCGAGATGCGCCCCTCCGGCACGACGGCGGTGGCCTCGGTCATGACGAGGCCGAAGCCGCCGGCGGCCCGGGCGCCGAGGTGCACGAGATGCCAGTCGTTCGGGAGCCCCGCGTCCGCCGAGTATTCACACATCGGCGCCAGCCAGGCGCGGTTCGGCAGGGAGAGGTCGCGCAGGGCGATCGGTTCGAAGAGGAGGCTCACTCAGCCCGTAACGTGGCCGGTCCCGGGTCAATTCCGGGGCAACGGAACGACGTCTCAGGAAGTGACACGGGTTTGTGAGGGGTGTCACCGTCCGGGACTACACTCACCGACCAGAGACAACGTCAAGGCAGCCCCAAGCACCTGCCCGAACGAACGCGAAGACGCGCACCGGAGGTCACCGTGACAGACACCAACCCGACGTCGGGCCCGGCATCCAGCCCCAGCCTCGAGAACCTTCTGCACGAGACCCGGAGCTTCCCGCCCAGCGCGGAGTTCGCGGCTCAGGCGAACGCACAGGCCGACCTGTACGAGAAGGCGTCGGCCGACCGCCTGGAGTTCTGGGCCGGCCAGGCCCGGGAGCTCGTGACCTGGAAGACGCCGTTCACCGAGACGCTGGACTGGAGCGGAGCCCCCGTCGCGCGCTGGTTCGCCGACGGGACGCTGAACGCCGCGTACAACGCGGTGGACCGCCACGTCGAGGCCGGCAACGGTGACCGCGTCGCCATCCACTTCGAGGGCGAGCCGGGCGACACCCGCACCGTCACGTACGCCGACCTGCAGCAAGAGGTGTCCCGCGCGGCGAACGCGCTGACCGCGCTCGGGGTCGCGACCGGCGACCGGGTCGTCATCTACCTGCCGATGCTCGTCGAGTCGGTCGTCGCGATGCTGGCCTGCGCCCGCATCGGCGCCCCGCACTCCGTGGTCTTCGGCGGCTTCTCCGCGGACGCCCTGCGCAGCCGGATCGCCGACGCCGCGGCCACGCTGGTCATCACGGCGGACGGCGGCTACCGCCGCGGAGCGCCGTCGGCCCTCAAGCCGGCCGTCGACGAGGCCCTCGCCCCCAAGGAGGGCGCCGACCCGACCACGGTCCGGAAGGTGCTCGTCGTGCGGCGCACCGAGCAGGACGTGGACTGGGTCGAGGGCCGGGACGTGTGGTGGCACGAGGCGCTGGCCGAGGCCTCCGACCAGCACGAGCCGGTCGCCGTCGAGGCGGAGCACCCCCTGTTCATCCTGTACACGAGCGGCACCACCGGGAAGCCAAAGGGCATCCTGCACACCACCGGCGGCTACCTCACGCAGGCCGCGTACACGCACAAGAACGTGTTCGACCTCAAGCCGGAGACCGACGTCTACTGGTGCACCGCCGACGTCGGCTGGGTCACCGGCCACTCCTACGTGGTCTACGGGCCGCTCGTGAACGGCGCGACGCAGGTCCTGTACGAGGGCACGCCCGACACCCCGCACCGCGGCCGCTGGTGGGAGCTCATCGAGAAGTACAAGGTCTCGATCCTCTACACGGCACCGACGGCGATCCGCACCTGCATGAAGTGGGGCGACGACATCCCGGCCGGGTTCGACCTCTCGTCCCTGCGCGTCCTCGGCTCGGTGGGCGAGCCCATCAACCCCGAGGCGTGGATGTGGTACCGCCGCGTCATCGGCGGCGACAAGGCCCCGATCGTCGACACCTGGTGGCAGACCGAGACCGGCGCCATCATGATCAGCCCGCTCCCGGGCGTCACCGCCACCAAGCCCGGCTCGGCGCAGGTCGCGCTGCCCGGCATCGACGCGACCGTGGTCGACGACGAGGCACAGCCCGTGCCCGACGGTGGTGGCGGCTACCTCGTGCTGTCCGAGCCCTGGCCGTCCATGCTCCGCGGCATCTGGGGTGACCTGGAGCGCTACAAGGAGACGTACTGGTCGCGGTTCGACGGCCTCTACTTCGCCGGTGACGGCGCCAAAAAGGACGAGGACGGCGACATCTGGCTGCTCGGCCGCGTGGACGACGTGATGAACGTGTCCGGGCACCGGCTGTCCACCACCGAGATCGAGTCGGCGCTCGTGTCGAACGAGATCGTGGCGGAGGCCGCCGTCGTCGGCGCCGCGGACGACACCACCGGCCAGGCCGTGGTCGCGTTCGTGATCCTGCGCGGCAGCCACGCCGACCGGGCCGCCACGCCGGAGGGCGCCGCCGAGGTGCAGAGGGAGCTGCGCGACCACGTCGGCAAGGAGATCGGCCCGATCGCCAAGCCGAAGAAGATCCTCGTGGTGCCGGAGCTGCCCAAGACCCGGTCCGGCAAGATCATGCGCCGCCTGCTGCGCGACGTCGCCGAGGACCGTACCGTCGGCGACGCGACGACGCTGGCCGACTCCTCCGTGATGGACCTGATCACGGCGGGCCTGGCGGCGCCGTCGGCCTCCTCGGAGGACTGACCTCCTCCTGCCGAGGTAGAACTGCCACAGTTCTACCTCGGCGCGGGGGTGCTATCGCTCGTCGGGCGGCGTGCCGTTCGCGCCGACCTCGTGGAATGTCCGGTCGAAGTGCACCAGCGCGCGCCCCTCGGCGGACCGGGCGGCATGCACCCGGACCACCCGCCCCAGGAGCAGCAGGTGGTCGCCGGCCTCGACCTCGGTCCAGGTCTCGCACTCCAGCACGTGCCGCGCGTCCTCGGTGAGTACGGGCACACCGCCCTCACCGGGGCGGGCGGCGAGGCCGGCGAACTTGTCCGGCGCCTTGGAGGCGAAGACCGCCGCCACCTCCCGCGCGTCGTGCGCCAGCACGTGGACGGCGAACCGTCGCGCCGCCCGCAGCGGCCCGAGCGTGCGGCTGGAGTGCGCGACCCCGACGGCGACCAGCGGCGGATCCAGGCTCACGCTCATCACCGCGGTGGTCGTCAGGCCCGCGGGCACTCCGCCCGCCGCCGTCGTCACCACGCACACACCGCTCGCGAGCCCGGCCATCGCGTCCCGGAAACCGTCGGCGACGGGATCGAGCGGCGATGTTGATGACATCAACATATCTCCATCCTCCGCGCCCGATGTTTCGCCGGGATCACTCCGGCGAGCGGGTTCTGTTACGGCTGCGGACGCGCCCCGAAACGCGCCGCAACGCCACCGTCCGAGGGCCCGGTTCCCCTAGCATTCGAGGCATGGACGTGCGTATCGACGAGGCCACCGATCCTCTCGATCGATCGGTCACCCGACTGGGTCAGAAGATCCGCGGGCTGCGCCACGCCCAGGGCCTGACCCTCGTCCAGCTCGCCGAGGCGACGGGCCTCTCGCACTCGTTCCTCAGCCAGGTCGAGCGCGGCCGGGCACGGCTGAGCATGTCGTCGCTGTTCCGCGTCGCGGACCGGCTGGGCACCACCCAGCAGCTCCTGCTCACCGAGGGCACGGCGCCCGCCGCGGGCGGCACCCCCGTGGTGCGCCGGACCGACGACGCGTCGGCCGCCTCGGCGGGCGGCGGCACCGTTCGAGCTCTCGCACCGGCCGGCGACCGCCCGTTCGACCCGATGGAGTACACCGGGACGTCCCGCGAGCCGGGTCCGTACTGGGCGCACGACGAGGACGAGTTCGCCTACGTCGTGGAGGGGCACGTGCTGCTCGACCTCGACGGGACGCTGGAGAGCGCCGGACCCGGCGACTCCGCCTTCTACCGCGGCGGCACCCGCCACCGCTGGGCCAGCGCCGACGGCGAGCCCTACCGCCTGCTGGTCGTCAAGCAGCGACTCCCGCGAGACGCCGGCTGAGCCCCCGCGCGACCTCGCGCTCGTCCGCCGTCACCAGACGCCCGTCGCGGACGACCACCCGCCCGCCGACCACGACGTGGCGTGGCCTGCGGCCCGGAGCGGCCCAGAGCAGGCCGGCGACCGGGTCGGCCACCCCGGCGTCGGCGACGCCGCTGACGTCCCAGACGCACAGGTCCCCGGCCGAACCAGGTTCCAGCCGACCGAGCTCGGGCCTGCCGAGCCCGTCCGCCGACCCCGCGCCGGCGGCGTCCAGCAGCTCGCGCGCCGTGAGCTGGCGTCCGACCAGGGCGGAGACCTGCATGGCCAGCCGCGCGTCCGCGAGCAGGTGCCCGGCGTCGTTGGACCCGCCGCCGCTGGTGCCGAGGCCCACGGTGATGCCGGCGGTGAGCAGCCGCGCCACCGGCGCGACGCCCCAGCCCATCGGCACGTCACACCCCGGCGCGTGCGTCGCGGACGCGCCCGAGGCGGCGAGGCGGGCGATCTCGCTGTCGGTGACGTCGCACAGGTGCGCGACCGTGACGTCGGGGGCCAGCCAGCCCCACTCGTCCAGCAGGTCCAGCGGGCGGCGGCCGTGGCGCTCCAGCGCCGCGACCACGTCGACCTGCTCGTTGGCCTGGGTACGACGGCGCAGCCCGCGGCGCGCCGCCACCTCGCCCAGCAGCCGGAACGTCGGCTCGCCGTCGCTGTGCACCCCGGCCGGGCCGACGGCCACCTGCACGCGGCCGTCGGCGCGCACCCCGCCGGGCGCGTCGCCCACCAGCGCCGCGGCGATCGCGTCGGCGCTCGACGCCGCCGCCTCGGCGTCGTCGCCCGCGGAGCCGCGGACCAGCACGAGGCGCGCCCCGAGCTCGTCGGCCGCCCCGGCGGCGGCCCGGGCGAGGTCCACCGTCTCGGCGGTGGAGAGCGCCGCGGGCCAGGTCAGATGATGGTCGGCGACGGTCGTGACGCCGCTGAGCAGCGCCTCGGCGAGCCCCGCACGTGCGGCGAGACCCACCAGCTCCGCGTCCACCCGGGCGCGCGCGTAGGCGGCGGCCATCAGGCCGAGCCACTCGCGCATCGGGACGCCGCGGGTGCCGGGCAGCGTCCGGAAGGCCGTCTGGAGCAGGTGGTGGTGCGCGTTCACCAGCCCCGGCGTGACGACGCACCCGGTGGCGTCGAGCTCCTCGACGCCGCCCGCGCGTCCGCCGTCCACCGGCCCGACGGCCGCGGACGAGGCCGCCGGCCCGACGCTCACCACCCGCCCGTCGGCGCCCACCACGACGTCACCGCCCGGCTCGCCCCCGGCCGCGCCCGGCCCGGTACGCACCGCGAGCGCACCCCGCACGACCAGCCCCGTGGCCGGCCCCGCAGCGCTCACCCGCGGTCCCGCGGTATCAGCCCCGCGGCCCCGTCGGCCGGCGTGGTGAACCGGGACGCCTCGACGAAGGTGCGCACGAGGTGCTCGACCGCGTGCTCGAACAGCTCCTTGCCCGCCTCGGCGGTGGCCGTGGTCGGGTCGCCGATGTGTCCGTCGGGGCCGAAGTCGCTGGAGAGCCAGCCGAACGACGTCGGCCGGCCGAACCCGATCTGCTCGTACGCGAGCAGGTCCTCCGGCACGCGCCGCTCGGCGCGCTCCATCCGGACCAGCTCCGGGCGCAGGTGCAGCATGAGCGAGGTCTCGCCGTGGCCGCCGTGCACGCCGAGCCCGTGCTCCGCGCCGGACGCCGGGGTTCCGCCCTGGTCGCGCGGCGTCGCGACGTGCGCGAAGAAGGTGCGCAGCCCGAACCGGCGGCGCAGCTCACGGTTGGCGACCTGGCCGAGCGCGGAGTTGCCGCCGTGCCCGTTGACGAACAGCAGCCGGGTGATGCCCGAGGCCGCCACGGACCGCCCGACGTCGACCAGCACCCGCATGAGCGTGTCCCAGGACAGCCAGATCGTGCCGGGGAACCCCGCGTGCTCGTCCGACTTGGTGTAGGCGAGCGGTTCGAGCAGCACGACGGACGCCGCGCCGGACGCCGTCACCGCGCCAGCGGCCGCCGCCGCGGCCTCCGTCGCCGTGACCAGGTCCGTGGACACCGGGAGGTGCGGGCCGTGCTGCTCGATCGCGCCGAGGGGCAGAACCGCCACCGTGTCGTCGGGCAGCGCCTCGATCTCCGGCCACGTCAGGTCGGCGAACCGCGGGGCCCGGGCCGCGCCCATCAGCGCACCCCGATGTTGACTCGGGTGTCGACCGGCGGCGCGTCCACGAGCTTGCCCGGGTTGAGCAGGCCCTTCGGGTCGGTGGTGCGAGCGACCTCGCGGGCGAGGTCGACGTGCCGGTCCACGTACCACTGGTGCGGCGAGTGCACGCCGAGGCCGAGCGCCTCCAGGCGCCCGATCCCGGCGAGCGCCTCGGCCTCGGAGACGTAGTCGGCGACCACCATGGCGAGCGGGGCGGTGCCCATGAGCTCCAGGTGCAGGTGGACGTCGCCGTCGTAGACCGCCCGGACCTCGTCCTCGCGGTCCCAGTGCGCCCGCCCGCCGGTCTCCATGTGGAACCACGTGCGCTCGGGGTGCGCCTGCTGCAGGTGGTAGACCGGGTGGTTGTACGACATCGAGGACAGCTTGTCGGTCTCCGCGTAGTCCGCGAGGCTCGCGACCACCTCGCCGCCCGCCGCCACGATCCGTGCCTCGACCTCGGCCGCGGTCGAGGCCTCGGCGATGACGCGCAGGCTGTACCGCTCGGGGTCGAGCGGCACGGTGGCGGGCAGGCTCGGCACCAGCGCGGGCGGGTCCGCGGACGCGAGCCGCGGCAGCACCGGCAGGTCGAGCAGCGAGCGGTGCACGCCCGTGAGCGACACCCAGTCGGCGAAGGCCGCGTAGACGGCCACCCAGTCACGGGCGGGGTCGGTGGCGATCTCCAGCTCCACGATGACCCCGGTGACGCCGTAGACGTGCACGTACGGCATGACGTCGGGGCCGGTCACGGTGAAGGTGGTGCCGCTGCCGTCCATCGGGGCGACGGTGAGCGAGAGCACGAACCCGTCGGAGGTGGACCCGTGCTCGATCGTGCCCGTGCCGGCCGACCCGCCGCCCACGAACCCGCCGATGGTCGTCCCCTTGGTGGACGGGTAGATCCAGATGTCCCGTCCGGCGGCCCGGGCCGCCACGTCGATCGCGCTGATCTTCGCGCCCGCGCCCGCCGTCACCGTGCCCGAGTCGTTGACCCGGATCGTGTCGAGGCCGCGCAGGTCGAGCACGAGCCCGCCGTCGAACGGCGTGGCCTGCCCGTAGTTGCCCGTCCCCGACCCGCGCGGGGTCACCGGGACGTCGTGCTCGAAGGCGATGCGCAGCACCTGCGCCACCTCGTCCGCGGTGGTCGGGCGCACCACGGCGTCCGGCAGGTACCGGCCCGCGGGGACCTTCTCCCGCAGGATCGGCGACATGCGCGACCAGTCGGACGACGCCTTGAGCAGCAGCTCGGCCTCGACGGAGACCAGCTCGGGCCCGAGGGTGCGGGCGATCTCGGCCGCGGCCAGCGCGGACCGCTCTGCGGTGTTCGGAGTCTCGTCGGTCATCGGTGCTCGTCAGCTCCCCATCGAGATGGTGTCGTCGGTGAACTCGTTGGTGTACAGCGACTCGGGCTCGATGTCCGGGGACTCGATCTGGCCGGCGTCCACGAGGATCGGCGCGAAGGTGTCGACGATCTCGGTCATGCGGTCGGGGTCGATCCTGCCGAACACCCCGGACGCCGGGTCGTCCACCACGAGGTCGAGGTCCTTCTGGGCCTTCACGGAGAAGTCGGCCACGCCGAGCGAGTAGGTCCACCCGGTCTGGTACTGGTCGACGAGGTCGACGATCAGCTCGTTGGTGGCCTGCGGGTCGTCGAGGTAGTCGATCTGGGCCTGCTGCATGATCGGCACGAGCTTGGCCAGGCAGTCGGCGTTCTCCTCGACCTTGTCGGCCCGCACGGCGAGCGCCTCCGGGTAGACCGAGTAGCCCACGTCGGCGAGCAGCTGGTACCCGACCGGCTTGCCCCACTGCGGGATCTCGTTCTCGTAGATGTACGGCTCGGCCGTGGCGAACCCCTGCTGCAACACAGCCGGGTCGGAGACGAAGCGCTGCGGCGTGCCCTCGTAGCTGAGGTCGATCTGCGCGTCGTCGATGATGCCCTGGGCGGCGAGCAGGCGGGGGAAGACGTCGCCGGAGGACACCAGGGGGTCGCCGTCCGCGGCGGCCTCCTCGATCGTCTCGGCGCCGTCGTGGCTCTCCGGGTCCCACATCACGATCTGCGGGCTGGTGGTGAGCATGGAGGCGACGGTGACCACCGGGTTGTCGGCGAGCGCGGTGATCTGGGCGTCGGTGGTCACCGCGCCGAGCAGGATCGAGTCGTCGAGGTACATGAGCGACGGGACGGGCTGGAAGTTCACGTTCGGCCCGCCGGGGCGCACCTCGATGTCCACCCCCGTGTCGACGCCCTGGGCCACCAGGGAGCCCGTGACCGACTTGGCGTCGGTGTCCACCGTGAGGTCCGAGCCGACGAGCGAGTACATCGCCCCGTGCTCCGCCTCGGGCTGCCAGTCCTGCTGCATGACGACGGTCGCGGGGCACACGTCGGCGAGGTCGAGGGGCCCGCCCGCCTCCGCCGCCGGCGCGTCGACCTGGCCGGTGCCGCCCGCCTGCGCGTCGGCGGTGCCGGTGCCGCAGGCGGTCAGGGCGAGGAGCGGGAGGACGGACAGGGCGGCGACGGCGAGACGTCGCGGTCGGGACAAGGGCATTCGGGACAGGGGCATGCGGACTCCTGAGGGGTGGAGGGTGGGAGCGAGGGGGCGCGGCGCTCAGGCGGCGCCGCGGCCGTACCAGCGGCCGATGACGGCCCGGTCCAGGGCTGCGAAGACGGAGAACATCGCGACCCCGAACAGCGCGGTGAGGATGATGGCCAGGAACAGGGCGTCCATGTTCAGGCGCAGCGTGTAGGTGCGCAGCAGGCCGCCGATCCCCGGCGAGCCCTGCTGGAAGAAGAAGTCGCCGACGATGGCGCCGATGACGCTCAGGCCCGCCGCGTTGCGCAGGCCGGTGAAGATCGACGGGAGCGCCGCGGGGAACTGGAGCTTGAGGAGCCGCTGCACCCGGGTGACGCGGTTCAGCGTGAACAGGTCGTGCGCGGCGGGACCGGCGGACTGGAGCCCGAACAGCGTGTTCGCGATCATCGGGAACAGGGCGATGATCACGCACACGACGATGCGGGCGCTGAAGCCGTAGCCCATCCAGATCCCGATGAGCGGCGTGAGGGCCAGGATCGGGATGGTCTGCAGGATCACGGCGTACGGGTAGAGGATCTTCTCCGCCCAGCCGGCCTGCGCCATGACCACGGCGTACCCGATGCCGAGCACCACGGCGATCGCCAGCCCGCACAGCGCCACCCCGACGGTCTGCCAGAGCGCGTCGAACATGGGGTTCATGACGTTCGGGTTGCCGAGCGTGGTGCCGAGCACCTCGTGCAGCGGGGGCAGCAGGAAGCGCCGCTCGGGTGTGAGCACGAGGTAGGTGACCCCGTACCAGACGGCGACGATGCCGAGCACGGCCGCGAGCAGCGGCCCGGCGGCGGCGCCGGCGGACAGCAGCCTGCGGCGGGCGGTGGTCGGCCGGGTGGCGATCGGTCGGGCGGTGCTCATGAGTGCTCCTCGAGGGCCGCCGAGACCTCGCCGGTGAGCGCCGCGAACTCGGGCTCGTACCGGAGCCGGGGCGGGCGCGGGTAGGACCAGGGGACGGGGATGTCGGCTACCACCCGGCCGGGGCGGCCGCTCATCACGACCACCCGGGTGGAGAGGTAGACCGCCTCCGAGACGGAGTGCGTGATGAACAGCCCGGCGAAGCCCTTGAGCGCGAACAGGCTCTGCAGCTCGGTCTGCATCCGCAGCCGGGTGATCTCGTCGAGGGCCCCGAACGGCTCGTCGAACAGCGCGAGGTCGGGTTCGGCGACGAGCGCCCGGGCGATCGACACGCGCATCCGCATGCCGCCGGACAGCTGCCGGGGGTGCTGCTTCTCGAAGCCGGTCAGGCCGACGAGGTCGAGCGCCTCCTGTGCCCGCTTGCGGCGGTCCGCCTTCGCGGCGCCCCGCAGCTCCCCCGCGAGCTCGACGTTGCGCAGCGCGCTGCGCCACTCCAGGAGCGTGGGCTCCTGGAACACGTACGACGTCGAGGTCGCGTTCACCTCGATGTCGCCGCCGGTCACCTCGTCGAGCCCCGAGGCGAGGCGCAGCAGGGTGGACTTTCCGCAGCCGGAGGGCCCGACGACGGAGACGAACTCGCCGGCGGCGACCGTCAGGCTCACCCCCTCGAGCGCCACGGTGCCGGTCGGGAACGCCTTGGCCACGTCGTCGAGCACGAGGGTGCGCGTCATGGACCGGGGTCGCGGGGTCGTCGTGCTCACTGTGCTCACTGGGGTCACCTCACGAGCTGGTCGGGTTGCGGGGCCCCGGCGGCGGCCGGGACGGCGGCCGGTCCGAGGGCGAGGGCGGTCTGCACGCGGGTGTCGGCCACGACGCGGCCGCCGGCGACGACCACGCGCGCGAGGCTCGCGCCGGCCAGCACGTCGCCGAGCGGCACGTCGGGCACCAGCACGAGGTCGGCGCGGTCGCCGACCGACAGACCCGCGGCGGGGAGGCCGAGCACGGTACGGGCGCCCGAGGTCACGGCGTCGAGCGCCTCCCGCGCGGACAGGTGCGCCGCGGTCATGAGCAGCGACGTCGTCTCGAAGGGATCGGCACTGCCCGCGGGATTGAAGGGGTCGCGCAGGTTGTCCGCGCCCGCGGCGAGGGGGACCCCCGCGTCCAGGAGGGCGCGCACGGCGGTCAGCCCCCGGGGCGCGAGGTGCGTGCTGTCGCGGCCCTGGAGGTAGAGGTTGGTGATCGGGAGCGTCACCACGCCCAGGCCGGCCCGGGCGACGAGGTCGACGACGGGGCCGAGGCGGTCCGGGGGCAGCGACCCGAGCCGCACGGCGTGGCTCGCGGTCACGCGCTGGGTCAGGCCGCGCGCGACCACCTCGCGGGCGAGCGACTCGACGTCGAGCACACCGTCGGCCGGCAGCGCCGTCTGCTCGTCGGCGTGCAGGTCCACGGGCAGGCCCGTGCGCTCGGCCAGGTCGAGCACCCGGGTGATCTCGGCGCGCGGGTCGGGGGCCAGGTGCGGGCACCCGCCGAGCACGTCCACGCCGCGGGCGGCGGCCTCCGCGAAGACCTCGGTGGGGGTGTGCCACCCGCCGAGGAGGCAGACCTGGAGCGTCACGGACCCCGCGAGCTCCTCGCGGAGGGCGAGCAGCGCGTCCAGCATGCGCAGCGGGTCGCCCTCCGCGGGGGCGTCCACATGGGTCCGGACCGTCGTGATGCCGCGGCTGACGTAGCGCCCCACGGCGGTCCGGGCCCGGTCGAGCACGTCGGCACCGTCGATGTGCGGGGCGATCTCCCGCCAGCGCTCGATCGCGCCCACCAGGTCCTCCCCCGTCCCGGCGGGGATGCGCGCGGCGGTCAGCGCCTTGTCGAGGTGCGCGTGCGGCTCGCACGCCGCGGGCAGCGCGAGCCAGCCGGTCGCGTCCAGCCGCCCCGGGTCGTCGCCGAGGAACGGCTGCCGTCCGGCGGGCGCCACGGAGGTGACCCGGCCGGCGTCGATCTCGACGTCGACGATCTCGCCGTCGACGGTGCGCACGCCCCGCAGGGCGGTGACGTGGACGCCGGCGAGCAGCGCGGCACCGTCGGGACCGCCGACGGGGAGAGGCGCCGACCTCGTGGTGCCGTCGTGCACGGCATCTCCTCTCCGCCGGCCCGGCCGGGCGAGAATGTTGATCAGAGGAACATTCGGAACGCTAGAGGCGGCCTGTTTCCGCCGCGTGTCCGGTGCGGCGCGGCCGTGTGAAACGTCGCCCCGCCCCGTGGAGCAAGATGGGTCCATGCGAATCGCCGCCCCCATCGAGATCGGCCCGCTCGACACCGACGCCCAGCAGGCCGTCCGAGACCTGGCCGCGGCCGCGGAGGCGCACGACGGCGTCGCGCCGCTGTCCGAACAACCCCTGCTCAACCTCGGCACGGACGCCGAGTGGATCACGCACGTCGTGGCGCACACCACGTCGGGCAGCACCGTCGGCTACGTGCAGATCGACCGCTCGGGCGAGACCGCGAGCGCCGAGCTGGTGATCCATCCGGAGCACCGGAGGAACGGTCACGGCCGGGTGCTGCTGCGCACCGCGGAGCGCGACGCCACGCTGCCGTCGCGCTCGGGCGAGCCCGGCCAGCACGGCAAGCAGCTGCGGGTGTGGGCCCACGGCGACCTGGAGCCTGCCCGTGAGTTCGCGCGGGCGGCGGGGCTGCGGCCGGTGCGCGAGCTGCTCTTCCTGGCCCGCCCGCTCGCCGGGGCGGACGGCGTCCCGGAGGCGCCCGCCGCCCCCGCGGGCTACCGCCTGCGCACCTTCCGACCCGGGGCCGACGACACCGCCTGGCTCCGCGTCAACGCACGCGCCTTCGCCACCCACCCGGAGCAGGGCCGGATGTCTCTCGACGACCTGCGCGCCCGGCAGGCCGAGCCGTGGTTCGACCCGGAGGGCTTCTTCCTCCTGGTCCCCGACGAGCCGGTCGCCGACGAGCCAGTCGCCGACGAGCCAGCCTTCGACGAGGCGCCCGGGACGGACGGCGCCGACCCGGTCGCATTCCAGTGGACCAAGACGGAGCCGGGCCAGCCGGACGAGGCGCGCGACGGCGAGATCTACGCGCTGGGTGTCGACCCGGACCACCAGGGCAAGGGGTTCGGCCGGCTGATGACCGAGGTGGGTCTGGTGCACCTCGCGCGATCCGGGGCCACGCGCGCCGTGCTGTACGTGGAGGGCGACAACACGCCTGCCCTGGCCACGTACGAGCGCGCGGGCTTCGCACGGGCCGCTGTACACGTGCAGTATGCCCGCCCGTGACGGACGCTCTCCGGGAGCGTCACCCACTGTGTACCGAACGGTGACACCATGAACGACATGAAGGACAGCGTCGCGAGCAGCTCCGCCAGGACCCGGGACAAGAATGGCCGATTCATGAAGCAGAGCCCCCGTACGGCAAGCGCGGAGCCGACCGACGGCGAGGCCGCTCAGGTGCCGGCTGCCAAGGCGACCGACGGCGTGCACGCCGGCGGCGACGGGTCCGCGCGGCCGGCCGCGCACAAGACCGTGGCCGCCGAGAAGCCCACGCAGAAGCCCACGCCGCAGAAGCCGTCCGCGCCGAGGCCGACCCCGCCGAAGCCGGGCGAGCCGGAGGACATCCTGGCGCCGCACTCCCTCGACCCGAGCCTCGCCGCGCACATCGCGGAGCACATCGCGGAGAACCCCGGCGGGACGAGCCTGCTCGACCCGCTGCTGGGCGAGCCCCTGCCGGTCGACCGGTTCGCCGACCGGGAGCTGAGCTGGCTCGCGTTCAACCAGCGGGTGCTGGAGCTCGCGGAGGACCCGCGCATCCCGCTGCTGGAGCGCGTGCGGTTCCTGGCGATCTTCGCGTCCAACCTGGACGAGTTCTTCATGGTGCGCGTGGCGGGCCTGCAACGCCGCATCGCCACGGGCATCGCGGTCACGAGCGCCTCGGGGCTCAGCCCCCGCCAGGCGCTGTCGGCGATCTCCGAGGGTGCGCACACCCTGATGGCCCGGCACGCGCAGGTGTTCGAGGACGAGGTGCAGCCGGCGCTGGCCGCCGAGGGCATCACGCTCGTGCACTGGGAGGAGCTGGACACCAAGGAGCAGGAGCGGCTGCACAAGTTCTTCCGCAAGCAGATCTTCCCGGTGCTCACCCCGCTGGCGGTGGACCCGGCGCACCCGTTCCCCTACATCTCGGGGCTCTCGCTCAACCTGGCCGTCGTGGTAGCCAACCCGGCCACCGGCAAGGAGCACTTCGCCCGCGTCAAGGTGCCACCGCTGCTGCCGCGCTTCATCGCGGTCGACGCGTCGGGCAAGCCGCGCCGCCCCGGCACCAAGAAGGCCGACCCGCAGCGCGGCCCGCTCTCGTTCGTGCCGCTGGAGGAGGTCATCGCCCAGCACCTCGACTACCTGTTCCCCGGGATGGAGGTGCGGGACAGCCACACGTTCCGCGTCACCCGCAACGAGGACGTGGACGTCGAGGAGGACGACGCCGAGAACCTGCTCCAGGCGATGGAGAAGGAGCTCCTGCGGCGCCGGTTCGGCCCGCCGGTCCGGCTGGAGATCGCGAAGGACATCAGCCCGCGCATCCGCGACCTGATCGTCCGCGAGCTGGGCGTGAAGGACGAGGAGGTCTACGAGCTGCCCGCGCTCCTGGACCTCACGGGCCTCAACCTCATCGCGGACCTCGACCTGACCTCCCTGCACTACCCGCCCTTCGTGCCGTCCACGCACCGGCACCTCGCGGAGGTGGAGAGCTCCAAGCCGACCGACGTCTTCGCCGCGATCCGGCGCCGGGACATCCTGCTGCACCACCCGTACGACAGCTTCTCCACGAGCGTGCAGACGTTCCTGGAGCAGGCCGCGGCCGACCCGAACGTGCTGGCGATCAAGCAGACCCTGTACCGCACGTCGGGCGACTCGCCCATCGTGGACGCGCTGATCGACGCCGCCGAGGCCGGCAAGCAGGTGCTCGCGCTGGTCGAGATCAAGGCCCGGTTCGACGAGGAGGCCAACATCTCCTGGGCGCGCAAGCTCGAGGAGGCGGGCGTGCACGTGGTCTACGGGATCGTGGGCCTCAAGACGCACTGCAAGCTGTCGCTCGTGGTGCGTCAGGAGCCCGACGGTTCCCTCCTGCGCTACTGCCACGTCGGCACGGGCAACTACCACCCCAAGACGGCACGCCTGTACACGGACCACGGGCTGCTGACCTGCGACCCCGACGTCGGCCAGGACCTGACGCGCCTGTTCAACCAGCTCTCCGGGTACGCGCCGAAGTCGACGTTCCACCGGCTCCTCGTGGCGCCCCGCGCCGTCCGCTCCGGCCTGGTCGAGCGCATCGAGCGCGAGGCGGCCGCCGCCCGGGCGGGCCACGAGGCGTGGGTCAAGATGAAGATCAACTCGGTGGTCGACGAGACCGTGATCGACGCCCTGTACCGCGCCTCCCAGGCCGGCGTGAAGGTCGATCTGGTGGTGCGCGGCATCTGCGCCGTCCGTGTGGGCGTGCCGGGGCTGAGCGAGAACATCCGGGTGCGGTCCATCCTGGGCCGGTTCCTGGAGCACTCGCGCCTCTTCGCGTTCGCCAACTCGGTGGGCCCGGCCATCGCCGAGGGGCCCCAGGCCGGTCCCGAGGTGTTCATCGGGTCGGCCGACCTGATGCACCGCAACCTCGACCGCCGGGTCGAGACCCTGATCCGGATCTCCGACCCGACCCACATCGGTGAGCTCCTGGGGCTGCTGGACGAGTCCATGGCGGACACGACGGCGTCCTGGCACCTGCTGCCGGACGGCACCTGGGAGCGCCCGTCCTCGGGTTCGGAGGGGAACGGCCTCCGCGACCTGCAGGCGGTCCTGATCCAGCGGCAGCGGCGTCGGCTCGAGCCCGTCCGGTGACGGGCCGGAGGTCGGTGGTGGGTACCGAGCCGGCGACGGCGACCTCGCCGCCGGCGGGGATGCACACCCCCGTGGTGATGACCGCGGGCGGGATCGTCTGGCGCCGTCGGGCAGGCAACGTGCAGGTGCAGCTGGTGCACCGCCCCCGCTACGACGACTGGTCGTGGCCCAAGGGCAAGCTGGAGACCGGCGAGACCTTCCAGGGCGCGGCGATCCGCGAGGTCGCCGAGGAGACGGGCAAGGAGATCGTGCTCGGCCGCCCCCTGCCCGGCCTGCAGTACCTGACGCCGGAGGGTCGCGTGAAGCGGGTGCACTACTGGGCGTCCCGCCGGGCCCGCCGGGGCCGGGACACCGCGGGACTCGCGGCCCGTGTGCCGGTGGCCCCGATCGACCGCGAGGAGGTCGACACGGTGGAGTGGCTGGACGTCGCCGACGCGGTGGGCCGCCTCACCCGCGCCTCCGACCGCGGACCGCTGAACGCCCTGCTGGCCGCCGAGGCCGAGGGCGTGCTGGACACCCGCGCGCTCGTCATCGCGCGGCACGGCCGGGCGGTGTCGCGCACCTCCTGGCACGGCGCGGAGCGCGACCGCCCGCTCACCCCGCTCGGGCACGGGCAGGCCGTCGCGCTGGTCCCGGTGCTGGCCGCCTACGGCGTCGAGCATGTCATCAGCTCCCGCTGGGAGCGCTGCGCCACGACCATCGACCCGTACGTGCGGGCCGCGGCGCTGCGCCCGAGCTACAGCGAATACCTCACGGAGGCGCAGCACGAGCGGTCGCCGTCCCGCGTCGCGGCCACCGTCGGCGAGCTGCTCGAGGAGACCGCCGAGTCGTCCGTGATCTGCACCCACCGGCCGGTGCTGCCCACCGTGCTGGACGTGCTCGCCCAGCACGCGGAGGGCGCCGTGGCGGACGGCCTGCCCCGTCAGGACCCGTTCCTCGAACCCGGCGAGGTGCTCGTCGCACACGTCGCCGACACGCCCTCGGGACCGCGCGTCGTGGCCACCGAGAAGGTTGGTCCCCAGGTCTGGTGACCAGATCGACCAGGATCGTGGTGGACACACGTTTCATTTCGGCGCACTATCGGTCACCATGAGCAGCGACCAACGACCGCCGAGACGGCCGGCCATGCTGGACCCCAAGGACGCCGACGCGCTCCCCGGCGAGGTGGACCCTGCCCTGCGCGACGAGATCGCCCACGCGACGGCCAGAGCCCTCGTGGACCGCGCCCGCACCACCGAGGACCCTGCCGTGGTGGAGCGGCTCATCCACCTCGTCGAGAACGAGGGCCTGGACACCGTTGCGGGCCTGTGGGCCGACGCCGCACCCGTCTCCCTGCCCGGCGCCCTCTGGCGCCTCTACGTGCTGCGGGAGTGGGTGCGGCGGGACATGCCTACCGTCATGCTCAGGTATCGACTCGGTGTGGACGCCGCCCCGGTCCAGGAGGCCGTCGCGGGCGTGCCGAGCCCGCCGGAACCCGGTGACCTGCAGATACTCGCCGACGCCGTGCTGTCCGGCGTGTTCACCGGAGACCTCGCCGTCGCGCTCGAACGGGCGGGCGCGTTCTGCCGGATCCTCTCGACCGGCGCGGCCTTCGACGCGGACTCCCGCGAGGTCGCCGACCCCACCGGCGCCACCCGGATGACCCGGGGCGCCAGCTCGCTGCTGCGCACCGCGGAAGAGCTGGAACGGGCCGGTGACCTGTGGAGAGCCGGCTCCCTGGAGTAGGCCAGCACGCTGTCAAGCCCTCCACGCGGGCGCGCCCTGTGACGTCCGACCCCCTTGGCAGATCCGCATACGGGACTACGATGGTCCATGCGACGCCGGGCTGCGGTAGCCCCGGGCTCCACCTCAAGCCGCTACGAGCGGCCCCGCGCCGAGAGGCGCTCCCGGTTCGGCGTCGCCCAACTCTCCCCGCCTCCCGGCTCACGGCACCCGCCGTGGCGCCTGGGTACCGACGCTGTGCCGTGTGTCACGAGTCGCCAAAGCATGACCTTGCAAATTGGCGATAGTCGGCAACGGCCCTACGCTGAGCAGGTTCCAGAGCCCTCAGAACGGGAGCCCTCGTGCGCCTTACTCCGCGCGACACCACGTACTTCGACCTACTCGCCGCCCTGGCCCAGCACCTCGTCCGGGGCTCGTCCCTGCTGGCGGAGCTGCTCGGTGCGGACAAGGCGGGCCGCGAAAAGCTGGCCGACGAGATGCACGACGTCGAGCACCTCGCCGACGATGCCACGCACTCGATCATGCGGCGGCTCAACCAGACCTTCGTGACGCCGTTCGACCGCGAGGACATCTCCAGTCTTGCCTCGGCCCTGGACGACTGCATGGACGAGATGGACGAGGCCGCCGACCTCATCGTCCTGTACAAGGTCGAGGGCCTGCCGGACCGCGTGTCCGACCAGGTCCAGGTGCTGCAGCGGTGCGCGGAGCTCACGGCCGACGCCATGCCCCGCCTGCGCTCGATGGACAAGCTCGCCGACTACTGGGTCGAGGTGAACCGCCTGGAGAACCAGGCGGACAAGCTGCACCGCAAGCTCATCGCCCAGCTCTTCGACGACCTCGCCGGCGACCCGGTCCAGCTCATGAAGCTGAAGGAGATCGTGGAGGTCCTGGAGAACGCCGCGGACAGCTTCGAGAAGGTGGCGAACATGGTCGAGACCATCGCCCTCAAGGAGTCCTGAGTTGGAGGTCGCCCTCGTCGTCCTCGTGGTCGCGCTCGCGCTGAGCTTCGACTACACGAACGGCTTCCACGACGCCGCGAACGCGATCGCCACGTCGGTCTCGACCCGGGCGCTGACGCCGCGCGTCGCGCTCCTCATGGCGGCGACCATGAACTTCGCGGGCGCACTGCTGGGCACGGAGGTCGCGGAGACCATCGCCACCTCGATCGTCGACCTCACGGGCGCGAGCACGCACGCGGAGCTCGCCGTGGTGCTGTGCGCGCTGCTCGGCGCGATCACCTGGAACCTCATCACCTGGTGGTTCGGGCTGCCGTCGTCGTCCACCCACGCCCTCATCGGCGGGCTGGTCGGGGCCGGGCTCGCGGGCGGCATGAGCGTCTACTGGTCCGCGATCGTGGACAAGGTCGTGCTGCCCATGGTCATCTCGCCGCTGGTGGGCTTCGGCCTGGCCTTCGCCGTGATGATCGCGGTGCTGTGGATCTTCCGCAGCGCGGCGCCGGCCAAGACGTACCGTCGCTTCCGGATCGCGCAGACCGCCTCGGCCGCCGCGATGGCGCTGGGCCACGGCCTGCAGGACGCGCAGAAGACCATGGGCGTCATCTACCTGGCGCTGCTGACCGTGGGCTGGGCCAACCCGGACACCGGTATCCCGCTGTGGGTCAAGCTGTGCGCGGCGGCGGCCATCTCGGCGGGCACGTACTCCGGCGGCTGGCGCATCATGCGTACGCTCGGCCGCAAGATCATCGAGCTCGACCCGGCGCGCGGCTTCGTGGCCGAGTCGGTCTCGGCGCTCGTGCTGTACGTCAACGCGTTCGTGCTGCACGCCCCGGTCTCCACCACGCACACGATCACCTCGGCGATCATGGGCGTGGGCGCCACCCGCAGGCTCTCCGCCGTGCGCTGGGGCGTGGCCAAGAACATCGCCATCGCCTGGGTCCTCACCATCCCCGCCGCCGCTCTCGTGGCCGCGCTGGCGACGTGGGCGCTCTGGCCGTTCCTCACCTGACCTGACCCCCGGAGGAGCTCTCCGCGCGCGACTGCCCCGGGGGGCGACTTAGCATCGCAGCATGAGCACTGGTCACACGGTCCCGAGCGCTTCCGCACGATCGGCCCACCGCAAAGCGACGGCTCTCGCCTTCGCCGCAGCGGTGGGTGGCTTCTTGTTCGGCTTCGACAGCTCCGTGATCAACGGTGCCGTGAACGCGATCGAGGGTCAGTTCTCCCTCGACCCGTCCGTCACCGGGCTCGTGGTGGCCATCGCGCTGCTCGGCTGCGCGCTCGGCGCCTGGGCCGGCGGCCGCCTGGCCGACCGCTGGGGCCGCACCCACGTCATGGTGCTCGGCGCCGTGCTGTTCTTCGTGTCGTCGATCCTCTCCGCCATCGCGTTCTCCGCCTGGGACCTCGCCGTCTGGCGGTTCATGGCCGGCGTCGGCATCGGCATCGCGTCGGTGATCGCGCCCGCGTACATCGCGGAGATCGCACCCGCCGCGATGCGGGGCCGCCTCGGCTCGCTGCAGCAGCTCGCGATCACCGTCGGTATCTTCGCGGCCCTGCTCTCCGACCAGATCCTCGCGGAGTCCGCCGGCGGCGCCGCCAACGTCCTGTGGCTCGGCTGGGAGGCCTGGCGCTGGATGTTCCTCGTCGCCGTGATCCCGGCCGCCGTCTACGGCATCCTCGCCCTGCGCATCCCCGAGTCGCCACGCTACCTCGCCGCGAAGGGGCGCGACGGCGAGGCGCGGGCCGTCCTGGCCAGCGTCCTCGGGCCCGACGAGGACGTCGACGACCGCCTCGCCCAGATCCACCGGAGCATCGTGATCGACGAGGCCAACGCCTCCGAGGGCTCGCTCCGGGGCAGCTCGCTGGGCCTCAAGCCGATCGTCTGGGTGGGCATCCTGCTGTCGGTGTTCCAGCAGTTCGTCGGCATCAACGTGATCTTCTACTACTCGAGCACGCTGTGGCAGGCCGTCGGCTTCGACGAGAGCCAGGCGTTCCTGGTCTCCACGATCACCTCGATCACGAACGTCGCCGTCACGTTCATCGCCATCGCGCTCATCGACAAGGTGGGCCGCCGTCCGCTGCTGCTCATCGGCTCGGCCGGCATGACCGTGTCGCTCGGCCTGATGGCCCTCGCGTTCACGCAGGCGACCGGCTCGGGCGAGGACATCTCGCTGAGCGGCTCGTGGGGCGTCATAGCGTTGATCTGCGCCAACGCGTTCGTCGTCTTCTTCGGGGCCTCGTGGGGCCCGCTCGTGTGGGTGCTGCTCGGCGAGATGTTCCCGAACCGCATCCGCGCCGCCGCCCTCGGCGTCGCCGCGGCCATGCAGTGGATCGCCAACTTCGCCATCACCCTGACGTTCCCGCCGCTGCTGTCCGCGTTCGGCGCCAGCGTGCCGTACCTGATGTACGCGACCTTCGCCGCGCTGAGCTTCTTCTTCGTGTTCAGCAAGGTGCCCGAGACCAAGGGCATGGAGCTCGAGGACATGGGCGACGCGTCCCGCGCCGGGGCCTGACCCCGGCACACGCACCGGCAGCGCCCACGGCGCCGCTCCCCACCCGGGGAGCGGCGCCGTCTCCGTGCGCGCCTCCGGTGGACGAGGCGTGTCGCGCAGGTCACACCGCCGCCGTCGACCCTGCGACCGGAAAACCCTTGCATCCGGCAACCATCCGGATATAGTTGCTCTAAGCAATCAACCGTGCGGGGCAATCAACCGTGCGGGACTCCACCGCGAGGCACCCATGACTTCCCACAGCAGCCGGACGTCGTCCGGCACCGAAGCACCCGCCGTCGCCCTGATCACCGCGCTCCAGAGTCTGTCCCGCGCCCAGCGGGAGGCGGCGGCACGTATCGCCCACGAGCTCGACTGGCCCAGGGCCGGCGTCGCCGTGCTGCACCTGCTCGCCAAGTGCGGCCCGGTCTCCCTGTCCGACATCGCCGCGCGCCAGCGCGTCGACCTGTCGGTCGCGAGCCGCCAGGTCAGCACGCTGGCCGACGCCGGGTACGTCGTCCGGACCGTCGACGACGAGGACCGCCGGGTCCGCACCGTCGAGCTGACCGACGCCGGCCGGGCCCTCGCTGCCGAGGCCACCGAGCAGTACAAGAAGCTGATCGACCAGGCGTTCGCCGCCTGGTCGCCCGAAGACCTCGACCAGGCGACCCGCACGCTGGACCGCCTCGTCGACACCATCAGTGCGAACACCACGCACCGGAGAACGCCCCAGAACCAGCAGGAGTGTGCATGACCAGCCCCAACACCACGACCACGGTGGCCGAGCCCGACCACCTCCAGGGCGAACCGCCCGCCATGACGCACACCGAGGTTCTCCGGGCACTGTCCGGGATTCTCCTCGGCATGTTCGTGTCGGTCCTCGCGATGTCCGTCGTCTCGTCGTCCCTGCCGAAGATCATCACCGACCTCGAGGGCGGTCAGTCGGCCTTCACCTGGGTTGTGACGGCGACCCTGCTGACCTCGACGATCTCGACCCCGATCTGGGGCAAGCTCGCCGACCTCACCAACCGCAAGACCCTGATCCAGATCGCACTGGTCATCTCGGTGCTGTCCGCGGCCGCCGCGGGCTTCTCGCAGGACGTCGGCCAGCTCATCACGTTCCGCGCCTTCCAGGGCATTGGTGCGGGCGGCCTGCAGTCCCTGGCCGCCGTGCTCATCGCGGACATCATCAGCCCGCGCCAGCGCGGCCGGTACATGGGCCTCATGGGCTCGATCATGGGTATCGGCATGGTCGGCGGCCCGATCCTCGGTGGCTTCCTCACCGACGCCATCAGCTGGCGCTGGAACTTCTTCGTGGGCCTGCCGTTCGCGATCGCCTCGATCATCGTGCTGCAGATGACGCTCAAGCTCCCCAAGCGCCCCCGCGGCTCGGCCCGGATCGACGTCATCGGCGCCACGCTGATCTCGGTCGGCATCGCCACCCTGCTGCTGTGGATCACCTTCGCGGGCAGCAAGTTCGACTGGATCTCCTGGCAGACGGCCGCGATGGTCGGCGGCTCCCTGGCGATCCTGGCCATCGCGGTACTCGTGGAGCTGCGGGTCAAGAACCCGCTCATCCCCATGTACCTGTTCAAGAACCGCACGCTCGTGCTCGCCGTGATCGGCTCGGTCGCCGTGGGCGTCGCGATGTTCGGCTCCTCGGTGTTCCTGAGCCAGTACATGCAGCTCTCGCGCGGCAAGACGCCCACCGAGTCCGGCCTGTACACCATCCCGATGGTGGTCGGCCTGTTCCTGTCGTCCACGATCAGCGGGCAGCTCATCTCCAAGACCGGCCGGTACAAGCCGTTCATGGTCGTCGGTGGCGTGCTGCTGACGGGCGGCCTGCTGCTCCTGTCGACGCTCGACTACCACACCTCGTTCGTGCTGGTGTCGATCTACCTGTTCGTGCTCGGCGCGGGCGTCGGCATGCTCATGCAGAACATGGTGCTCGCCACGCAGAACACGCTGCACATCAAGGACTCGGGCTCGGGCACGTCCACCGTGACGTTCTTCCGCTCGCTCGGCGGCGCGATCGGCGTCTCCGCCCTCGGCGCGATCCTGGGGCACAGCGTGAAGGAGAACCTGAAGGAGGGTGTCACCGCGATCGCACCGGAGCTCGTCAAGCAGGGGATCGACCCTGCGGCGCTGTCCTCCGGCGGCGGCACGCTACCCGATCTCTCGACGCTCCCTGCCCTGCTGGTCGAGGTCGTCGAGAAGTCCTACGCGAACGGCATCGCGGACATCTTCCTCGCCGCCGTCCCGCTCGCCCTGATCGCGCTGCTCTGCGTCTCCCTCATCAAGGAGGTGCCGCTGGGTCACCGGTCGGGTATCGACCAGCTCCAGGACCTCGACCCCGTCGAGGTATAGGGCGATCAAGCGGGGGAATTCGTGCCCCCGGGCTGTGATCCGGGCGCTTGACCCGTCATCATGGGCGCATGCTCTCGAGTAACGGCAGGTCCAGCACGGACACGTCCGACGACGGTGCCGCCACCGGCAAGGGGGCCGGCGGCGACACCGTCGACGAGACGGGGAACGGCCCGGGGCCGTACGAGAGCCTGGAACGCGAGATCCGGCTGCTGATCCGCCGGGCGCAGTCCAACGGGGCGTCCATCGCCCAGCGGGTGCACCCCGAGCTCGACGCCAGCGCGTACCCGCTCCTGGCGCACATCGCCGAGCGGCCCGGCACCCGGGGCTCGGACCTGGCCGCCTACTTCGGCGTCGGGCGGGCCACCGTCTCGCGGCAGCTCAGCCGCCTGGTCGAGCTCGGCCTCGTGGAACGCACCGTCGACCCCGACGACAGCCGCGGGCAGCGCATCACCCTGACCCCGGACGGCAGCACCCGCTTCGAGCAGGCGCGTACCAGCCGGGTCGCCATGCTGGAGGGTGCGCTCACGACCTGGGAGACCGACGACGTGGCCCAGCTCGCCCGGCTCCTCAACCGTTACTCGGCGGACATCGTGGCGTGGAAGCAGAACCTGCGCTGAACCGGTGCGCCCGCCGTCAGCGGGGCGCCCGGCAGCACGACGCGCTCGGCGTCAGCTCTCCTCGAACGTGAGGCTCACCGAGTTCATGCAGAACCGGTCGCCCGTCGGGGTCTGCGGCGCGTCGTCGAACACGTGCCCCAGGTGGGAGCCGCAGGTGGCGCAGCGCACCTCGGTGCGCACCATGCCCAGCGAGCGGTCCTCGATCAGCTCGACGGAGTCGCCGGCGAGCGGGCTGTAGAACGACGGCCAGCCGCAGTGCGAGTCGAACTTGGTGTCCGAGCGGAACAGCTCGGCGTCGCACGCCCGACACCGGTAGACGCCGGTGCGCTTCTCGTCGAGGAGCTCGCCCGTCCAGGCCCGCTCCGTGCCCGCCTGGCGCAGCACCGCGTACTCCTGGGACGAGAGCTGCTCGCGCCACTCCTGGTCGGACTTCGAAATCTTGTAGGTCATCTCGACACCTCCGCGCAGTGCAACTCCGGGCCGGGACACGCTGTTCCCACCTTACGAACGCGTAAGGCCTGCAGACCATCGGAGTGATCTGCAGGCCTCACACGTTCGTACCAGGGCCGGACGTCAGCTCGCGGCGGACGCGTTCGCGTTGCCCGCGCCGCGACCCCGGCCACCGCGCCGACGTCGCCGCGGGGCGGCGCCGTCCGGCCGCGGGAAGTGGTCGGCGGCAGTACGCCCGCCGCCCGACGCCGGACGCGCGGCCCCGCGCTGTCCCGCCGCCTGGCCGGAACCGCCGGTGCCCTGACCGCGCGCCTGGCCCTGGCGGCCGCCGCCCTGCGCGCCCTGGCCGGAGCCCTGGCGCCCGCCCTGGGCGCCGCCCTGGCCGGAACCGCCCTGACCGGACCGCGAACGCCCGCCCTGCCGCCGGGGCTGGCCCTGACGGGCCGGCTGCTGCTGCGGGGCCGGCGGCACGTACTCGACGTACGGCGCGACCTCGCCGACCAGGCGGGTCACGGTGGCGTCGCCGGGGGCGACGTCCTGCGGGCGTGCGGTGATCTTCGCCTTGCGGGTCAGGTCACGCACGTCGCCGCGCTCCTCGGGGAGCATCAGGGTCACGACGTCGCCGCCGGACCCGGCGCGCGCCGTACGGCCGGAGCGGTGCAGGTACGCCTTGTGCTCGGCGGGCGGGTCCACGTGCACCACGAGCTCGACGTCGTCGACGTGGATGCCGCGGGCGGCGATGTCGGTCGCGACCAGCACCCTGACCTCGCCGGACGAGAACGCGGCGAGGTTGCGCTCGCGTGCGCCCTGGCCGAGGTTGCCGTGCAGGTCGACGGCGGGCACGCCGGCGGCCGTGAGCTGCTTGGCGAGCTTCTTGGCCTGGTGCTTGGTGCGCGTGAACAGGACCCGGCGGCCGGTGCCCTGCGCGAGCTGCTGCACCACGTTCTTCTTCGCGTCCTTGTCGGCCACGGCGAGGATGTGGTGCGTCATCTGGGGCGGCGGCGCCGCGGCGTCGTCCACGGAGTGCGTGACCGGCTGGTGCAGGTAGCGCTTGACCAGCACGTCCACGCCGTTGTCGAGCGTGGCCGAGAACAGCAGGCGCTGCGTGCGCGCGGCCGTCTTGTCGAGGATCCGCTTCACGCCGGGCAGGAAGCCGAGGTCGGCCATGTGGTCGGCCTCGTCGAGCACGGTGATCTCGACGTCGTCGAGCGTGAGGTGGCGCTGGCCGAGGAGGTCCTCGAGGCGGCCGGGGCAGGCGATGACGATGTCGACGCCTGCGTTCAGCGCGGTGACCTGGCGCGACTGCGCCACGCCGCCGAAGATCGTGGTGGTCTTCAGACCGAGGGCCTGCGCCAGCGGCGCGACCGACTCGTCGATCTGGTTGGCGAGCTCACGCGTCGGGGCCAGGATCAGCGCACGCGGGCGGCCGGCCACACGGCGCGGCTGGCCCGACGCGGCGGAGCGGGCACCGGACGTCGCCAGGCGCGTCACGACCGGCAGCGCGAACGCGAGGGTCTTGCCGGAACCGGTGCGGCCGCGGCCGAGCACGTCGCGACCGGCGAGGGAGTCCGGCAGGGACGCCGTCTGGATGGGGAACGGCGAGGTGATGCCGCGGTCCGTCAGAACCTGCACCACGGGTGCGGGCAGACCGAGGTCGGCAAAGGTAGTCAAAGGAGTTGGGCCTCTCGGGCTCGGTGGCGGCGCGTACCGCGCCGGTGGTCCGCCGTGCTCACACCGGCGGGCGGGTTGCTCACCCGGGCCGGGGCCACGACGTCGGGCGGCCGATGCCGCCCACGACCGAACATTCTCGCACGTTCGCCGGCCCCTGACTGCGGCGCACGTCACGTTCGGTGTGGTTCTATGTGGCGCATGTATTCCGCAACGACCAGCTCCGCCGGACCGTTCGCCACCATCGGCGACGTGCTCGGCACCATCTGGACGAACGCGGTCACCCCGGTCGACCCGCCGGCCGACCTGATGGTCCTGGCCATGGCGGCGATCGCGCTGGTCGTCGTCTTCCTCCGGCCCCTGTGGCACCTCGCGCGGCACGTGATCACCATCGCGCACGAGGCGTCGCACGGCCTGGGCGCCCTGCTGACGGGCCGCAAGCTCGAGGGCATCCGGCTGCACTCCGACACGTCTGGCCTCACCGTGTCCCGCGGCAAGCCCCGCGGACCGGGCATGGTCATCACGGCGTTCGCCGGCTACGTGGGCCCGGGCCTCATCGGCCTCGGAGCGGCCTGGCTGCTGAAACTCGGCTACGCCGTGGGCCTGCTGTGGCTGCTCGTGGCGCTGCTCGCGCTGCTGCTCCTGCAGATCCGCAACTGGTTCGGCCTGTGGTCCATCCTCGTGAGCGGTACCGCCCTCGTGTTCGTCACGTGGTTCCTCGCACCCGAGGTGCAGAGCGCCGTGGCCTACGCCGTGACGTGGTTCCTGCTGCTCGGCGCGGTGCGTCCGGTGTTCGAGCTCCAGGTGCAGCGCTCCCGCGGGCAGGCCCGGACGTCCGACGCCGACATGCTCGCCCGCCTGACCGGCGTCGGCGGCCTCTTCTGGGTGGCGCTGTTCCTGCTCGTCACCCTGGGCGCGCTGGTGCTCGGCGGTTCGTGGATCCTCGGCGTGGCGCTCTGACCCGTCCCCGCGCCGGCGCCAGGGCGCCGTCCGCCGCACGACGAGGGCCCCCGGCAACCACCTGGCAGGTGGTCGTCCCGGGGGCCTTGGCCGTTCGACGCCCCGGGGGGCGTCGGAAGGTCACGCCGTGGGCGTGAGCACGAATCCCGGACCCTCGGCGCGCGGGTCCGCGTCCAGGGTCAGCGTGTCCAGGGCAGGTGCGGCCTGCGCCTCGACGAACACGTTGGTGGAACCCGAGGCGTCGACGACCTGGTCGTCGGGCTGCGGGGCCGGAACCAGCGCGAGCTCGAAGTTCCCCGGCTGGTCGGAGGCCTGCGCGATGCGCAGACCGCCCTCGACCGGCACTCCGGCCTGCTGAGCAAGGTCCTGGACGGCGGTACGAGCGTTGTCAGTCACGGTGAGCACGATGAGCTCCTCACATTGGTTCTCGTGGTCCCGACCACCGAACCAAGCCCTCCCCCTCTCCGCAAGCGTGAGACGCATTTAACCCGATATCTCCCACTGGGTGGGACAGCGCGTGACAGCCGCCGACGGAAGACGTATGGTGCCCCGCTCGGAGGGCCGCACCACCATCCTCAAGCTGACCGGTAGGCTTTCTACTCGCGCCGCCCGGTCGCCGGGCACGCGGGCCTCTAGCTCAACTGGCAGAGCAGCGGACTTTTAATCCGCGGGTTCCGGGTTCGATCCCCGGGGGGCCCACTCCTCTCACCTGCGCACTCGCCTTCCTCAGGACTCCCGCCCTGCGGTCCGCCCAGCGGATACGTAGCATCGAGGCGGACGGCATCATGCGCAACGTGGCCCGCATTCTCACCGCGCTGGCCCTCCTGCTGGTGGGCGTCGCACCGACGCCGGCAGCAGCGGCCGCAGGGTGCCCGCTGCCCGACGGCGGCCGTGGCGTCCACGTCTGGATCAAGTCCCCGACCACGCGCGCACCCGACGGCTCAGCCGCCGGCCGGACCAGACCCGCGGGAACCCGGCTGTGCCGGAGCGTCACCTCCGACGCGCAGGTCGTCTACGTCGAGGGCGCCACGGGACTGATCCTGGCCACCCGGCGCGCACCCGTGGCCGGCGGTCCCGCCGGCTCCGCCGGGCGCGCGCACGCGGACGCCGCCCGGCAGCTCGCCACCAGGTACGGGGTCACCCTCCAGCTCGCGGCCGCGGACGAGGGCGGCAGGCGCGGCTACGTCACCGCGTCCAGGGCGCTGCTCACCGGGAGCTACACCCCGGGCGGTGTGCTGGCGCCCGGCAAAGGGTTGATCCGGCTGGGCAACGGCGCCGACGACATGTCCGTGGCCGGCAGCGGGAACAACTGGTTTCGCAGGTACCTGCTGAACCAGGCCCGCCACGAGATCGCGCACGCGGAGATCGAGCAGCGCTGCGGCACCACCAGGCCACCGGTCGCCGGAGCTCCGGGCGCCGTCCGCGACTCCACCGGAAAGCCCGTGCACGAGCACGTCACCGAGGCGTACGCCCACCTGTACCTGGGGGCGACCACGCGCAGCCCCGGCGGCTACGGCTACTCGACCACCTGGGACGTCCCGCGGGCGAGGGCGATCCACGCCGGCCGCTGCTCCTGAGGCCACCGCGCCCGGCAGCCCACGACAGCACCGGACGCCGTCGCGCGCAAGGTGTTTCCGGTGATACGCCTCCGCCACGCGAAAACTGCCACCCTCGCGCTTCCGTCGAACGCCCTTACGCCACGCCTACCCTGGCCTGTACCGTAGTCGCCCACCTGAAAGCCAAGGGGCTCACATGGCACAGCTAGACCGTCGCACCTTTCTGGCAGGCTCCGTCGTTGCTTTCGACCCGGCCGACTCCCGCTGGCTGACCAGCCTTCCGGACAACTCCACCGCGATTCAGGTGCCCCACCTCGACGGCGAGCTCGTCACCGACGACGAGGCGCTCACCGAGGCCGCCACCGACTACGGGCACCTGACGCACCATCGCCCCCGGGCCGTGCTGCGCCCCGGTTCGGTGGACGACGTCGTGACCCTGGTCCGGTTCGCCGACGAGCACGGGCTCGTCGTCGCCGTGCGCGGCCAGGGCCACTCGACGTTCGGTCAGGCGCAGGCCGACTCCGGCGTCGTGATCGACTCGCGCACCCTGGCCACGATCCACGAGATCACGCCCGACCACGCGGTCGTCGACGCCGGGGTCCAGTGGCTCGACCTGGTCCGCGCCACGCTCGCCGTCGGCATCGCGCCCCCGGTGAGCACCGACTACCTGGGCCTCTCGGTGGGCGGGACGCTCTGCGTCGGCGGGATCGGCGGCGCCTCGCAGCACTTCGGGATGCTCGTGGACAACACGGTCGAGCTCCAGGTGGTCACGGGCGACGGCCGCCTGGTCACCTGCTCCGCGGACCACGAGCCCGAGCTCTTCGAGGCCGTGCTCGGCGGGCTGGGCCAGTTCGCCGTCATCGTGCGCGCCACGGTGCGCCTGGAGCCCGCGCCCGCCATGGCGCGCGTCTACACGCTGACCTACCCCCGGATCACCGACCTGACGGCGGCCCAGCGGACCGCCCTGGCCGACGGCCGCTTCGACTACCTGGAGGGCCAGCTCGTCCCCACGGACGACGACGGCTTCGCCTTCATCCTGGAGAGCGGTGCCTGGTACACCGCCGAGCCGCCCGACGACGAGTCCGTGCTGGCCGGCCTGGACCCGACCGGCGTCGACGTCATGGACTTCCCGTACTTCGAGTGGCTCAACCGGGTCTACGAGACCGTGGAGCAGATCGAGGCGCTCCGCCTGCCCGGGCCCTGGCTCAACGTCTTCCTCCCGGACGCCGCCACCGACGAGATCGTCACCGAGCTCCTCACCACGCTGACCCCGGCCGACGCCGGCGGTGTGGCCCTGCTCTACCCGGCCCGGCGATCGCTGATCACCCGGCCGCAGGTGAGGGTCCCCGACGGCGAGGTCTTCTTCCTGCTCGCGCTCCTGCGCGCGGTGAGCCCGCCGGACGACGCCGAGGCCGAGCGCCTGATCGCCGACAACGCCGCGCTGTACGCCCGCGTCCTCGCCGCCGGCGGCACCCAGTACCCGGTCAACGCACTGCGCCTGACGCCGGCCGACTGGCGCACCCACTACGGCGACAGCTGGCCCACGGTCCTGCGCGCCAAGGACCGCTACGACCCGCGCGGCGTGCTCACGCCCGGCCAGGGCATCTTCGAGCCGGTCAGCAGAGCTTCTCGTACTCCTTGAGCCCCTCGACGGTCGAGGCGACGTCGAGCTCGGTCTGCTCCTCCGTGCCGTCGTCGAGCGCCTTCTGGAGCTGGAGGAACGGGACCCGCATCTTCTCGACCGGACCCTGGAACTCCTCGGGCACGCGCTGCTCGAGCCGCCCGAGCTCCAGCGCCATCGCGTGCATCTGGTCCGCCGAGGCGGCGTCGAGCCCGTCGCTCGCGCCGACGAGCGCGATGCCGATGCGCTCCTCGAGCGTCTTGTCACCCTTGACGTACATGGCGGAACAGGCCTCGTTCGCGTCCAGGGGAGCGTCCGGGTCGGAGCTCGTGGCGGCGCTCGCGCTGCCCGACGGCGTCGCGCTCGCCCCGCCGTCGCCCTCCGGGCCCGCGCCACCCGCGGAGCAGCCGGCAAGAAGAAGGAGCAGCGTCACGGTGGCGACGGCGAGCGGTGCGGGACGGACCATGGCGCACATGAAACCACCCGGCCCTGGGAATCCGCGCATCCGGCGGGTTTCGCCGGGGTGACCGACGCGGCGCCCCCGGGGCCGGACGGTGAACGCTCCTGGAACTCTCCTCGAATTCGCCCGACGGCGCCGGACGGGCCTCCGCCAGCGGCTACCGTGGCGAGCAGAGCCGCAGATCCGGAGGTCAGCATGGCCGCTCGTCCCGCAGTCATCGCCCACCGTGGGTACTCCGCGGTGGCCCCGCAGAACACCCTCGCCGCCATCGAGGCCGCCTGCCACGCGGGCGTCGACTACGTCGAGATCGATCTTCAGCCGACCGCCGACGGCGTGGGCGCGGTGATCCACGACGAGACGGTCGACGCCACCACCAACGGCACCGGCAAGGTCGCCGCACTCACCGCGCGGGAGGTGCTCGCGCTCGACGCCGGGGCGTACTTCTCTCCCGCGTTCTCGGGGCAGCGTGTCCCCACGCTCGACGACGTGCTCGCCGTGCTCGCCCGCCACCCCCGCACGGACCTGCTGCTGGAGCTCAAGGGCGCCTGGAACGCGAAACAGGTCGAGCGGGTCGTGGCGACCATCGACGCCGCAGGGTTCGACCGCCGCGTGCTGGTGCAGAGCTTCTGGCCGGGCACGGTGGCGACGGTGCGCGACGTCGCGCCGCACCTGCCCGGCGGCCTGCTCGTCTCGTTCGACCCGCCCGGACTGCTGCGCCTGTGCGAGCGCCTCAACGTCGTCGCCTGCAACCCGTCCGTCGCCACGATCGCGGGCAGCCCGCGGCTGGTGTCCCGCCTCCACGCGGCGGGCCTGCGGGTCATGTCCTGGACGGCGAACGACCCGGAGGCGTGGACCACTCTCGTGACCGCCGACTCCGGGATCGGCGTGGACGGCGTGATCACCGACCGGCCCGAGCGGCTCACGGGCTGGCTCGCCGGCCGGGCCGACCAGGCGGCCGTCCTGCCCGTGCCGGGCCGGGGCGGGATCCGGCTGCGCCGCCGCGGGCACGCCCCGGCACAGCGACTGGCGCTGGGCCACGCGTAGCGCCTCCCATGTCAGACGTACGGGTCACTCGGTGACCTGTACGTCTGACATGTCGGGCGGCTAGGCGCTGTGCAGCCAGCCGTGGAGCCGGCGGGTCACCCACGGCAGCACCCAGTACGCCATGATCGGCGTCAGGATCAGGGTCGAGATCAACACCTTCAGCACGAGGTGCGCGTCGCCCCACCCGGGCACGAGATAGGTGAACAGTGCCGTGAACACCAGGTTCACGGGAAAGAACCCGAGCCAGATGCTCGTGGCCTGCTTCCACCGGGGCGGCACGACGACGGCGGCGACGTCGGCCGGCTCGTCCACCCGCGTCGGGTCCTCGAACCAGCCCTCGATGCCCGTCCGCTGCTGGTAGCGCAGCTCCTCGACGAGACCGGTGCCCTGCGCGAGCCAGTCCCGGCGCTCGGCGGACTGCTCCCAGGCGGCGAGCCGCTCGGCGTCGGCGAAGCGGTAGAGCATGTGCCAGTCGCGGGACCCCTCCGCGGCGCGGATCCAGCCCGAACCGAGGAACCCGTCCCAGCGGTTGGCGAGGTTGACTCCCGACTGCACCCAGCGGGTGACCTCCGGGACGTGGTCGGGGTGGACGATGCGGTGGATGGACACGGTCACGGGTTGTCCGGCGGGGGTGGGCACGGATCCGTTCGCGGCCTGATCGTGATGGGCCATGCCCGAAGTCTGATACATGGCCTCGAACGCCTCAATGTGAGCGCGCACACCCCGGGTTGTCCAGCCTTCACGGCTGGGACACGCTCTCTGCCCGGTTTTTGTGAGCCATACCTCCGAAAGGGGGGTTACGCAACTCCTGGACGGTCGTTCAACATTAAACGTCGTCGCGAGGAACGCACCCCCTGGGCCTTCGGGCCATCGTTCTTCGCGGCGATCGCCATGGCCTGCGCGACCCCCTTGCGCGCCGTGGCCTGTCAGCAGCCGGAGCATTCTTCGCCGTCCCCCCGAGGGGAACTCCCCTCACGGTGTCGCCCGTGCCCAGCCGCAGAACGGAAGCCAGCGTGCCCCAGACGCCGAACCCCGTCGCGCACCGCACCGTGTGCCTTGCCCTAGCCCCCGAGTGCCTGGAGCGCCCTTGAGGCCCGGAGACCACACCCTCGTCCCCCGTCGTACGCGGCGGCCTGGCGCCCAGGGTGCCCACGCGGCCGTCCCCGCAGCCGGACACAGCGCACGATCCGGCCGGATGCTGCGCCGCTCGTCCTTCGCGGTCGCGGCCGCGCTCACCACGGTCGCCCTGACCACCACCGCGGCGGTCAGCTTCACCGGGAGCGACGGCACCGCGAACGGCTCCACGACGGCCGCAGAGCCGGCCGTGCAGCCCGCGGCGGTCGCCATCACCAGCGCCGTCGTGACCGACCCCAAGGTGCGGTCCGCCTCCGAGAAGGCGGACGCCGTCCTGACGGACGCCGACTACGTGACCCGCGAGGGCGACCTCACCGTCAAGGACCGCAAGAAGCTCCAGGCAGCCACCAAGGAGCTGCGGACCATGCTCGACCGGGCCCGCGACGCCGCCGTCACCGCCACGGGGCTGCGGCAGAACGCCGCCGCCTCCCGGAGCACCGAGCGCGCGTCGCTCGCCGACCGCGCGGCCGCCGCCTCGACCACGGCCGGGAGCGGGACCACCGACACCGCCCCCCGGGACACCGCGGCCGACGCCACCAACCCGACGAACCTGGCCGTCGCGGCCGCGGGCGTCACCCCGCTCGGCGGGCAGCAGACCGAGAGCCTTCCCCTCCTCGACACCCCGCTCGCCGACTCGGTCGTGAGCACCGCGGCGGCGCAAGAGTCGGCGGAGGAGTCGGCGGAGGAGTCGGAGCAGGCGGAGAAGTCCGCCGACACCGAGGACGCCAAGGCTGCCGCGGAGAGCGCGGCGGCAGCGCCGTCGGCCGACCGGATCGAGAAGGTGACGACGTCGCTCCAGCGGCTCATCACCAAGACCGACGGCGACGCCGTCGTGTCGGTCAAGCCGGGCCCCACGCCCGAGGAGATCGCCGCCGCGAAGAAGGCCGCCGAGGAGCGGCGCGAGGCCCGCGCCGAGCGCAAGGCCGAGCGCAAGGCCGAGGTGGCCCGCGAGAAGGCTGCGGCGCACGCCAAGGAGATGGCCAAGGCCGCGAAGAGCTACGGCAACGGGCAGATCCCGTCGAGCGTGCTCTGCGGGCTGAGCTTTGCCTCGGGCGAGCAGCTGCGGTGCGACGCCGCGGTGGCGCTCGAGGACCTGAACCGCGCGTTCCGCAGCACGTTCGGCCGGAGCCTGGACCTGACGGACGGCTACCGCTCCTACGGGGAGCAGGTGGCGGTCGCCGCCTCCCGCGGCGCCCTGGCCGCCGTGCCCGGCACGTCGAACCACGGCCTGGGCCAGGCCGTGGACCTGTCGGGCGGCATCGAGTCGTTCGGCAGCGCCGAGCACGCCTGGATGGTCGCCAACGCCGGGAAGTTCGGCTGGAAGCACCCGGGCTGGGCTCAGGCCGGCGGCAGCAAGCCGGAGGCCTGGCACTGGGAGTACGGCACGAAGTACTGAGCCGTACGCCGACGCCCGGTCCCGCACCGGGTAGCCGGACCACGAGCCCCGGGTCGCGAAGCCTCGCTTCGCGACCCGGGGCTTTGTCGGCTCTGGGTCCGTCCGGGCCTGTCGGTCCTGGCTCAGTCCCAGCCGAGCTCGTGGAGGCGGTCGTCGTCGATCCCGAAGTGGTGGGCGATCTCGTGGACCACGGTCACCGCCACCTCCTCGACGACGTCCTCGCGCGTGTCGCAGATCGCGAGGGTCGGGTTCCGGAAGATGGTGATGCGGTCCGGCAGCGCCCCCGCGGCCCACATGTGGTCGCGCTCCGTGAGCGGCACGCCCTCGTAGAGCCCCAGGAGCTCGGGATCGTCCGCGGGCGCGTCGTCCTCGACGAGCACCACCACGTTGTCCATCTGCGCCGCGAGGTCGGGCGGCACGAGGTCCAGCCCCTCGCTGACGGCCGTCTCGAAGTCCTCCCGCGTCATCTCCACCACGGACCCATCATCCCCGACGTTCGACACGTCCCGGACGCGACTCCCGACGTGCGGCGGAGCAGCTGGCCGCCTGTAGACTTGCCCGGTCTTGGCCCCCATCGTCTAGCGGCCTAGGACCCCGCCCTTTCACGGCGGTAGCACGGGTTCGAATCCCGTTGGGGGTACGGAGCGGCTCGCAAGAGCCAGGTTTCGTCTGCTGTGAGGCAGGTCATCCACCTGGCGCCGGGATCTGATTTCAGGTTCTGGCCCGCGGTGGGTTAGGGTACTCACGGCTCGAAACAAGCCCCCCGATCGCGGGTAGCGATCATGGCCCTGTAGCGCAGTTGGTTAGCGCGCCGCCCTGTCACGGCGGAGGTCGCGGGTTCAAGTCCCGTCAGGGTCGCGCGAGAGGCGCCCGGATTGTCGGTCTCGACTATCCGGGCGTTCGCGCTAGGGCTCTGTAGCTCAGTTGGTAGAGCGTTCGACTGAAAATCGAAAGGTCACCGGATCGACGCCGGTCGGAGCCACACAAAAAACACCGTGTGACCTGCGGTTACGAAGCGGCCCGCACTCTCTCAGAGAGTGCGGGCCGCTTCGTTTTGACCTTGCATGACAGATTGCATGACATTCGACCTAGGCCAGGCCGACGCAGGCTCGGTGCCGAAGGGCAGTAAGCCGCGGGACACTTGGCCAATGTCACGCACAGTAGGCGGATCGCGATGAGCCACGAGACGTCTCGCGACGAACTGGTTGCGCTCGTGCGCTACATCATGGCGGGCACGCCAGGAGCGAGCGAGCCAGAAGCCACCCGGGCAGTGGCGCAATTCGAGGCGGCGGTACCGGATCCGCACGGCGCAGACCTCATCTTCTACCCAGGCCACGCATTCGATCACGAGCCGACTGCGGAGGAGATCGTGGACCGCGCCTTGAGTTACCGACCGTTCCGGATGTGACGCTCGAACCGCCGCACCCTCGGAGCACACCCGTACTACTGATCAGGCACCTTTCGACCTTCTGCCTCAGTTGGACCGAACAGAGGTTCCATGTGCCAGCCCACGCCTACCTCGTTCACCGGGAAAAGGTCGGTCCATCTTTGCCCCCGCTGTCTGGATTATGGGTCGCAGCTCGTGCCGATAGACCTGTTCGGTGACGACGGTGCTGCTGTGCCCGAGGGTCCGGGACACCTCTTCCAGCGGCACCTCTCCGGCCGACATCACCGACGTGCAGGTGTGTCGCCAGTCGCGCGGCGTCCACTCGTCGGGGACGATTCCCGGCACCTTGGCGAGCGCTCGACGAACGTCGCGGGCGACGTTCCGGGAACTCATCATGGTTCCGTTGCGGGTGCCGAACACGAACCCGTTCGGGTCCCACTCCCTCCCGAGCTTCATGTCGCGCTCGACCTGCCGAGTCCGGTGGAGCCGCAGCGACGCCACCACAACGGCCGGCAGAGCGAGCGTGCGGCGAGACTTCTTGGTCTTGGTGTCGCCCTTCCGGCGAGCGGATCGCCACACCATAACGCTCGCTGGACGGCCCTTCTCTGGGTCCCCGTCCAGGTCGTCCTGACCATCGAAGCCGAACACGGACTCCGAGCGCGCCACGCCAACTCGTTCGAGGTGCTCGGCAGGCATCCGGGAATCAGGAGGATCGAGGGAGGCTCCCGGTAACCGCCTCGAACTTCGTTCGCGAACCATCCTGAGGCAATTCCTTCCAGCAATTGCGCATTGGCGAGTGATCCCCTTCATGCCTTTTACTGGAAGCCACGCCGCGCCAGGAATTGCCCCATGAGCTCTTGGCCTGTTGAGTTGTCTTCAGCGGCGCAGGCCGAAACCGGCGGCACGGGAGGGCAGATGATCGACGACGTGAAGATCGACGGCCAGGCGGGAACGGCAGGTAGCGGCCCGGAGGGCACGCCAGGACCTGAGAAGCCGGTCTCCCTGGGCAAGCTGGTCGAGCAGGTCTCCGAGCAGGCCTCACGCCTCGTCCGTGCCGAGATCGAGCTGGCCAAGGCCGAGCTCGCCGAGAAGGCCAAGAAGTCCGGCATCGGTATCGGGCTGCTCGTCGTGGCGCTCCTGATCCTCGCGTACGCCGCCGGCGTGCTGCTCCTGGCGGCCGTGTACGGCCTGGGCACCGTGTGGCCGCTCTGGCTGTCGGCACTCGCCATCGGCGGCTTCATGGTGCTCGTCGTGATCATCCTGGCGCTCGTGGGCGCCCAGCTGCTGAAGAAGGCCACGAACCCACCCGAGAGCGTCCAGCGCGTCAAGGACGACATCACGTCGATCAAGGAGGGGATGCAGCGATGAGCACTCCGACACCGCCGCCGACGCCCAACAGCCGCGAGCTCGAGGCCGAGGTGCTCCGCACCCGCGCCGACCTCGCCGCGTCCATCGACGAGCTGACCACCCGCCTCAGCCCGGGATACCAGGCGTCACGGATCGCACACGATGCCAAGCAGGCCGCGAGCGACGCCGGGGCCATGGCGGCCGGGGCGTTCGGGCACAAGAACGGCGGGAACAAGAACGGCCCGGCGCAAGATCCGCGCCGGGCCCGCAACGCCAAGGTTGTGCTCGGTGCCGCGATCGGGCTCGTGGCCATCGGCACCGCTGTGGTCGTGACCGCTGTGCTCAGGCGCGCGCGGGGCTGAGCTGGGGGGCAGCACCCGGCGCGCCTTCGTCCTACCTGCCGACCAATCCGTCAACGACGCCCGACTAGTTGTCGGTGTCGCCCGAGCTGTCCGCTGCCGCACCGAGCAGCGCCCGAACCTCGGACTCCTTGTAGCGGCGGTGACCGCCAAGTGTCCGGATCGACGAGAGCTTTCCCGCTTTTGCCCAACGCGTTACTGTCTTGGGGTCAACACGGAACAAGCTCGCTACCTCGGCAGGCGTGAGCAGGACCTCGGATTCTCCGTGGATGGACATCCCCGCACCTCCTCCGGAACGGTGCCGGCCTGGCCGTACCAGGCGGTTGACGACACCCGCTCTTGCACCATTGTTAGCAGCAAACGGGATTTAGGCGACTTGGGGACGGGGTTTATTCCCTCACTTTCTCCCCCGCTCGCCACGCGCGCCCGTTTCGGGCGAGTCTCGGACACGTGCGACACGCCGACGCCGACATTTCGCCGCCCCTCAGGGCGACACGGGGGCCACCCCGAGCGCATGTGCGAACGGGGCCCGGACGCCCGCCACGAGTCGGCAAAGTGCCGGACCGGACCTTCGGAGCACCCGGCCGGCATAGCCCGGGAGGGGCGGCCCGAAGCCTCACCCAGAGCGCCGTCGACCCCAGAAATGCCATGTAACGGTCAAGAAGTGGTCGAAGGGCCAGCCGCGACGAGCCGGTAGGGGGCCAGAACGACTCCAATGTCACATCGGCGGATGGGACGAATCACGTCCACGGACTGGAAGAAACGCCGTACCAGCATGTAACGTTGGAACCTGGACAGACGAAACGCTACGGGGCCGCACGTCCATGCACGGTGCCGCCCCGCTCCTACGTTGAGGGGGGTCGGAGCCATGGGCCGCGGCCGTCAGAAGGCTAAGCAGACCAAGGTTGCTCGCGAGCTGAAGTACTACAGCCCGGACACCAATTATCACGCCCTCGAGCAGGAGCTCAGCGGAGACTCCCGCACGGATGTTGCGACACAGTCGCGGTGGGAATCCTCGGAGGACGAGGAGTACGACAACAGGTACTCCGACTGGGCAGACCAGGACGGCAACACGCGCTGAGGGTGCCGGCGCGTTTGCGCCGGCCCCAGGCCCGGTCCTCGGTCAGGTCCGCCCACTGCCTCAGCGGTAGTCGTTCACCAGCCTGACCGCGCCGCCGGACACACCCTTCGTCCCCGCGACCAGGTCTTCCTGCGCCGTTGAGGCATCCAGGGTGTCCACGCTGCCCAGCGTCCATGCCGGCACGCCCAGCGCGGACAGTCGCGAGAGTGCCGCGTCGGCGCCGTCGGCGCCCACCACGGCCACCATGCCGACACCCAGGTTCAGCGTGTTCTCCAGGTCGCGCCGGGGCACGCCCCCGAGGCTGCGCACCATCTGGAACACGGCGGGCACGTCCCAGGACGCGCGGTCGACCGTCGCAACGAGCCCGGCGGGCAGCACGCGCGCCAGGTTGGCCGCGAGCCCGCCGCCCGTCACGTGCGTGAACGCGTGAACCTGCGCCGCCTCGTCCGCGGCCAGCGCCAGGCAGTCCGAGGCGTAGACGCGCGTGGGCTCCAGGAGCTCCTCGCCCAGGGCACGCCCCAGGTCGTCCACGTGCCGGTCCAACGCCCAGCCCGCGTGCTTGATCACGGCGCGCACCAGGGAGTACCCGTTGGAGTGCAGGCCGCTCGAGGCGAGGGCGATGAGCACGTCACCGGGCTGCACCCGGTCCGGGCCCAGCACCTTGTCGGCCTCCACGATGCCAGTGGCGGCGCCGGCGACGTCGTACTCGTCCGGGTCCAGGAGACCCGGGTGCTCGGCCGTCTCACCGCCCACCAGGGCCGTGTCGGCCACCTCGCACGCCTGGGCGATGCCGCGCACGATGTCCGCGATGCGCTCCGGCACGACCTTGCCCGTGGCGATGTAGTCGGTCATGAAGAGCGGCTTGGCCCCCATCACGACGATGTCGTCCACGACCATGCCCACCAGGTCGAACCCGATGGTGTCGTGCTTGTCCATGGCCTGCGCGATCGCAACCTTGGTACCGACGCCGTCGGTGGACGTCGCCAGCAGCGGCGCACGGTAGCTCTTGAAGGCCGACAGGTCGTACAGGCCGGCGAAGCCGCCCACCCCACCGAGCACGGCCGGGCCCTGCGTGCGCCGTACGGCGTCCTTCATGAGCTCGACGGCCTTGTCGCCCGCCTCGGTGTCCACGCCTGCGGCGGCGTACGTCAGGCCTTCGGAAGTCACGGGTGCTCCTGCGTCGTTCGGGTGGTGTACGTGGGTCACGGGTGGTCGAGCGCGGTCGAGCCGCCGGTGCTCACGGTGAGCTGCTTGAGCCCGTCCTCGGGCTGGCCGAGCGGAAGCTCCGCCTGCTCCAGGAGGTGCTTGCCGAGCTGGTCGTCCGGGGGCAGCTCGATCGGGTACTTGCCCGTGAAGCAGGCGGCACAGAGCTGCGAGCTCGGCTGCTCGGTCGCGGCGATCATGCCCTCGGTGGTGATGTAGCCGAGGCTGTCGGCGCCGAGCGACTGGCCGATCTCCTCGACCGCGAGGCCGTTCGCGATGAGCTCCGCGCGCGACGCAAAGTCGATGCCGTAGAAGCAGGGCCACTTGACCGGCGGCGACGAGATGCGCACGTGCACCTCGGCCGCGCCCGCCTCCCGCAGCATGCGGATCAGGGCGCGCTGGGTGTTGCCGCGCACGATCGAGTCGTCCACGACCACGAGGCGCTTGCCCTTGATGACCTCGCGCAGCGGGTTGAGCTTGAGGCGGATGCCGAGCTGCCGCAGCGTGTCGGACGGCTGGATGAACGTGCGGCCCACGTAGGCGTTCTTGGTGAGGCCCTGCCCGAACGGGATGCCGGACTCCGCGGCGTAGCCGACGGCCGCCGGCGTGCCGGACTCCGGCGTCGGGATCACGAGGTCGGCGTCGACCGGGTGCTCGCGCGCCAGGGTGCGGCCCATCTCGACGCGCGCGGCGTGCACCGAGCGCCCGTTGATCGTGTTGTCCGGGCGGGCCAAGTACACGTACTCGAAGACGCAGGCCGCACGCTCGGCCTGGGCGAAGCGCACGGAGCGCATGCCGTCGGCGTCGATGCAGATGAGCTCGCCGGGTTCGACGTCGCGCACGTAGGAGGCGCCCACGATGTCGAGGGCAGGGGTCTCGCTGGCCACCACCCAGCCGCGGTCGAGGCGGCCGAGCACCAGCGGGCGCACGCCCTGCGGGTCGCGCGCCGCGTACAGGGTGTTCTCGTCCATGAAGACCAGGGAGAAGGCCCCGCGGAGCCGCGGCAGCACCTCGAGGGCCGTGGCCTCCAGCGTGTGGTCGGCGTCGCCCGCGAAGAGCGCGGTGATCAGGGCCGTGTCCGTGGTGTTGCCGCGGGCGAGCTCGCCGCGGCGCTGGGCGCCGTAGCGCTCGGCCACGAGGTTGACGAGCTCGGCCGAGTTGGTCAGGTTGCCGTTGTGGCCGAGGGCCACCGTGCCCGACGCCGTGGCGCCGAGCGTCGGCTGGGCGTTCTCCCAGGTCACGCCACCGGTGGTGGAGTACCGGCAGTGCCCGACTGCGATGTGGCCGGTCAGTGCGTTCAGGGCTGTCTCGTCGAAGACCTGGGAGACGAGTCCCATGTCCTTGTAGACGAGGATCTGCTCACCGTTGCTGGTGGCGATGCCCGCGGACTCCTGTCCGCGGTGCTGCAGGGCGTACAGACCGAAGTACGCGAGCTTGGCGACCTCCTCACCGGGTGCCCAGACCCCGAAGACGCCGCATGCGTCCTGGGGGCCCTTCTCGCCGGGCATGAGGTCGTGGTTGAGTCGGCCATCTCCGCGCAGAGGCATGTTCCGAGTATCCCATGCGGCCGGATCTCCGTGACCGGCCTCGCATGTGACCTCCGCGTCAGCGGCCGCGCAGGCTCCGGCGGTCCGCGATCACCGCGAACAGGCCGGCCAGCAGGGTGGTCACCATCGTGACGAAGGCGGTCAGCACCGTGACGTAGACGCCGGGCTTCATCAGCCCGGAGCCCGAGGGCGAGCTGACCAGGTAGAATGACAGGAGCAGGCCGAGCACGACGCCGACCAGCGCGCCGGTCAGGAAGAACGCCTTGTACCGCGGGGCGCGGCGCACGGTCGCCGGGTCGACGACGTCGCGCACCTCCACGTCGTCGGAGGACTCGCGCGATGCCTGGGTTTCACTCACCCGACCAGGGTACGCACCCCTTTCGTCGAAGTAGAACCAGGGCGAAGCAGAACGGCAGCGCACCCGGTGAAGGGTGCGCTGCCGTTCTACCTCGCTGCAGTTCTACCTCGCCCTGGTTCTACTTCGGCGAGATCAGCTTCCAGGGGCTGTGCTTCCCGAAGCCCGGGATCTGGAGGATCGTCGGCCGGGTCGCCTCGTAGACCTTGCCCTTGTAGGAGACGGTGTCACCCCACCAGTAGAGCTTCCACGGCACCCACGCGGGAGCCTCGGGCTCCTCGGGCTCCGCGGCCTCGACGGTGATCGGCAGCCGGGCCGTGGTGCCCGACGGCGACGCCTGCACCACGAGCTGGTACTGCCCCGCCGCCGTGTTCGCCGGGATGGTGACCGACGTCGATGTCGCGCCGTTCGTCACCGTGCCGGCGCCGAGGGAGACGCCGTCCGCGGGCGCGCCGCCCGACGGGACCAGGAACGTCTCGACACCCGTGTTCTGCGGCGCGCCGAGCGAGGTCAGGTTCAGGCCGGACAGGCCGACCGTCGTCGCCGCGCCCGCCTGGACCGTGCCCGGCAGGGCCGAGGCCACCGTGCGGGTGCGGGCGAAGCTCGGCGTGACCGGGGACGAGTCCTTCAGGTACGTGATCCAGGCGTCACGGTCCACCAGACCCGAGTCGCGACCGTCCGTGCCCCCGGTGAAGGCCCGGAAGTTGTCCCCGCCCGAGATCAGGAACGAGAACGTCGCGATGCGGTACTCCGCCGCGGGGTCCACCGGCACGCCGTCGATCGTGATCGACGAGACGTTGTCGCCCGGCGTCGCGTTCGGGTCGGCCGTGGTCGTGGTGTACGACACGTTGTCGGACAGCCCCAGCGCCAGGTACGGGCGCGACGGCCGGTTGCCGTTGGCGTCCGTCTGCCACTGCTCCTCGAGCAGGGTGTCGAGCTGCGCACCCGTGAGCGTGATCGTCCACAGGTTGTTGACGAACGGCAGCACCGCGTTGGCCTCGGCGTAGGTGATGATCCCGTCCTCGCCGAAGTAGAGCTCGTTGCGCAGGCCGCCGGGGTTCACGACGCCGATGTCGGCGCCGCCCCGCTCGTCGGCGGAGAGCGAGTCACGCAGCGAGTTCGCCACGAGGTTGCCGAGCGCCGACTCCGACGCACGGTCGTCCCGGTTGCCGCCGGCGTAGCCGCCGTCGGTGTACGAGCCGCCCGCGAACGCCGTGGTCACGTCAGCCGTCACCTTGCCGACCGGCTGCGCGCCGATCTCCTCGGCCTCGGCCAGCGCGGCGTCCACGATCGAGTCGACCTCGGCGACCGCCGGGTACGTCGCGATCAGCTCGGCGGCCGGGGTGGCCGTGCGCGCCACGTTCTCGACCGCGTAGTCGGTGACGTCGAACGTCTCCGTGTCCACGGTGAGGGAGACGTGCCCCAGGAACTCGCCGTAGTTGCCGGTCTGGATGATCGGCCGGGTCTCCCCCTCCGCACCCGGGACCGGGGCGTCCCACGCGTACTGCTTGTGCGTGTGGCCGGTGAAGATGGCCGCGACGCGCGGGTCGGTCTGCTGCACCAGGTCGGCGAACGGACCGCCGGCGGCGATCTCCTCCTCCAGCGTGGCGCCGTCGGGCGTGCCCGCGCTCGCGCCGTCGTGCGCGAGAGCCACGACCACGTCCGCCTCGCCGTTCGCGGCGTCGCCGTCGAGCAGCTCGTCGGTGACGCGGTTCAGCGCCTCGACCGGGTCGCCGAACTCCAGGCCCTCGATGCCCGAGGGCGTGACCAGCGTGGGGGTCTCCTCGGTGACCACGCCGACGAAGCCGACGTCGACACCGTTCACCGGGACCACCTGGTACTCGGGCAGGGCGGGCTCCCCCGTCGCCTCGTCGTAGACGTTGGCGCCGAGGTAGTCCCAGTCGGCGGCGTCGGTGACGCGGCCGGTGAGGTCGGACATGCCCTGGTCGAACTCGTGGTTGCCCACGGCCGAGGTCTTCAGGCCGAGCGCGTTCAGCACGTCGATCGTGGGCTGGTCCTGCTGCAGCGCGGACGCGAACAACGAGGCGCCGATGTTGTCGCCCGCCGAGACGAACGCGGTGCCCTCGGGGTTCTGCGCCCGCAGCTCCTCCACGGTGCCCGCGAAGTTCACCGTGTTGGTGTCGATGCGGCCGTGGAAGTCGTTGATGGCCACGAGGTCCAGGTCCACCGAGCCGGGCTCGGTCGTGGTGTCGCCCAGGTCAAGACCGACCAGGACGGGGTCGTGGTCGGACGACCGGAAGGGCGTCTCGTCGTAGAGGATCGTCGCGTTGTAGTTGTAGCGGCTGTACTCGTTCGCCACCGGCTCGTACGCGTTGATGTTCCAGATGTCCGTACCGGACACGGCCTCGGCCGCGGCCGGGGAGGCCAGCACGTGGTCGAGCGAGCCGACCATGCCGTCGAAGTTGTACGAGTACTCGCCCGTGGTGGGGCCGAGGTCGGTGTACCCGGCCTCGGTGAGGACCTCGATCGGGTCCTCCTGCTCGTACGAGTTGAAGTCACCGACCAGCAGGACCTTGTCGGTCCCGGCCGCGGCGGCCTGGTTCTCGGCGAACGCCACGAGGGACGTCGCCTGGCGGGTGCGGGACTCGTTCGAGGCGCCCTGCCCGTCGCCCTGGTCGGCGTCGCCGGGCCACGGTCCGGCGGAGCCCTTCGACTTGAAGTGGTTGGCGATCACCACGACGTCGTCACCGGCGCCGGCGGCGCCGTCCGCGGGCTGGAACGTCTGGGCCAGCGGCTGACGGGCGTTCTGGAACGCCTCGTCGCCGACGAGGATCGTCGAGTCACCGACCGGCTCCGCGGTGGCGGTCCGGTAGATGAAGGCGTTGCGGATGACGTCCTCGGCGTCGGGCACCTCGGCCGGGGAGGCCACGTAGGCCCACGTGCCGGCGCCCTCTGCGGCGTTCAGCGCGTCCACCAGGTCGCCCAGGGCCTGGTCACGGGGACCACCCAGGGAGGCGGTGTTCTCGATCTCCAGCAGCGCGACGACGTCCGCGCCGAGCGCCGAGATCGCCGCGACGATCTTGGTCTGCTGCCGCTGCAGGTCCTCCTCCTCGGCCGCGCCGCGGGCGTCGCAGCCGCCCGAGACGGTGACCGGATCACCCGCGCGGTCCGTGTAGTAGGTGCAGCCCGTGAGCTCGTCGCCCGTGGTGCTGAAGTAGTTCAGCACGTTGAACGTCGCGACCTCCAGGTCGCCGCCCACCTCGGCAGGCGCGCCCTCGCGGGTGTTCTCGAAGGTCGCGGGCTGCACGGCGTCGGCGACGTCCGGCGTCAGGTGCGACGTCGGCTGGAAGCTCCACGCGTCGAACCGGTAGTCCAGCACGACCGGACGCGTGAACGTGACGGCCGCGCCCACCCGCAGCGGCGCGCCGCCGGTCAGGTAGGGCAGCGGCTTCGACTTGTTCGCGGTCGAGTTGTAGTTCGTGGACGAGCCGTCGTCGAGCAGCACGGCGCGCGCCGCGTTGTCCGCGACCTGCGCGTCGTACTCCGCCGAGCCGGGGCGCCCCGCCGTGGTGGGCTGCACCAGCGGGCTGTCGCCGGCCGCCAGCCCGACCGTGCCGTAGTAGTTGGTGTCGTAGTTGTCCGTCACCGTGAACTCGCCCTGCGGCGCGAGCAGCATGCCCTCGAGCGCCTCGCGGCCGGCCGCGGTGGCGGGCCAGGCGGTCACGGTCGGCTCGACCGTCGCGGGCTCGTCCAGGACGCTCCAGCCGCCCGACGACGGCGTGAGCTCCGTGAGGCCGTTGAACTCCGACACGACGCCGGTGACCTCCACGTGGTCGCCCGCCGAGAGGTCGGCTGCGGCCGCCGCCGAGAACACGAAGACGGCGTCCGACGCGCCGGGCGCCGGGTCCGCACCGCCGCCGGTACCGGCGGTCTGCAGGTAGAGGCCGTTGAAGCCACCCGTCGGGTAGACGGCGGTGACGACGCCCTGCGTCGTGACCGTGTCGCCGACCAGCGGGCTGGTGTCACCGGTGCCCTGGATCTCGGCGATCGGGGTGACCTCGCCGGGTTCGGTCGGCACGGACGGGCTGGGGCTGGGCTCGGGCTCGGAGCCCTCGCCGTTGGTGGGGGTCACCTCGGCGCCGAACACGAAGTCCGCCGAGTTGTCGCCCGCGTCGCCCGTGCGCTCCAGCGACCCGACCACGCCGGTGCCCTGGCCGGCCGGGCCCTGGGCGGTCTCGAACGTGTCGGCGGTGCCGTAGCCGAGCAGGTCGACGACGCCCGCGGCACCCTCGGCCGGCACGGCGCCCTTGGCGGGCGTGACGGCGGTGGCCTGCGATGCGAGCGCGATGACGCCCGCCGTGCCGCTCAGGTTGAGGCTGCCGACGGCGTCGGGCGTGGGGAGGGGCTCTCCGTTGGCCGCGTTCGAGGCGCCCTGCACCAGGTAGTGGCCGCCGGCGGCGATGGTGCCGCTCAGCGCGGTGACGCCGGAGAACGACGCGCCCGTCGCGGACTTGTACTGGACCGACCAGCCGTCGACGCTGACCGGCTCGTCCGTCGGGTTGTACAGCTCCACGAACTTGTTGCGGTACGGCTGGCCGGAGCTGCCGCCCACGAGGTAGGCCTCGCTGATGACGACGTGCCCGGAGTCCGGGCCGTCCGCGGTGGCCGTGGGCGCGGCGACGGCCGCCGTCGCGGGCACGGTGAGCGCCGCGGAGAGTGCCACGGCGACGGCGGCTCGCCCACGGGTTCGGGGGTGCGGTCGCGGGGACCGGAGCGTGCTGGGTCTCACGCTGACTCCTTCTGCAATAGCCGACCGAGGGCCGGGCTGGAGTGCACTGCTGCTGGACGACGTGCTCGGCGGCATCGCCGCGGCCGGGCGCGCGTCAGTTGCGCAGGCGGTCCGGCACGAGCGGCACCAACCAATCACTGCCTCGTGAACCGGCGGTTACGGTCGGGCACCCGCCGGGAAAACTGAGGTCCCGGCACCGGGTGAACCTGCCCGCGGCCGAGCCACGAGATCGACGCGAGGCTAGCGGGTGTCACCGACATCGCTGCCCGGTACACGCCGCCGGCGCACGGTTCACCCGGATACGGCCGGAGACCCCGGCTCGCCGCCCGACCCGGACGCCGCCCGGCGTCCGGCGGTCAGCGGCAGCAGGTGCGAGATGTCGGAGCGGTCGCCCGAGGCGCGCACCCGTCCGTCCGCGACGACGTCCGCCCAGGTGACGGTGCCCGTGGCCAGGCCGAGCCAGGTCTCCGGGTCGGTCTCGACGACGTTCGGCGGGGTGCCGCGCGTGTGCCGGGGCCCGGCCACGACCTGCACCGCGCCGGCGGGCGGCACGCGCACCTCGACGGAGTTCCCCGGTGCGACCTCGGCCAGCTCCTCCAGCGTGAACCGCACGGCCGTCGTCACGTCCTTGCGCTCTGCCTCGCCCCGGGCCCAGACGGCGACGGCGGCGCGCCCGGCCACCGGGTCGGTCCGGCGCCGCGGGGGCACTACCGCACCACCGGGAGGTCGCCGGGCCGGGTCCGGACGTCCTCGCCCGCCACGTCGTCGAGGACAGCGCCCGCGCGCCAGGCGACACCAGGAACAGCGTTGGTCATGGGGTCAGTATGGCCGACCGTCGCCTCAGTACCGGTACACGTCGGGCGTCGGGCCCTCGACCGCGAGCAGGTCCGCCGCCACCACCATCGGCAGCTCGCGCGAGGACACGGACGGGAACCTCGCGACCTGCACGACGCGCGGCAGGCCGCCCGTCCGCACCGCCGGCACGGGCTGCGACCGCGGCCCGGCGGCCGGCGAGTGCCGCGGCCAGGGTTCCGACAGCGGCATCTCGTCGCGGACCTGGGGCCGGACCGGGCGGCTGATCGGCGGGTAGTCCGCACGCCGCACGCGGCGGGGGACCTCGGACACCGTCGGCCGGAAAGCGGGCGGCTGCGGCTGCGGCGGTGCGGGCTCGGGACGAGGCTGCGGTGTCGGACGCGGCCGTGGGACCGGGCGGGGCTGCGGGCTGGGGCTCGGCTCCGGCCGCTGCCACGGGTCGGTGCCCACCACCCGCTCCGGCTCAGGCTCCGACCAGCGCCGGCGCTCCGCCCGCGACCGGAGCTGCGGCGCGGGGCGGGGCTGCGGTTCGGACAGCGGCTGCGGTTGGGGCAGTGGCCCAGGCGAGAGCAGGGGCCCGGGCGAGAGCAGGGGTTCGGGCGAGACCAGGCGCTCCGGGCGCGGCTCCGCCTGCGAGCGCCGCGCCTGCCGCGGCTCCACGGCCGCCTCGGGCACGGGGGCCGCCCCGTCGCCCGGCGCCGCGAACGGCGTCGGGGCGGCGGCCGGGCCGCTCGTGCCCGCCGAGGCGCGCCGGGCTGCACGCCGTCCGCCCCGCTCGGGCGCGCCGGCCGCTCCGGCAGCTCCGGCCGTTCCGGCGCGGTGCTCCCCACGGCCGGCGGTGTTCGCCGCCCGGCCGGCCAGCGGACCGCCGAGCGTGAACGTCACGCGCCGCTCGGCCACGTCGGCCTCGGCGAGCTGGACCCGCACCTCGTCGCCCAGGGGCAGAGCGGGACCCACCACGCGCGCCCGCACCGCCGGGTCGCGCAGCACGACCTCACCACGCTGCAGCTCCTTGTCCTGCTCGTCGACGTCGACCACCACGCCGTCGAACTCCTCGCCCAGGCGGTCCGCGAGGAGCGACGCCTCGACGATGTCCACGCACTCGCGCTCGAACGACGAGGCGCGGCGGCCGGTCTCGGCCATGACGCCGGGCAGGGCGGGCAGCGCCTCCAGCACCCACGGGGGCACGGGGGTGCCGGCGGAGACGGCAAGACAGACCTCGGTCGCGTACCGGTCCACGAGCCGGCGCAGCGGCGCCGTGACGTGGGCGTAGTCGGCGGCGATGGCGGCGTGCCGGGTGTTCTCGGGCGTCGGCACGACGGCGCCGTCGGGCCCCGGCATGCCGAAGGCGACGTAGCCGGCCCCGCGGAAGAGCGTGGTCGCCTCGTTGAGGAACGCCGCGTGCTCGGGGATGCGCGAGACGAGCGTGGGGACGAGTCGCGCGTACGGGAGGTCGTCCGGCCAGTCGATGCCGAGCGCGCGGGCGGTGCGGTGCAGCCGGGCCAGGTCGCGCGGGTCGGCCTCCGGGAGGGTGCGCAGGATGCCCACGCCCGCCTCGCGCATGAGGTGCGCGGCTGCGATGCCCGTGAGCAGCGAGATCTGCGCGTTCCACTCCTCGACCGGGAGGTTGCGCCGGAACGACAGCGTGTAGGTGCCGTCCTCGCGCCGCTCCACCTCCTGCTCGGGAACCGACAGCGAGACGCCGCCGCGTGCGAGCTCCAGCGACTGGCGGAGGCGGCCGACGTCGGCCAGGAGCTGCAACGACTCGCTCGCCGTGCCCGCGTCGAGGGTCGACTGCACCTCGGCGTAGGTGAGCCGCTCCCGGCTGCGCACGTAGGCGCGCTCCAGCGCGGCGCCCTTGATGATGCCGCGCGCGTCGAGGGTCACCGTCCACAGCACGGCCGGACGGTCCTCCTCGGGCAGCAGGCTCGCCGCGCCCTCGGACAGGACCTTCGGGTGGAGCGGCGTGCGGGCGTCCGGCCCGTAGACGGTCATGCCGCGCCGGTGCACCTCCCCGTCGATCGCACCGCCCGGGACCACGAACGCGCCCAGGTCCGCGATGGCGTAGTGCACCACGTAGCCCTCGCCGGACTGCTCCACGTGGACCGCCTGGTCCAGGTCCTTGGAACCGGGCGGGTCGATGGTGACGAACGCGATGTCGCGGCGGTCGGTCCGGCCGGCGGAGACGTCGTGCCCGGCGACCGCGAGGGCCTCCTCGAGCACGTCCTGCGGGAACATCGCGGGCAGGCCGACCTCGGCGCGAAGAGCCGCGAGGGCACCACTCACGTCGTCGGGAGCAGCGGGCGCGAGGCGCATCTGACGGGTGGGCACAACTGCGAACATAAGCCGGTTCCGCGCTCCCCGCGCGGTGTCGCTGTGCTATTCGACGACGACGGTCGCCACCAGCGCGCGGTGGTCGGTCCCGGGGACCTGCATGGACACGACGTCGGAGACGGGCATGTCCTTCTCCACCACCACGTGGTCCAGGGCGAAGAGCGCCGGCACCCGGCTGCCCTCCGGCCAGGTCACGGTCGGACCCGCACCCCACTCGCGGGTCGCGTCCACGAAGCGCGAGCCGAGCAGGTCGCGGAACGTCGCGTGGTCGTAGCCGGCGTTGAAGTCGCCGGCCAGGATCTGCGGCGTCTCGTCCCCGTGGACCTTCTCCGTGAGCTCGACGAGCTCGGTGCGCCAGGTGGTGACGTCCTCCGGCATGGGCGGGTACGGGTGCACCACGGTGACGCGGACGTCGGTGCCGCCCACGTCGACCAGGGCCGACGGCATCGCGAAGGTGGTGCCGCTCATCTGCTCCACGTCGGTCAGCTCGGTGGTCGACCAGAGCCCGCTGCCCGCAGGGGTGTCCTCGGCGGGGACGGTGAAGCTGTGCGACAGCAGCTCGTCGAGGCCGGCGTCCGCGAGGGCCCGCTCGAAGTCGGGCGTGAGCTCCTGGACCGCGAGCACCTCGACGTTCTGGGACTCCACGAGCCCCACCACGGTCTCCGCGTCGGCCCGCCCGTACAGGGCGTTCACCGTCATGACCCGCAGCGTGCCCGCGTCGTCCGGGTCGGCCGCCGTGGACGTCTCCGGCGGCATGAAGAAGGGCACCATCCAGAACAGGAAGCCCGCGAACGAGAGCCCGAGCAGCGAGGTCAGCACCCAGCGCCGCGAGAACAGCGCGACGATCAGCAGCGGCAGCGTCGCGAGCGTGGCCCACGGCGTGAACGCGACGAGCTGGGGCAGGGGCACCACGTTGTCGAACGGGAGCACCCTGGCGAGCGCCACGAGGAGCAGGGGGATCGCGATGATCCAGAGCACGAGGGAGATGAGGCCACGGACAAATCGCACCCCCGGACCCTATCGGCTGCCCGGAAGAGCCTTGACCAGCCGACAGATCTCAGCGGCTGGTCAAGGCTCCTCGGATCAGCCGAAGATGCGCGGGAGGGTTCCCTCGTGGGCCGTGCGGGCCTCGTCGAGCGGGAGCTCGAAGTGGCCCTCGACCACCACGGCGTCGCCGCCGGTGGTGCCCAGGCGGAGCACCGGCACGCCGGCGTCCTCGGCCAGGTGGGTCAGCTCGCCCTCGTGCTCCGGGTCGACGGCGACGACCACGCGGCCCGTCGACTCCGAGAACAGCGCCACGAACGGGTCCACCTTGTCGCGGCCCGTCACGCCCTCGAGCGCCACCGACGCGCCCACGCCGAACCGCAGCGAGGCCTCGATCAGCGTCTGGACGAGGCCGCCCTCGGACAGGTCGTGCGCGGCGGCGGCGAGGCCGCCGCGCCGCGCCTCGACGAGCGCCGAGGCCAGCGCCTTCTCGGCGGCCAGGTCCACCTGCGGGGGCACGCCACCGAGGTGCGAGTGCACGACGTCGGCCCACGCCGAGCCGTCGAGCTCGTCGCGCGTGGTGCCGAGCAGGAGGAGGGACAGCCCCTCGGTCTGCCAGCCGGACGAGAGCGCGGTGCTCACGTCGTCGAGCACGCCGAGCACGCCGACCACGGGGGTCGGGTGGATCGACGAGTCGATCTGGCCCGGCTCGCCCGTGCCGTTGTAGAGGGAGACGTTGCCGCCGGTGACCGGGACCCCGAGCTCCTGGCAGGCGTCCGCGAGACCCTCGATCGCCTCGACGAGCTGCCACATCGAGTCCGGGTGCTCCGGCGAGCCGAAGTTCAGGCAGTCCGTCACGGCCAGCGGCTCGGCGCCGGCCGTGGCGACGTTCCGGTAGGCCTCGGCGAGCGCCAGCGCCGCACCCGCGCGCGGGTCGAGCTTGCCGTACCGGCCGTTCGCGTCGGTCGCGAGCGCGACGCCGAGGCCCGTGGTCTCGTCGACGCGCACGACGCCGCCGTCGTCGGGCTGGGCGAGCGCCGTGTTGCCCTGGACGAAGCGGTCGTACTGGTTGGTGACCCACGCCTTGGAGGCGAGGTTGGGCGAGGCGAGCAGCGCCAGCGCGGTCTCCCGCAGCTCGGGGCCGGACGCCGGCCGGGCGAGGCCCGCGGCGGTCGTCGTGTCGGCCTGGAGGCCGTCCTGCCAGGCCGGACGGGCGTAGGGCCGGTGGTACACGGGCCCCTCGTGCGCCACGGTCTTGGGGTCGACGTCCACGATCCGCTGGCCGTGGTGGTCGATCGTGAGACGGCCGGAGCCGTTGACCTCGCCGATGACGGCGGTCTCGACCTCCCACTTGCCCGTGATCGCGAGGAACGCGTCGAGCTGGTCGGGCCGCACGACGGCCATCATGCGCTCCTGCGACTCCGACATGAGGATCTCGCCGGCGTTCAGCGTGGGGTCGCGCAGCAGCACGTCGTCGAGGTCCACGTGCATGCCGCCGTCACCGTTGGAGGCGAGCTCCGAGGTGGCGCAGGAGATGCCGGCGGCGCCGAGGTCCTGGATGCCCTCGACGACCTTGGCCGAGAACAGCTCGAGGCAGCACTCGATGAGCACCTTCTCCATGAAGGGGTCGCCCACCTGGACGCTAGGGCGCTTGGCGGGGACGCCGTCCTCGAACGTCTCGGACGCGAGGATCGAGGCGCCGCCGATGCCGTCGCCGCCCGTGCGGGCGCCGAACAGCACGACCTTGTTGCCGAGGCCGGTCGCGTTGGCGAGGTGGATGTCCTCGTGCCGCAGCACGCCCAGGCAGAGGGCGTTGACCAGCGGGTTGCCCTGGTAGGAGCCGTCGAAGACGAGCTCGCCGCCGATGTTCGGCAGGCCGAGGGAGTTGCCGTAGCCGCCCACACCCGAGACGACGCCGTGCACGACGCGCGCGGTGTCGGGGTGGTCGACGGCGCCGAAGCGCAGCTGGTCCATAACGGCGACGGGGCGTGCGCCCATCGAGATGATGTCGCGGACGATGCCGCCCACACCGGTCGCAGCGCCCTGGTAGGGCTCGACGAACGACGGGTGGTTGTGCGACTCGACCTTGAAGGTGACGGCCCAGCCGTCGCCGATGTCGACGACGCCGGCGTTCTCACCGATGCCGACGAGGAGGTGCTCCTTCATCTCGTCGGTCACCTTCTCGCCGAACTTGCTCAGGTGCACCTTCGACGACTTGTACGAGCAGTGCTCGCTCCACATCACGGAGTACATCGCGAGCTCGGCCGCGGTGGGGCGGCGGCCCAGGATGTCCTTGATGCGCTGGTACTCGTCCTCCTTGAGTCCGAGCTCGCCGTACGGCTGCACCTCGTCAGGGGTGGCTGCGGCGGCCTCGACCGTGTCCAGTCTCGGAACGGCGGGAGTCGGGCGGGAGGGTGCCTGGGACGCGGGCGCGGTCATGTAGTTCCTCGCGTGCGGGGTAGGTTTCTGGGCGCCGGAGCGCCCCGCCAGTCTACGACGTGGGCCCACCACCACGTGTCAGACGCACAGGTCCCTCCTGTGACCTGTACGTCTGACACCTGATGAGCGGGTCAGCCCTGGTCGTAGACGCGCACGTAGTCGACGACCATCTGCTGCGGGAACTGCGTGGTGCCGTCGGGGTAGCCGGGCCAGTTGCCGCCCACCGCGACGTTCAGCAGCATGAAGAACGGCTGGTCGAAGACCCACGGGTTGCCGCCGGTGTCCGCCGTGGTGCGGGTCTGGTAGACGTTCCCGTCGACCGACCAGGTGATGCGGCCGGGCGCCCGGTCCACCGCGAAGGTGTGGAAGTCGTCGGCGAAGGACCAGCCCTGCGGGTGGGTGTACGCCGCGCCGATCCCGCTACCGCCGGAGTAGCCGGGGCCGTGGATCGTGCCGTGCACCATGTGCGGCTCGAAGCCCACGTTCTCCATGATGTCGATCTCGCCCGAGTCGGGCCACGGGACGCCGGAGTCGATCTGGCCGCCGAGCATCCAGAAGGCGGGCCAGATGCCCTGGCCCCGGGGGATCTTGATCCGGGCCTCGACGCGGCCGTAGGTGGGCTCCACCTTGCCGGCGGTGGTCAGGCGTGCCGACGTGTACCCGCCGTTCCCGTCCTGGCGGGCCGTGATGACGAGGTTCCCGTTCCCGTCCAGGGCCGAGTTGTCGCGCGAGCTCGTGTAGTTCTGCAGCTCGTTGTTGCCCCAGCCGCCCGCACCCGTCTCCTGGTTCCAGCTGGCCGGGTTGGGGGCGCTGCCCGCGGCGCCGTCGAACTCGTCCGACCAGGTCAGGGCGCCGACGGCGGCGGGCGCGACGTCCTGCGCGGACGGGGCGGAACCGCCGTCGGGCACCTTCTGCGTCGCCGCGGAGGCGACGAGCGAGGTGGACAGGACCAGGGTCAGGGCGGCGGTCGCCGTGACAGTGCTGCGGATGGTGCGGTGTCTGGTGGTACGCATCGGTCGCTCCTTCGCGAACATGTGTCTCCCGTTGCCCGCGACGCTACTTTTCACCCGCTCGGTGGAACAAGATCGGGAAAGTACGTAGTCACGGCCCGGCCACCGTTCAGCGCCGCTGAACAATCAGCCAGCGATACGCGATGGACGCACCGGGTCGGCGCGGCCGACGATGACGCCATGCCCCTGCGCCACTCGCTCCTCGCCGTGCTCGTCATGATCATCTGGGGCACCAACTTCCTCGCGATCGACATCGGCGTCGACGACGTGCCGCCCGTGCTCTTCCTCGCGATCCGTTTCGTGGTGGTGCTGGTCCCCGCGATCTTCCTGGTCCCCCGTCCGGCGGTGCCGATGAAGGACGTGCTGGTGGTCGGGCTGTTCCTCAGCCTCGGCCAGTTCGCGCTCATGTACACCGCGATCTGGCTCGACATGCCGCCCGGCCTCGCCTCGCTCGTGCTCCAGGCGCAGGTGGTCCTCACGGTCCTGTTCGCGAGCGTCGCGCTCCGCGAGCGCCCGACGCCGCCGCAGCTCGTGGGCGTGCTGCTCGGCGCGGTGGGGCTCGTGATCGTCGGGCTGGGCAGGTCGGCCGCGACGCCGGGCCTCGCGTTCCTGCTCACGCTCGGGGCCGCGGCGTCGTGGGCCACGGGCAACGTGATCGTCCGGCGCCTGGGTGCGGCGACGCAGGCGACCGGCGCCCGGCCGACGCCGCTGGCCGGCCTGTCCATGACGGTGTGGTCGGCGCTCGTGGTCCCCGTGCCGATGCTCGCGCTCGCGCTCGTGCTGGACGGGCCCGCCGCCGTCGGGTACTCGCTGACGCACCCGACCTGGGCCGCCGTGCTGTCCACCCTCTACACGGCGTGGCTCGCGAGCCTCGTGGGCTACGGCATCTGGAACACGCTGCTGGCGCGGCACCGGGCGAGCGCGGTGGTGCCGTTCACCATGTTGGTGCCGGTGTTCGGCATGACGGCGGCCTGGCTGGCGCAGGGCGAGGTGCCGAACACGGCCGAGGTCGGCGGCGGGGTGCTGCTCCTGCTCGGGGTGGCGATCACGTCGGGGCTGCTGCGGTGGCCGGGCAGGCCGCGGTCTGGCGCGGGCGCCTAGCCGCTACAGGTCGAGCGTGTAGCAGAGCAGGTCCACGCCGGGCACGGGGGTCCAGTCCCGGGCGGGGTCGCGCGTGAAGCCGAGCCGCTCGTAGAGGCGGTGCGAGCCGTGCGCGACGGTGTTGGTGGAGAGCACGACGCGTCGCGTCCCGGCGTCGCGGCCGCCCGCGGCCCGGGCGAGGCACTCCCGCATCAGCGCGGTCCCGGCGCCCCGGCCCTGCGCGTCCGGGGAGACGCCGAGCATGCGGATCTCCGCTTCGCCGTCCCGCGCGATGTCGGCCATGGGGCCACCACGCGGCACGTACGTCACCGCGCCGACCACCACGCCGTCGTCGAGCGCGACGATGACGTCGGACGCCGCCGCCCGGCCGGCGACGTCGTGCAGGACGTTCCGGTAGAAGACGGAGTCCGGGGCCTCGAGCTGCCCGTCCGCGGCGAACGCCGCCGCGACTATCTTCCCGACAACCTCGTACTCCGCGGGATCCGCGTTGCGTACCTCGATGCTCATGCGGAAACGGTAGGCCGCGCCTCTGACACTCCGGTGGGCACGCGCCGCGCCTGCCCCCGCACCCGACCCCAGGGCTTGTACACGGACAGCACGGTGGCCACCGCGAGCGCCGTGAGCGACACCGCGGGCGGGAAGACGAGGAACGAGAGGTCCGTGGCCGGGACCTGGCCGGCCTCGATCGCGCCGCCGGCCGCGCCGACGTCGGGCATGCCGGGCCGCAGGGCCACGAGGATCAGGGTGCACAGCACCAGGTTCGTCACGAGCTTGACGGCCACCCACCAGTAGCGCACCAGCCCCCACTTGGTCGCGAGGCCGAGGAGCACGCCGGAGGCGAGGCAGACCAGCGCCGAGACCAGCATGGGGGTCACCACGAACTCGGCGAGGGCGCGCAGGGCGAGCCCGCGGACGGCGTCCGAACCGCCGCCGAGCCCGGTCCCGGCGAGCACCGCGACGAGCACGTCGACGCCGATCCACGCACCCGCCGACACGATGTGCACGGTGAGCACGGCCTTCCGTACGCGCGGCGGCAGCGACATTGTGGCCGATCCCCTGCGACTCATGATCCCGTCCCTCTCCCTGGGCGCCCGGTCGGCGCCCACCTGCCCAGCGTCCCGGCCGAGCCCCGGTCCCGGATCGGCCGTGGGGCGGCATCCGCGCTGCGCTCTCCGGCGTCGACGGACGGCCCGGCCTACGCCCCACGACGTACGCCGGGCTACGACCCGTAGGGGGTGACGCGGCGTCCGGCGTCGGACACAGTGGGGCTGGAGGTGAGGAGACATGGGAAAGCTGCGCCTGGTCGACGTGGGCGTGAGCGCGGCGCTGACGGCGCTCGTGCTCGTGAGCCTGCCGTTCCTGGACGGCTCGTCCGCGGTGGACCGGCCCGTCGACGCGCTCGGCTACACCCTGGCGGTCGCCGCGGCGGCCGGGACGCTGTTCCGGACGCGTTGGCCGGTGCCCACGCTGGGCGTGGTCACGGCCGTCACCGTCGGCTACCTGCTGCTCGCCTTCCCGTACGGCCCGGTGATGCTGTGCCTGGCGGTCGCGGTCTACTCCCTTGCCCGACGCCGCCCGCTCCGCCCCGCCCTGGTCTGGGCGGCGGCGACCCTCGTCCTCCTCGTGATCCCGGTGTTCACACACCCGGCGGGGCTGGGCGTCCCCGCCGGCCTCGTGCCCGCGAGCGCCTTCGTGGCGGTGCCCTTCAGCATCGGCGTGGCCCGGCGCACGTGGGACGAGGCACGGTCGGCGCGGCACGCCGCCGCGGAGCAGCAGGCCCGCGACGACGAGCGGCTGCGGCTCGCGCACGAGGTGCACGACGTGGTGGGGCACGGGCTCGCCGCCATCCAGATGCAGGCCGACATCGCGCTCCACCTGGGCCGGCCCGACGACGCGACCGCCGCCCTCGGGGCGATCTCCCGGGCCGCGAACGAGGCACTGACCGAGCTGCGCACCACGCTGGCGGACGTCCGGCCCGACTCCGGCGCCGGCCCCGAGCGCGCGCCGACCGCGGGGCTCGCCAACCTGGAGGTGCTCGCGCAGCGCGTCCGGTCCGCGGGGGTCGCGGTGGACCTCGCGGTCATCGGCACGCCCAGGACCCTGCCCGACGCCGTCGACCTCGCCGCCTACCGGGTGCTCCAGGAGTCGCTGACCAACGTGGTCAAGCACGGGGCCGGCGCGGCCGCGCGCGTCGAGGTGGCGTACGAGCCGGACGCCGTCCGGCTGGCGGTGTGCAACCCGCGCCCGTCCGGTACCGCGTTCGTCGCGGGGTTCGGCATCACCGGGATGCGGCACCGTGTCGAGACCCTGGGCGGGCGGCTCGACGCCGGTCCCGTCGACGAGTCGTTCGAGGTGCGGGCGGCGCTGCCCGCGGGAGGTGTCGCATGATCTCGGTGCTGCTGGTGGACGACCAGGACCTGGTCCGCATGGGCCTGCGCGCGCTCATCGCGGGCGAGGCGGACACGACGGTCGCGGGCGAGGCCGCCGACGGCATCGCCGCCGTGGCCGAGGCCCGGCGCCTGCGGCCGGACGTGGTGCTGATGGACATCCGGATGCCCGGCATCGACGGCATCGAGGCGACGCGGCGCATCGCCGAGGACCCCGACCTGGCCGCGACGCGCGTGGTGGTGCTGACGACGTTCGAGCACGACCAGTACGTCGTCGACGGGCTGCGCGCCGGGGCGAGCGGGTTCCTGCTCAAGAACACGCCGCCGGCGGAGCTCGTCACCGCGATCCGCACGGTGCACGACGGCGGGGCGCTGCTCGCGCCGTCGGCCACCCGGACCCTCATCCGGGAGTTCACCGCGGCGTCGCCGCGCGCACTGGAACCGCACCCGCGGATCGGCGACCTCACGGGACGCGAGCGCGAGGTGGTGGGCCTCGTCGCGCAGGGGATGAGCAACCACGAGATCGCCGAGGAGCTGGTGCTCAGCCCGGCCACCGCCCGCACGCACGTGTCGCGCGCGATGATCAAGCTCGCGGCGCGCGACCGGGCCCAGCTCGTGGTGTTCGCCTATCAGTCGGGCCTGGCCTGAGTGTCTCCGGCGCCGCGTGTTAAGGGTGAAACAAAGATGTCACGTGGGGGTTCCCGACGTTTACCCGATAGTGGTTTCATTCGGACATGAAGCTGCTCCGGACTTTCCCGAAGGTTGCCTTCGAGTTCGGGCTGGCCTCGTGGCACTGGATGGGGATCCGCGAACAGACCCCGCGCTTCGCCACCTGCTTCGGCGACATCTTCCTGGAGTCGCTGGACGGGTGGTGGTTCCTGGACACGGTCGAGGGCACGCTCGAGCTGCGCTGGAACTCCGCCGTGACCATGTACGCGGAGCTGGAGTCGGCCGACGGGCGTGCCACGTACCTCATGGACGACCTGGTCCGTGACGCCCGCAGCCGCGGCATCCGGCTGGGTGAGGAGGACGTGTACACGTTCAACCCGCACCCCGCGCTCGGCGGCGAGCTGGGCGTGGACGGCCTCGGCACCATGCGCTTCGAGCTCGCCCTGAACTGGGTGGGGCAGATGCACGACCGCGTACGGCACAGCTCAGGCGAGATCCGCCTGCCCCCGATGCCCGACGACGGCCGGCGGGCCGCTCCGGCTCCGGCCGCCGAACCGTGGGACTCGTCGTGGTCGCACGACGAGACCTTCGACGTCCCGTTCGAGCAGTACCTGGCCACCACCACGTTCGCGGCGGTCTCGGCGCCGCGGCGGAACGACGACCATCCGTCGCTCCCGCCGACGCCCGGCCGGGAGGACGCGTTCGGCCAGGCCCCTTACGCCGCGCAGAGCCACTTCGGCGACCAGGCCTACGACTCCCCGAACCGTGCCGAACCCGCCTACGGCGGCCGGCACGGCGACACCCGGGACGACGGCGCCCAGCCGTACCAGACGCCCGGTGCCCTGGACCGGCCGTGGACGCCGGAGTCCCCGGCCGCGCCCCTCTGGACAGGACAGACGGAGTCCGCGCAGCCCTGGCTGGAACCGCACCAGCCCGCGCAGCCGGCGACGCCGCCCGGGGGCTACGACGCCCCGTACGACCAGGACTACCCGGCCGCTCCCGGGTACGGCACGGGCACGTCCGGCGAGCAGCCGGGCGCTACGTACGGCCAGCAGCACTGGGCCCCGTACGACACCGCGCAGGACACCGGTCAGGGCACTGCCCAGGGCGGCGGTCAGGAGCAGCCGGGGCAGGCCGCGCCGGTGTGGGACGCCCCGGCCTGGGGCGGCCAGGCACCCGCCGGTGGCCAGCAGCAGAACCGGCACACCGACGAGGCCTTCACGGCGTGGGACGACCTGTGGGGAAGGCACTGACCCGCTGACGCCGGGACCGGTGCTCGGCGGGCGCCGCGACCTGCGGCTCGGCCCGCACGGGACGCAGCCGCCGCTCACGCTCGGCTCGCGCCACCAGGCTCAGCTCACCGGGCGTCGTGGTGCGCGCGTGCTTGAGGAGGCGGGTCTCCAGGGCCACCCGGTTGCCCCGCCGCAGCCCGTCCGTGTACCCGAGGATCGTCTGCGCGTGCGCGTGCGTGATGTGCCCTCCGCGCAGCGCGGCCAGCGTCCGCGGGTGCTCGTGCACCAGCGCCCGGGACTCCTCGATGAGCGCGACCGCCGAGCTCTCCGGCACCCGGAGCGCCGTGGCGAGCCGCTCGACGAGCTCGGGCGCCAGGCCCGCGAGATCGTCGGCCTCGACCTCGGGGGCGTCGAACAGGTCGGGCTGGTCGGCCACCCACTCCCGGACCGACTCCATCAGCACGGCGCGGGAGGCCGCGAGCGAGGAGAGCAGGGAGTCGATCGCCGCCACGGCGTCGACCGCCTCGGAAAGGTTCGCGAAACCGCTCGCGAACCCCGACTCGCGCGGCGCGGACGCACCACGCGGAGACTGGTCCGGCACGTCGGCCGGACCGCGAGTCACCAGCACATTGTTCGAACGCATGTTCTAACTGTAGAGGGTGAGGTCGAGACGCGCCACCCGGCACGCCGACCCGAGCCCACCTCCGCACGGCCGCCACCCCGCACAATGGGCACGTGCAGATCCGACGGGCCGTCGCCTCTCCCCTTGCCGCGTGCGCCGCACTCGCGGCCGTCCTCACCGTGGGCGGCTGCAGCCTGATCGAGCGCGCCCAGGGTTCGGACGGAGCCGATGGCCCGACGGCGACAGCATCCCGGCCGACACCGACATCGACGTCGACACCGTCGTCCGAGCAGGGCGGCACCGGGCCGAAGGCGCAGACCAGCACCGTCACCGTCGGCGGCGTCGTCCTGGACGTCAGCTCGCGGAAGGCAGCCGACGTGCGGGAGGACGAGCTCGGGCCGGGCACGCGGACGGTCACGCTCTCCCTCGGCCCCGAGGGCTCCGCCCGGCTCTCCCTGACCTCGCCCGGCGCGCTCGACGTCGACACCGACGGGAGCATCTCCGTGCTCGACGGCAACGGCACGCCCGTCGCGGCGGTCGCCCCGCCGGAACCGCCGTCCGACGCCCGGGACGCGCCGCGCATCGAGGTCACCGAGATCGACGCGACCCAGGCCAGGCTGAGGATCGACGACCCCGCGGCGACCTCCGGGAGCGGCGGGCAGGCGGCGCGCACCGAGCCGGTGACGGTCACGTTCGTGGTCGGCACCGAGGCGATCGAGAGCACCACCTGGGGCGAGAACGAGGGCGGGCGGTCCCTCGCCGTCGACCCGGCGGACTGGGCCCGGCGCGCGGGAGAGGCCGGCCTGGACCTGATCCGCACCCAGCTCGTGGCCGCAGAGCCCGAGGCGGACAGCGACACGATGGAGCACCAGCTCGTCTGCCACGCCGTGGGCGCCATGGACAAGGAGACGTGGAACCTGGAGCCGTGGCGGCCCGACGTCGGGCTCATCCTCACCGCCACCGCGCACTGCAACCCGGTGTGAGCGGAGCGGCCCGTACGCAGCCGTGACCCAGTCGTGACCAGGACCGGTGCTGTTCGGGGTGCGGAGCCGCGCAGGTTGGGGTTTCCTGGAAAAGCGGCGAGGCAGGCTCGCCACAAACAATCTGATGAGCCCCAGCTCAGCCGGGCCCCAGTACATGCTCTTCGTGCGCCCCCCAGACGCCCGAGGGGCATCTTCCGGAGTGCGGCACCACAGAGTTCCCCCCTGGGGTCAGGCAATTTCTCCTCGGAGACACCTTGGCAGGGAGGCTCCAGATGACTCGCGTACTCGTTCTCGGATCGTCCGTCGCGGTAGGCGTCGGCGCGCTGCTCGGAATGACGCTCGCCTACCAGCTCGTACCGCTCGCGGTGCTCGCCGCCCTCCTGGGGCTGGCGGGCACTTTCGTCGTGGTCCGCGCAATACCGGAACCGGCGCCCGCAGAGGACGCCCCGATCACCCTCAGCGGTCCGCTCGCGCGTCCCGCCGACAACGAGGAGCCCGACGCCGAGGCCGAGCCGGTCCCGGTGCAGCAGCTCCCGGTGCCGGTCGTGGCCGCGGTGCCGGACGCCGCATGACCCGCTGGTCGTGACCGCCTCGCCGGCGTAGCGCGGCGAGGCGGTCCCGACCCTAGCGCGCCTGCTTGGCCTGCTGCTTGCGCAGCTCCTTCTCGCTGATCGGCGCCGTGCCGCTCGCGCGCAGCTCGCGGTAGTACGCGCGCGCCTCGTCCTGGCGCACCTTCTCGGAGCCGTCGGCGATCGGCGCGCGCAGGTGCTCCTGCGAGAAGCCCCAGGCGTCGATGACGTCGAGCACGTGCGGGCGCAGCGCCTTGAGCAGGCGGTCGATCGTCGCCGTGACGGCCTTGGCACGCCCCGTCGAGATGCGGCCGTTGGTCAGGTGCCAGTCGAGGTGCCGCTCGATCGTGGTGAGCCCGTAGATGTCGCGCAGCAGGGTGAGCACCTTGCGGGTGCCGGGGTCGGACACCGTGGCGACGGCCTTCGTGAACGCGTCCCAGCGGACGAGCTCGGCCCACGCGGCGGCGGACCCGATGAGGCTGACCTGGTTGTCGTCGAAGATCTCCTGCGCCTTGACCGGGTCGGCCTTGAGCGCCGGGCGCATGCCCATCGCGGTGGCCGCGACCATGCCCTCGTAGCGGCCGGCGATCAGGCCGCGCTGCACCTCGGCGTCGAGCAGGCGGCCCGCGGAGCGCGCGCCGCCGCCGTCGGCCACCGACTGGCCCAGCCTGCGCAGCGGGGTCTTGTGCAGCACCGCGTCCCTGGCCTGCCCGGCCACGATGCCCGCCATGCCCGCCGGGGACTTCGCGGCCCGCGCCATCTTCTTGCCGTAGTCCCCCACCAGGCGCTTGGCCGCGAGCTGCAGGAGCACGTGGTTGTCGCCCTCGAACGTGGCGTAGATGTCGAGGTCCGCGCGCAGCCCGGTGAACCGGTTCTCGGAGAGGAAGCCGGCACCGCCGCAGGCCTCGCGGCACTCCTGCAGGGTGTCGAGGGAGTACCAGGTGGACGTCGCCTTGAGCGCCGCCGCCGTCGTCTCCAGGTCCTCGCGCTTGGCGGGCGTGTCCTCGCGGCCCGAGAACACGTCGTCGAACAGGTCCAGGAGCTCGTCGTGCGCGAAGTGCATCGCGTACGCCTCGGCGATGCGGGGGAAGAGCCGGCGACGGTGCGTCGCGTAGTCCAGCAGCGTCAGCTCGTCGGCGCCGGTCGCGGGCGAGAACTGGCGGCGCTGCTCGGCGTACTTCGTGGCGATCGCGAGGCCGATCTTCGCCGCGGTGATCGCCGCGCCGTCGAGGGACACGCGGCCCTGGACGAGAGCGCCGAGCATGGTGAAGAAGCGGCGGCCGGGGCTGTCGATCGAGGAGGTGTAGGTGCCGTCCGCGGCGACCTGGCCGTACCGGGCCAGGAGGTCGCGGCGCGGCACCCGCACGTCCGTGAAGTGCAGCTTGCCGTTGTCGATGCCGTTGAGGCCACCCTTCTGGCCGTCGTCCTCGCCGCCGACGCCGGGCAGGAACTCCAGGGTCTGCGGGTCCCGGATCGGCACGTAGAAGCAGTGCACGCCGTGGTCCACGCCGTTGGTGATCAGCTGCGCGAACACCGTCGCGGCCACGCCGTGCTTCGCCGCGTTGCCGAGGTACTGCTTCCACGCCCCGCGGAACGGGGTGTTGATCACGAACTCCTCGGTCTCCGGGTCGTACGTCGCGGTGGTGCCGATGGCGGCGACGTCGGAACCGTGACCCGTCTCGGTCATCGCGAACGCACCCGGGACGCTCAGGTCCATCGCCCCGGGGAGCAGGCGGTCCTTCTGCTCCTCGGTGCCGAGGTGGTTGATCGCGGACGCGAAGAGGCCCCACTGCACGCCCGCCTTGATCTGCAGCGACGGGTCGGCCGCGACGAGCTCCTCGAAGCCCACGAGGTTGCCGCCGGCCTGCTCCCGGCCGCCGAGGCGCTCCGGGAAGGCCCGCAGCACCTGGCCGTACGGCACCATCTGCTTCATCTGGGCGAGCGTGATCTCCCGGTGCTCCTCCTTGGTGATCCCCTCCTGCTTCCAGAGCTCGGGGTGCGCGGCCACCATCCGCCGGGCCTCGGACCGTTCCTCGGGCCAGCGGCCCAGCAGCATCTGCTGCAGGGCCGGCACGTCCACGCGGGTGCCCGACGTCGGACGCGCCGCCTCGGGCTGGGGCGCCACGGCCTGTGGGGCCGCCGCGGTGGTGGTCACGGGCTCGGAGGTGGTCGTCATCGGTTCTCCTCGGTCTTCGGCCAGGGGGCCAGGTACTGGGTGTCGGGAGGGTGGGTCAGGATCAGGCGGTCGCCGGTGCGGCGCCGGGGCGGTTGTGCAGCACGCCCACGGGCCCGGTCCAGAGCCAGAGGGTCACGCGTTCGGTGAGCTGCTCACGGGTCAGCGGCGTCGACTCGACGGTGCGGTGGCCGAGCCACCACTCACCGGAGCCGCGCACGAAACCGACGGCGCCCGCGGCCCAGGCCGCGGCGTCCGCCGGGGGTACGTCGGTGGCCCGCGCGAACGGCTCCGCGACGAGCTCGATCACCGAGTCGAGGTAGGCACCGAGCGGGTGCAGGTCGGCAGGGGTGCTCGGCACGCCCTCGTCGTCGGCGGGTGCCGGGGCGCGCCGACCGCGGCGGCCGCTCTCGACAGGCGCGGGCTCGTTGCCGCCGATCGCGGTCCGGGTGACGAACCAGTAGACGTTGGGGGAGCTCTCGATCATCTCGAGGTAGACGCGCACCATCTCGCGCAGCGCCATCTCCGGGTTGTCGGCCTGCTGCGCGGCGGCGCGCAGCGCGTCGTGCATCTGCATGACCACCGTCTCGGCGACGGCGAGCCGCAGGCCCGCCTTGTCGTCGAAGTACCGGTAGACGATCGACTTGGACGTACCCGCGGCGGCGGCGATCTCGTCCATCGAGACCGCGGGCCCCAGGCGGTGCACGGCCTTGCGCGCGGCGCGGACGAGCTCTGCCCGACGGGCCGTGCGGTGGTCGTCCCAGCGGGTCGAACGACCGTCGACTCCGATGCTCATCGGTCCGCCTCCCCACCTTGACTCGCTAGAGGTCTTGTGATTCGTCTCACGAGACTGAGAGTATCAGGTACTGTGAGTCCTGGGCACCACCCGGGGCGAACCGGGTCGCGGCCCGGCCTGGTCTCGACAAGGCTCGACCCAACGAAGCCCTCTGCCCGACGACGAACCGAGAAGGAACAGCGACGTGTCCACTACCCCCGCCCCCGTCCCGTCCACGCGCGAAGCCGTGATCATCGGCGGCAACCGCATCCCGTTCTCCCGCGCCGGCAAGAAGTACGTGCGGACCAGCAACCAGGACATGTTCACCGCGGCACTGGAGGGGCTCGTCGCCCGCTTCGGCCTGCAGGGCGAGCGCCTGGGCGAGGTCGTCGGCGGCGCCGTGCTGAAGCACAGCAAGAACTTCAACCTCATCCGCGAGAGCGTGCTGGGCTCCTCCCTGTCGCCCACCACGCCCGCCTACGACGTGCAGCAGGCGTGCGCCACCGGCCTCGAGGCCGCCATCGCGGTGACGAACAAGATCAAGCTCGGCCAGATCGAGTCCGCGATCGCGGGCGGCACCGACACCGTCTCGGATGCGCCGATCGTGGTCAGCGACCGCCTGCGCGCCGCGCTCCTGGACGCGAACCACGCCAAGACCACCGGGGCCAAGATCAAGGCGCTGCTCCAGATCCGCCCCAAGGACCTGGCCCCCGCCACCCCCAGCACGGGCGAGCCGCGCACCCACCTCTCGATGGGCGAGCACCAGGCCATCACGACGGCCAAGTGGGGCATCAGCCGCGAGGCGCAGGACGAGATCGCGTACAACTCGCACCAGAACCTCGCCCGCGCCTGGGAGGCCGGCTTCTTCGACGACCTGGTCACGCCGTTCAAGGGCCTGACCCGGGACGACAACCTGCGCCCCGACACGTCGCTCGAGAAGCTCGCCAAGCTCAAGCCGGTGTTCGGCGCCAAGCTCGAGGACGCGGCCACCATGACGGCGGGCAACTCGACGCCGCTGACCGACGGCGCCTCCGCCGTCCTCTTCGCGTCCCGCGCCTGGGCCGAGGAGCGGGAGCTGCCGATCCTCGCCAAGTTCGTGGACGCCGAGACGGCGGCCGTCGACTTCGTGCACGGCCACGAGGGCCTGCTCATGGCGCCGGTCGCGGCGGTCCCGCGCCTGCTGGCCCGCAATGGCGTCACCCTGGACGACATCGACTTCTTCGAGATCCACGAGGCGTTCGCGTCCACGGTGCTGACCACGCTGGCCGCGTGGGAGGACGAGGAATACTGCCGTACGGAGCTCGGGCTCGACGGCGCGTTCGGCAAGGTGGACCGCAGCAGGCTCAACGTGAACGGCTCCTCGCTCGCGGCGGGTCACCCGTTCGCCGCGACCGGTGGCCGCATCATCGCGACCGCCGCCAAGCTGGTCGCCGCGAAGGCCGCGGAGACCGGACAGCCCGCACGGGCGCTGATCTCGGTCTGCGCCGCCGGCGGTCTGGGCGCGGTCGCCCTGGTCGAGTCCGTCTGAACCGGGCCGCGACCGGCTGAGTCCGCCCGAGCCCGCCCGTACCGCCCCGCAACGAAGAGGACATCGTGACCGACAGCTATCTCAACCTGGCCAACGGGACGCTCAAGCCCGTCTTCAAGAAGCTGGGCCTGCCCCAGCCGGCCATCCTCCGGCGCTACCGCCCCGGCAGCCCGCTCACCGTGGGCCCGGTCCTCGTGGTGTCCGACGACGCCTCGGCAGCCGACGCCGACGCCGTGGCCAAGGTCCTGTCCGGCTGGGACGTCGACGTGCGCCGCAGCCCGGAGACCGCCGACGGCGAGCGGTTCGGCGCCGTCGTGCTGGTGCTGACCGGCGCCGAGACCCCGGCGGCCGTGTCGGCCCCCGTGCTCACCGTCGCCGGCACGCTGCGGCGCCTGGCGGGCAACGGCCGGGTCGTCACCGTCTCCCGCGCCGTGGCCGAGGGCGACGCCCCGGTGCTGGCCGCGACCCGCGGCGGCGTGGAGGGCCTGGTCCGTTCGCTCGGCAAGGAGCTGCGCGGCGGGTCCACGGCCAACGGCATCCAGCTCACGGGCGGCGCGGGCGTCGACTCCGCGTCGGCCGTGGCCACGCTGCGCTTCTTCCTGTCCGCCAGGTCGGCGTACGTGGACGGCCAGCTCCTGCCCGTGGGGCCGTCCGACGCCGCCGGCCCGGTCGACTGGGAGGCCCCGCTGGCCGGCAAGGTGGCCGTCGTCACCGGCGCTGCGCGCGGCATCGGCGCGGCGATCGCCCGGACGATGGCCCGGGACGGTGCCAAGGTGGTCGTGATCGACGTGCCGCCCGCCGGGGAGTCGCTCGCGGCCGTCGCGAACGAGATCGGCGGCGTCGCGCTCCAGCTCGACATCACCGCCGACGACGCGGCCGACAAGATCCTGGCCGCCACCAAGTCGCTCGGCGGCCTGGACATCCTGGTCCACAACGCCGGCATCACCCGCGACAAGCTGCTCGCCAACATGACGGCGGACAAGTGGGACCCGGTCATCGCCGTGAACCTCACGGCGCAGCTCCAGATCAACGAGCGCCTGCTCGCGGCCGGCGTCGAGGGCCTGCGGATCGTCTCGCTGGCCTCGACCACCGGCCTGGCCGGCAACCGTGGGCAGACCAACTACGGCTACACGAAGGCCGGCGTCATCGCCAACGCCGCCGCGGGCGCCCCGGTGCTCGCGGCCACCGGTGGCACCACGAACGCCGTGGCGCCCGGCTGGATCGAGACCGAGATGACCGCGAAGGTGCCCGCCCTCACCCGCACCGTGGCGCGCCGGATGCCGTCACTGGGTCAGGGCGGCCTGCCGGTCGACATCGCCGAGGCGATCTCCTTCCTCGCGTCCGAACCGGCGTCCGGCATCAACGGGCAGACCCTGCGAGTGTGCGGCCAGCACATGGTGGGCAAGTGAGCGCACCAACCGCGGAGGCACCGGCGTCGTACGGCGTGACCGAGCTGCCCGTGCTGCCCAAGCTGGGCGGGCTCTTCACGAAGGGCGTCGCCGGGTCGGCCGGCAAGCGCCCCCAGGGGGAGGTCCGGCTGCCGGAGGTGTCGTACCGCGTGGCGCGGGTGGACACCACGGGCGAGGCGGCGCACCTGGCCGCGTACCAGGAGCTGCTGGGCGAGCCGTCGTCCGACGTGCTGCCCGCCGGGTTCCTGCACGTGCTGGCGTTCCCGCTGGCCACGGCCGTGATGGTGCGCGGCGACTTCCCGCTGCCGCTGCTCGGCATGGTGCACCTGCGGAACGTGGCCCGGGTGCTCCGCCCCGTGCGGCTGGGCGAGACGGTCGAGGTGCGGGCGTGGGCGCAGGACGCCCGGGCGCACCGCCGGGGCGTCCAGGTGGACCTGGTCGCGGAGGTGCTGGTGGACGGCGTCCTCGCCTACCAGGGCGTCTCGACCTACCTCGCCAAGGGCTTCACGGCGCCGGACGGCGCGGCCCCGGCCGACGAGTCCCCGCGCGAGGAGTGGACGGCGCCCCTGCCGACGGCGCGCTGGAAGCTCGGCTCCGGGACCGGACGGGCCTACGGCGCGGTGTCGGGCGACCAGAACCCGATCCACACGTCGAGCCTGGGCGCCAAGGCGTTCGGGTTCCCGCGGGCCATCGCGCACGGGATGTACACCGCGGCACGGGCGCTGGCCGAGGTCGGGCCCGCCCGGCGCGGCGAGACGTACGAGTGGACGGTCGAGTTCTTCCGGCCGGTGCTGCTGCCGAGCACGGTCGACGTCGCGATCCGGAACGCGGCCGACGTGGTCCCCGCAGGCCCGGCGGACGGCTTCGTGTACGACGGCTGGCGGTCGGGCAAGGGCACCCGCCACTTCCGGGGCACGATCCGGCCCCTCTGACGTGCGCCCGGCCGGTCCGACTGAGCGGTCCGGCTGACCCGGAGCGCGCCTTCGGTCCGACGTCGTGCCCGGTGCGGAACTCCCCTTCGAGGCCCGGGTTCCTTCGCTTTGGCGCCGTCCAAAACGAAGAAACCCGGGCCTCGAAGGGGAGACCACGGGCCGGCCTACCCGCAGCGGCCGGAGCGGTCAGGCCGGTGCGCGGAGGGCCAGGCGCGGGAGCAGGACCTGTTCCCAGAGGACCGCCCGCTTCGGGCGGAAGAAGCCCGAGTGCCCGATACGGGTCAGGCCGTGGTCGGCGGCACGCATCTCGACGAGCTCCACCTCGGTGCCCGGGAACTCGCGGCTCCAATACCGGATCGACTCCGGGGAGATCAGCTCGTCGTCGGCGGTCCACAGGGCGGCGACCGGCGTCTCGACCTTCGCGAAGCGGTCCCGCAGCTCGGGGAGCTCGCTGAACAGGTAGTCCGGCTGCAGGCACCAGCGGCCCCACTGCCGCATGACGCCGCCGGGCAGGTCGTCCAGGATCCGCAGCCGCCGGCCCGGGTAGTAGCCCACCAGCGCCGTCGCGGTCGGCGCGATGACGCGCCAGAGCAGGGGCGACCAGGTCCGGATGGCCGGTGCGGCCTTGCCCCGCCAGCCGGTACCCGAGGTCACCATCACGCAGCGGTCGACGCCGACATCGGCCAGGAAGCCGAGGCTCTGGCCGCCGAACGAGTGGCCGACCCAGGTGAGCGGGACGCCGTCGACGTCGGCGCGGGAGCGCGCGTGGAGCGCGGCGGCCTCGGCGTCGTGGTACCAGTCGAGGGCAGTGACCGTGGAGTCCCGCAGGGGGCCGTAGAGCTCAGGCTCCGAGCCGCGGTAGGAGAACGTGAGCACCGCGAACCCGCGCTCGGCGAGCCACGCGGCGGTGTGCCGGTAGAACCGCATCGGCATGGCCATGGCCGGTGCGATCGCCACGACGCCGACGGGGGCGCCGTCCGGCAGGAACCAGCGGCCCGCGACCCGCTCGCCGCCGTCGGCGAGGAAGCTCACGTCTTCGGTACTCACGTCCGGGAGGCTACCAACCGGCCCGGCCCACACGGCTCGCGCACGGCCGCAGACGGGACAAAAGCGTCGAAGCGCACCCCTGGCGTATCCTCGCCACGGCACGGTGATATTCATCCGGCGGGAGGATGACATGCTCAGTGACGTGCTCGGCCTGACCAAGTCGCAGTCGCTCGCGTATCGCGAGCTCGTGGCCTCACCATCGCTCGACTCCGCGGAGCTGGCGCACCGGCTCGGGTGCGACCCGGGCGACGCCCTGGACGTGCTCCGCACGCTGGAGAACCACGGCCTCGCGGCCCGGCAGAGCGCGGACGACTCCCGGTTCCAGGCCGCTCCCCCCGAGATCGCGCTGGGCGCGCTGCTCGCCCGGCGCAAGGACGAGATCCGCGCGGCGCAGGTCGAGCTGATCGAGCTGGAGGAGGACTTCCGGCGCTCGTCGGCGCTGCGGCCTGCGACCGACGTGGTCGACGTCGTGCGCGGGGCGGACGCCGTGAAGCACCGCATCATGCAGCTCCAGCTCGGCGCGCGCGAGACGGTCGAGTCGTTCACCAAGCCGCCGGTCTTCGTGTTGTCCGCCGAGGACAACACGGCCGAGGACCAGGCCGTGGCCCGCGGCGTCCGGTACCGGGTGGTGGTGGACCGCGTGTTCCTGGACACGGGCATGATGCGCGTGGACGACGTCGCCGCGGCCATCGACAACGGCGAGGAGGTGCGGTTCTCCGAGCGGGTGCCGATCAAGCTGTTCATCATCGACCGCCGGCTCGCGTTCGTGCCGATCCAGACCGTGGTCGACGCCGAGGACTCCGACCTCACGCCCGACCTGGTGGGCGCACTGATCATCCACCCCTCCGGGCTGCTCGACGCCCTCATCGCCCTGTTCGAGGCCGTGTGGCGCGACGCCACGCCGTTCGCGCGGCCCGGCGAGCCGGACGGCGGCGGCGAGCTCGAGTACCAGGACGCCCGCATCCTCGGGCTCATGCTCGTGGGCCTCACGGACCAGTCCGTGGCCAACCAGCTCGGCCTCTCGCTGCGGACGGTGCAGCGCCGCGTCAAGGTGCTCATGGACATCGCCGGCGTCTCGACGCGCATCCAGCTCGGCTGGCACGCCGCGCGCAAGGGCTGGATCTGACGGCACCCCCGTGACAGCGTGTGGCCATGACCACACTGGCGTGCATCATCCGCCCCTCGACCCCGCCGTCCCGCGTCATCCCGCTCTCCCGCGCCGTCGAAGCCGCGGGGATCGAGGAGATCTGGCTCTGGGAGGACTGCTTCCAGACCGGCGGGATCTCCGCCGCGAGCGCGATCCTGGCCGCGACCGACCACGTCCGCGTGGGGATCGGCGTGATGCCGACGCCCCTGCGGAACGTCGCCCTCACCGCGATGGAGGTCGCCACGGTCGACGGGATGTTCCCGGGCCGGCTCATCCCCGGGATCGGGCACGGCGTGCAGTCCTGGATGGCGCAGGTGGGGGCGAAGGCGGGATCGCCCCTGACCCTGATGCGGGAGTACGCGACGACGCTGCGCGCCCTGCTCGCGGGGGAGCGGGTGACGACGTCGGGCCGCTACGTGACCCTGGACGACGTGAGGCTCGACTGGCCGCCCGCCCGGCCCGTTCGGGTGCCGGTCGCCGCGACGGGGCCCAAGTCGCTGCGCCTCGCGGGCGAGGTGGGCGACGGCGTGGTGCTGGAGGGTTCCGTGGGCCTGGTCGGGCTCCCGGCCGCGCTGGAGCGGGTGGCCGAGGGCCGGGCCGCGGCAGGACGCCAGGCCGAGGACTTCTCGGTGGTCCAGTTCGTCTCGGGCGGCACCGGTCCCGGCTCCGCCGAGCGGCTGCGCGCCGAGCTCACCGACTGGGGCCAGGACGTGGCGGACGACGAACGGCTCGCGGGTTACGCCGTCTGGGGCGACGCCCTGGCACTGGCCGACGGCGTGCGCCGGTTCGGCGCGGCCGGCGCGGACACCGTGGCGATCCAGCCGACCGCGGACGACCCGGACCTGGTGCGGCTCGCCGAGGTGCTGGGCGAGGCGCGCGAGCTGTTGAGCCGGGACTGACGGCGCGAGCCGACGGCCGGACATTCGGCCTCACCCAAAGGACATTGAGCCCCGCCCGCCCGTACCGCAGCGTGGACCGGGCCGGGCGGGACGGTCCCTCCGGCCACGAAGGAGGTTCACGATGAACAAGCTCGTACGGGTGGCCGCCGCTGGTACCGCGGCCCTCCTCACGACGGCCGCGGGCGTGCTCGGCGCCGGGGCGGCCGCGGCCGCCGACCGGGAGTACGGGACCGACGGGACGCGGGTCACGTCTGTCGGGCAGGACGACCGGGACTTCGGCACGGACGGCACCCGCGTGACGTCCGACAACAAGGACTGGTCGGCCGGGCACGACTGGAACGACGGCGTCCCCGCCGACCGCGAGTACTGAGTCCGCACGGCACGACGCCGGGGTCGCACCGTCACGTGGCGGTGCGACCCCGGCGTCGTGCGGGTCAGGCGATCAGATGTCGCGCGGCGGGGCGAACGAGCCCGTGCCGGGTGCGACGGTGGGCCTGTTGTTCGGTTCCGCGACGGGCGCGGCGGCAGCGGCGCCGGCCGACAGATTGCCCAGGAAACCCTCGACGCGCGACCGCATGGGGCCGATCAGGGCACCGCCGACACCGACGATGAGAATGCCGGCGACCGTGGCCAGGAATGCCACGAGCACGGGCATTGTGACGGTCGTGCCGATGCCGATCTGGTTCACGGCCGCGATAACACCCAGCGCGATGATGAAAAAGGACACCGTCTTCGCCACCAGCGGGCCGTAGGAAACGCGGCTCATGGTGTTCATGAGAAGGTCCTTCACCGCATTCGCGATGGCGCCCGCGATCACCACGATGATGATCGCGACGACGAGGCTCGGGAGCCATGCCACGATCTGGTTGACGATCGCGCTCACCGGGTTGGTGGGCCCGAAGGCGCTCAGCGCGAGCTGGAGCGTGATGAGCAGGATGAAGTAGTAGATGATCTTGGTGAGCAGCGCGATCGGCTCGATGCCCGACCCGGCGAGGAGGCGGTTCGCCCCCGCGCGCTCGAGCACCTTGTTGAAGCCGATCCGCGTGAGGATCATGCCCACGAACCGGGCGATCGCCTTGGCGATGAAGTACCCGATGAGGAATACCACCAGGAACACGAGGAGCTTCGGGATGAAGCTCGCGACCGCACCGAGCGCGTTCGTGAGCGGCGCCAGCCAGTCGACCTGGTTCGGCACCACGAGTGCCGTATCGAAGAATGTCATAGTGCTCTCCCCCTACGAGATATTTCTGTGCACCTCGGACGTGCCGTGACGGCGTGGCACAAAGGTGACAGTCGGCACGAACATATGCCGGAGAAGCGCATTCTGCGCGGCAGAATGGAACGGTGCGGAGTGCCATTTGTCCGCACCGCGGGACATCAGTGCAGGTCACATCGTGAATGCGTTTCGTCAGACAGCGTCTAGCCTGGCGGGATGGATGCCCTGCACGAGCGGACCGCCGTCGAGCTCCGCGACCTTCTCGCCGCCGGAGAGCTCACCCCCACCGAGGCCACCGAGCACTTCCTCGACCGGATCGAGCGGCTGAACCCCGCGGTCGGCGCCTTCGCCACCGTCACTCCCGAGCGGGCCCGGAAACGGGCGGCCGAGCTCCAGGAGACGCGCGGAGCGGGTTCCGGCGAGGGCACGCCGCCGCCGTCGGGCAGCCTGTGGGGCCTGCCCACCGGGGACAAGGACCTGTGGAACCGGGCGGGCGTGCCCACCGGCTTCGGGTCGCGCGCCTTCGCGGGGCTGCCGCCGGCCGAGGAGAGCGACGAGATCGTTCAGGTGCTCGACGACGCCGGGATCGTCAGCCTCGGCAAGACCGCCGCGCCCGAGCTGGGCTTCCCCGCCTACACCGAGCCGGTCGGCGCCGCCCCGGCGCGCACACCCTGGGACCTCGGCCGCGGGGCCGGCGGCTCCAGCGGTGGGGCGGCGGCCGCGGTGGCGGCGGGCATGCTGCCGTTCGCGCCCGGGTCCGACGGCGGCGGGTCGATCCGCATCCCCGCGGCGGCCTGCGGCGTGGTCGGCCTCAAGCCCACGCGCGGGCTGCTGCCCGCGGGCAGCGGCGTCGACTCGCTGGGCGGGCTCGTCGTGAACGGGCCGATCGCGCGCACCGTCGCCGACACCGCCCTGCTGCTGGAGGCGATGCTCCCGCGGCGCGCCGGGGGCGGCGTCGCGCACCCGTACACGCTGCGGGCGCCGTCGTACGCCGCGGGCGCGTACCTCGCGGCCGCGCAGCGGGCCGAGCTGCCGGAGGGCGTCGCCGGCCGGCGGGCCGCCCGCATCGGCGTGACGACCTCGTCGGCCTGGGACGGCTTCTACGACATCGCGGTGTCCCCCGAGGCGCACGCCGGGCTGGACGCGGGGGTGCGCGCCCTGGCCGGGGCCGGGCACGAGGTCGAGCAGACGGTGCTGGCCGAGGCGCCCGAGTACGCCCCGGCGTTCCGGACCCTGTGGATGGGCGGCGCGTCGGCGGTGCCGATCGACGACCCGGAGACGCTCGGCAAGCTGGAGCCCCTGACGCAGTGGCTCATCCGGTCGGGCCGCGAGGTGCCCGCCCGCCGGCTCGCCGAGGCGGTGCGCACGCTCACCGGCTTCGAACGCTCGCTCGTGGCGCAGGTCAGCGCCTACGACGCCGTCGTGACCCCCGCGCTCGCGCTCACGCCGCGGCCGATCGGGTGGTACGACGCCGAGGACCCGGAGCGGAACTTCGAGCAGCAGTGCCAGTACACGCCCTTCACGTCGATGCTCAACGTCGCCGGGCTGCCCGCGATCACCGTGCCGACCCACTGGACCGAGCCCACCGCCGAGGCGCCGGCCGGGCTGCCGATGGGGGTGCAGATCATCGGCCGGCCGGGCGGCGAGCTCACGCTGCTGGCGCTGGCGGCCCAGATCGAGGCGGCGCTCCCCCGCCCGCGCACCTTCCCCGTCTGACACGCGGTATTCGGTGGTGGCCGAAAGACCTTCCTCGCCGTGGCCGTCCCGTGCTTTGTTACCCCTGGAGGGTATTCAGTCGCGATCGCACGAGGAGCACGGGACCATGACCGAGACGTTCGAGACGGCCGCACCAACGCGGCCGAGCCGCTGGACCGGGACCTGGCCCACCAACACCGCCTGGATCGTGCTGGGCATGCTGACGGGCTTCGGCCTGCTGGTGGGCGGGACGGCGATCGTCGGCGGCACCTGGCGGGACGCGGTCGCGGAGGACCCGACGACCACGATCGGCGTCGCGACGCTGTGCTACCTGGCCGCCGCCGTGACCGGCGTCCGCTGGACGGCCTGGCTCGTCGCGCTCCTGGCGTCGGTGGTCCCTGTCGCGTCCGAGCTGCTGGACACGCCGCGCTGGATCGGATTCGTCCTGGTGGGGCTGGTCCTGACCGGCATCGGGCTGGCCCGCGGACGCCGCGCGACGTGGCCGCAGGCCGCCGCGATGGCCGGCTTCTTCGGGGTAGCGACGACGGCCCTGTTCCTGGAGCCGAGGCTCGGGCTGGCCCTCGCGGGCCTCGCCCTTGCCGCGCACGCCGGGTGGGACGTGGTGCACTACCGCCGCGACAGGGTGGTGAACCGTTCGCTCGCGCTGTGGTGCATCGGCCTCGACCTCACGATGGGCGGCATCTGCGTGGCCCTCGCGCTGTAGCCGCCGGACGCGCGGCGGCCGTCAGTCCTCGTCCGGGAGGCAGCCGAAGGCCTCGTCGAAGCCCAGGGCGGCCGTCGCCAGCAGGCCCGCGAGGCCGGAGCCCTCGGGCACGGGGCGCGGGTCGTCGGTCACGACCCACAGCCCGTCGACGACGTCGTACCCGGCCTGCGGACCCTCCTCGACCAGGCGGCCGACGGCTGCGATCAGCCGCTCGATCTCCTCGCCCGCGGTGCCGACGCCCACCGAGGCGCGCACGGCGCCGGCGTCGAACCCGAGCCGGCCGAGCAGCGGGTGCGCGCAGAAGCGGCCGTCCCGGACGCCGATGCCGTGCTCCGCGGACAGGTAGGCGGCGACGAGGCCCGGGTCGTACCCGGTCACGGTGAAGGTCACCACGCCCACGGGGTCCACGGCGTCGGCCCAGACCCGCACGACCTCGACGCGATCGATGGCCTCCAGCCCTGACACCAGCCGGCGGCGCAGGGCGTTCTCGTGCGCCACGACCTCGGCAGGGTCGAGCGCGGCCAGCTCCTCGCAGGCCGCCGCGAGCGCCACCGCGCCGATCACGTTGGGCGAGCCGGCCTCGTGGCGGGCGGGACCCTCGTGCCAGTCGGTGCCGCTCACGCGCACACGCCGGACGGCGCCGCCGCCCGCGAGGTAGGGCGTGCCCTGGTCGAGCCAGTCGCGGCGGCCCACCAGCACGCCGGCGCCGAACGGGGCGTAGGTCTTGTGCCCGGAGAAGGCGAGGTAGTCCACGCCCGTGGACTCCAGCGAGATGCGGCGGTGCGGCACGAGCTGGGCGCCGTCGAGCACCACGCGCGCGCCGAACTCGTGGGCGACGGCGACGATCTCGGCGATCGGGAGGGACTCGCCGGTCACGTTCGAGGCCCCGGTCAGGGCCAGGAGGGCGTACGGGCGGTCCGCGGCGGCGTCGGCCAGCTCCTCCCGGATCTGGGCGACCGTCTCGGCCACGGTGGCGCCGCCGGTCAGCACGGTCGCGCCGGTGGTGCGCTGCCAGGGCAGCAGGTTCGCGTGGTGCTCGACGTCGAGCACCAGCACGCGGCCGGGCTCGCCGTCGGGCTGCGCGGGGACGCAGCCGGCGAGGAGGTTGAGAGAGTCGGTGGTGTTCCGGGTGACGATCGTCAGGTCGTCCTCGCGGGCGCCGACGAACGCGCCGATGGTGCGGCGCGCGGTCTCGTAGAGCGCCGTGCTCACCTGGGAGAGGTAGCCCGCGCCGCGGTGCACGCTGGCGTACAGCGGCAGCACCTGGGTGACGCGGTCGGCGACGGCCTGGAGGGCCGGGGCCGACGCGGCGACGTCGAGGTTCGCGTACGAGACCTGCGTGCCGTCCACGAGCGGGACGAGCGTCCCGCCGCCGACGACGGGGCGCAGCGGGGCGAGGTCGGTCACCGCGATGGCACGGCTGAGAGTGGGAGCAGACATGGCGTCCTCCAGCACAGTCCTGGGGGAGGTTCCCCCGCGCTTGCCGCACGCGGGCTGCGCGCGGCCTGGTCGTCACCCGGGGCACCCCACCGCGGAGGGAGGGTTGCCGGCCAGCGAGCCGGGGCTTGACGCTGGCGCTCATGACCTGCGGCCATCCTGTGCTGCGGGCAAAACACCTGTCAACGCACGTCTCAGATACTGGTCCCACGATCCGGTCATGACACCGTCCCCGCACCCCGGTGCGGGTCGGATGCTCGCCCTCGTGCTCGGGGCACGAATTTGGTGTCCTCGTGCCACGGTGACCGGCATGATGTCAGGCGCGCAGAGACCACAGCGGCTATCGCGCGCCAGGACGCACGACGGACCGCGAGAGGAAACCCCGACCTCATGCCTCACCAGACACCCCCGCTCGTCCGCGCCCTCGACCAGGGCGACGCGCACGCCGCGCGCCGCGCCGTGTCCGACGCGGTGGACGGTCGGGAAGCCAGGGATGCCGGCCACGCGCCGGGCGGGAGCGGCACCCCCAGGGGGTCCGGCGGCCTGGAGGACGTGCTCGACCTGCTCGGGGCACGGGCCGCGGCCGGTTCCCCGCTCGCGACCGAGCTGCTGGTCGAGCTGTTGGACGAGTCGGGTGTGGTCCGCCGGTTCGTGCGTGGTGCGCTCCTCGACGAGTCGGCCGTCGACGACGTCTGCCAGGACACCCTCATCAGCGTGGCGACGTCGATCCACTCGTTCGCCGGCGCGTCCAAGGTCACCACCTGGGTGCATCGCATCGTCCGGAACCGGGTGGTGGACCACCTGCGCCGGCAGCGCGCCACCACCACGCTCCCCGACGACGACGTCGCGCCCGGCGCGCGGATGAGCTCGCTCATCGCCACCCGGGCCACGGTGCGCGACGCGCTCGACGCGCTGCCCGCCCTCTACCGCGAGCCGGTGACGCTGCGCGACATCGAGGGACTGCCGTACAGCGCGGTCGCCGACCGGCTGGGTCGCAGCGTGGGCACCGTCAAGTCCCAGGTCTCCCGAGGCCGGGCGCTCGTCGCGGCTCTGCTCGGGGACGCCGTCTGATGGCCGCCCGGGACAGGATGGGGCGATACCAGGTCGAGGACGTGCTCGGTGTCGGGTCGTTCGCCACCGTGCACCGCGCGGTCGACGAGCGGCTGGACACCACCGTGGTCGTGAAGGTCCTGGCCGAGAACCACAGCCTCAACCCGGAGATCCGGGAACGCTTCATCGCCGAGGGCCGGGCGTTGCGCCGGGTCGCGAGCCCGCACGTGATCACGGTCTACGACATCGGCGAGAACGATCGGCAGCAGCCGTACCTCGTGCTCGAGCACGCCGACCGGGGCACCCTCGCCGAGCGTGTCCGCGCCCTGCGTGCGGGCGGATGGACGGCGAGCCGCGCGGACGTGCTCGCCGTCGCCCGTGGGCTGGCCGCAGCCGTGCGGGCCGTGCACGCCGCGCGCCTGGTGCACCGCGACCTCAGCCCCGGCAACGTGCTGCTGCGCACCGGGCCCGACGCGCCCGCCGACACCGGTGCGGCAGGTGCGGCCGGCGCGCCGGGCTCGCTCCTCGCAGGCACGGCGTCCACCGTCGTGGGGCGCGACGAGCGGCTCGTGGTCGCCGACCTGGGCATGTGCAAGGACCTGGCGCGCAGCTCCGGGCTCACGGTCGCGGGCGGCACGGACGGGTTCCGCCCGCCCGAGCAGCACGGTCCCGGCACGGTCGACACGCGCGCGGACCTGTGGGCGATGTCCGCACTGCTGGAGTGGCTCACCGACGGCGCCGACCTGCCGCGCGCCCTGACCCGGGCGGTGCGGCGTAGCCTCGCGGACTCCCCGTCCCGGCGACACCCCGACGTCGCGGCGTGGCTCTCGGACGTGGAGGACGCGCTCGTCCCCGCGCGAGGAGACGTCCCCGCGGGAGGAGACAGGGCAGGGGCGCCCGCGGCCGCCGCGACGCCGGCCCGCCCGACCGGCCGGCGGCGTCGGCCGGTGATCGCGGTCGCCGTCGCCCTCCTGCTGGGTGCCGGGATCGGGTTCGGCGGCGCGTGGGGCTCGGTCGCATGGCTCGACGCCCGCCCCGACGCGAGCTCCGGCGCCGCGCGCGTCGCGATCTCCGGGCCCGAGACCGCGACGGTCGGCACCCCGGTGACGTTCACGGCCCAGGTCAGCGGCGCCGAGCACTGGGTGTGGACCCTGCCCACCGGGACGTACGTCGCCGACGACGGCTCCGTCGAGCTCACGGCCCGCAGCCCAGGGAGCGCCGAGGTGGTGCTCGAGGCCCGCGCGCCGGACGGGACGCGGATCACCGCGGTGCACCGGCTCGAGGTGGCAGAGCCGGGCTGACCGGAGCCGCCGGACCAGTTCGCCGTCGGCCCCGGAAGAAGTTCCGGGAGCGATGCAACCTTTTCGCCGCCCCGCCCGACTCACCCCTGTCAGCAACGTAACCGAGACCATCTGGTCAGGAGTAAAAGATGCGATACCTGCCCCGCCGACTGGCACCGATCGCCGTCGTGAGCCTGCTCGCCCTGAGCGCCTGCTCGTCCGGCAGCCCCGGCGCCGAGTTCGACGACACCGGCGCTTCCACCCCGCCGTCCGCGACGGGCAACCCCGCCGAGGACGGCGCGGCCCCCGGTGACGACGCCGGTGACCAGCCGGCCGGGACCGCCGGCGTCGACTTCCCCGACCCGGAGGACGTGGTCGCGGACGCGACCTTCACCGTGCCGGGCACGGAGTCGGACGAGGTCCGGTTCGGCATCGAGTCGATCGTGGTCTCGGGGCGCACCATGGAGCTGCGGCTCGTGATGACCCCGGAGTTCGACGACGGCGGCGGTGCGGCCTCGGTCTATGACGCCCTGGGCGAGAACGTGAACATCACCCTGATCGACCGGGAGAACCTCAAGGAGTACCGGGTGCTGGAGGCCGACGGGGGCGGACGCTGGTTCCGCACCGATCCGGTCTACACGGAGGCACTGCCCGGACAGTCCGTGGGCTACCAGGTGTTCTTCGCCGCGCCCGAGGACGAGATCTCGACCATCGACGTCCGGCTGACCGAGTCGTGGCCGGTGTTCAAGGACGTCCCGCTGACGGTCGAGGACTGAGCCGCATGCAGCGCAACCGCACCCGTCGCGCCCACCGGCCGCGACCCACGAACGCACTCACCGCCGCAGTCGTGTCCGTGACACTTCTCGGGCTCTCCGTGCCGCCCGCCGCCGCGGCGCCGGCAGGCGGGTCGATCGGCACGTACGGCTCGACGACCGGCGGCTACCCGTGGCCCGGCATCGAAGCGCTGGGGCTCGGTGAGCCGGCCCAGGAGCAGCTCGTCGCCTCCGTCACGGAGTACGTGGTCGGTTCGGTCACGCGATACGTCGTCGAGGGCTCGGTCGAGTCGGTCGACGACACCGCGCAGGAGTCCGGCGAGACCGTCGTGACCCTCTCCTCCGACATCCTCTTCGACACCAACGACGCCACCCTGCCGAAGAGCGCCACGGCGAAGATCGCCACGCTCGTCGCGGACGTGCCGAAGGGAGCGGCCGTGAGGGTCTACGGTCATACCGACTCGGTCGACACCGACGCCTTCAACCAGGACCTTTCGGAACGCCGGGCCAAGGCCGTGGCGGCTGCCGTCCGCGCCGCTCGGGCTGACCTGAAGCTCGACGTCCAGGGCTTCGGCGAGACGCAGCTCAAGGAGGCCGAGACCGGGAGCGAGGAGGCCGTGGCCCGAGCCCGCGCGGAGAACCGCCGCGTCGAGCTCCGCTACGGCGGCTGACCGGCCCCGAGGCCGGCGACGCGAGCCGCGTCCGAGCGGTACATCGCGGCGTGGTCGCGCAGCGCGGCGGGCCCGCCGTCGTCGGCCCTGGCCTCGCTGAACGCGGCGAGCTCCGTCAGGCGCTCTGCCATCGTGCCGAGCACGTCGGCGCGCGACCACTCGGCGCCGTACGCGGCGACCAGCGCGTCCAGCCGGGCCGGCGGGTCCAGGTGCCCGACGTCGTAGGTGACCCCGGCGAACGCGTCGCCCGCGAACGGGGCCATGCGGTACGCGGTGTATGCCACGTCCCACGAGCGAGGCCCGGGCGACGCCGTGTCCACGTCGATGAGTCCGACGAGCCGGCCCGCGCGGAACACCATGTTGTACGGCGCGGCGTCGTTGTGGCAGATCACCTCGGCCGGCTCGCGGGCGGGCAGCTGCCAGACGGCGCCCGGCGGGTCGAGGCCGAGGGATGCGTCGTGGAGCCGGCGCAGGAGACGCCCGGCGGCGCGCAGGTTCTCCGCGGACCAGAGCCACTCCGGGGCCGGCCAGCCCGGGACGTCGCCCGGGAGGAACGAGACGATCTCGCGTCCCCGCTCGTCGAGCCCGAAGGCTTCCGGCACCTCCGTGACGCCACGGTCCCGGACGTGGCGCAGGTACGCGTGGACCGTGGGCGACCATGGTCCGGCGGAACGCCGCACGGTGTCGCCCACGCGTACGACCTCGGACATGTTCCCGCCGGTCAGCGGTTCCTCGTTCCCGGGCATCGTCGTCATGGTCGTCATGGTCCCAGGAGGGCCAGCGGGACCACCGCGATGCCGTCCTGCGGCCGGCGGTACGCGAGCGGCCCGGTGGTGACCACGACGGCGTCGACCAGGTCGTCGCCCAGCTTCTCCTTCAGCCAGCGCAGGTGCCGCACGTCCTTGTCGGTCGGCAGCCGGTTCAGCTTGATCTCGATCGCCAGGACCTTCCCATCGTCGCGCTCCACGATGAGATCGACCTCGTGCTCGCCACCCTTGGTCCGCAGGTGCAGGACGCGCGCACGCTCGACCTCCGCGTGCACGCGTACGCTCAGGGCCACGAGGTGTTCGAACAGTGCCCCGAGCAGAGTGCCGTCCCGGGCCACGATCTTTCCGGGCTGCGGCGTGTCGATCAGCGCACCGGCCCCCACGCCCAGGAGCCGCGCCGCGAGCGCGGGATCCGCCAGGAAGTGCTTCGAGGCCTGGGTGAGCGACGCCAGGCGGTTCCGGCTCCCGACCCAGGCAGGCACCTCGTCCAGGATCCACAGCCGTTCCAGCGTGTCACGGTAGGCCGCCGTCGTCGGGCGGGTCGGCTTGTCGCCGATCCCCTGGGTCGCCGCGTCGAGGATCGACTCGTACGTGGCCGTGGTTCCCGTCACCGCCGCGTAGGCGGTCAGCCAGGCCTCGAGCACCCTGGGGCGACGGACCACGTGACCGAGCTCGCTGAAGTCGTGATCGACGATCCGCGTCAGGTAGCTCTCGAGCGCGTCGCGGCGATGCACACCCTCCAGGCCCCGGATGGCGGGAAATCCGGAACGGACGATCTCTTCGGCGTAGTCCTCCAGCGCCACCTCGGTCCGGCCGCCGATCTCGGCAGGGCCGTCGGCCAGCAGGCCGGCGAACGAGACCGTGGGCGACTCGATCTGCCGCTCGGCGAACGACATCGGCCGCATGCGGACCCGGACGATACGACCGGCGCCCGAATGGGTCCTGGCCCGCGGTGTGGCGGAGCCGGTCAGGAGGAACGCGCCGGCACCCGCCCCGTCGTCGACCGCCCGGCGGACGAGGTCCCACGACTGCGGCATCAGCTGCCACTCGTCGACGAGGACCGGCGCCGGCCCCCGGCTCAGCCTGCCCGGATCGACCGCCAGGAGCTCCACCTCGTCCTCGCGGTCCAGCCGGATGATCGTCCGGGCGAGCCGGGCGGCAGTCGCCGTCTTGCCGACCGCCTTCGGCCCCTCGACGGCTACGGCCGGCAGCCCCGCGAGCATCTCGACGAGATGGGGGTCGATCGCCCTGGGTGCGTAGGTCATCGCGGCCTCATACTTTACAGATCGTCGGACTTAAACCTTACAAACTGTCGGGATCAAACTTTACAGCCGGAGCCACCGGATTGCCTGTCGAGACACTGTTCCACCTACCGGACACATGTCGTAGGGTTGCCATCGACCATCCCGAGCGGCCGAGTGACGTGGCACGACGACGCCGCAGCAACCCAGCGTTCCCCGCAGCCGCGGAGAACGGACGAGGGTGCTACCGCCACGACCGATGGAGGAGCATCATGAGCGACCCCGCGCGCGTCGAAGCACGACCGGCCGACGGCTACGCCGGCGACATCACGCCCCAGCAGGCCTGGGACCTGCTCGCCGGCGACCCGGACGCCACGCTCGTGGACGTCCGTACCGAGGGCGAGTGGCGCACGATCGGCATCCCGGACACGGCGTCGCTGGAGAAGCAGCCCGTGTTCAGCGAGTGGGTGCAGGCCGGCGGCCGGCCCAACCCCGCGTTCCTGGAGGAGCTCAAGGCGGCCGGCGTCTCCGGCGGGCCCGTCGTCTTCCTGTGCCGCTCCGGCCAGCGCTCGATCGCGGCGGCGCGGCTCGCCACGGCGTCGGGCATCGCGCCGTCGTACAACGTGCTGGAGGGCTTCGAGGGCGCGCCCGGTGCCGACGGCGTCCGGGACCAGCAGGGCTGGAAGGTCGCCGGGCTGCCGTGGACGGCGGGCCCCGCGTGACCGTCACCGGCGCGTTCCCGCCGGACGCGAACCCCGGCGGCTCCGGCCGCAAGCCGCTCCCCGACGGCGTCCGCCCGGCGACGCTCGCCGTGCGCGGCGGCCACCAGCGCAGCGAGTTCCAGGAGACGAGCGAGGCGCTGTTCCTCACGCAGGGCTACGTCTACGACAACGCCGCCGAGGCCGAGGCCGCGTTCAAGGGCGACGTCGACCGGTTCGTCTACTCGCGCTACGGCAACCCGACGGTGCACACCTTCGAGGAGCGCCTGCGCCAGCTCGAGGGCGCCGACGCCTGCTACGCGACCGCGACCGGCATGTCCGCGGTGTTCACGTCGCTGGCCGCGCTCGTGAGCTCGGGCTCCCGGATCGTGGCCGCCCGGGCGCTGTTCGGGTCCAGCGTGGTGATCTTCGAGGAGATCTTCAAGAAGTGGGGCGTGCGCACCGACTACGTGGACGGGCACGTGCTGTCCCAGTGGGAGGACGCACTCTCGACGCCCGCGGACGTGGTGTTCTTCGAGACGCCCTCGAACCCGATGCAGGACATCGTGGACGTCCGCGCCGTCGTGGACCTGGCGCACGCCGCCGGGGCGACGGTGGTGCTCGACAACGTGTTCGCCACCCCGCTGCTGCAGAAGCCGCTGGAGCTGGGCGCCGACGTGGTCGTCTACTCAGCGACCAAGCACATCGACGGGCAGGGTCGCGTGCTGGGCGGCGCGATCCTCGGCTCCACGGACTACATCACCGGGCCCGTGCAGACGTTCATCCGCAACACCGGTCCGTCGCTCTCGCCGTTCAACGCGTGGACCCTGCTCAAGGGCCTGGAGACGCTGCCGGTGCGCGTCGCGGCCCAGAGCGCGAGCGCCCTCGCCGTCGCGCAGGCCCTGGAGGACCTGCCCGCCGTGGGCACCGTGCGCTACCCGTTCCTCGACTCCCACCCGCAGGCGGAGCTGGCGCGGTCGCAGATGAGCGGGGGCGGCACCGTCGTGACGTTCGACCTGGCGGTCCCCGCAGGCACGGACGACGACGCCGCGAAGCGGCACACGTTCGCGTTCCTCGACGCCCTGCGGCTGGTCGACATCTCGAACAACCTCGGCGACGCGAAGTCCCTGATCACCCACCCCGCGACGACCACGCACCGCAAGCTGGGGGCGCCGGGCCGGGCCGCCGTCGGCATCGCGGAGATGACGGTCCGCCTCTCGGTGGGCCTGGAGGACGTCCAGGACATCATCGAGGACGTCCAGCAGGCGCTGGACTCGGCAGGGTAGGCCGTCGAGGTCTGGTGGTGCGCCACCAGACCTCGACGCCTCGTCAGCTCCCGGCCCGGGTGAGGATCCGGGTCGCCTGGGTCTCGTGGCCCTCCAGGAGCGCAACGTCCGACGTCGCGATCGCCCTGGACGCCACCGGCGGGACGCCGGTGGCCGGGTCGAGCACCTCGTTCTGCAGCGCGAGCCGCTGCTCGTCGTGGTGCGACGTGCGCCCGCCCGTGGACAGGCCCCAGCCGAACGGGAACAGCGGGTCGTAGTGCTTGTCCCCGACGTTCACCACCGGGTCGTCGGCCGACCGCGGCCACGAGACCGGCAGCTTGCCCGTGAACCGCCGCTCGCCGAACAGCACGTCGGCGACGCCGGCGCCCTCCGTGCCCGGCAGCCACGACGCGACCAGCGCGTCGATCGACCGGAGCTGGTCGGTGAGCACCTGCGGCCGCCCCGAGACCACCAGGACCACGCAGGTCCGGATCTCGGCGCAGACCTTCTCCACGACCTCGGCGTCGCCGGGCTGCAGCGACATCGACTTCTCCTCACGGGGTACCCCGCCGTCGGCCGGGTCCCAGGCCCACTCGGGCCCGCCGACGTCACCGAACCCCTCGGCGTACGGCGTCTCGCCGACGACGACGATGCCGACGTCGGCACCGTCCGTCGGCGCGGAGGCGTCCTCGCTGAACGTGACGTCGTCGGCCGCGGCCTCGATGCCCTCCAGGATCGTGGTGCCCGCGGTGACGTCGCCCGAGAACCCCTGCCACGTGCCGGTCCAGCCGCCGGCCTGGTTGCCCAGGTCGTCGGCGTTGCGGCCCGCCACGTAGAAGCTCTCGTCGTCGTCCAGGGGCAGGGCGCGCCGGCTGTTCTTGAGCAGCACCTGCGACTCGGCGACAGCCTTGCGGGCGATCGCCCGGTGCTCCGCCGAACCGATGTCGCCGGCGTTCGACCGGTCCGCGAACGGCTCCTCGAACAGCCCCAGCTCGAACTTGGCGGCGAGGATCCGGGACACGGCGTCGTCGATGCGCCGCTCGCCGACGCGCCCGTCCTGGACCGCCGCGAGCAGCCGCGTGTGGAAGCGCTCGAACTGCGACGGCTCCATGAACATGTCGATGCCCGCGTTCACGCCGGTGACGATCTGGTCGGTGGTCGGGGAGTCGTCCGCGAGCGGCGGGATCTGGTGGATCCCCTGCCAGTCGCTGATCACGAACCCGTCGAAACCCTGCTTCTGCTTGAGCCACCCCGTGACCAGCTCGCGGTTCGCGTGCATCTTCACGGGGTTGCCGAGGCCGTCGTCGGTCCAGTCGATGCTGGAGAAGCTCGGCATGACGGAGCCGACGCCGGCCTTGAGCGCCGCGACGTACGGCGGCAGGTCCACCTGCTCGACGTGCCGCCGGCTCTGCTCGGTGATGCCCTGGTCGATCGTGTAGTCGCCCTCGCCGGTGCCGAAGGTGGTGTCGCCGTCGCCCGCGAAGTGCTTGGCGGTCGCGAGCACGGACGTGCTGCTGTCCAGGTCCTTGCCCTGGAAGCCGGTCACGGCAGCCGCACCGAGCACGCTCGCGAGCGCGGGGTGCTCCCCGAAGGACTCGTAGGTACGGCCCCAGCGGTCGTCGCGCACCACGCACACGCACGGCGCGAACGTCCACGGGATGCCGGTCGCCCGCGTCTCGGACGCGACCATGCGCTCGGCCCGCGCGACCAGCAGGGGGTCGCGCGTGGCGCCGAGCCCGATGTTGTGCGGCAGGATCGTCGCGCCGTTCAGGTTGCCGTGCCCGTGCACGGAGTCGACGCCGTAGATCAGCGGGATCTGCAGCCGCGTCGCGAGGGCCTGCGTCTGGAAGCCGTCGATCGCGTCCGCCCAGGCCTCGGGTGTGTTCTCGGCGGGCGTCGAACCGCCGCCGCTGAGCACCGAGCCGAGGCCGAGCTCGGTGATGGCCGCCGGGTCGCTGGTGACGTTCGCGCGCTCCGCCTGGGTCATCTGCCCGACCTTCTCCGCGTACGTCATGCGCTTCAGGAGGTCGGCGACACGCTTCTTGGTGGACAGGCGCGGGTCCAGGTAGGGCAGGCCGTGCGCCCGCACGACGACGGCGGGCTGGCGGGAGACCTGCGCGTCCCGTGACTCCAGGGTCACGGGCACGGTCTCCGCCGTCTCGCCGGAGTTCGAGGCGCGGGTGGTGATCCGGACGGTCCGCTCGGTGCCAGACTGCGTGCCGGCGGGGAACTCGAGCGTGCCGGAGGTGGCGGCGTAGTCGGCGTCGGCGGTGGCCGTGCCGGAGCCGGTGCGCCAGCCGACGGTGACAGGGGCGTCGAGCACGGCGCCGTCGGCGGCCTCGACCGTGACGGTGACCGTCGCGGTGGCGCCGTCGTCGACGAAGGTGACGGAGTCCGCGCTCACGACGGCCTCGGCGGCCGGGGCGGCGCGGGTGGCCAGAGGGGGTACGAACAGTGTCGTGGTGGCAAGAGCCGCCACGGAGATGAGTGCCGGTGTTCTGCGGACGCGGTAGTGCTGCGCCGCGCCTGAGATGGCGGACATCTGAGATATTCCTCTCTTCATTGGGAGGTGATTTACCGATCACACACCGCCCTCCGGCGAGGCACAAGCGCTGCTGACCTCTGGATAGGGTGATTCGGTGGACCCCATTACCCCCTTTGCGAGGATGCTCCGGGCCGACAACCCCGGGCCGATGACGCTCGACGGCACCCGGTCGTACGTGCTGGGTGCCCCCGGGGCGCCGGGCTGCGTGGTCGTGGACCCCGGCCCGGACCTCCCGCCCCACCTCGCCGCGCTGGCCGACGCCGGCCGCGTCGACCTGGTGCTCGTCACCCACCGGCACGCCGACCACACCGGCGGGCTGGCACCGTTTCGGGCGCTCACCGGCGCGCCGTCGCGCGGCGTGCTGCCGGAGTTCTGCGCCGCCGGCACGGGCGACGGGCGGGACGCCGGCGCGAGCACGGGTCCGCTGGCCGACGGCGAGGTCCTGGAGGTGGCGGGCCTGCGCATCGAGGTGCTGGCCACGCCGGGCCACACGGCGGACTCGGTGTGCCTCGTCGTCTCGGACGGCACGTCCACCGTGGTGCTCACCGGGGACACGGTGCTGGGCCGCGGCACCACCGTGCTCGCCGAGCCGGACGGTTCGCTGCGGGACTACCTGGCGTCGCTGGACCGGCTGAGCGCGCTGGACCTGCCCGGCCCGGTGCCGGGGCTGCCCGGGCACGGACCGGTGATCCCGGACCTGCGCGCCGTGGTGCACGCGTACCGCGAGCACCGCACGGAGCGGCTGGACCAGGTGCGCTCCGCGCTCACCGCCCTCGGGGTGACACTGCCGGACGCCGTCGTCCCGCTCCCGGACCCGCTCCTGGACGCCGTGACCGGCGCGGTGTACGCCGACGTCGACACGTCGGTGCTGCCCGCGGCCCGGTCGTCGGTGCGGGCGCAGCTGGAGTACCTGCGCGGGCGGTCGTAGCGCGAGCCCAGGGCTCGGGGAAAGGGTTGCGCAGCCGAGGGGGTAACACTGAGCCAGCAGTGCTACGTCTGCGTCACCCCTTCGGCTGGGTACCGTCTTCCCCGGCGCCGTCCCGGACCTACGGTCAGAGCGCCTTGCCGAGGAACAGGAGCTGGGCGTCGTCCGCGTCGTGGGGCGGGTACGGCAGCACCGGCCGGTAGCCGAGCTTCACGTACAGGCGCAACGCCGTGGGCTGCCGGATGCCGGTGTTGAGGTAGAACGCCAGGCCGCCGCGCCGTCGGGCCGCCTCCTCGATGTGCTCGACCAGCGCCGAGGCGACACCCGCGCGGCGCACCGACGGGTCCACGAACACGCTCTGCAGCTCGAACCCACGAGACTCGCCCGCCTCCGGGGCGGCCGTGAGACCGCCGACGCCGCGCAGCGGGTCGGCCGTGAGGTGCTCCGGGCCCACCGGCGACGGTGCGAGGGTGGCGCAGCCGACGGGCCGGCCGTCGAGCGTGGCCAGGACCGTCACCAGCGCGGTGCGCCCCCGCTCGGCGTCGGCGACGTCGTGGCCGCCGCGCGCCTCGATGTCCCGTGCCAGCTGCGGGTAGAGCGGCTGGAGGAAGGTCCACATGGCACGCCGCAGGGCGGCGGCGTCGGGGTCGTCCCAGGGCACCTCGCGCAGCACCAGGGCCGGTGCAGGGGTCCCGGCGGGCGCGGCAGCCGTGGCCTGCGGACCGGCGTCGGGCACCAGCCACTTGCCGAAGCACCGCGAGCCCGGCTCGTCCGAGAACACACCGAACGACTCGACGGGGTCGTACCCCAGCCGCAGGTACAGCCCGAGCGACTCGGGCTGCATGAGCCCGGTCTCCAGGACCAGGTGTCGCACGCCGGCGTCGCGGGCGACGTCCTCCGCGGCGTTCATCAGCGTGCGGGAGAGCCCGCGCCCGCGGAAGCCCGGCGCCACGTACACGCGCTTGACCTCGGCCGTGCCGTCCGGGTGCAGGCCGCCCTGGTAGTCGTCGCGGCCCGACAGGTCGCGCAGCGCGGCGTGGCCGGCCGGTGCGCCGTCGACCCGCAGCAGCAGGGTCGCGAACACGTTCGACGGATCCACCTGGTCGCGCGCGTCAGGCACCGGAGCGCCGTCAGCGTCCGTCGTCGACGGCCGGCCGGGCTGCGTGTACCGCAGGTCGATCTCGTGCTGCTGCTCGGCGCGCAGGCTGACGGCGTCCGCGTGGTCCCAGCCGACCGTCTCGATCGTGAGACCCGCGAGAACCTCAGCGACCATGCCCGCCTGCCCGGAACTGTCCGGTGGTCACGCGTGGACCAGGGAGGACAGCACCGACGTGAAGAACGTCAGCCCGTCCACACCGGCGCGCGGCCCCTCGGCCGACGCCGGGCCGAAGCCGGCCTCGACCGCGTGCTCCGGGTGGGGCATGAGCCCCACGACGTTGCCGCGGTCGTTGGTGATGCCCGCGATGTCGCGGCGCGACCCGTTCGGGTTCCAGCCGTCGTAGCGGAAGACGACGCGGCCCTCGCCCTCGAGCTCGTCGAGGGTGCGCTCGTCGGCGACGAACTGGCCGTCCTGGTTCTTCAGCGGGATCGTGATCTGCTGCCCGCGGCGGAACTCGTTGGTCCAGGCAGTGCGCGCGTTCTCGACGATCAGCGACTGCTCCCGGCACACGAAGTGCAGGTGGTCGTTCTTGACCATCGAACCCGGCAGCAGGTGTGCCTCGGTGAGGACCTGGAAGCCGTTGCAGATGCCGAGCACCGGCATGCCGCCCTTGGCGGCGTCGACCACGGCGGACATCGCCGGCGCGAACCGGCTGATCGCGCCCGCGCGCAGGTAGTCACCGTAGGAGAAGCCGCCGGGCAGCACCACGGCGTCGACGTCCTGCAGCGACTCGTCGGCGTGCCAGAGCGAGACCGCCTCGGCGCCGGCCAGGCGCACGGCGCGCACCGCGTCACGGTCGTCGAGCGTCCCGGGGAACGTGATGACGCCGATCCGGGCGCCGGCGATCCCGGGGGCGGCCACGGCGGCCGGCGTCGGCTCGGTGGCCGACATCAGGCGCTCACCGGGGTGCCGGTCGCCTCACCCGGGACCGCGGCGGCGTCCGAGACCGAGACCACGTCCTCGATCACCGGGTTGGACAGCAGGGTGGCCGCGGCCTCCCGAGCGGCGGCGAGGATCTCCGGCGTGACCTCACCCTCCACCTCGAGCTCGAACCGCTTGCCCTGACGCACACCGGAGAACTGGGTGAAGCCGAGGCGCGGCAGCGCTCCGACGACAGCCTTGCCCTGGGGGTCCAGGATCTCGGGCTTGGGCATGACCTCGACGACGACGCGTCCCACGAAGGCTCCTTGAAGGTGAGGGAATTCCGGGACGAGTCTACTTGCGCGGCGGGGTGCCTCGCCGTCCGTGGACAGTGACCTGCGCCGCGCCGCCCCGGTGCGCCGGGTCCGGACCGGAGAACGCCTGATGAGAGAACTCTCATCGCGCTCTCCTCACCGCCTCATCCGGCCACGAGAGCGTGTGCGCGTCCGCGAAACCACGGTCGAGGAGAACCACAGGTGCACACGCGAGCCGCCGCCGCCCTCGGGCTGGAGCACCGTCCTGTCGCCGGCCTGTTCGGCATGCTGGTCACGGTGGCCCTCGGCCTCAACGTGATCTTCCTTTCGCACTCGTTCCTGGGCATCCCCGAGTGGCCCGGCTTCCGGTTCGCGATGGAGCGCAGCGTGCCCGAGGTGGTCGGGTACGTCTTCACCGCCTGGGCGGCCGGGCTCGCCCTGTATCTCGCCGTGGCGCACCGGCAGGCGGTCCTCGCCGCGTGGGCCGTTGTGTTCGTCGTGCTCCTCGCCGACGACTACCTCATGCTGCACGAGCGGATGGCCAAGGTGGTCTCGGCGAACGTCACCGTGCCGTACCCGTACGGGCAGCCGGTCGGCGAGATCGTCTGGCTCGCGTTCGTCGGGTGCCTGCTGCTGACCGCCGTCGCCGTCTCCTACCGCTGGGCGGGACCCGAGTGGCGCGCGTCGTCGCGGGTGCTCACCGTGCTCCTCGCGCTGCTGGTGGTGTGCGGGGTGGGGATCGACGCCGTGCACGGGTTCACGACGAACCGCGGCGTCTGGCACGTCGTGCTCAGCTCCCTGGAGGACGGCGGCGAGGTGCTCCTGCTCGCCGCCGCGGTCACGTTCCTCTACGCGCTCGCGTTCTGCGGCCACCGCTCGACGCCGGACACGCTGACCCGGCGCCGGGCGGCACTGCGGCCGTGAGCCGCAGGGGGCTCACGCCGTCAGGTACTGGTCCGCCCAGGCGCTGATGATGCGGGCGGCGCGCTTGGCCTGGCCCGGCGCCGTGAGCAGGTGGTCGGCACCCTCCAGGGACACGAACGACCGGGGGTGCCGGGCCTCCCGGAAGATCTCCCCCGCGTTCGAGATGTCCACCGTGCTGTCCGTCGGCGAGTGCATCACCAGCAGCGGCGAGCCCAGCTCGCGGATCTTCGAGCGCAGCTCGGCCCGCCGGACGTCCTCGACGAAGTGCCGCTTCAGCGTGAGCGCGCGGCCGCCCACCATCCACTGGGCGTGGCCGTCGTCGAACACCCGGCCCAGGACGGCGTCGTAGTTGTGCTCCGCGTGCCGCGGCTGCACGGGGGCGCCGATGGTCGCGACCGCCTGCACGCCCGGGACGTCGGCACCGGCCGCGATCACCGCGGCGCCGCCGAAGGAGTGCCCCACCAGGAGGTGCACGGGCATGTCCTGGTCGGCCATGAACTCGGCGGCCCGCACGGTGTCGGCCACCTTGTGCGTGAACGAGCCGTCGCCCCAGTCGCCCTCGGAGTCGCCCAGGCCCAGGTTGTCGAAGCGCAGCATCCCGATGCCCTCGCCGGCGAGCTGCTTGCAGATCCGCGCCGCGGCCGGCGAGTCCTTGCCCAGCGTGAACCCGTGGGAGAAGACCCCCCAGCCCCGCACCTCGCCGTCCGGCCGGTCGATGATGCCCGCGAGGCGCGGCCCCGTGGTGCTCTCGAACGTGACGCGCTCAGCCACGGACACTCCCCTCTCGACGAAGCGGCGATGTTAACGCCACCCGAGTTTCGCGGAGATGACGCCGACGCGCAGCGAGACGGGGCGGGAGGCTCCTTCCCTTCGAGGCCTCCGTTTCTTCCTCTTCGAGACCCGGGTTTCTCCGCTCTCGAGGGGCCGAAAGCGGAGAAACCCGGGTCTCGAAGGGGATGGAGCGGCCGCCTAGCCGATCGCGGGGTACGCGTTGGCGACGAGCATCTCGAACTGGGCCTGGAACCAGTGGCCCGACAGCGGGGCGTCCGCGAGGGCGCCCGTGAACCGGCCGCCCAGCTCGCTGGACTGGTACGTCGGGTCGCACATCCGGTCCAGGCGCTTGCCCTCGTCGTTCGGGATCTCGGTGGACGAGCCGTCCGACTCGCCCGGGGGCTTGACCCACACGTAGGCGTCGAGGTGCGACTCGGCGTGGCCCGACGGCGCGACCGTCGGCCGCTCACCGATGCCGGCGCCGGACGGGTTGCACCAGGCACCGCGGTGGTTACGGCGGTCCACCTTGGACTCGTTGACGTAGGTGTTGAGGTCGGTGGAGGTGCTGACCGCCGTCGGGCGGGCGGACCCGCCCCAGCCGTTGCGACCGGTGTCGACGAGCATGCCGATGCTCGACGGGGCGCCCTGCGCGACCATCAGGTCGTAGAGGTTCGCGGTCCAGTCGATCTCGTCGAAGTCGGGGTTCCACTCGAACCAGCCGGCGGACCTCACCTGGCCGCCGCCGACCTGGAGGTCGGGGTTGGTCAGGTACGTCTCCTCCAGCGGCGTGGTGTTCGCCGTGTTGGTGACGAACCCGGACACGGCGTTCCACCCGTAGGTGCCGCCCTCGATGACGGTGGCGAACTCCTGCGCCGCGCCGCTGGAGTTGTTCGGCCAGCCGAGCCAGCCCGAATGGGCCGCGTCGATGTAGGAGTACACGTTGCCGACCTCGTACAGCTCCGAGATCGCGTACTGCACGCCCTCGCGGTAGTACGGGGCCGCTGCGACGCAGTCGGCGTCGGACTGGTTGGTCACGAGGTTGGGCAGCGAGTCCGGCTCGATCGTCGCGACGATCCGCAGGTTCTCGTACTCGGGCCGGTCCAGCAGCGCGACGATCGGGTCGATGTACTCGGTCTTGTACCGGGTCATCCCCGCCGCGCTCGCGGGCAGCTCGCCGTTCGAGGCGAGGGCATGGCAGTCGCGGCCGGGCAGGTCGTAGATGACCACGTTGAACACCAGGGGCGAGCCGCCGGCCTGCGACACGGCCTGGTCGAGGTGCCACTCGAGGCCGTGCTGCCGCTCGGTGCCCTCGATCGCGGCGATGCGGTCCATCCAGACCGACGTCGGCTCGTCAGCGATAGCGCGCATGTCCGCCGCGAGCGCGGCGTCGCCGACCTCGTCGGCGGCCGTCTCGACCAGGGCCGACCAGTCCGGGTTGACGTACTGCGCGGCCCCGACGAACGGGTTGTCCTCGAGCGCGACGGCGGGAGCGCTCGAGACGGCGACGAGCGCGGGAACCGCGAGCAGGACGCCCGCTGCCGCTGCCGCCACGGTGCGGGACCTGCGTGGGGACGTGCCGCGTGTGCGGCGAGGTGCTGATGACACGGTGACCTCCGTTGGCCGGACCGAGCGCGCGCCGCGTCGGCCCCGGGGGGCCTGACGACGGTCCGCGCACCACGGCGGCTCGTTCCGCCGCGGCATGGCGCAACTTTGCCTACCGTTTGGCTGCGGCAGAACCGTCTTAAACGATTAGCCGCCGGGCGGCGGCGCCGTCGAGCCGCGCACCACGAGCCGCCCCACCGCCACGGTGCCCGACGGCGGCGCAGCACCCGGGGCCGGGTCCGCACCCGGCCCGGACCCCGTGCCACGCCGACCGGGACCGGTACCGAGCACGGTGCGCAGCGCCCGGCCGGTGGCCCGGCCGAGCTCCTCCACGGGGTACGGCACGGCGGTGAGCGACGGCGTGGTCAGGTAGCACGCCGGCGAGTCGGTCCCGGCGACCACCGACAGGTCCCACGGCACGCCGAGGCCCAGCCGCCGGGCGACGTCGAGCACGAGCCCGGCCGTGGCGTCGTCGTCGGTCACCACCGCCGTGGGGCGGTCCGCGGCGGCGAGCAGCGGGCGCAGCGCCGCCGCCGCGCGCTCGGGTCCGTCGCCCGCGACGGTGCGCAGGTCGATGCCGCGCCGGGCCAGCGCCACCTCCAGGGCGGCGGCCCGGCGGGCGGGCGAGACGAGGCGCTCCGACCCCGCGACCATCGCGACCCGCCGGTGCCCCAGCTCGGCCAGGAAGCCGCCCACCTGCTCGAACGCGTCGCCGTCGTCGAGCACCACGTGCTGCCAGGTGGCGGGGGCGCCGTCCGGCGCAGTGCCCACCACGACGGCCGGCGCGGGCAGGGAGCGCAGGGTGGCGAGGCGCTCGTCGTCCGCCCGGACGCCCGTGACCACGAACGCGGCGTAGCGCCGCTCGGTCCACCAGCGGTCCATGAGCTGCGCGGCCTCGACCGTGGAGCCGGCCACGTGCACGGCGAGCGTGAGGGTGTCCGGGCCGATGGTCTGGAGCGCGCCGGTCACGAGGTCGAGCGGGAACGCCGCCCGGGTGCCGAACGGCTGGTCGTGCACCACGACCAGGGCCGCGGCGGCCGGACCGCTGCGCAGCGAACGGGCCGCGGTAGCGGGCCGCCAGCCGAGCTCGTCCGCCGCGCGGAGCACCCGCTCCCGGGTCGCGGCGGAGACCCCGCGGCGGCCGTTGAGCGTGTACGACACGACGGCGGTCGAGACGCCGGCGACCCGTGCGACGTCGACGATGGTCGGCCGTCGCGCAGGGGTCGAGTAATCGGACACTTCAGGATGGTTCGGTCGCGACGTTGGGACCATAACCACGTAGCATGCACCCTTGGGTGAATTTTGCACAGCGTCAACGAAGACGGGTGTATAAGCATGCTTAGTGGAAAGCGCAGGTATGTCATCGGGGTGCTGTCCCCGGTGGTCGGTGGCTACTACTTCGGACGGGTGCTCGCCGGGATCGCGCGCACCGTCCGGCCGGAGGGGCACCGCGTGGTCGCGGTGCAGACCTACCCGGCAGACCTGGAGCGCGAGCAGTTCCCGGACCGCCCGCCCGGCACCGCGGCCGTGAGCCTCGGCCAGCTCGACGGCGTCATCGTCATCACGTCGGCCGTCAACGAGGCGACGCTGCTCCGGATCGAGGCGGACGGCACCCCTCTGGTGCTGGTCAGCGAGCGCACCACCAGCATTGACGCCCCCGTGGTGACGCCCGACAACGAGGGCGGCACGCGGGCCGCGGTGGAACACCTCATCGCGCACGGGCACCGGGAGATCGGGTTCCTCGGCAGCCTGCGCCAGGCCGACATCGTCGAACGACATGCGGCGTACGTCGCGACGCTCGCCGCCCACGGCATCACACCCCGGCCCGAGTGGCTCTACCGCACGGCCGACAACCAGGAGGCGAGCGCGGCGGCCGTGGCGCAGGCCGTCGTGGGCGGCCCGGGCCTGCCGACGACGGCGACCGTCGCCGCCACCGACCGCAACGCGATCGGGTTCTCCCGCGTGCTGCGGGCCCAGGGGCTGTCCCTGCCCGGTGACCAGGCGATCGTGGGCTTCGACCACTCCGAGGCGGGCGCCCGCGTGCGCCCCCGGCTCGCGTCCGTGGACCCGCACCACGACCAGGTGGGCGAGCTGGCCGTCTCGCTGCTCCTCGCCCGGATCCGGGGCGAACGCGTGGCGGGCCAGCACCTGTCGCGCTCCACGCTGGTGACCCGAGAGTCCTGCGGCTGCCTCGACGCCCGGGCGGGCACGCTCCTCGAGGGCCTGCCCGCGCAGGAGGGCTCGACGGCGTGGCGCCGGTTCGGCGAGGTGGCGCGGGCGACGTTCGACGGCGCCGAGGCGCGCCTCGGACCGGGCGCCGACCTGGACTCGTGGATGCGCGGCGTGCAGCGGCTGTTCCGCGGCGCGGCGGCGCTGGGCCAGCCGCCCACCCAGGCGACGCTCACCAGCCTCGCCGAGAGCACGCGCGTGCTGCGGCCCCACCCCGAGGCGCTGGAGCAGCTCATCCCCGCACTGCGGTCGGTCGAGGAGGAGTTCCGGGAGGAGGTGCGCACCGGCCAGGTGGTGGCCGGCGCCGTCGGGGAGCCGGCGCCGTCGGCCAAGGGTGCAGCCGGGGCCGGCCCGGTCGGCGCGGCCCGCGTCCCGAGCCGGGCCGCCCGCGCCCGCGCCGTCACCCGGACCGCGACCGACGTGCTGGTCGCCCTCAGCGCCGGGTGCACCCAGACCCTCCTGGCCCGGTCGGGACAGCTCGAACGGACGATCACCGACCAGTACGAGCTCGACCTCGACCTGCTGCACGCCGACGGGCGCGCGATCCGGGCGCTGACCTGGCTCCCGCGCGGGCACCGCAGCCCGGCCACGCTCGCCCTGTGGACGGACACCGAGGGAGCGCCCGGGTCGGCCGTGGCAGCCGGCGCGGCGGCCGGCCCGCCGTCCGGCCCGGTGGACGCGGCGCGGACCCTGGAGATCGTGGGCACCACCGCCACGTCCCGCCAGGCGACGGCGCTGGTGGGCAAGCGCATGCCGGTGGGCACGTTCCCGCCGCCCGCGCTCTCGGGCGAGGGGGTCGTGTTCGTGGTCCCGGTGACGTTCGGGCAGAGCGACTGGGGCATGCTGGCGATCGGCGGCGGCGTGGACACGCGCGCCACGAGCTCGCGCGACAAGTACGACCACTGGGCGGCCATGGTGGCCGTCGCGCTGGACCGGGAGGACCGGCTGACGTCGCTGCAGCGGCAGCGGGCCGCGCTCGCGGAGGCCGCGGACCGGGAGCGGGCGCTCGTGCTCGACCTGCGTACGGAGGTGGAGCGCAACGCACTGGTCCAGGACGTCGCCCTGGAGGGCACCTGGGACTGGGACATCGCGACCGGGCAGGTCTTCTACTCGCGCACCTGGCGCGCCCTGGTCGGCCTGCCCGACGACGCCGCGTGCACCGGCATCGAGGAGTGGACCGGGCGCGTGCACCCCGAGGACGTGCGGACCGTGCAGATCGCGATCGCCCGGCAGCTCGCGGGCGCGGAGGAGCCGCTCGACCTGGAGCACCGCCTGCTCGCCGCGGACGGCCGCGAGATGTGGGTGCGCTGCCGCGCCACCACCGTGACCGACGACGCCGGCGTGCGCGCCCGGATGATCGGCGTGCTGATCGACGTCACCGGCATGCCGGCCCGGGAACGGCGGGGCGTGGCGCGGTGAGGCGCCGTCCTACGGGACGGTGACCTCGCCGCGCTCCGCCTTCAGCGCGATGTCCGTGCGGTGGTGCGAACCCTTGAGCTCGATCCGTGCCACACCCTCGTAGGCCCGACGGCGGGCGTCCGCCAGGTCGGTGCCCAGCGCCACGACGGACAGCACGCGGCCGCCCGCACTGACCAGCTCGCCGGTCTCGGAGAGCCCGGTGCCCGCGTGCAGCACGTGCACCCCGGGGAGCGACTCCGCGTCCTCGATGCCGGTGATCGGGTCGCCCGACCGGGCCGACGCCGGGTAGCCCTCGGACGCGACGACCACGGTCACGGATGCCTCGGAGCGCCAGCGCAGGGGCTCCAGGTCGGCGAGCCCGCCGCGGGCCGCCGCGAGCAGCACCTCGGACAGCGGCGTCGCGAGCCGGGCCAGCACGGACTGGGTCTCCGGGTCGCCGAAGCGCGCGTTGAACTCCACCACGCGGGTGCCGCGGCTGGTGAGGGCGAGCCCCACGTAGAGCACGCCGGAGAACGGCGTGCCGCGGCGGGCCATCTCGTCGACCGTGGGCTGGGCCACGCGGCTCAGCACCTCGTCCACGAGGCCGGACGGCGCCCAGTCGAGCGGGGTGTACGCGCCCATGCCGCCCGTGTTGGGGCCCCCGTCGTCGTTCCCGACGCGCTTGAAGTCCTGCGCGGGGACCAGGGGGACCACCGTGGTGCCGTCGCACACGCAGAACAGGGAGACCTCGGGGCCGTCGAGGTACTCCTCGACCACCACCCGGCCGTTCTCGTGGGACAGGCAGGCCGTGCCGTGGGCGAGCGCCGCCGCGCGGTCGTCGGTGACGACCACGCCCTTGCCGGCCGCGAGGCCGTCGTCCTTCACCACGTACGGGGCACCGAAGGCGTCGAGCGCGGCCTCCAGCTCGGTGACGTCGGTGCACACGTGCGCCATCGCGGTCGGCACGCCGGCGGCCGCCATGACCTCCTTGGCGAACGACTTGGAGCCCTCCAGCCGGGCCGCCTCGCCGGACGGGCCGAAGACCGGGATCCCGGCCGCGCGGACGGCGTCCGCGACGCCCGCCACGAGGGGCGCCTCCGGGCCGACGACGACCAGCTCCGCGCCGAGCCGCTCGGCGAGGGCCGCGACGGCGGCACCGTCGAGCGGGTCGACCTCGTGCAGCGTGGCGACCCCGGCGATGCCCGGGTTGCCCGGCGCGGCGTGCAGCTCGTGGGAGGCGGTGCCGGAGACGTTCTCCCGGTCGAGCGAGTGGACGATGGCGTGCTCGCGGGCACCTGTCCCGATGACGAGGATCTTCACGGTGGCAGAGGTCCTTCTCAGCGCTGGTGGATGAGGTCGTGGACGGGGATGATCTCGTCGCGCTTGGGCCCCACGCCGATGGCGGAGATCCGGGTGCCCGACATCTCCTCGAGCGCCTTCACGTAGGCCTGGGCGTTCTTCGGCAGGTCGTCGAAGGACCGCGCCTGCGAGATGTCCTCCCACCACCCGTCGAGCTCCTCGTAGATCGGCTTCGCGTGGTGGAACGCCGTCTGGTCGGTGGGCATCTCGTCGTGGCGGACGCCGTCGACGTCGTAGGCCACGCAGACCGGGACCTTGTCCATGCCGGTCAGCACGTCGAGCTTGGTGAGCACGATGTCGGTGAGGCCGTTGATGCGCGTCGCGTAGCGGGCGATCACGGCGTCGTACCACCCGGTGCGGCGGGCGCGGCCCGTGGTGACGCCGTACTCACCGCCGGTCTTGCGGAGGAACTCGCCCTTGTCGTCGAACAGCTCCGTGGGGAACGGCCCCTCGCCCACGCGCGTCGTGTACGCCTTGATGACGCCGATCACGGAGTCGATCCGGGTGGGCCCGACGCCGGACCCGGTGACCGCGCCGCCCGCCGTCGCGCTGGACGACGTGACGAACGGGTAGGTGCCGTGGTCGATGTCGAGCATCGTGGCCTGGCCGGCCTCGAACAGCACGTTCTTGCCCGCGTCGAGCGCCCTGTTCAGCTCGACGGCGGTGTCCGTGACCATGGGCCGCAGGCGGTCGGCGTACTGGAGCAGCTCGTCGAGCGTCTCGTCGACCGTGATGGCGCGCCGGTTGTAGACCTTCACCAGCAGGTGGTTCTTCTGGTCCAGCGAGCCCTCGATCTTGGCGCGCAGGATCTTCTCGTCGAACAGGTCCCACATGCGGATGCCGACGCGGTTGGTCTTGTCGGCGTACGCCGGGCCGATGCCGCGGCCCGTGGTGCCGATCCGGCGCTTGCCGAGGAACCGCTCCGTCACCTTGTCGATGGTGCGGTGGTACGGGGCGATGATGTGGGCGCTGCCCGAGACGAGCAGGCGGGACACGTCCACGCCGCGCGCGATCAGCGCGTCCAGCTCCTCGAACAGGACCTCGATGTCGACCACCACGCCGTTGGCGATGACCGGCACCACGCCGGGCGACAGGATGCCCGACGGCAGCAGGTGCAGGGCGTACTTCTCGTCGTCGATGACGACCGTGTGCCCCGCGTTGTTACCACCGTTGAACTTGACCACGTAGTCGACGCGGGAGCCCAGGAGGTCCGTCGCCTTTCCCTTGCCCTCATCGCCCCACTGGGCCCCGACGAGCACGACGCCTGGCATGGATCTCCACCTTCTCGAATTCCTAGGGTTGCCCCGCCGAGTGCGCTCCGTTGGCGCCCGCGGGCCGCGCCCGAGTCTACTTCGTGGTGGGCACCAGGGCGCGAACCTCGTCCACCGACGTGCCGGAGTCCACCAGGAACGTGGCGCAGCGCTCGGCCTCGGCCTCCTCGCCGATGCGGTGCGCCGCCTCCGAGAGGGCCAGCAGCGCGCGGAGGAAACCCTGGTTGGGCACGTGGCCGGCCGGGATCGGGCCCTGCCCGCGCCAGCCCGACCGGCGCAGCGCGTCGAGCCCGCGGTGGTAGCCGGTGCGCGCGTAGGCGTACGCCTCCACGTCGCCCGCGGCGGTGCCCGCCGTCAGCGCGCGCTCGGCCAGGACCGCCCACACGAGGGACGACGCCGGGGCCTGGGCCGCCACCGCGACCGGGTCGCCGCCGTCGGCCAGCCGCTCGCGCGCGGTCGGGTGGTCGTCGGACAGCAGCGTGGGGGCGGGACCCTGGAGCAGGTTCTCGTGGGAGCTCATGCTCGAATTCTCACACCTCGACGACACCTCGGGTCGACCTGGCGCACAGTAGGGACAACACAGGACAAAGAGGTCGCACAGGATTGCCCTTGACGCCAACCACAACGGTGAATTTTGCCTTTCATCCGGTGCGATCGAGCAACAGTCGTTACGCTCGACACATGATCGAGATCGCGACGTCTCCCACGACGACGACGCTCGTGATCGCCGGCGACCTCGACCTCGCCGAACGAGACCAGTTCCCGGAGATCGCGGCGCGCGTCGTCGGCCTGCGCCGGCAGCTGCTCGTCATCGACATGTGCCGGGTCACCTTCATGGACTCCACCGGGGCCGCGTTCCTGATCTCGCTGGCCGACGCCGGCCGCAAGCGCGGCGGCGCCACCGTCATCCGCGGGGCGGACGAGCGCGACCTGTTCGTGCTCGAGGTGTGCGGGGCCATGGAGCTCTTCCGCGTGGACGACGAGCACTCGTGCGAGCCGGCCGCCCCCGACTCGGGGTTCGCCGTGATGACGTCGCGGGACGACGACACCTCGCCGTTGTCCCACCGCGACGCGTCCACTGCGTAAAACGTTTCCCAAGCGTCTCGCCCACGCGGCGCGCGGCGCCCGAAGGTCTCGGGAGACCCTGGCGGGGTGACCAAAGGTCCACCCCGCCGGTCCGCTACTTCGGCGGCGTCGGCTGACGGCGCAGCTTGGCCCAGACCAGCTTGCCCGAGCCCGACGGACGCCAGCCCCACTCGGCCAGACGGTCCACGATCTGCATGCCGAACCCGCCCAGGCGGTTCGGGTGCCCGTCGGTCGCGACCGGCGGCGCCGGGTTGTTGTCCTCGACCTCGATGCGCAGCCCGTCGCCCGTGTCGTACAGGCGCAGCGCGATGTGCCCCCAGCCGTGCAGCACACCGTTCGCCACCAGCTCGGAGACCACCAGCTCTGCCTGGGCGGACTCCTCGATACCCCACGCCTGGCAGGTGCGCAGCACGGCGTGCCGGGCCCGGCCGATCGAGGACGGCTCGCTCGGCAGCATCCAGCGCCGCCAGCGCGGCGACAGGGCCGTCTCCGCGGCGTCGCCCGCCGGGTCGGGGATCCGGACGACGACGATCGCCACGTCGTCCTCCGGTGCGTCCGCCAGGCGGGAGAGCAGCTCCTCGCCCACGCCCGCCGCGTCGCGGGCCGTGATCGCCGACGCCGTCTCCAGCAGGGCCTCCAGGCCCAGCCGCAGGGACCGGTCGCGGCGTTCGATGAGGCCGTCGGTGTAGAAGAGGAGCGTGTCGCCGGCCTGCAGCTTGGCCTCGCCCGTGGTCCGTTCCCGGGAGCCGAACCCGACGAGCGCGCCGCCGCCGTCGTCCAGCTTGATCACCTCGCCGGCGCGCAGCAGGAGCGGCGGCAGGTGGCCCGCGCGCGAGTAGCCGACCGTCCAGGAGTCCGGCTCCTCCTCGCGCTGCAGGGAGGCGTACACCATGCTCGCCGAGCGCGGGATGCCCATGCCGGCCACGAGCTGGTCCACGCGTTCGAGCACCCGGCTCGGCGTGGACAGCTCGAACGCGTAGGAGCGCACCACCGAGCGCAGCTGACCCATGGTCGCGGCGGCCTCGACGTCGTGCCCGACGACGTCGCCGATCACCAGCCCGACCAGCTCCGGCGAGATCTGCAGCACGTCGTACCAGTCGCCGCCCACCTGGGCGTGCTCGGCGTTCGGGGCGTAGTAGGTCCACACGTCGAGGCCCGCGACGTCGGCCTGCTCCGGGAGCATGGCGCGCTGCAGGGTCTCGGCGAGGCGGTGCTCGCGCGCGTACATCCGCGCGTTGTCGATGGCGCTGCCCGCGCGACGCGCCACGACCTCGATCACGGTCCGCAGGGTGTCGGGCTCGTCGGCCTCGACGTACTCGCCCGGCTCGTCCTCGTCCGGCACGATCACCACGAGGCCGAGCACGTCCCGCCGGCCGGCGACGGGGTGCACCACCACGGAGTCCGGAGCCTTGCCCAGCTCGTCCGCGAGCCGCAGCGTGAGGTCGCGCTGCAGCCAGCCCGACGCCGAGTGCGGAGCGTGCGGGATGTCGAGGTGCAGCGTGACGGGGCCGTCGAGCACGCCGTCGAGCACGTCCTGGACCGAGTCCACGACCTCGAGGATCGGCATCGGCCCGGTGGTCACGGAGTCGCCGAGGGCGTCGGTCTGCGGACGGCGACGCTGCGTCTTGTCCGCGATGTTGTCGCCCTCGATGTACCGCGCATGACGGCGGCCCCGGCCGCTCGGCGGCGCCGCGACGTCGACGCCGGCGGCGTGCTTGAGGCCGTCGTCGTTCACGTAGAAGCCCGCCCAGCGCACCATGGACTGGAGCAGCTCCGCGATGTCGCGCAGCGCGTACGGGTACTCGAGGTCGGTCAAGATCTCGGTGGTCTGCGCGATGAGGTCGAGGTCCTCGCGCTGCTGCCGCTCGATCTCCAGGCTCGCGAGCTGGGCGGCGTGCCGCTCCATGTGCTCGGAGACGTCCACGCTGAACCCGACCCAGTGGGTGATGCGGTCGTCGTGCCCGGCCCGGGCCGGGGTGAGCGTGAGCTGCGCCCAGCCGTGCGTGCCGCCCCGCAGGTGCGACCGCACCGTCGCGTGCACCTCCTGGCCCGCGTTCACCAGCTCGGTCATCCGCTCCAGGTCCTGCGGCTCGACGAGCATCTCGCCGAGCCGGCGCACGGTGTAGCCGGCGAAGTCGCTGAAGCGCACGCCGGCGTAACGCTCGAACGCCTGGTTGGCCCAGAGCATGGGCATGCCGTCCTCGGTGGGACCGGTCAGGAACACGGGGAGGCCGACGGACACGGCGGCGCGCAGCACCACGTCACCGACCGACGGCGGAAGGGTACGCGGGATGCCCGTCCCCGAGACCCGCGAGCGCGGGCCCGTGCCCGGCGCCCGGTAGGCACCGCCGCCCGGCGGCGTGCCGGACGGGATGCTCGGCGGCACGCTGGCGGCCGGCGGCGGCACCGCACGGCCGTTGGCGTGCCCGCTCCCGTTCCGGTTCGCCGAGTCGTCCGACGACGCGTTCACGGGTGCGTCGGATCGTGCGTTCGATGATGCGTTCGGGGTTGCGTTCGATGATGCGCTCGGCGTGTCGCCGGATGTTCCGCCGGTGATGCCGTTCGACATTCCGTCCTGGGTCGGACCGAGGCCGAAAGTGGAAAGGCCGGGGTGCCGTGGCGGCGGAGAGGACGGTGTCAGACCGGATGAATCGGTCAAAATGCCCTCCCTACGGTATCTAATGCTCGAGGTGCTGTTCCAGCAGGACATTCAACCGTAGATTGGGACAGTCCGAGATCTGAACCTCAACCTCTATCATCGGACCGATACAGCGTCACGACCACTGCTCCCGGAAGGAGAACCGTGCAGGACGGAACCTATGACCCGCCGCGCGGTCCGCAGGGCGGGAGCCCCCAGGACCCCGGACATCAGACCCCCGAGATCGGCGATCCTGCGAGCATCCACGTCATCGTGGGTCGCTCGCGCGCACGGATCGTCCTCTCCGGAGAGATCGACGCCGACATCGGCGGCGACCTGCACGAGGCGACGGCCGCGGCCGAGGAGTCCCGCCTTCCCGTCGAGATCGACGCGCACCACGTGACCTTCATGGACTCGTCCGGTGTCGCGTTCCTCGCCCGCCTCGCGAGCCGCAGCCCGCACCGCGTGCGCGTGCTGCGAGCGCCCCCGACGGTGCGCTTCCTGCTGGAGGTCACGCGGATCGGCGACCTCCTCGACATCGTGGACGAGGACCCGGGCTTCGAGCTCGACGACGAGGGCCCGCCGTCGGGCACGACCCCAACCCCGGCAGGCGTAAGCGGCCCGCCCACCTCCTGAGAACACACGTGATCGGTAAAAGGTCAGGTGATCGGCAGCCCGGGCTGCCGATCACCTGACCTTTTACAGATCACCTGAGCGGAGTGCTCACATCTTGTGGCCGGCCGAGCGGAGCTGCTGGCAGGCCTCGACGATGCGGGCGGCCATGCCGGCCTCTGCCGTCTTGCCCCAGGCGCGCGGGTCGTAGGCCTTCTTGTTGCCGACCTCGCCGTCCACCTTGAGCACGCCGTCGTAGTTCTTGAAGAAGTGGTCGGCCACCGGACGCGAGAACGCGTACTGGGTGTCGGTGTCGATGTTCATCTTGATGACGCCGTTGTCGACAGCGGCGGCGATCTCCTCCGCCGTCGAGCCCGAACCACCGTGGAACACCAGGTCGAACGGCATCTCCTTGCCGATCTCGGCGCCGACGGCCTTCTGGATGTCGAGCAGGATCTCCGGGCGGAGCTTCACGGCGCCCGGCTTGTACACGCCGTGCACGTTGCCGAAGGTGAGGGCCGTCAGGTAGCGGCCCTTCTCGCCGGCGCCGAGGGCCTTGATCGTGGCCAGGCCGTCCTCGGGGGTCGTGTACAACTTGTCGTTGATCTCGGCGGTGTGGCCGTCCTCCTCGCCACCTACGACGCCGATCTCGATCTCGAGGATCGTGCGCGCGGCCTGCGACAGCTCGAGCAGCTCGGCGGCGATCACGAGGTTCTCCTCGATCGGCACGGTGGAGCCGTCGAACATGTGCGACTGGAACGTCGGCAGGCCGCCGTTCTTGACCTGCTCCGCCTCGATGGCCAGCAGGGGCTTGACCCAGGAGTCGAGCTTGTCGGCCGTGCAGTGGTCCGTGTGGATGGCGATGTTGACGCCGTAGCCCTTGGCGACCTCGGTGGCGTACGCCGCCAGCGCGAGGGAACCCGAGACCCGGTCCTTCACCGTCGAGCCCGACGCGTACTCCGCGCCGCCCACGGAGACCTGGATGATGCCGTCCGACTCCGCCTCGGCAAAGCCCTGAAGTGCGGCAGTAACGGTCTGCGACGAGGTGATGTTGACCGCGGGGTAGGCGAACTTGCCGGCCTTCGCCCGGTCGATCATCTCGGCGTAGACCTCAGGGGTTGCGATGGGCATCTGCGAAACTCCAAACGAATGGTGAGGTGGGCGGTCGCAAGAGTGTCCAGGGCCGCCCGGGGATGCACCATCGATCTTGCCATGATCCACCGGCAGTCGTGTGCGGTCGTTCGACAGTCGAACGGCCGAAACACTGTGGTTTCCGACTTTCGAAGGGCTCCGGACGGGCCGCGTGCGGGCTCCGGACGAGGTCAGCCCGACGCCTCGTCGACGGGCCGGTCCTCGGGGTTGCGGCTGCGGATCGGGGTGAAGAAGCCGACGCCCACCACACCGAGGTAGACGACCGCGACGGCGAGCAGCGGACCCGAGGCGCCGAACCGGTCCGCCGCGGCGGTGAGCGCCGCGGCGCCCAGGGGCGCGAGGCTGTAGTGGATGGTCCAGAACGCGGCGGTGACGCGCCCGAGCAGCGCATCGGGCGTGACCAGCTGGCGCAGCGACATCGAGGAGACGGCCGCGAGCATGAGCCCGAACCAGAAGCCGAGCACGGCGGCACCCAGGACCAGCACGTCCTGGCTCAGGGCCAGGACCGCCGCGGCCGCCCCGCACAGCGTCATGGCGCCGAGCCACAGGGCGCCGAACCCGAGCGTCCGGCGCAGCCAGGCGGACAGGGCCGCCGCCACGCACGTGCCGACGCCCGCCGCGGCCATCACGTACCCGACCACGGTCTCGCCCTGTCCCAGGCCGTGGCGCACCTGGTAGATGATCACGTCGGTCATGCCGTAGGTGAAGAACGTGGTGATCGTCAGGAAGACGGTCAGTACCCGGAGCACCGGGTGCCTCCACAGGAACCGGGCGCCGGTCACGAACCCGGTCCGCAGGTCGCGGCCGAGGCCCGGCCGGTCCGCCGGGGTCGCGCCGGGCGCCACCCTCGAGAGCCGGACGGCGAGGAGCCCGAGCGCAGAGATGCCGAAGGTCGCCGCGTCGATGGCGATGGCCGCCGTGACCCCGACCGCCGCCGCGACCAGCCCGGCGAGCGCCGGCCCGCCGATGCTGGCCAGCGCGGCCGTGGCCTGGAGCCTGCTGTTGGCCTCGGCGACCCGGTCCCGGCCCACGATGGTCGGCACGGCCGTGATGTACGTGATCTGGAAGAGCTGCCCGAACACGGACGCCACGCCCGCGACGGCGAAGAGCAGCCACACCTGCGGCTCGATCGCCCAGCACACGGGCACGGCCGCGAACAGGAGCAGACGTGCCACATCGCACGCGATGAGGAGCCGACGGCGGTCGAACCGGTCGACGATCGCCCCGCCGACAAGCCCCATCAGGAGTGACCCGGCCGCCATGACGCTGGTCAGCAGGCCCATCTGCACCAGCGAGCCGGTCGCCTCCAGCATGAGCAGCGGGAACGCGATGACCGAGAACGAGTCCCCCAGCACCGAGAACGTCTGGGTACCCCAGAAGACGAGGAAGTTCCGGTCGCGTGTGAGGGATCGCCGGTTCACCCGCCGATCCTGTCGGAGTCGCTTGCGGCGGGCAACGGGTTTCCGCCGCTACGCCACGCCGTCCGCATGCTGCTGCATCCAGGTGTGCATGGCGATAGCCGCCGCCGCGCCCGCGTTGATCGAGCGGGTCGAGCCGTACTGGGTGATGTGCAGCACGACGTCGCACGCGGCCTGCGCCTCCGCCGTCAGGCCGGTCGACTCCTGGCCGAACAGCAGCACGCACTCGCGGGGCAGCGCGTGCCCCTCGATCGGCACCGACCCGGGCACGTTGTCGATGCCGACGATCGGCATGCCGCCGGCCCACGCGGCCAGCGCGGCGGCGTCCGGGTGGTGGGTCACGTGCAGGTACCGGTCGGTGACCATCGCGCCCCGGCGGTTCCAACGGCGTCGGCCCACGATGTGCACGCCCGCCGCGTTGAACGCGTTGGCGGTGCGGACCACCGAGCCGATGTTGAGATCGTGCGCCCAGTTCTCGATCGCCACGTGGAACGGGTGCCGACGCGTGTCCAGGTCGGCGACGATCGCCTCCACGGACCAGTACCGGTACTGGTCGGCCACGTTGCGACGGTCGCCCTCGGCGAGCAGCTCCGGGTCGTAGCGGGGGTCGTCGGGCCGGATGCCCGGCCAGGGACCGACGCCGACCTGCGGCTCCGCCCCGGGCGAGGTCTCGGCAGGCTCGCTGGTCATGCCGGTCATTCTGCCCCGCTAGGCTCGATGCATGCTGACGACCGCACTCCCGGAAGTCGTGTCCGGACTGGCCGCCACCTCTGTCCACGCAGCGCCCGTGCCGCAGCTCCTGGGCATCGACTGGATGGACCCGAACTACCTCATCGAGCGGTTCGGGGACGCCGCGCTCGTGGGCATCGCGCTCGTCATCTTCGTCGAGACCGGGCTGCTGTTCCCGATCCTGCCCGGCGACTCGCTGCTGTTCACGGCAGGTGCGCTCGTGGCCCAGGGCACGCTGCAGATCAACCTCGCGGTGCTCTGCCTCATGCTGTTCGCCGCCGCGTTCCTCGGCGACCAGACCGGCTATCTGATCGGCCGCAAGGCCGGCCCGAAGATCTTCGACAAGCCGGACTCGAAGCTCTTCAAGCGGTCGTACATCGACCAGACCAACGCCTACTTCGACAAGTACGGCGGCCGCACCATCATCGTCGCGCGGTTCGTGCCGATCGTGCGCACGTACGCCCCGGTCGCGGCCGGCGTCGGCAAGATGTCCTACCGGCACTTCGCCACGTACAACGCGATCGGTGCGCTCCTGTGGGCGGTCGGCGTGACGCTGCTGGGCTACGTGCTCGGCAACTTCACGTTCGTCAAGGAGAACATCGAGGCGCTGCTCGTCCTCATCGTGCTGGTCTCCGTGATCCCGATGGTCGTCGAGATCTGGCGGGCTCGGCGTGCGGAGAAGGCCGCCGCTGCGGCGGCCCACGACGAGCCCGCGCCGTCGGACGACGACGCCCTGACGGGCGCACCGCGCGACCCGCGCGCGTAGCCCGCAGGACCGGCCGGGCAAGCACAACTGCCCGGGGAGGGTTACGGAGCGGTAGCACTGCTACGTCTCCGTAACCCTCCCCGGGCAGCAACCGTTGCCCCGCCGAGACACTAGGCTGGCGCCCATGATCGAGCGGACCACCGAAGCCTGGCTCACGGACATGGACGGCGTGCTGGTGCACGAGGGCACGGCCCTCCCCGGCGGCCCCGAGTTCATCAAGGCGCTGCGGGACAAGGAGCTGCCGTTCCTGGTCCTGACCAACAACTCGATCTTCACGCCACGCGACCTGCGCGCCCGGCTCGCCTACAGCGGGATCGACGTGCCGGAGGAGAACATCTGGACGTCGGCGCTGGCCACGGCGCAGTTCGTCGCGGACCAGATCCCGAACGGCAGCGCGTACGCCATCGGCGAGGCCGGCCTGACGACGGCGCTGCACCAGGCGGGCTACACGCTCACCGACGCCGACCCCGACTACGTGGTGCTCGGTGAGACCCGCACCTACTCGTTCGAGGCGATCACCAAGGCCATCCGGCTGATCGTCGACGGCGCCCGGTTCATCTGCACCAACCCCGACGTCACGGGCCCCTCGCAGGAGGGCCTGCTGCCCGCGGCGGGCTCCGTGGCGGCCATGATCACGGCGGCGACGGGACGCCAGCCCTACTACGTCGGCAAGCCCAACCCGGTGCTGTTCCGGTCGGCGCTCAACCTGATCGGGGCGCACTCCGAGTCGACCGCGATGGTGGGCGACCGCATGGACACGGACATCCTGGGCGGCATGGAGGCCGGGCTGGAGACGTTCCTGGTGCTCACCGGGTCGACGTCGGCCGAGGAGGTCGAGAAGTACCCGTTCCGGCCGAGCCACGTGATGAAGTCGATCGCGGACATCGTCGACCTGGTCTGAGTCGACCCGGGCCGAGCCGGCCCGGCCCGGCGGGAGTCGTCAGGTCAGGCTGGGGATCCCGAACCCGTCGATCGTCCCGCCCGACTCGAAGCGCGGGCCGCCCTTCTCCATGGGCAGCACGATGCGCGCGACGTCGGCGACCCGCTTGGCCCGCTCGGTCAGCGACGTCACGTCCGTGCGGCCCGGACGCCACAGCAGCACCGACGGCCCCTCGATGCGCAGCCGGGAGCCGTGGAAGTCGGGCAGCATCACGATGTTCGCGAGGCGCGCGTCGAGAGCCCGGCGCGCGAAGAACTCGTCGGAGGTGCGCACGAGCCACTGGCCGTCGAACGCCGGGTTGTCGATCTGGACGTCCTGCGCCCCGAAGAGCTTCTGCCACTTCTCGCGGAGCCCCTCGGGCGACAGGTCGACCACGGGCTCACCCGGCAGCGCGTCGAGCGCCACCACGTGCGCCGTGCGGCGCAGCCCGAGGCGGCGCGTGTCACCCTCCGTGCCGGAACGCCACGTGTAGGTGAACGAGACCATGTCGAAGCCGTCGACGTTCCCGCGGACCACGTCGCGCGCCGTCCGGTCCAGGCCGACGCCGAAGGGCCGCCCGCTCCACCGCTGGGCGAGCACCGGGTCGGTGCCGACATACTCCCAGCCGTTCGCCTCGGCCCACCGCTCGACGTCCTGCGCGCGCCCGCGCCCCATGATGCGGACCGCAGCGATGGTGAAGACGACGACGCCGACCACGAGCAGGACTAATGCGACAAATGGCCCCATGAACTTAAAGATACAGTAGGGCTAGGCAAAAGTCTCCACGAGGGAGTGATATGGGGACGGCCAGTTTGCGCTAGGAGCGGCTCAGGCGAGCCCGAGGTCCTCGAGACCGTAGAGGTAGTGGTACGGCACCCCGAGCGCCTCGATCTTCTCGCCTGCGCCGGTGGCCCGGTCGACGATCGTGGCTACCCCCAGCACCTCGGCGCCGGCGGCCCGGGCAGCCTCGATCGCCGCGATCGGCGAGCCGCCCGTCGTGGTCGTGTCCTCGACGACGACCACCTTGCGGCCCGCGATGTCCGGGCCCTCGATCTGGCGCTGCATGCCGTGCGCCTTCGCCGCCTTGCGCACCACGAACGCGTCGAGGTCCTGCCCGCGCGAGGCCGCCGCGTGCAGCAGCGCGTCCGCGATCGGGTCGGCACCCAGCGTGAGCCCGCCGACGGCGTCGATCTCGGCCGTGCCGAGCCCGACCTCCTCGAGGTGGTCCAGGAGCACGTGCCCCACGAGCGGGGCGGCCCGGTGGTGCAGCGTGATACGACGCAGGTCGACGTAGTAGTCGGCCTCCTTGCCGGAGGACAGGGTCACCTTGCCGTGCACCACGGCGAGCTCCTTGATGAGCTCGGCGAGCTGCTCGCGCGGGGTCGGGGAGAAGTCAGCGTTCACGGTGCAAGAGTACGTCCAGGTTGCCGTCCGACTCTGGGAAGGTTCTGCTGTGAGCATCATGGACAACGCGGTGTACGTGGACGGCAGGCGCACGGCCAACCCAACCAGCATCGAGGAGACCTGCGAGACGACCCGCGAGCGTGGCGGGATCGCCTGGGTGGACCTGGCCTGGCCGGCGCCGAAGGAGATCGAGGCCGTCGCGGCGGAGTTCGACCTGCACCCGCTGGCGGTCGAGGACGCGATCCACGCGCACCAGCGCCCCAAGGTCGAGCACTACGACGACGTGCTGTTCGTGGTGCTGCACCCCGCGCGCAGCGTGGACGACGACGGCGACGGGCACGTCGACCGCGTCGAGTTCGGCGAGGTGCACGCGTGGGTGGGCCCGGACTTCGTCGTCACGGTCCGGCGGTCCGTCACGCCCGACCTCGGCGCGATGCGTGGCCGGCTGGAGCAGGACCCGGACCTGCTGCGTCTCGGGCCGGTCGCGATCCTCGCGGCGCTGCTGGACGAGGTCGTGGACACCTACCGGCCCGTGGTCAAGCGGCTGCGCGGCGACATCGACCAGATCGAGGACCAGCTCTTCTCCCGGGACCCGGAGGTGTCGTTCCGCATCTACGAGGCGACCCGCGAGGTGATCGGCCTGCAGCGCGCCACCGGCCCGCTGGTCGAGATGCTCCAGGACCTGTACGACGCCAAGCGGGAGTACGCCGACGAGCAGTCCGCCGCCGCGCACCCGGACGACGCCCCGCACCCCGACGGCGACGCACAGGACCACCGCTGGGTCGAGCTGCTGCGGAGCCTGCGCAACGTGCTCGACCACGCGATCAGGCACTCGGAGACCTCGGAGACGTTCCGGTCGCTGCTGACCAACGCCCTCAACGTGCACTCGACGCTGGTGACGCAGGAGCAGAACGAGGAGTCGCGCCGCATGACGGAGATCAGCCTCAAGCAGGACGAGCAGATGAAGAAGATCTCCGCGTGGGCGGCCATCCTCTTCGCACCCACGCTGATCGGCACCATCTACGGCATGAACTTCGACCACATGCCCGAGCTGCACTGGACCTTCGGGTACCCGCTCGCGATCGGCGGGATGATCGGCCTGGGCGGGATCTTCTACGGGATCTTCAAGCGGGTCGGCTGGCTCTGACGGCGCCCCGCCCGGCCGCGCCCCGCCGGGCGCCTGGTCAGCGGTAGCTGCCGACCGCCCGGACGGCCCAGCGCGGCATGATCCGCAGGGCGGCGGAGGCGACCTTGTAGCGCACCGAGGGCGTGGAGAGGACGATGCCGCGGCGCACGTCCGCGAGCGCCGTCCGGACCACGTCCTCGGCCTCCAGCCACCCCCACTCGGGAACGATGGAGGACTCGCCGATGCCGGCCCGCGCGTGGAACTCGGTGTGCGTGAACCCCGGGGAGAGCAGCGTCGCGGTGACGCCGGTGCCGCGGAGCTCGGCCGCCAGCGACTCGGTGAACGTGCGCACGTACGCCTTCGCGGCGGCGTAGGAGCCGCCCGCGGTGAGGGCGGCGACGGAGCCGACGTTCAGGATCGCGCCGCGCTCCCGTTCGAGCATCTGCCCGACGGCGGCGTGGCTGAGCTCGACGACGGCCTTGACCATGACGTCGATGCCCCGGCGCTCGGTGGTGATCCGGCCCGTCGAGAACGGCGAGCTCGTGGCGAACCCCGCGTTGTTGACGAGCAGCCCGACGGGCCGCAGGTCGCCGTCCTCGGGCCGGCCGCCGACGACGGCGAGCCGACGCGCGACCCGCGCGACGTCGTCGGGTACCGAGAGGTCGGCCGGCAGGACCTCGACGGCCACGCCCGTGGCGGCGCGGAGCTGGGCGGCGACGTCGGCCAGCCGCCGGTCGTCGCGCGCCACCAGCACCAGGTCGTGCCCGCCCGCCGCGAGCTGCCGTGCGAACTCCAGGCCCAGGCCGGCGGACCCGCCCGTGATCAGTGCTGTACCCATGGGGGCACCCTAGGCCTCCTCGGCCCGCTCGCGACGCTTGAGCCACAGGCCCACGACCAGGAGCACCACGATCGCGACGTACGCGGTCGCCGCGAACGGGCTGCTCACGAGGTAGGTCAGGTCGCCCTGGCTGATCGCGAGGGAGCGGCGCAGCCGGTCCTCCGCCATCGGGCCGAGGATCATGCCGACCACCAGGGGCGCCACGGGGTACCCGTACCGGCGCATGAAGAACCCGGCCAGCCCGATGAGCACCAGGAGCAGCACGTCCACGGGCGAGAAGTTCAGCGCGTACGAGCCCAGCGCGCCGAACAGGAGGATGCCCGCGTACAGGTAGTGCCGCGGGATGCGCAGCACCTTGACCCACATGCCCACCAGCGGCAGGTTGAGCACCACCAGCATGAGGTTGCCGATGTACAGGCTGGCGATCAGCGCCCACACCAGGGCGGACTCGCTCTGCAGCAGCAGCGGCCCGGGCTGGATGCCGTAGGACTGGAACGCGACGATGATGATCGCCGCCGTCGCCGTGGTGGGCAGGCCCAGGGTGAGCAGCGGCACGAGCACGCCCGACGCCGCCGCGTTGTTGGCGGCCTCGGGCCCGGCCACACCCTCGATCGCGCCCCTGCCGAACTGCTTGCGCCGCGGGCCGGCGAGCCGGCGTTCGGCGGCGTAGGACAGGAAGGTCGCGACGTCGGCCCCGCCCGCGGGGATGGTGCCGACGGGGAAGCCGATGACGGCGCCGCGCAACCACGGCTTCCAGGACCGACGCCAGTCGTCGCGCTTCATCCAGGTGCGCCAGCCCTTCTCGACCGGGATGATCCGGACCGGGCCGTGCCGCATCCGCGAGCCCACGTACAGGGCCTCTCCCACGGCGAACAGCCCGACGGCGACGATCACGACGTCGATCCCGTCGGCCAGGTTGAGCACGCCGAACGTGAAGCGCTGCTGGCCGGTCAGCGTGTCCGTGCCGACCAGCCCGAGGAACAGGCCGAGGGCGAGCGCGGCGAGCCCGCGCGGCACCGAGGACCCGAGCAGCGCGCCCACGGTGACGAAGGCGACCACCATCAGGGCGAAGTAGTCGGGCTCGCCGAGCTGCACCGCCCAGCGCGCGATCACGGGCGCCAGGAACGTCAGCGCCACGGTGGCGAGCGAGCCCGCCACGAACGAGCCGATGGCGGCGGTGGCGAGCGCGGCGGCACCGCGCCCGGCGCGCGCCATCCTGTTGCCCTCGATCGCCGTGACGATCGAGGAGGACTCACCGGGGGTGTTGAGCAGGATCGACGTGGTCGACCCGCCGTACATGCCGCCGTAGTAGATGCCGGCGAAGAGGATGATCGCCGCCGTCGGCTCCAGCGTGTACGTCAGGGGCAGGAGCAGGGCGATGGCCATGGCCGGGCCGATGCCCGGCAGCACGCCCACCGCCGTACCGATGAACACGCCGAACAGCGCGTACAGCAGGTACATCGGGTGCAGCACGGTGGCGAACCCGTCGATCAGGGCCGAGAAATTATCCACGGAGGAACGGCACCCCTTCCAGCAGCGGCCCGGCCGGGAGCGACAGCCCCAGCAGCCCGCCGAAGATCACTTGGATGACCAGGCCCAGCACGAGCCCGACCAGTGCGGCGCGCCACCAGGGGCGGGCGCCCAGGATGACCGCCGCGCCCGCGAACAGGAGCGCGGCGGCGAACGGCCAGCCCACGACGTTGATCGCGAACACGTGGACCACCAGGGCCACCACGAGCAGCACCACCGTGAGCCAGTCGGTCCGGACGGTGGGGTCGACGTCCTCGCCGCCCTCCTCCTCGCCGGCCCGGCCGCTCAGGATCAGGACGGTCAGCACGACGCCCGCGGCGACGAGCATGCCGCCCACCAGGTACGGGAAGGCCCGCGGGCCGAGCGTGTTGGTCGAGCCCGGGACCGTGATGCTCCCGGCGGCCACCAGCACGTAGGCCCCGAGGGCGGTCATGGCCAGGGCCAGGACGAGCTCGCCCCACCTGCGGCGCGGCCGTTCGGCCACCTCGGGCGCCGTGCCGTCCGACGTCACCGGACGAGCCCGATGTCCTTGAGCACGGTCAGGGACTCCGCGATGTTGCCCTCGAGGTACGTGTCGAACTCGTCGCCGGCGAGGAAGGCGTCGTCCCAGCCCTTCTCCTCCAGGGTGGCCTGCCACGACTCGGACTCGGCGAGCTCGGTGACCGTGGTGGTCAGCGCCTCCCGCTCGGCGTCGTCGATCGTGCCCGGGGCGACCACGCCGCGCCAGTTGGTGAGCACGACGTCGTACCCGGCCTCGGTGAGGGTCGGCGTGTCGGGCAGGGCCTCGACGCGCTCCTCGCCAGAGACCGCGAGCGCCCGCAGCTCGCCCGCGGCTACCTGCTCCGCGTACTCGCTGACCCCCGAGATGCCCGCGCTCACGTTGTTGCCCAGCAGGGCCGCCAGCGACTCGCCGCCCCCGGAGTAGGCGATGTAGTTGAGCTTGGTCCCGATGTTCTCCGACGGGATGCCGCCGGCCTGGAGCAGCATCCCGGCGAGGATGTGGTCGGTACCGCCCGCCGAACCGCCCGTGATCGAGACCTTCTTGCCGTTCTCCTTGATGTCGGCGACGAGGTCGTCGACGTTCTGGTATGGCGACTCCTTCGGCACCACGATGACCTCCTGCTCCTCGGTGAGGCGCGCGATCGGGGTGGTGTGCTCGATCCGGGCCTGCGACTGGTTGGTCTCGACGGCCCCCACCATGACCAGGCCCATCACGAGCAGAGTGTTCGGGTCAGTGGCGTTGGCGATGTTCGCCAGGCCCACCGTGCCGCCCGCGCCGTCCACGTTGGTGACCGTGGCCGAGCCGACCAGGCCCTCCTCCTGCAGGTCGGCCTGCATGGCGCGGCCGGTCTGGTCCCAGCCGCCGCCGGGCCCGGCGGGCACGACGATGCTGAGCTCGTCGATCGCGGTGTCGCCGCCACCGCCGTTCGACTCCAGGGCCGAACAGCCGGCGAGCGCCAGTGCCAGGACGATTCCGACGGGGGCAGCCCCGGACCGGATGATGCGCATGTCTCCTCCTCGAGCGGATGCGTGTGCGGACGGTCGGGGCCGGCTACACCGCCGGTCCTCTGTCCGTCCGGGCGAGAGCGTAGGGAGCGGCGGCCGTGCCGGCCCGGTTCTGGTCGCAACGAAGGTTGTGGTCGTTTCGGTCACGCCGTGCGGCTACCGCGCCGACCGGCAACCGGTGCACACTGGCCCCCGTGAGAAGAGCGATGACGCTCCGGGTGCAGCTCCTGGCGCTGCAGGTCGTCATCGTGCTCGTGCTCGTGTGCACGACCGGGCTCGTGGCCTCCACCCTGCAGGAACGACAGCTCCGCGAGGCCTACGTCGACCGCATGTCCGGCGTGGCCCAGTCGGTCGCGCGCCTGCCCGCGATCCACGACGCGTTCGACGACGAGGACCCGGCCGCGACGATCCAGCCGATCGCCGAGGTGATCCGCGAGGCCTCCGAGGTCACCTACGTGGTCGTCACCGACGAGCACGGCGTGCGCTACTCCCACCCGGACCCGGAGCAGATCGGACAGCGGGTGTCGACGGACCCGTCCGTGCCGCTGTCGGGCAAGGTGTGGACGGGCACCCAGACCGGCACCCTGGGCACGTCGTGGCGCGTCAAGGTGCCCGTCTTCGGCGACGCGGCCGACGACTCCACGCCCGCCCCCGTGATCGGCACCGCGAGCGTCGGCATCCTGGAGTCCGAGCTGCGCGCCGACCTGACCGACGACCGGGGCCGGCTGCTCGCCGCGCTCGCCGCGGCCGCCGTCGTCGGGGTGCTCTGCGCGGCCTGGGTGACGCGCCTGGTGCGCCGCAGGATCTACCTGCTCGAACCCGAGGACATCGCGACCCTGCTGGAGACCCGCGGGCTCACGGACGCCCTGCGCTCCCAGTCGCACGAGTTCGCCAACACCGTGCACGTCATCTCGGGGCTGCTGGAGCTGGGTCGCACGGAGGAGGCGGTCGCGTTCATCGAGCGCTCCGGCCACGGCGGGCTGCTCACCGCGTCCGCCGTCGCGCCGGGCGTCCGGTCCCCCGAGATCGCCGCGCTGCTGCTGGTCAAGGCGATCACCGCGCGGGAGCGGGGCGTGACGCTCGACGTCGCGGACGAGTCCGCGCTCGACGCGCCGACGACGCCGGACAGCTCGGCACTGCACACCGACGCCCTCATCGTGCTGGGCAACCTGATCGACAACGCGGTGGACGCCGCGGGGCCGGACGGCCGGGTCCGCGTGCTGCTCGGGACCGACGGGGCGCGGCTGCGCCTCCAGGTGGACGACGACGGCCCGGGCATCCCCGCGGCGCTGCACCACCAGGTGTTCAAGGCGGGGTTCTCGACGAAGGTGCCCGGCGACCGGGAGCACAGCCGGGGCATCGGCCTGGCCCTCGTGCGACGCGTGGTGGACCGGCGCGACGGCGAGGTGGTGCTCGGGACCGGGGACCTCGGCGGGGCACGCGTGCGGGTCGAGCTGCCGGTGCCGGCGGCGATCGCCGCCGGGCGGGCCCGGGCAGGCGTGGGGGCCGGTACGGGCGCCGGCGTTCGTGCGGGTGCCGAGGCTCCGGAGGTCCGGTCGTGACCGAGCTGGCACGGACGCTCGTCGTCGAGGACGACCCGGCCGTCGCGACCGTCCACCGGGGCTTCGTGGAGAGCCACCCCCGGTTCGTCGTCGTGGGCGAGGCCCGGACCGGCGCGGACGCGCTGCGCCTCGTGTCCGCGCTGCGCCCCGACCTGGTGCTGCTCGACCTGCACCTGCCGGACATCGGCGGGCTCGACGTGCTGCAGCGGCTGCGGATGCTGCCGGGGCCGCCGGTCGACGTCGTCGCCACGACGGCCGCGCGCGAGCTGGACAGCGTGCGCCAGGCCATGGCGGGCGGGGTGGTCGCCTACCTGGTCAAACCCTTCACGTCGGCCGCGCTGCGGGAGCGGCTCGACGAGGTGTGGCAGCGGCGCGAGGACGTGCGCCGGGCCCAGGACACCCTCGACCAGGACGAGGTGGACCAGCTCCTGGCCGGGCCGCGCTCCGCCGACCGGCTGCCCAAGGGGCTCTCCGGCCGCAGCCGCGACCTGGTCCGGGCGGCACTGGCGCGACTGTGCGCCGGCACCGCGGACGGCGACGCGGCCGGCGCCGACGCCTCGGCGGCCGAGGTCGCCGAGGCGGTCGGGATGTCGCGCGTCAGCGCCCGCCGTTACCTGGAGCACCTGGTCACGGAGGGGTACGCCCAGGTCGCACCCCGCTACGGCGCGACGGGCCGCCCGGAGAACCGCTACCGCCCGGCGTGACCCTGGCGCCGCCGGGCCGCGTGAGGTCGGCAGCTGGCATCGAGGTCGGCACAGGCCTGTGCCGATCTCGATGCCAGCTGCCGACGTCGTTGCCAAACTGCCGAACCAGCGGCCCGGCCACCACGCCGCAGCCCGTCAGACCGGTGCCGTCAGCGGGTCCGCCTCCGGCTGGACCGGGCCGGTCGCCGTCTCGTAGGCGAAGCCCTCCCGGACCCAGTACTCGAACCCGCCGATCATCTCCTTGACCTCGTAGCCGAGCCTCGCGAACTCCAGGGCCGCCTTGGTCGCACCGTTGCAGGCCGGACCCCAGCAGTACACGACCACGGGCTTGTCCCGGTCGACGGTCTGCCCGGCCCGCAGGCGCACCTTGCCGCCGGGCAGGTGCACGGCGCCGGGGATGTGGCCCTGGTCCCAGCACGCCGGGGAGCGGACGTCGACCAGCGTGAACGGGCTGTTCGCGGCGAGCGCCGCGTGGACGTCGCTGACGTCGGTCTCGAAGGCGAGGCGCCCCGCGAAGTGGGCGACGGCGGCGGAGGTGTCCTGGGAGATCGTCATGGCCAGAGTCTGCGGACGCCGCGATACCGGAGACAAGAGTCCGGATGCGCACTGTTTCTGAAGCGCCCGTAAGGCCGGCTACTCCGAGCGCCCGGCTGCCGCCTGGAGCAGGTGCGGGTGCTGGGCCTCCACCACGTTCGGGTGGGCCCGCACGCGGCTCTTGAGCCAGTTGTCGCCGAACACGGCGTGCAGCGGGTTCGCCGGGTCCGCCGTCACGCCCGGCGCGGCGGCGCGGAGCGACTCCGGCAGCTCGACGTCCGGGATGGTCGCGTCCAACGCGGGCCCGTGGAAGTACGGGATCGAGATGCGCTGTGTGCCGGCCGGCGGGGACACGACACGGTGCAGCGTCGCCTTGAGGTAGCCGTCCGTCGCGATCTCCAGCAGCTCACCGATGTTCACGACGAACGCCCCGGCGGGCGGGACGACGTCAAGCCACTCGCCGTCCTTCTCGACCTGGAGGCCCGCCTTGCCGTCCTCGACCGAGAGGAGCGTGAGCACGCCGAGGTCCTTGTGCGCGCCGACGCCCTGCGCGGGCGCCGCCACCTCGACCCCCGGGTAGCGGGCGATCTTCAGGTGGGGCGAGGGCCGCTCGAATACCGCGTCGAACGTGTCCGACGGCGCGCCGAGCGACTCGGCCCACGCCCGCAGCAGCCGGGTCGCGACGCTGTCGAGCCGGCCCAGCCACTCCTCGGCGACCTCCCGCAGGGCCGGCAGGGACTCGGGCCAGAGGTTCGGGCCCTCCAGGGCCCAGTACTCGGGGACGCCGGGTCCGGCGGGCACCGCCGGCCGCTCGGCGCCGATGTCGATCTGCTCGCGCTGGTCCACGCGGCCGAGCGTGCGTTCGCCGCCCATCCGCGTCCAGCCGCGGAAGTGGCGGCTGTGCACGTTCTCGATCGCGCGCTTCTGCTCCTCGGGGAGCGCGAAGAACTCGCGGGCGGTGGCGTACGCGCGGTCGATCAGCTCCCGCGGGACGCCGTGGCCGACCAGGGAGAAGAAGCCGACCTCGTGGGTCGCGCGCCGCAGCTCGTCGCGGAAACGGGCCTGGTCGCCGGGGCCGCCGTCGAGCAGCGAGAGGTCCAGTACGGGGATGCCGGGCATGGTGAGGGTCCTTTCGAGGATGCCGGGTGGGTGCGCCGACGGCGGCCGCCCCGGCATCGCCGAGACCTCGCCCGGGTGCTCCGACGCCTCCGGACGGAGGAGTGCGGGAGCCCGGTGCGCGTGCACGGGGATGCGATGTGAGCAGGAGCTGCTGTCGGCGGCGCGAGGAGTCGCGCCAGGGGGTCGCCCGGTGGGCGACCGCTCAGCGGCGACAGCAGGTACAGAGGAAGGTGCTCACGATGTGAGACACGGTAGCACTTCGGGCCGCGGAACGGCGCGGGTCCGGCTCAGTCCGGCACGACCTGGCACGGCAGGGTCAGGCGCTGAGGCGCCCCTTCGCGCCACGGGTACTCTCGCCGTTCTTCACACGAGTGATGCCTGAGCTGCTGGTGCGCTTGGTGTAGCGCTGTCGTGCGGCCTCGCCAGTGGTCCCCAGGACGATGCCGATCTTGTGCCACGAGAGGTTCGCCGCACGGGCCGTACCGATCGCGTCGTGCATCACCTCATCGGCTTGCCGCAGCAACAGCTCTCGCTCCGCCATCGCACGGGTGAGCACCACCTGCGGCGGCAACTCGTCGACGTCGACGTCGTAGACGTCAGCAGTGCCTATGTCGAAGTTCTCGAAGCGGCGCTCGATCTCGGCGAGCTCCTCGGGCGTCAGTTCAGTCATGATTCACCGCCTACGTCGTCGTGGTGTCTCCGGGAGGTACTTGCCTCGCGCCGGGCGCATCGCATGGGCGACGATCTCTCGCCCCGAGCGCTGGATGGTGCCCACCTCCATGATTCGCCCTGCCCGGTCCGGGCCGATGTACATCGTCATGCCGGCGGACTGCACGATCATGCGAATGGCCCTGGCGATCGCATGAAGAAGGTCCTCATCGGCGTAGCCGCGCTTGCGCGCGCTGTCGACTATGACCAGGTCGGTTCTCACTTTACAAACGTAGTTTGGCAAGGTCAATATGCCAAGCTGAACTTGCGATAGTGGCGGCGGCGCGTCGCGTATCAGGAACCGACCGTCAGTCCGTCACGACCTCGCGCAGGAACCGGACGACCCGCCGCGCCCGGAACATCAGCGCGTACCCGATCGCGATCACGTGGCCCACCACGCGCATCGTCTCGTTGACGGCACCCTCGAGCAGGGTGTCCTCGTCGTCGACCACGCCGTCCCGCGCCGAGCGCAGGCTCAGGATCCTGGCCCGGTCCTCCGGTCCCAGTTCCTCCAGAAGCTTCGGTACCGCGGACAGCGACTGGGCGAACGGCGCGTTGTGTTCGAGCACGGGCTTGATGATGTCCTCGGGTTCGAGGAACTTCCCGGCGATGATCACGACGGCGACGATCGAACGGCGTCGGGCGTACTCCGCGAGCACCGCGCCCGCGCCGGCGGACGCGCCCATGAGGGCCACGCGCTCGCCCCGCTGCTCGAACTGGTCGACCAGGGCGTCGAGCCGGTCCAGCCGCTCCTCGAACGACGCGTCGGACGACCAGCGCACACGGAACATCGTGGTGCGCACGCCGAGAGCGCGCCAGGTGCGCAGCGCCTCGCGCTGGAGGTGTACCAGCGGCGGCATCCGGTCGCCGAGCCCGGGGACGTAGATCAGGCGGATCGGCGGCTTGCCGGCGTGTGCTGTCCGGGCGGCCGGGGTGCCGTCGTCGGGCGTGGGAAGGTCACCGTCGCCGCTGGTCACGTGCTCGCTCATCTCGCGCAGGAGGCTACACCGGCCAACCGCCGGCACGTGTCAGACGTACAGGTCACCCGGGAGACCTGTACGTCTGACACGTGCGCCGGCACGTCGGGTCAGCGGCGCAAGAAGGGCACCAGCCGTGGGTCGTCGAGCTCGAGAGGACGGACGGAACGCGCGCGTGCCTTGAGCGTCTCCAGGTCCGCGTCGGAGTCCAGGAGCCAGAAGCGGGCACCGTTCCTGTCCCACCTGAGGCTCGGCGGGTTGGCCCCCACACCTGGCAGGCCCCCACTGTAGAGGGCGACGCCACCGTCGAACTCGACCGCCTCGTAGTCACGCCCGTCGGCGAGACCCGCCTCGATCGGCGTCGTGACCGGCCATGTCACCCAGAGGTACGAGTTGACGTCGTCGTGCCACATCTGCCAGAGGTACAGCGTCGTGCCAGGCGCCACCTCCGGTACCTCGACCTGCTCGAGCCCGTCAGGCACTGGACCTGTCGCGGAACCGTCCGGGCCGTAGGTGAGGGACTCCAGGATTACCCGGAACTCCTCGGCCGAGATGCCACCGCCCTGGGCGTACCAGGGATGACCGGACTCGTCGATCCACTCCACGTAGTGGTCTCCCGACCCGACTGTCCCTACCTCCGCCTCGTTCAACGAGGCACGCGGAATCGGGAGGTCCACCGACCGCCGTCCCGGGTACACGGCCACGGCCCGCCCCTCTGCCGCGTCGGCGAACACCACCGCGGCAGTCTGCCCCGCGCACTCCAGCGGCGCACCGCGCAGCGTCGGCGAGGCCGTCACCGGGACGTCCGGCAGCGTCCAGCCGTGGTCCAGCACGCCGGACCATTCCGACGGCGGGATTTCCGGGGCCATCTCGACGCTCGAGTTGAGATCGTCGCACTGCATGGTTGTCCCGTTCCCCGGCGTAGCCGATGGCGGCGCAACCGTCGAGCCGGTTGTGGGGTTCGGTACACCGGCCGGGGTACCGAAGTTCGCCGGCTGGGCGATGTCTCTGATCAGCACCGCTCCGAACGTTCCGACCCCGAGCAGCAGCACGCCCGCGGTCAGTGCGACGAGTGCCCGGCCCGGTCCCCCGGCGCGCCGCGAACCTTGCGCGACGAGGTGCCCGTGAGTGCCCACGGTGAACGTGGCCTCGGCGCGCTCGCCGCGGAGGCCTCGCTCGAAGGCCGCGCGCGCGACCTCCAGGCCGGTGTCGTCCACGGCGCCGTCCGGTGCGAGCTCCTGCAGGTCTTCGTACCTCGTGCGGTTCATCGTGCCCTCCTCACGGCCGGGTCGGTCACGGTGCCGGCGGGACCGGCCCCAGGGGTCGGGCGGCGCTCGCCGGTCGCGGACGACGTCGGCAGCTCCGCGCTCTCGGACTCGAGCCGGCGGCGCGCACGCGACAGCCGCATCTTGAACGCCGCGACCGAGCATCCGGCCACCCGCGCGGCGTCGGCCGGCGCGAGCCCGTCCCACCCGGTGAGCAGCAGGGCCTCCCGCTCCTTCGGCGCGAGCCGGAGCAACGCCGCGATCATCGAGTCGCGGCGGCTCACGGTCACCACGGTGTCCTCCGCCGTCCGCGCGACGCGCGCCAGGCGGACGAGCTCCCCCTCGACCGCGCTGCGGCGTCGGGCGGCGCGGCGCTGGTTGCGCACCACATTCCGTGCCACCACCAGCAACCAGGGCAGCGGGTCGCCGGGCAGGCTCGCCAGGCGCCGCCACGCGACGAGGAAGGTCTCGGAGACCACCTCCTGCGCGTCGTGCGGTTCCACGTGGCGCAGGGCGTAGGCCTGGACGCGCCAGGCGTACGCGCGCCAGAGCTCGGTGATCCGGTCCTCGTCCGACGGGGGATCACCGTCGGGCAGGCTTCGTAAGGTCGTCACGTCTTGAGATGTCCGCTCGCGCGCCGGGGTAACGGGCCCCGACGATCTCACGGCTCCACCGAAGCGCACGTGTCAGACGTACAGGTCACCCCAGGGACCTGTACGTCTGACACGTGCGCGTGGCTCGGGCCGCAGGTCAGCGGACGGCGTACGCGCGGATCACCGTCTGCTTCACCGTGCCGCCCGACGCGTCCCGCGCCTCGACGCGGAGCGAGACGTGCTCGGTGCCCTGCGGCACCCGCACCGTCCCGGTGAACCTCCCCGGCCGCTGGTCGGTGAGGGACGCGGCGTGCCAGGTGGCGCCGTCGTCCGCGGACCACCACAGGCGGGCGGACGTGACCCGGTTCCTCGCGGACCGGCCGTCCTGGGCGGCGGTCTGGTGCCCGACCGTGAGCGTGACCCGGGTGCCGCGGGGTGCCTCGTTGCGCACGTCGACCCCCTTGACGGCGTAGCCGACGTCGAGCACGGCCGGACCGGTGGCGTCACCCGGCGCCGCGCGGAACCTCCACTCGGTGCTCGTCCGCGTGGACCGCTCCCACCAGGACGCCTCCCGGCGGGCGTCGAGGACCACGCGATGAGCGGCGCCGCCCGCGGGGAGTGCCACCTCGGCCGAGGCCCGCGTCTGGTCGAGCACGGCCTCGCCGTCCTGCCAGACGCGGAGGCGCGTGCTCTGCCCGCCGGAGCCTGCGAACGGGTGCCCCTCCGCGTCGCTCCACGGCACGAGGCGGACGCCGAGCGTGCCGTCCGCGACCGTGAACGCGCCGGCTCCCGGCCGCGTGCTCAGGACAGCGCCACCCACCGTGGTCCGGGCCTTCTCCCGTGGCACGTAGGTGCGCGCCACGGAGTCGAACCAACCCTGCTGCGGGTCGTCCACCGAGCCCGTGTACACCTGGTGGCCCCAGTCGACGCCGTTCGCGCTCAGGTACTCGGTGCGCTTGCCCGGTATCGCGACCGGGCTCCCCACGGCCGAGCCCCACAGGTGCCCCGGCGCGGTGCCGACCCGGGCGCTCTCGGCGGTGTGGTCGGTACCGAGGGACGCGTACGTGGTCGTGACCGCCGCCGTGTCGCGGGCCGTCGCCCTGAAGCGGAACGTGTCCACCACGTCCTGCGTGTACAGCAGGTCGTAGGTGTACGACGGCGCCCGGCCCGGCGACACCGGCTGCTCCAGAACGAAGTGGGTCTGCAGGTCGTACGTGCCGACCGTGACGGGCGCGTCCGTCGGCGTCGCGTACGCCCTCGCCTCGCCCCCGACCACGGTGCCGAACCCGTACGGGTCGTCGCCCGCCGCCGTCGTCCGGGTGTCGTCCAGCGCGATCCAGCGGACCGCGGCCGGCCGGTGGGCGGACACGGTGAGCTCGCGCGCCTCGCGGGCGTCGAGCACGACCGTGGTGTCGTCGGCGACCGTCACCTCGGGCCGGAGCACCGCGGAGACCTCGGAGACGACGTACTCCTCGTCGGTGGTCCACAGGAAGCCCGTGACCGAGTACCGGCCCGGCGGGACCCGCAGATCCAGGCCCTCGGGGCCGATCTCCCCGTGCTTGTCGAACAGCGTCGGGTCGTCCACATTCACGACGCGCACGCTGGAGGACCCGGTGTGCGGCTCGCCGTCGCGCCCGAGGGTCCGGACGTTCAGGTCGGCGAGGTCCGGCTCCTTGTAGTAGCCGAGCGGCGTGCGGACCTCGCGGCCCTCGGCGTCCGTGGCGATGACCGCACCCGAGTAGCGGCGCTCGACGTCGCCGACCGTACGGTCGACGCCGACCTCGACGGCCGCCGTCCCCCCGGCGGGCACCGTCAGGGACGTGGCGTCGAGCGTGACGGTGCCGTCGGGCAGCGGCTCGCCGTCCTGGTCGGACGCCTCGACCGCGAGGTCGAGCGTGACCGCGGCGTCGCCCGGGTTCTCGTAGGTGAGGGTCTGCGTCGAGGTGCCCTCCTGCGGGTACTCGAAGGCGCCGAACGACAGCGACGCGGGCGTCGGCGTGACGGGCAGGTCGAGCGCGGCGGGCACGAAGACGCGGCCGGCGCCCTCGTCGAACGCGCCCCCGCTGGTGTGCCGGGCCGAGCCCATGAGCACGGCCTTGAGCTGCGGCCCCGTCAGCTCGGGGCGGGCCTGCTTGAGCACTGCGGCCGCGCCGGCCACGTGCGGCGCGGCCATGGAGGTGCCGCTCCAGGCCGTGTAGGGGCCGTCGCTCTCCCCCTCGTTGGTGCCGACGGCACGCGCCGCGACGATCTCGACGCCCGGCGCCGTGATGTCCGGCTTGATCGCGGAGTCCCCCACGCGCGGGCCACGGCTGGAGAAGTAGGCGACCTGGTCGTCGTCGTCGACGGCGCCCACCGTCAGGGCCGAGTTCGCCGCTCCCGGCGGGACCACGGCGCCGTACAGGCCCTCGTTGCCCACGGCCACGACGAAGAGCGTCCCGAACCGGGCGCTCAGCGTGTCCACGGCCATCGAGAACGGGTCCGTGCCGTCGGTGTAGCGCTCGGACTCGCCGAGGCTCATGTTCACCACGTCGGCGCCCGCCTCCGCGATCCACTCCATGCCGTCGATGATCGACGACGACTCACCGCCGCCGAAGTCGTCGAGCACCTTGCCGACCAGGAGGTCGGCGTCGGGGGCCACGCCGCGGTTCTCGCCGTCCGACGCCGCGCCCGAACCCAGGGCGATCGAGGCCACGTGCGTGCCGTGGCCGTACCGGTCCTCGGTGTCGCCGGAGCCGGTGAAGTCGCGTGCCCCGACCAGCACGTCGTCGAGGTCGGGGTGGGTCGCGTCGAGGCCGGAGTCGAGCACCCCGACGGTCACGCCGTCGCCGGTGAGCCCGGCGTCCCAGGCGGTCGGCGCGCCGATCTGCGGCATCGAGCCCGCGTCGAGCGCCTCGACGTGCCCGTCCAGCCAGACCTTCACGGCCGGCGCGTCGTCCGCGCCCGGTGCCGCCGAGCGGGTCGCCGGGGCCCGGTCCAGCGTCGCGAGCAGGTCGGCGGCCGCGGCCTGGTCCAGGTCTGCCGAGACCGCGCCGACCGAGGGCAGGCTCCGCTCGGGCTCGAGGCCGAGGGCTGCCCAGTCCAGCTCGTCGGGCTGCGCCCGGCCGGCCGCGGCCGGCCCGCCCGCCGCACCGGGCTTGCCCGCGGTCGCGGCGGCGTCCGCCACCGCCGCGTCCTGCACGATGACCGGGACGGTGTCCCGGTGCTCGTCGTCGTACCCGGCGGCGACGAGCCCCGTCACCTCGAACAGCGCCGGGTCCAGGCGGTCGGGCACGAGGCGCGCGACGTCGCCGGGGATCACCCGCACGCTGTCGCCCTCGACGAGCTTCTGGAAGGCGATCCCCTCGCGGCCCGCCGCAGGGCGGATCGTGACGGACCGGCGCCCGTCGGGGTACCGCCCGACGTCGACCTGGTCGCCCGTGATCAGGGTGACCGTCGCGGACGACGCGCCCGCGGCCGCCGTCCCGCCCGTCGCCCCGGCTTGCTCCCCACCGGAACCCGTCGTCCCGGACGACCACGCCGGTACCCCAGTACCCAGCGCGACCGCCACCGCGATCGCGGCTGCCGCTGCACCCGTTCTGGCGCGCATCTACCCGTCTCCCTCATGAGGATGCCGGCGGCCGGATACCGCCTTCACCAGGGCAGACGCCGGGTGCGCCGAGATCGTTGGGATAGAAGAAGACGTGTCGGATCCACAGGTCACCGGGTGGCCTGTGGATCCGACACGCGCGGTGCGGTGCGGTGGTGGGTCAGCGGACGCCGTAGGCGCGGACCACCGTCTGCTTGAACGTCGTTCCCGCCCTGTCCTCGGCCTCGACGCGGAGCGAGACGTGCGCCGTACCCGCCGGGACCCGTAGGTCAGCGGCGTAGACGCCCGCGCCGGTCCGGTGCAGCGCCGCCTTGCGCCAGGTGGCGCCGTCGTCCGGCGACCACCACAGCCGCGCCCCGGTGACTTTGCCGCCCGCGCTCCCGGCCTGGTGCCCGACGGACACGGTGGCCCTGGTCCGCGCGGGTGCCGTGTTCGCCAGGTCCATGCCGTCGACGTCGAGCGCGACGTCCAGCACGGGCAGGTCGACCGGATCGGCGCCGAGACCCGCGGGCCCGGCGTGGAAGGCCCACTCGGTGCGCACGCTCGTGGACCGGTTCCACCAGCTCAGGTCCCGCTCACTGTCCAGGACGACGCGGTAGTCAGCTCCCCCGGCGGGGACGGGGACGTCCGCCCGGTAGCCGTCGACGTCGACCACCTGGGCGCCGTCCTGCCACACCGCCAGGTGATCGGACAGCTCGTACCCCGAGGACGGGTGCCCGTCGGCGTCGGTCCAGCCCGGGACGTCCAGGGCGAGCGTGTCGCCCTGGGTCTGGAACAGGCCGTCCACACGGAGCCGGGCGTTGATCACCGCGCCGCCGATGGTCTCCGTGTCCTCCTCGCCCGGTGCGTACGTGCGGCCCTCGCCGTAGAAGAACACTGCCTCCGAGCCGTCGTCCGGCACGATGCTGGAGCCGCCGAACCAGTTCACGTCCGGGCTGAGGTACTCGGTGCGGACGCTGCCCGGGTCGACCGCCCGGCGGTACTCGGGACGATTGATCCACCACCTCCCGGGGACCTCGGCGAACCGTGCGCCCCGCACCTGGGCGCCGGGGCCGAGATCGGCGTGCCCGACCTGGACCGCCGCGGTGTTCTCCGACGTCGCCGCGAACGCGGGCGTCCCCAGGGAGTCCTGGACGTACATCAGGTCGTACACGTACGCGGGAGCCTGCTCGCCGGTGGTCGGTGCGGCCAGGGCGAACCCCACGCTGACGTCCAGGCCGCCCTCGGAGGCCGGACCGGTCGGCGTCAGGTAGACGTCGGTGTCACCGGGAACGGTGTTGCTGCGTCCGTTGAGGTGGCCGTCGGGCACGTCGGTCCGGAAGGCGCCAACGGTGACCGACTGCCGCTCCGCCGGCCGCTCGGTGGTGACGGTGACCGGCTCGGCCCGGCGTGCGTCGAGGACCACGGTGGTGTCCGCGGTCACCTCGATCTCAGGCTCGACGGCCGTCGTCAGCCCGGTGATCTCGCCGTCCGCGTCTACCTCGTACAGGTCGCCGACGACCGAGTACGTCCCGGTCGGGACCCGCAGGGTCTCCCGGCCGCCGTCGAGCTGGACGGAGCGGTTGAGCACGGTGCCGTCGTCGACGTTCAGCACGCCCACCTCGCCGTCGTGCGCCTCGCCGTCCCTGCCGACCGCCTCGATCGTCAGGTCGTAGCGCTCGGACTCCTTGGACCAGCCGAGGGCGGTGCGGATCTCACCGCCGTCGGCGGCGGCAGCGACGACCACCCCGGAGGAACGCCCGGCCCCGCCGGTGGTGCGGTCCACGGTGACGTCCACGGTGGCGGTGCCCTGCGCGGGAACGGTCAACGAGGCCGCCGAGAGGGTGAGCGCGCCGGCCGGCACGGGCTCGCCGTCCGGGTCGGTCGCGTCCGCCTCGAGATCGAGGGTGACCTCGGCGTCCGTCGGGTTCTCGTACGTGAGGGCCCGCGTCTCGAACCCCGTCTGCGGGAACCTGAGGGTGCCGAAGGAGAGCGACGCCGGCGCGGCCTCGACCCGCTGGGCCAAGGCGGTCGGCAGGTAGATCCGGCCGGCTCCCTCGTCCCAGACCGTCCCGGAGGTGTGCTCGGCCGAGCCCATGAGGATCGCCTTGATCTCCGGGCCCGTGAGCTCCGGCCGGGCCTGCTTGAGCACCGCGGCGGCGCCCGTGACGTGCGGGGCCGCCATCGACGTCCCCGAGGCGGAGACGTGGTCGTCGTCCACGACCGCGCCCATCGCCGTCCCGGCCGCCCGGGCCGCAACGACGGCGGCGCCGGGAGCGGTCACATCCGGCTTGAGGCCGTCGTCCCCTGCGCGCGGACCGCGGCTGGAGAACCAGGTGACCTCGTCCGAGTCGTCGACAGCCCCCACCGTGAGGGCGGAAGCGGCGGACCCGGGTGCGGTCACCGTCCCGTTGCCGTACTCCCCCTCGTTACCCGCGGCGACGACGAAGAGGGTGCCGTGCTCGGCGCTCAGCGCGTTCACGGCCAGGGACCCGGGGTCCGTCCCGTCGCTGTAGTTCCCGGGCTGGCCGAGGCTGAGGTTGACGACGTCGGCCCCCTCACCGGCAGCCCACTCCATCCCGTCGATCATCCAGGACGTCTGGCCGTAGCCGTCGTCGTCCAGGACCTTGCCGACCAGCAGGTCGGCGCCGGACGCCACCCCGCGGTTCACGCCCCCGGACGCGTCTCCGGAGCCGAGGGCGATGGAGGCGACGTGCGTGCCGTGCCCGACACGGTCGGCGGTGCTGCCCGATCCGGTGAAGTCGCGCGAGCCGACCTGCACGTCGTCCAGGTCGGGATGGGTGGTGTCCACTCCCGTGTCGAGGACCGCCACGGTCACGCCCTCGCCCGTGTACCCGGCGTCCCAGGCCTCGGGCGCGCCGATCTGGGGCGTCGAGTCCGCGTCGAGCGCCTCGACCGGCGCGTCGAGCCAGACCTTCAGGTCGGACGCCGGTGACGGCGTCGTCCGGGCGTCTGCCGTCGGCTCCTGGAGGGCAGCCAGCAGGTCGGCGGCCGCGGCCCGGTCGAGGTCCGCCGCCACGGCGCCGACGGACTCCAGCTCGCGCTCGGGCCTGATGCCCAGGTCCGCCCAGTCGGGTTCGGTCGACGCCGCCCGCGCGCCCCTCGCCGCCCCTCCGGCCCCGGGCGCCGCCTGGACGATGACGGGGACGGTGCCCCGGGACCGGTGCCGCTCGTCGTCGGCCAGGCGGGCGACGTCGAACAGCTCTCGATCGAGACGGTCCGGGACCAGGCCGGCCACGTCCGTCGGGATGACGTACAGCCGGTCGTCCACCACCTGCTGGTGGAAGCCGATGCCGTCGCGCCCCGGCCCGTGCTCGATGCCGACCAGCCGGGGGTGCCCGGAGGACCGGGCCAGGGTGACCCGGTCACCCGTGATCAGCGTGACGGTCGCCGGGGTGGACCCGCTCGTGGCGGACGTCGAGGCTCCCGGTGGGCTCGCCGGGACCGCGACGGAAGCCGCCGCACCCCCGACCACCAGGACTGCGGCGACTGCCGCCGCCGCACCTGCTCTGACACGCATCTGCTGTCTCCTTCGCCAGGAATGGGCGGCATGTGCCGCCCGCAGCAGGGCAGACGAACAGAGAGGTCAGGAGGTTGTGGACAAGCTCAGCGGGCGAGCTGCGGGGTGGCCGCGCGCAGGCGGCGCGTGTACTCGTGCGCCGGGTCGTCATAGACCTGGGCGGTCGGCCCCTGCTCCACGATCAGGCCGTCGTGCATCACCGCGACGTGGTCGCAGACGTGCCGCACGACGCCCAGGTCGTGCGACACCAGCAGCAGCGTCAGCGCGTACTCGTCGGTGAGCCGCGCGAGCAGGTCCAGCACCTGCCGCCGGACGGAGACGTCGAGCGCGCTGACCGGCTCGTCCGCCACGAGGATGCGCGGCCGGCACACCAGGGCCCGCGCGATCGCGATGCGCTGCCGCTGCCCGCCCGAGAACTGGTGCGGGTACCGCTCGGCCGCGTCGAGCGGCAGACCGACGGCGTCCAGCATCTCGCGCACCGCGTCCCGCCGGGCGGCCGCGGTCCGGGGGCCGCCGTCCCGGACGTTCGCCGGGTTGAGCAGCGGCTCCGCCACGATGTCGCCCACGGTCATGCGGGGGTCCAGCGAGCCGTACGGGTCCTGGAACACGAGCTGCAGGGCGGCGCGCAGGTCGCCGAGGTCGTGCGCCGCCGTCGGCCCGCTGCCCGCCGGGCTCAGGTCGACGCCCGCGCTGGTCACGCGGCCCGACGTCGCCCGGTCCAGACCGGAGACGATGCGCAGCAGCGTCGACTTGCCCGACCCGGACTCGCCCACGATGCCGAACCGCTGCCCCTCGCGGACCTCCAGGGAGACTCCCCGCAGGGCGTGCACGGTCTCACTGCGGCTCGCGTAGGTACGGGTCACGTCCTCGACGCGGATCAGAGGCCCGAGGTCCGACGGCGGCGGCACGGCCACCTCACCCTCGGCCGCCCTCGCCGCCTCGGCCGTCTCCGCCGCCTGCGGTTCGAGGGCGGACGCCGCGAGCAGCCGCCGCGTGTACTCGTGCCGGGGGTGCGCGAACACCTCGGCGACCGGTCCCTCCTCCACCACGACACCGTCGAGCAGCACCACCACCCGCTCGCACACCTGGGACACCACGGCCAGGTCGTGCGTGATGAACAGCAGCCCGGCGCCCCGGTCGCGGACCAGCCGCACCATGAGGTCCAGCACCTGCCGCTGCACGGTGACATCAAGGGCCGTGGTCGGCTCGTCCGCCACGAGCACCGCCGGGTCGTTCGCCAGCGCCATCGCCAGCACCACCCGCTGCCGCTGCCCGCCGGACAGCTCGTGCGGGTACCGCCGGGCGGCGCCGTCGGGCAGGCCCACCTCGGCCAGCAGGTCCGCCGCCCTCCGCGACGCCGTCCCGTGCGGGACCCCGTGCACCGTCATCGCCTCCGCGACCTGGCGGCCCACGCGCATCAGCGGGTTGAGGGCCGTCATCGGCTCCTGGAAGACCATCGAGATCTCCCGCCCGCGCAGCCGCGCCAGCGCGCGCTCGCCGCGGTCCAGGAGGTTCCCGTCCACGCCGGCGAGACCGACGTGCCCGGTCGCCGAGACGCCGTCGGGCAGCAGGCCCAGGGCTGCGAGCGCCGTCATGGTCTTGCCTGACCCGGACTCGCCGATCAGCCCGACGCGCTCGCCCGCGGCGACCCGCAGCGAGAGGTCGGACAGGAGCGCGCGCCCGCTCCCGGTCCGGACGGTCAGCCCGCGCAGGTCCAGGGAGGGCTGCGCCGCGGCGTCGTCCGGCTCGGGGCGGACGCCGGGAGCGGCGCCGGGCCCGGCGTCCACGGCGACGTGCTCGGCCGGGGGACCGGTGTTCGCCAGCCTGGGGTCCAGGACGTCGCGCAGGCCGTCGCCCAGGAGGTTGAAGCCGAGCACCGCCACGGCGATCGCCACCCCCGGCACGATCGCCAGGTGGTCGGCCACGCCCAGGAACTGCTGCGACTCCTGCAGCATGCGGCCCCACGACGGCGTGGGCGGGGGCGTGCCCAGGCCCAGGAACGACAGCCCTGCCTCGGCGAGCACGGCGATCGCGAAGTTCACGGAGCACTGCACCAGCACCGTGCCGGCGATGTTGGGCAGCACGTGCCGCGCCGCGATCGCAAGGTTCCCCCGGTTCGCCGCGCGGGCGGCGAGCACGTAGTCGGAGCGCGTCACCTGCAGGGTGCCGCTGCGGGCCACGCGCGCGAACGCGGGGATCGAGCCGATACCGAGCGCGACCATCGCCGTCACCGTGCTCGCGCCGTAGACCGCGCCCAGCACGATCGCGAGCAGCAGGCCCGGGAACGCGAGCAGGATGTCGCTGCCCCGCATGAGCACCGCGGCGGGCCGCCCGCGGCCCGACCCCTGGAGCATCCCCGCGAGCACGCCGAGCGGCACGCCAACCACGGCGGCGATCCCGACCGCCACGAGCCCGACCAGCAGCGTGATCTGCGCGCCCGCCATGACCTGCGAGAACACGTCGCGGCCGAACCGGTCGGTGCCGAACCAGTGCTCGGCGCCCGGCGGCAGCAGCCGCTCCGCGCCGGCGTGCTCGGGGTCGTACGGGGTCCAGACCAGGGACACGAGCCCCGTGACCAGCACGAGCCCGACCAGCACCGCGCCGATGACGAGCTGCGGGTGCACCCGGCGCCGGCGTCGGGCCGGACCGGGCCGGCGGGCGGTACCGAGCCGGGCCGCGCCGCTCATGCCGCCCTCCTCAGCCGGGGGTCCAGCAGGGTGTAGGCCAGGTCGACCAGGAAGTTCAGCAGCACCACCAGCACCACGAGCACCGCCACGATGGACTGCACGGCCAGCAGGTCGCGGTTGCCCACGGAGTCCAGCAGGAGGCTGCCGAGCCCGGGCACGGCGAAGACCCGCTCGATCACCACGGCGCCGATGAGCATGGACGCGATCTGCACCCCGACGACCGTCACGATCGGCACGCCCGCGTTCCGCAGCCCGTGCCGCACCAGGGCGCCGGTGAAGGTGAGCCCCTTCGCGCGGGCGGTGCGCAGGAAGTCCTCGCGCATGATCTCCAGCACGGCGCTGCGCACGTACCGCGTGATGATCGCGGCCTGCACGGAGCCCAGCGCGACCGCGGGCAGCAGCACGTGCCGCCAGAACTCGCCGAGCCCGTCGACGGGCGCCGTCCACCCGCCCGAGGGCAGCCAGCCCAGGCGCACCGCGAACACGGACACCAGCAGCACGCCCACCAGGAAGTTCGGCACGGCCACCCCGACCTGGCTCACCGCGGACAGCGTCACGCCGCCCGCGTTCCGGTGCCAGACGGCGGCCAGCGTGCCCAGCGGCACCGCCACCACCAGGGCGATCAGCATGCCGAGCAGCACCAGGATGCCCGTGACCTGCACCCGGTCCGCGACCAGCGGCGTCAGGTCCTGCGACGTGACGTAGCTCGTGCCGAGATCACCGGTGAGCAGCCCGCCCACCCAGCTCAGGTACTGGACGACCAGGGGGCCGTCCGTGCCGTGCTCGGCGCGCCAGGCCGCGAGCGCCTCCGGGGACGCCTCGATCCCGAGCGCGACGACTGCGGGGTCGCCGGGCAGCACCCGCAGCAGCACGAAGATCGCCGCCGTCGCCACGAGGAGCGTGGCGGCGAGCTGGGCGACGTGCGAGGCGAGGTGTCTGGCCACGGCGTTGTCCGGCGGCGGGCCGGATCAGCTGTCCGACCAGCGCAGGCCGGTCAGGTCCATGGACTCCGTGGTGGCGTTCGCGGCGATGCCCGTGAGGGCGGCGTCGGCCACGACCGTGTTGGGGAAGAGGAACAGGGGGTCGCTCGCGGCGTCGTCCACGATCATCCGGGCAACCTCCTGCATGCCCGCGACGTACTGGTCGGGGCTGCCCTCGTCCGCCTGCTCGGCCACCTGGGAGAGCCGCGGGTTGTCGTAGCCGATGTAGTAGTCGGGGTCGCCGAAGATCGTGAGCATGTCCCGGGCCTCGGTGTGCAGGATCACGGACATCTCGTAGTCGTGCTCGGTGAACACCTTGTCGAGCCAGACGGCGGGGAACTCGGCCGGGACGATCTTCGCGTCGATGCCGACATCCTTGAGCTGCGAGACGACCACCTGGGCGACAGCCTCCGCGTAGGGGCGGGTCGGGACGTCGAAGGTGATGCTCAGGTTCTCGGCGCCGGCCTCGGCCAGCAGCTCCCGCGCCCGGTCCGGGTCGTACGGGTAGGAGTCCGTGAGGTCCTGGTAGTAGGGGTCGGTGGGCGGCACCATCGAGCCGATGAGCTGGCCGTGCCCGGCCCACGCCGTGTCGAGGACGGCCTTGCGGTCGATCGCGTACATGACCGCGCGGCGCACGTTCAGGTCGTCGAACGGTGGCCGGGCGTTGTTCAGCGAGAGCAGCACCTCGCCCGTCGAGGTGCCGTCGATCACCTGGAGGTCCTCGTCCTGCTCCAGACCGGAGATCAGGTCCGGGGCCTGCATGTTGTACGCCATGTCGACGTCGCCGGCGCGGACCGCGTTGGCCTGCGCGTTCGCGTCGGCGAAGTACCGCACGGTGACCTCGGTGAGCGCGGGCGCCTCGCCCCAGTAGTCGTCACGGGCGGCGAGCGTGACGTGCTCGCCGGTCGCGACCTCCTCGACCGTGTAGGGCCCGGTGCCGACGGCCTCGGTGGCCAGGTCGACGGACAGGTCGTCGGGGAACATGGCGCCGACGGACGTGCCCATGTCGAACAGCCAGGCGTTGCTGGGGTGCGCCAGCGTCACGGCGACCTCGGTGTCGCTGACCGCCTCGACGCTCTTGACCACGTCCATCTTCGACTTGAGGCTCAGCGTCCAGTCGTCCTGGACCCGCCCGATCGACGAGACGACGTCGTCCGCGGTGAAGGCGGAGCCGTCGGAGAACGTCACGCCGTCGTGCAGCGTGAAGGTGTACTCCGTGCGGTCGCCGTTGATCTCCCAGGACTCGGCGAGCTGCGGCTGCACCTCGCCCTCCTGGTCGATGGTCACCAGGCCCTCGTACACGTTGTTCATCAGCAGCTGGGGGATCGCGGAGCCGGACGTCGTGGTGAAGTCGAGGTTGGTCGGCTCCCCGGTCAGTCCGACGACGACGTCGGTGCGGCCCTCTCCCGAGGCCTCGCCGGACGAGCTCCCGGCGGAGCATGCCGTGACCAGGGCCGCTGACGTGAGGACGACGACGGCGCCGAGGGCACGACGCCCGGTGAGGATCTGCACACGACCAGCGTAGTCGGGGTGAAACGGCTCGATAATCAGGGTCCGAGAAGTGCGGCCGGAATCACAGCGACGCCGTCCTGGCGGCGGTAGGCGTACTTGCCGGTGGTGATGACGGCCATGTCGGTCAACGCGTCGCCCAGCTTCTCCTTCAACCAGAGAAGGTGCCTGACGTCCTTGTCCCCCGGAGACGCCGTGAGCTTCACTTCGAGCGCGACCAGCCGTCGGCCCTGGCCCTCGACGATCAGGTCAATCTCGTGCCGCCCCTTTGCGTCGCGAAAATGCGACACCGACGCCTCAGCAGCCTGTGCATAGACCTGAACGTCCAGGGTGACCAGCGATTCGAACAACGCTCCCAGCATCGAACCACCCCCCAGCGCCGCGAAGTCGCCTCGCCCAGTCATGAGCGCATCGACGTCCAGCTTGAGCAGGTGCGCGGCGATCGCAGGGTCTGCCAGCTGGTGCTTGCTCGCCTGCCCAAGCTGGGACAAGGGGTTGACGACCGGCATCCACGCCGGGGTCGGGTCGAGCAACCAAAGGCCGGACAGCGCGTCCCGGTAGACCATCGTGGCGGACTTTCCAGGCTTCTCACCTTGGTTCGGTGTCGCTGCGTCGAGGATCTCGACGTACTTCGCAGTCGAGGATGACGCTGCGCCGTAGGCAGCAAGCCACGCGCGCAGGTTCTCGGGACGGCGGACCGGGTATCCCTGCTCGGCGAACTCCCGATCCACGATGTGTGCGATGTACCCCTCGATCGCTTCCCGGCGGAGCCCTGGGGTCGGTTCCGCACGGATCCCCGGAAAGCCTGACGCGACGATTTCCTCGACGTAGTCGCCCAGCACGACGCCCGTCTCACCTCGGATGCCCACTGCGTCGCCGCGCAGAAGCTCGGTCAAACTCACGACCGGCGAAGCAACGCCACGTTCGAGCAGGCTCATCGGTCGCATGCGCATGCCGATGATGCGCCCCGCGCCAGAGTGCACTGTCGCGCCCCGAGGCGCGGAGCTTCCCGTGATCAGGAACCGACCTCGTTCGGCATCGTCATCCACGGCTCGACGAACCCTGTCCCATGACTCCGGCCACCGCTGCCACTCGTCGACCAGGACTGGACCAGGCAAGGTCCGGAGCAGGTCTGGATCGGCCATGAGGCGCTGGCGTTCATTCTCCTGGTCAAGGCGCAGAACCGTCGTCGCGCGGCGGCGTGCCGTCTCCGTCTTGCCGACGCCCTTCGGCCCGTAGATCGAGGTCGCGCGCAAGTGCGGTTGGAGCTCATCGAGACGGTCGTCCATCACCCGCCGTTCGTAGTCGGTCACACCCGCTCCGTTCGCTAACAGTCGCCGACTCCAACTCTTATCACGCTTACACTCCGCCTGCTACCGGTCATTGAATCCACTGTCTATCGGTCGTCCACTCCACGTTCCATCGGTCAGCTCGTACGTTGCGCCGGGGACGACCACCAATATGCTGACCTCGTGCGCCTCGTCACCTGGAACGTCAACTCGATCCGCACGCGGCTCGACCGTGTGCTCGCCTTTCTCGACCGGTCGCAGACCGACGTCCTGGCGATCCAGGAGACCAAGTGCCGGGACGACCAGTTCCCCACCGCGGCGTTCGAGGCCGCCGGGTACGAGGTGGCGCACTTCGGGCTGTCGCAGTGGAACGGCGTGGCCATCGTGTCGCGCGTCGGCCTGGACGACGTCGCCACCCAGTTCCCGGGGCAGCCCGGCTTCGCGAAGGTGATCGCCGACGACGGCCCCGACGCGCTGCTCGACGTCGACCCGCCGATCGAGGCGCGGGCGATCGGCGCGACCTGCGGCGGCGTCCGCGTGTGGAGCCTGTACGTGCCGCACGGCCGGGCGCTCGACGACTCGCACTACGCCTACAAGCTGGCCTGGCTGGAGTCGCTCCAGGTCGCGGCGAGAACCTGGGCGGACGCCGGCGACGCCGTCGCGCTCACGGGGGACTGGAACGTGATCCCGCTGGACACCGACGTCTACGACGCCGCCGACTTCGCCGGGAAGACCCACGTGTCCCCGCCGGAGCGGGCCGCGTTCGAGGCCTTCGGCGACGCCGGGTACACGGAGCTGACCCGCAAGTTCCACCCGGAGGAGCACACCTACACCTACTGGGACTACCAGCAGCTCGCGTTCCCGCGGAACAAGGGGCTGCGGATCGACTTCTGCTGGGCCTCGCCCGCGCTCGCGGGACGTGCGGCCGGTGCCGTGATCGACCGCGACGAGCGCAAGGGGAAGGGCGCGTCGGACCACGTCCCGGTGATTGTCGACCTGACCGATTGATCCGGCCTGCGACGGCTGTGATGTGGGCAGGTTCCACTCCCGATGGGGAAATTCTCGGGTGAAGTTGTCCCTAAATCGAGGGCGGTCGAAACGGTTGCCGTTCCGGTAGCGGGGTCGTTACAGAATGTCGGTAAGTTAACCTGCATGACGTCGACGCCCGACCAGACCCCGGCCGCCACTGAAGTCGCCGAGATCCCCGTCTCGGATCCTGTTGCGAAGGCGTCCCCGGTCGGGTCGGAGCCGGATCGCGCGCCCGACGGCCTCGGCGGCAAGGACGACGGCGAGGGCGACGCGGAGGCCGCGGAACCGTCCGGCGACGTTCCAGAGGCCACGGAGCCAGAGGCCACGGAGCCAGAGGCCACGGAGCCAGAGCCCGCGGCGCCCGAGACCGCGGCGCCCGAGGCCGCGAAGGGCACGGACGAGGAGCCCGAGCCGGCGGGCGACGAGCGGGCGGACGAGGACGCCGATGCCGATGCCGATGCGGACGACGCCGCTGACGCGGACGACGCCCCCGCCCCCGCGAGCCCGGACGAGCCGGAGGCCGCCGCCACGCCCGCGCCGGACGGTGTGCCGGAGCCCGAGGATGTGCAGCCCGCGGAGCCCGCACCTGAGCCGTCCCCCGCAGCGGCGGACCGTGCGCGACGGTACGAGGCCCCCACCGAGGAGATCCGGGTCGTCCCAGCCGCCGCAGCGGTGCCGGAGGCGAGGCCGGAGCCTGAGGAAGCGGAGCCCGAGGCAACCGCCGACCCCGCGGGAACCCCGGCCGAGACCACCGCCACGACGACCGATGACACGGCCGCCGACGAGGCCGGCACCAAGGACACCGACAGGGCCGCAGAGGCCGAGAAGCCGTCGGGCGCCGCCCCGGCGGTCGACGAGACGTTCGACTTCAAGGCCCTCTCCTTCGCGGCGATCGCCGCAGCACACAAGAAGGCGCTGGGACCCCGCACCGTCGCGGCCGAGGACGAGACGTCCGGGGACGAGACGTCCGGGGACGACGCTTCCGGCAGCCAGAGCCCCGACGCGCAGGCGTCGGCCGGTTCCCCCGCGGACGCGCCGGCCGCGAGCACTCCCCCGGCCGAGGCGGCCGGGGACACCCCGGCGGACGACGACACGGACGCGGAGGACACCGGGACGAGCACCCCGGCGACGGAGGACGACTTCGCCGCCGCCTCGGAGCTCTTCGCCTCCCCCGCGACCCGCACCCCGCCGGCCACCACGCCGCCGAGCCCGTTCCCGACCCCCGCGGCGCCGCAGCAGCACCCGCAGGGCGGGTCGCCGCAGGCCCCGTCGGCACCGCAGCAGCCGCCGTCGCCGTTCCCGGTGGCACCCGGGGGTTCGCCGCACTCGTTCCCGGGCGTCCACGACTACGCGCCCGAGGCCTCCTACGCGGGCTGGCGCCCGCCCACCGAGGCCGACGAGTCCGCGAAGCGGCGGCGGTACGCCCTGATCGCCGGGGCGACGCTGGCCGTGGTGGCGGTCGTCGCGGTGATCGCCCTGATCGTGAACATGGTCGGCCGGCAGCAGTGGGAGCCCATCGAGGCGATGATCGCGGAGCCCCAGGAGGTGCACCCGTTGCAGCTCGTGCTCGGCTCCTGCGTGGAGAGCGTCCCGCCGGACGGCGAGATCTCGGAGGTGCTCGCGGTCCCGTGCGACGCCTCGCACACCGCCCAGGTGGTGGGCCGCACCGACTTCGCCGACGCCGCCGTCTGGCCGGGCCGGGACGCCGTCGACACGCGCATCGCGCAGGTCTGCGGCACCAAGCAGCTCGGCCCGAACGCGCGCACGAGCCCGGTCGCGGACTCGGTGAGCTACGTGGTCTGGGGCCCCAGTGAGGACTCGTGGGCCGACGGCGACCGGGTCGGCCTGTGCCTGGCGACCACCGCGGAGCCGATCACGCAGGATCTGCTGCAGTAGCGGTCGACGCCGTCGGCACCCGGCCGTCGCCGCCGTCCAGCAGGGTGCGGCCCAGCGGGGTCAGCGCGTGGAGCACCGTGTTGCGGTCGCGCCCGCTGGAGACGAGCCCGGCGTTGCGCAGCACGGTGGCATGCTCCGAGGCCGACGCCGGGGAGATCGCCAGGCGCTGCGCGAGCTCGCTCGTCGTCGCCCCCGTGCCGAGGGCGCGGAGCACCGCGGCCCGGGTGCGGCCGAGCAGCGCGGTGAGCCGCCGGCCGCCGTCGGCCTGCGCCTCGGGCCGCGTGCCGGTCCAGACCTGCTCGTGGGTGATGGGGTAGATCAGCAGGGGCGGGAGCTCCGGGTCGGCCAGCGAGATCGGGGCCCGGTGGCAGAAGTACGACGGGACGATGAGCAGGCCGCGGCCCGTCAGGTGCACGTCCCGCTCGGCCGCGGTCGTCACGGAGAGCACGGGGTGCTCCCAGCGGATCGCGGGGTGCAGGGTGCGCAGCGCGTGCTCCGTGCCGCCCTCCACCCAGGCCCGGGTGCGCGCCGCGCGGTCGACGTCGACCGCGGAGAGGAGGCCGCTCCAGTACGGCGCGACCGCCTGCTCGTGGTACGAGCGCATCGCCACGCCGAGCCCGCGCACGGCGGGAGCCGAACCGTCGGCGAGGTCCCGCATCCACAGGTGTGGCCTGTGCCCGTGCGCGAGCCGGGAGATGTCGCGCCGGAGCTGGTCGCGCGGCGTGGACAGCACCGCGTCGAGGCCGGTCTCGAACGCGTCGGCGCCGGGCGGGAGCAGGTCCGCGCCGGTGGCAGGCGTGAGGAAGTCCGGCGAGTACCCGCGCGGCGGCGCGAGGCGCAGCAGCATCCGCGCCGCGGGCGGCAGGCCGGACAGCACGCGCCCACGCCAGGGGTCGAACAGCGTCGTCCCCCCGCGCTGGTTCACCACGTGGGCGCTGAGCAGCGTCTCCCACATGGGGTCCGGGCCCGGTGCGATCCGGACCCGGGCCAGGTCATCCGAAGTGAAGTGGAACCGCAGCACCGGGCCTCCTCGACCGTCTGCCTCTCCTGATGGCTCCCGCCGGCTCGCCCCCCGCGCGCCCTGGACCGTGCCGGGCCGTGCGCGGCCGGCCGCGCACGGATTCACCCCGCACATACAGAGGGACGTGCGGGATTTCCGGTTCTGGGCGAACGGGGGGCCACCTTCACAACACCGTCACATCCGACCGGGCCCGACGCCGGCTACGCGGTGAGCACCCGCCGTTCGAGGGTGAGCCCCTCCCCGGCACCGCGGTCCACGACCACCGTGTCGCCGTCGGACACCTCGCCCGCGAGCAGCAGCCGCGCCAGGCGGTCGCCGATCTCGCGCTGCACGAGGCGGCGCAGCGGCCGGGCGCCGTAGGCCGGGTCGAAGCCCTCCAGCGCGAGCCACTCGCGGGCCGCCGCGGTCACCTCCAGCGTGATGCGCCGGTCGCCGAGCCGCTTCGCGAAGGCCCCGACCTGCAGGTCGACGATGCGGCCGAGCTCGTCGAGCGACAGCGCGTCGAAGATCACCACGTCGTCGAGCCGGTTGAGGAACTCCGGCTTGAACGCGGCGCGGACGGCGGTCATCACGGACTCCCGCCGCTCCTCGTCCGACAGCATCGGTTCCACGAGGAACTGCGAGCCGAGGTTCGAGGTCAGCACCAGGATCGTGTTGCGGAAGTCCACGGTGCGGCCCTGTCCGTCGGTGAGGCGGCCGTCGTCGAGCACCTGGAGCAGGATGTCGAAGACCTCGGGGTGCGCCTTCTCCACCTCGTCCAGCAGCACCACCGAGTAGGGCCGACGCCGGACTGCCTCGGTGAGCTGGCCGCCCTCCTCGTACCCGACGTAGCCCGGAGGGGCGCCGACGAGCCGCGACACGGAGTGCTTCTCCCCGTACTCGGACATGTCGATGCGCACCATGGCGCGCTCGTCGTCGAACAGGAAGTCCGCCAGCGACTTGGCGAGCTCGGTCTTGCCCACGCCCGTGGGGCCGAGGAACAGGAACGAGCCCGTGGGCCGGTCGGGGTCGGAGACGCCGGCCCGCGTGCGCCGCACGGCGTCGGACACCGCGGCCACCGCGGCCCGCTGCCCGATGAGGCGCTCGCCGAGCACGTCCTCCATGTGCAGGAGCTTCTCGGACTCGCCCTGGAGCAGCCGCCCGGCGGGGATGCCGGTCCAGGCGGCGACCACCTCGGCGATCTCGTCGGCGCCCACCTTGTCGGCGATCATCGGCGGCTCGGCGGTCTCCGGGCCGAGGCCTTCGGGCTCGTCCTCCGCGCCGGCCTCGGCCTCCTCGGCGGCCGCGAGCTCCTTCTCGACGACGGGGATCTCGCCGTACCGGATGCGCGCCGCACCCTCCAGGTCGCCCTCGCGGAGCTTGCGCTCGGCGTCCGTGCGCAGCTCGTCGAGGTGGGCGCGCAGGTCACCGACGCGGTTGTGCCCGGCCTTCTCGGACTCCCAGCGCGCGGTGAGCGCGGCCAGCGCCTCCCGGCGGTCGGCCAGGTCGGCGCGGAGCCGTTCGAGCCGGTCCTTGGACGCGGCGTCGGCCGACTCGGACAGCACGACCTCCTCCATCTCGAGGCGCGTGACGGCGCGCTGCAGCTCGTCGATCTCGATCGGCGACGAGTCGAGCTCCATGCGCAGGCGGGACGCGGCCTCGTCGACCAGGTCGATCGCCTTGTCGGGGAGCTGGCGGCCGGAGATGTACCGGTCGGAGAGCGACGCGGCGGCCACGAGCGCCGAGTCGGCGATCGTCACCTTGTGGTGTGCCTCGTAGCGCTCCTTAAGCCCGCGCAGGATCGCCACGGTGTCCTCGACCGACGGCTCGCCCACGAACACCTGCTGGAACCGGCGCTCCAGCGCGGGGTCCTTCTCGATGTGCTCGCGGTACTCGTCGAGCGTGGTGGCGCCGACCATGCGGAGCTCGCCGCGCGCCAGCATGGGCTTGAGCATGTTGCCCGCGTCCATCGCGCCGTCGCCGCCCGCACCCGCGCCGACGACCGTGTGCAGCTCGTCGATGAAGGTGACCACCTCGCCGTCCGACGCCGTGATCTCCTCCAGGACCGCCTTGAGCCGCTCCTCGAACTCGCCGCGGTACTTGGCGCCGGCCACCATCGAGGCCAGGTCGAGGGCGATCAGCCGCTTGCCCTTGAGGGACTCGGGCACGTCGCCCGCCACCACGCGCTGGGCCAGCCCCTCGACGACGGCGGTCTTGCCGACGCCGGGCTCGCCGATGAGCACGGGGTTGTTCTTGGTGCGGCGGCTCAGCACCTGGATCACGCGGCGGATCTCCGAGTCGCGGCCGATCACCGGGTCCAGCTTGCCGTCGCGCGCCTGCTGCGTGAGGTCGGTGCCGTACTGCTCCAGCGCCTTGTACGTGCCCTCCGGGTTGGGGCTCGTGACACGGCCGGAACCGCGGACGGCGGGCAGGGCCGCGCGCAGTGCGTCGGCGGTCGCCCCGGCGCCAGACAGGATCTGCGCCGCGGACGACTGCCCGGCGGCGAGCGCGATGAGCAGGTGCTCGGTGGAGACGTACTCGTCGCCCAGCCCCTGGGCCTCCTTGCCCGCCAGGTCGAGCACCGTCGCCAGGGCGCGGCTCGCGCCCGGCTGGGCCGTGCTGCTGCCGCTGGCCTGGGGCAGCGCGACGAGGGCCGCGCGCACCTGCTGGCCGATGGCCTGCGCGTTCGCGCCGACCGCGTCGAGCAGGCCGACGGCCACGCCGCGCTCCTGCGTGAGCAGCGAGGCGAGCAGGTGGACCGGCTCGAGCTGCGGGTTGCCGGCGGCCGACGCCGACTGGATGGCGTCGCCGATCGCCTGCTGCGACATGGTCGTGAACTTGGTGTCCATGAGGCCTCCCGGGGGCTGGTGAAAATGGGCTCAGTTCTACCTCGAGGAAACCGTCCCAAAGTTGAGTCTATTCCGCTCAACTTGATAATCACTGTAGCGCGCCTCACCCACGCTCGTACGGTGGCCGCATGAGCACCCAGGTCATCGTTCTCAACGGCGGATCCAGCTCGGGAAAGTCGGCGATCGCCCGCGACCTCCAGGCCGTGCTGCCCGAGTCCTGGCTCTCGCTCAGCATCGACACCCTGGTCGACGCGATGCCCGCCCGCCTCACGGCCGGCGGCGACGGGATCGAGTTCGCCGACGACGGCGGCGTCGCCGTCGGGCAGGACTTCATGGCGCTCCAGGACGCCTGGATCACCGGGCTGGTCGCCATGGCGCGCGCGGGCGCGCACCTCGTGGTCGACGACGTGTTCCTCGGCGGTGCCGGTTCACAGCGCCGCTGGCTCGACGCACTGGGCGACGTGCCGACGCTCTGGGTGGGTGTGTGGTGCGACCCGGTGGTCGCCGCACGGCGCGAGGCCGCCCGCGGCGACCGGGTCGCGGGCATGGCCGCGCAGCAGGCCGACGTCGTCCACCGGGGCGTCCGGTACGACCTGGAGATCGACACCACGAGCGCCGGATCGCTGGACTGCGCGCGGACCATCGCCGCACACCTGAGATCATCACGGGGTGACCGAGCAGACTGACGACTCCCTGACCCCACCCCGCGCCGTCCTCGTGGGGATCGTCGGCGGGTCCTTCTCGGGGCTGTTCGGTCTGGGCGGCGGCATCGTGATGGTGCCTCTCCTGACCTCGCTCGGCGGCCTCACGCAGCGCCGGGCCAGCGCCTATTCGCTCGCGGCGATCCTGCCGGCGGCGATCGTCGGCTCCATCCCGTACCTGACCCACCAGGCGGTCGACCTGATCTCGGCCGCGCTGCTCGTGGTGGGTTCCGTGGCCGGCGCCGCGTACGGGGCCCGGCTGCTCGCACGTGTGCCCGAGACCCTCCTGCGCTGGCTGTTCGTCGGGGTGCTCGTGGCGGGCATCGTGCGCTCCCTGCTCGACGCGTTCGCCGACCCGCCGCAGGTCGATACCGCGCAGGGCATCCCCAGCCTGCTCGACGGCGCCGGCATGGTGGGGCTCGGCCTCGTGATGGGCATCGCGTCGGGCCTGCTCGGCATCGGCGGCGGCCAGATCGCCGTGCCGGGGCTGTCCGCGCTGTTCGACTTCGCCCCCGCGCTCGCCAAGGGCACGTCGCTGGTCGCGATGATCCCCACGGCCGTCTCGGGCACCTGGGTCAACGCCCGCAACGGGCTGGTCCACCTGAAGACCGCGGCGATCATCGGCCTGGTCGCGTCCGTCTTCTCGTTCGGCGGCGCAAGCCTGTCGGTGGTGCTGCCCGACAACGTCGCCTCGATCGCCTTCGCCGCGCTGCTCGTGTTCGCGCTGATCCAGCAGGTCCGCAAGGCCGTGGAGAAGCAGGGTCGCTAGGCCAGGTCCCGGGTGGGAAGCCCGCGCGTCAGTTCTTGCGCGCGCCGCCAGAGCGCGGCGGCCAAGGCGCGGTCGGCCAGCAGCGGCGACCCTGCGGCAGGTTTGGCGCGGTCGTAGTAGCGGCCGTCGACACCCTGGTCCGCGCAGGCGAGGGCGACAAGTCGCCGGGCACCGTCTGTCGGCTTGTCCAGGAACGGCTGGGCGACCCGCGCGGCCAGCTTCGCGAACCCCGTCAGGCTGCGGTCGAAGCCGGAGCTGATGGCGCCCGGATGGAAGTCGACCACGGTGGTACCGGGATGACGCCGCCCGAACTCCCGGAGCAGGACGCCTGAGACGAGCTTGGCCCGCCCGTACGCACCCATCCAGCCGGTTCCGTCGGCCTCGCCGTAGTGCTGCGGCTCGACCGTCGCACGGAGATGAGCGCTGGACGAGGTCCCGACCACGCGACCGCCGGCAAGCACGGGCGCGAGCTCTCGGAGCAGCAGCCACGGCGCGATGGCGTTGACCTGAGCGTTCGCCTCGATCCCGTCGGCGGTGGTGGACCCGGCCGGATCGATCCGGCCGGCGTTCGCAGCCAGCACGTCGATCCGGCCCAGGTCGTCGCGCAGCTCGGCGGCGAGGCGGACGACGTCGGCAAGGCGCGTGAAGTCGACGGTCCGACCGGTGCCGCCGATCGCGTCGGCCACCGCGGCGACCCTGGCCGCCGAGCTGCCGACCACGGTCACCCGCGCACCGAGGTCGGCGAACATCCGGGCCGCCTCGGCCCCGACTCCCGAGCTTCCCCCGGTGACCACCACTGTTGCTCCGGCCAGCTCTGACATGACTGCCCCTCTCGATACTTGGATGACCCAAGCATCGCAGAAGAACTTGGATAATCCAAGTAAGTGCGGCCACGTTACGATCCGGGTGTGCAGCAGAAGAGCGCATCCGGACTCGACGACGAACTGGCCTACCGGCTGATCGATCGCCTGTTCGGACTGACCGCCGCGTTGCAGGCCAGCATCGCCGACGCCGTCCGCGCGCTGGAGCTCAACGAGGCGCAGGCCAACCTGCTCTGGCAGCTCGACCCGGACCGGGAACCGCCGCTGATGCGCGAGCTGGCGGGGCGGTTGTACAACGACCCCTCGACGGTGACCACCCTGGTGGACCGGCTGGAACGTCGCGGGCTGGTCGAGCGACGGTCGGCCGAGCACGACCGACGTGCCCGGGTGGTACACCTCACCGCGGAAGGCGCGCGTGTCCGGAGCCGTCTGGTCGAGATCGTCACCGGCGCCCCGCTGGGACCCCTGACGACGGAGGACCGTCAAGAGCTGCTCCGGCTGCTGAGCAAGGCCGTGCCGCAGCCGAAGGGCGCGACCCGGCGACCCGAGCCGATCTGAGACCGGCTACCGCCCAGCCGGGTCCATGCTCGCCAGCATCGCCGCGCACTCCGCCGCGACCGCCACGGCGACGTCGCGGACCGTGTCGTCGTCGTGCTCCGGGACCACGCGCTGCACCGCACCCTCGGCGAGGAGGTCGACGGCACGCACGTGCTGGGCCTCCGCCAGCTCGGCCGCGTGCGCCGTGTCCCCGTGCACGATGACGCTCGCGCCCTCGGGCGGCAGCGGCGACAGCCAGGCGTGCTCCGCCGCGATCACCGCCTGCGCGGGCAGCAGCGCGAGCGCCCCGCCGCCGCAGCCCTGGCCGAGGATGACCGACAGCGTCGGCACGGTCATCCGGGTCAGCGCGGCCATGCAGCGCGCGATCTCGCCGGCGAGCGCACCCTCCTCGGCGGCCTGCGAGAGCTCGGCCCCGGGGGTGTCGATCACCGCGACCAGGGGCAGCCGCAGCTCCTCGGCCAGCCCCATCGCGCGGCGGGCCACGCGCAGCGCGGCAGGTCCCATCGGGGTGCTCTCGGTCTGCCGGCTCCGGTCCTGGCCGACGACCAGGCACGGCCGGCCGTCCAGCCGCGTGAGCGCCACCAGCATCGACTCGTCCCGCTCGCCCTCGTCCGTGCCGGACAGCCGCACGGTCCCCGACGCGCCGTGGCGCAGCAGGTCCCGCACGCCCACCCGGCCCGCGGCGCGGGTGCGCAGCACGGAGTCCCAGGCGGACGTCGTCCCGGAGGGCTCGCCCGTCCGGCGCGGCAGCGTGGGCGACGACGGCGGGTCGACCAGCACCCCGAGCGCCCGTTCGACCAGCGCGGGCAGGCTCTCGGGCGTGACGACGCCGTCGAGCACACCCTTGGCGGCGAGGTTCTCGGCGGACTGCACGCCGTCGGGCAGCGCCTGGCCCGTCAGGGCCTCGACCACGCGCGGGCCCAGGAACCCGATGAGGGCACCCGGCTCGGCGACCGTGAGGTGCGCGAGCGAGCCCCAGGACGCGTAGACGCCGCCGGTCGTGGGGTGCCGCAGGTAGACCAGGTAGGGCAGGCCGGCGTCGCGGTGCGCCATGACGGCGCGCGAGATCTCGACCATCCGGAGGAAGGCGGGGGTGCCCTCCTGCATCCGGGTCCCGCCCGACGCCGTCGTGGCCAGGACGGGCAGGCGCTCCGCCGTCGCGCGCCGGACGGCGGCGGTGATGCGTTGCGCGGCGGCCCGGCCGATGGAGCCGCCGAGAAACCGGAACTCGTTGACGACCACCACCACGGGCCGGCCGCGGACCTGCCCGCGCCCGGTGAGCACGGACTCGTCGGTGCCGGCCTTCTCCGCGGCGGCCGCCAGCACGGCGCGGTAATCCGCCGGGTACCCGGAGGTGTCGACCGGCTCGTCCCAGGACTCGAAGCTGTCGGCGTCGAGCACCAGGTCGAGCAGCTCGCGCGCCGTCCAGCGGCGGGTCACGGGCCGGCCTCCGTTCCCGGGGCGGACGCCACCGGCCCGGCCGGGTCGGGCCCGGGCGCACCCGCCCGCGCCGCCGCGTCGAGCCAGGCCCGGATCCGGGCAGCGTGCTCGTCCAGCACCGGCGGCGCGCGGTGCTCGCGCCGCGTGACCTCGGCGCCGTCGGCGTCGAAGAACCGCAGCGGCGGCCCGGGCAGGGTCAGCGTGCCGAGGCTCGTGTGCTCCACGTCCACGAGCAGCCCCTGGCTCGCGGTCTGCTCCCATGCGTACACCTCGTCGAGCGTACGCACCCGGCCCGCCGGGATCCCGGCGTCGGACAGCTTCGTCAGCAGCGCGTCGGCGTCGTAGGCGTCGAAGGCGTCCTCGACGAGCTTGATCACGTGGTCGCGGCGGGCCACCCGCCCGGAGTTGTCCCGCAGGCCCGCCGCGTCGGCGTCGAGCTCGAACGCGAGGCAGAACCGCTGCCACAGGGCCTCCGACCCGACGGCGATCTGGACGGCGCCGTCACGGCAGCGGAACAGGCCGTACGGCGCGATGGAAGGGTGGTGGTTGCCCTGCGCGCGCCCCACCTCCCCGGCGACCGTCCACCGCGTGCCCTGGAAGGCGTGCACGCCGGTGACGGCCGCCAGCAGGGACGTCCGCACCACCTGGCCGACGCCGGTCCGGTGCCGCTCGTGCAGCGCGGCCAGCACGCCGTACGCGCCGTAGATCCCGGCGAGCAGGTCGCCGATCGGCACGCCCACGCGCTGCGGGTCGTCCGGGCCGGAGCCCGTCAGGGACATCAGGCCGGCCTCGCCCTGGGCAATCTGGTCGTACCCGGCACGGCCGCCCTCCGGCCCGTCGTGCCCGAACCCGGTGATCGAGAGCACCACCAGGCGCGGGTTGCGCTCCAGCAGCGTCTCGACGCCCAGGCCGAGCCGGTCCAGGACACCGGGCCGGAAGTTCTCCACGAGCACGTCGGCGCGGTCGACGAGGTCGAGCAGGGTCGTCCGGTCGGCGTCGGCCTTGAGGTCGAGCGCGATCGACTCCTTGTTGCGGTTCGCGGAGAGGAAGTACGTCGACTCGCGGGCACCCTCCTCGCCGACGAACGGCGGGCCCCAGCCACGTGTGTCGTCGCCCCGCTCGGGCACCTCCACCTTGACGACGCGCGCACCCAGGTCGCCGAGCATCATGGTGGCGTGCGGCCCGGCCAGTGCCCGGGAGAGGTCGACGACGACGACGTCGGTCAGGGGTCCGGTCATGGTGCTCACCAGCCCGGCAGGACGAGGATGGCCCAGACCAGCAGCGGCCCCGCGAGGGTGACGATGATGGCGTAGTTGAGGATCTGCTTGTAGTAGGCCTGCTCGGAGACCGTGTCCGGGCGGTTGGCGAGCATCAGGGCTCCGTTCGTGGAGAAGGGGCTGACATCGACGATGGTCGAGGAGACAGCCAGGGCGGCGGCCATGGCCCAGGGGCTCACGCCGCCTCCGGCGATGAGCGGCACGGCGATGGGGATGATGACCGGCAGCAGCGCCGTCGACGACGCGAAGGCCGAGGCGATCCCGCCCACGTAGCACAGGACGAGCGCGCCGACGGCCGCGATGCCGAGGCCGGCGGCCCAGGTGCCGATGTACTCGGGTGCGCCCGCCGCGGTGAGGATCGCGGCGTAGGTGCTCACGCCCGCGACGAGCAGCACGGTGGGCCAGGCGATCTGCTTGACGGCGTCCTTGTGCTGGTGCGGGGAGAGCATGGCCAGCGCGACGGCCGCGGTGATCGAGACGAAGCCGATGTTCTGGTCGAACGCGAGCGCCGTGGTCGCGACCGCGGCGAACGCCACGAGGGTGAGCACGTGGTCGCGGCGCACGCCGAGGCCGCGCGTGACCATCGAGACGCCGGCGCCCTGGCCGCTGGCGAGCACCGAGGTGCCGCCGCGGTGCAGGTCGTCGACGAGGTGGTCGGACGCCTCGGCCGGGTCGACCCGCTCGTGCATGAGCTGGCGGCCGCCGAGCGCGAGGAACAGGACCACGGCCATCGCGGTGTTGATCGCGAGCGACGCGACGAACACGCCCATCTCGGTGCCCTCGTAGCCGACGTCGGCCATGACCGAGTTGGTGATGGTGCCGTAGATGCTGATCGGGGAGAACCCGCCGCCCTGGGCGCCGTGCACCACGAACATGCCCATCATGAGCGGGTTGATCTTGTAGCGGCGGGCGAACCCGAGCGCGACCGGACCGATGATGGCGCAGGCCGCGGGGCTGGCGGCGCCGATGGCGGTCAGCAGCGCGGTCACGGCGAACATGACCCAGGGGATGAGCGCCACCCGGCCGCCGACGGCGCGGACGGCCTGGGAGACGATGAGATCGACGGTCCCGTTGTTCTTGGCGATCGAGAACAGGTACGTGACGCCGATGAGCGTCAGGACGAGATCGGCGCTGATCCCGCCCAGCACCTCCTTCTCGTCCATGTTCAGGGCGAAGACGCCGACAAACCACGCCGCGACATAGGCGAGCGCACCCATGTTGATCGGCAGGACTGTCCCGGCGACGAACAACGCGACGAGCGCGATGATCGCGATCCACTCAGGACCCATGAGAACTCCTCTGTCTCCATCGCGGCGGTCACCGTTGACCGACGAGGCACGATGGATCAGTGGCCTAGCCAATAGGCCAGTGTCCGTTCTGTCAAGTATCCTCAGGTGGTGACCCCGAAGGCTTCCGCCGAACTGCCGACCCCGCTGGCCCGCACCCGCCTCTACGAGCAGGTCGCGGAGCAGATCACCACGTGGATCAGCCAGAACGGGCTGAAAGCCGGCGACCGGCTGCCCCCGGAGCGGGAGCTCGCCGCCCGGCTCGGCGTCAGCCGCGCGACCCTCAGCCAGGCGCTCGTGGCGCTCGAGGTGGTGGGCGTGGTGGTGGTGCGGCACGGCGACGGCACCGTGCTGACCGGCAAGCACGGCGAGAGCCGCATCGTCGAGGCCATCCGCGCGCACGCCGACCGGATGCCCGAGATCATCGACATCCGGGACGCGCTGGAGACCAAGATCGCCGCCCTGGCCGCGCAGCGCCGCACCGAGGACGACCTCGTCGCCATCGACGCCTCCCTGGACGCGATGGCGGCCTCGATCGAGCACGGGGACCGCGGCGTGGACGCCGACGAGCAGTTCCACGCGGCAGTGACCGCCGCGGCGCACTCCGACCTGCTGGCCCGGACGATGCGGGAGATCGCCAGCCTGATCCGCGAGAGCCGCATCGAGTCGCTCTCGCAGCCCGGCCGGCCCCGCAACTCCCTGACCGGGCACCGCGCCATCACGGACGCCATCCGCGCGCGCGACCCGGAGGCCGCCGCCGCCGCCATGCACGCGCACGTCGAGATGGTCAGCGACGTGGCCCTGCTGCGGGAGGACGAGCGGTGACCGGCTGGGAGCACCTCGCCGTGCTGGGTGCCGGGTTCGGCGCGGGCGTGCTGTCCACCACCGTCGGCGTCGCCTCGCTCCTGAGCTTCCCCGTGCTGCTGGCCGTGGGCCTGCCGCCCGTGGTCGCGAACGCGTCGAACACCGTGGGCCTGGTGCCCGCCGGGCTGAGCGGGTCGTTCGGCTACCGCCAGGAGCTGCGCGAGCACCCGCGCGTCGCGCTGATCGTGCTCGTGACCTGCGCCGTCGGGTCGGTGGGCGGGGCCGTGCTGCTGCTCGCGCTCCCGCCCGGCGTGTTCGAGGCGATCGTGCCGTGGCTGATCCTGACCTCCTGCCTGCTGGTGGGCGTGCAGCCGTGGATCAGCAGGTGGCTGCGACGCACCCGCGACGAGCCGACCCGACTGCGGCACGGCATGTCGCCGGCGACGGTCGTGTTCTCGGTGCTGACCGGCGTGTACGGCGGCTACTTCGGCGCGGGCGCCGGCGTCATGATGGCCGCGGTGCTGGGGCTCGGGACCGACCTGGCGGTGCGGAACATCAACGCGCTGCGCACGGTGGCGCTGCTCGCCGCGAACCTGATCGCCACGATCATCTTCGTGGTGGTGGCCGACCTCGACTGGCTCGCGATCGGGCTGCTCGCCGCGGGATCCGTGGTGGGCGGGTACGTGGGCGCGCGCATCGGCCGCAAGATGCCGCCGAGCGTGTTCCGGGTGCTCGTGGTGATCGCCGGCGTGGTGACCGCCGTCGTCATGCTCTCCTGACGAGACTCCACGTGCACAATTTTTGTGCACGACTCTTGTGCACAGAGATTGTGCACGTGTACGGTGCACGTATGACCGCTCCCCAGGACGACTTCCGCCTCACCCCTGAGGCCGTCAAGGTGCTCGCCCACCCGCTGCGCTCGCGCCTGCTCGGCGCCCTGCGGCGCGGCGGGCCCGCGACGGCCACCACGCTCGCGACGGCGCTCAGCACCAACACGGGCGCCACCAGCTACCACCTGCGCAAGCTGGAGTCCGTCGGCCTGGTGGCGGACACCGGCGACGGCGCCGGCAAGCAGCGCCTCTGGCGCGCCGCCACGAGCTCCCACAGCTGGGCGCCCTCGGAGCTGTCCACCGACGAGGACGCCGCGACGGCCCTGAGCTGGCTGCAGCGCGACTACCTGCGGCTCTTCAGCACCGAGTTCGGCCACTGGCTCGACGTCGCCGAGGCCTGGCCCAGCGAGTGGCAGGACGCCGCGGGCCAGGGCGACACCTGGCTCGACCTGAACGCCGAGCAGCTCACGGCGCTCCGCGCGGACGTCGACCTGCTGTTCGAGCGGTACCGGGAGGCCGGGGGCGGCCCCGGCTCCCGCCGCGTCACGCTGTGGCAGGCCGCCTTCCCGCTGGAGGCGGACGACGTGCCGGGCACGGACGATGCCGACACCTCCACCGCCGACGCCGACACGACCTCGGGGACGGACCGGCCATGACCCCCCTGACCCCGCACCGCGCCCGGCAGGTCTTCCTGCTGCTGACCCTGACCCGCTGGTTCCCCGTCGGGCTGGTCGTCACGGTCACCACGCTGCTGCCGATCGAGCGCGGGCTGTCGGTGCCGCAGGCGCTCACGGCGCTGTCCGTCGGCGGCTTCGTCGTGTTCGCGCTGGAGCTGCCCACCAGTGGCCTCGCCGACTCGCTCGGCCGGCGCCCGATGCTGGTCGCCGCCGCCGTGCTGCAGGTGGCGGCCGCCGCCCTGTTCCTCACCGCGCAGTCCTTCTGGGCCTTCGCCCTCGCCGCCGCGGTCACCGGCGTCTTCCGGGCGGTCGACTCCGGCCCGCTGGAGGCCTGGTTCGTCGACACGGTGCACGCCACCGAGCCCGGATCCGACGTCGACCGCCCGCTCGCCGCGCAGGGCACGGTGATGGGGGTAGCCATCGCTGCGGGCGCGCTGGTCTCCGGCGCCCTCGTCTGGTGGCACCCGCTGAGCGCGTGGTCCGCGCTCGTGCTGCCCTACGCGGTGTACGGGGCGCTGTCGATCGTGCACCTGGTCGCCGTGGTCCTGCTGGTCCGCGAGGCGCCGCGCGGACCGGCGGCGACCCCGCCGTCGGGCGAGCGGAAGGCGGCCGCGCGGGTGCTGGACTCCGCGCGGCAGGCGCCCGGGGTGGTCCGCGACGGCCTGCGCCTGGCGCGGGACAACCGGGTGCTGCGCTGGCTGCTGATCGTCGAGGTGTTCTGGAGCGTGGGGATGGTGATCTTCGAGACGTTCCAGCCGATCCGGCTCTCCGAGCTCCTGGGCGGCACGCAGGCCGGGGCCGCGGTCTCCGGGCCGGCCGCGGCCGCCGGCTGGGCGGTCTTCGCGGGCGGGGCGGCCCTGACGGGCCTCGCCACACCCCGGCTCGGCGTGGCCCGGACGGCGATCGTCGCGCGTGTGCTCAACGGGCTGGGGACGGTCTGGATGGGGCTCGCGCTCGGTCCGGTCGGTCTGATCGCCGCGTACCTCGTGACCTACGGGCTGCACGGCGCGTGCGGGCCCGCCTACCAGGCGCTGCTGCACCGCGAGGCCGAGTCCCGGAACCGCACCACGGTGCTCTCGATGGCGTCGATGCTCTCGTTCGCCGCCTACTCGCTGGCCGCGCCCGCCCTCGGCTGGACGGCGGGTCTGCTCTCCACCCAGGCGGCCATGGTCATCGGCGGGGTGTTCAGCACGCTGGGCGCCCTGTGCTTCCTGCCCGCGCTGCGCCGGGAGCGCATGTTGTCTGGCCGCGTGCCGCGCATGTCGGGCACACTGGCCAGGTGAACGACTGGACCGAGGACGTGCTGGGCGCGGGCTTCGACGCGCGGACGCTCCACCTCCCTGGCGGCGCCGAGGCCACCCTGATCCGCTACGCGCCCGACGACGGGCCGGGGGTCGGGCGCCCGCCCGTGCTCTACGTCCACGGGTTCACCGACTACTTCTTCCAGCGGCACCTGGCCGAGGCGGCGGCCGGGCGCGGCTACCCGTTCTATGCCGTCGACCTGCGCGGCCACGGCCGGTCCATGGACGCGTGGACCACGGCGGGCCGCGACGCCAACATGATCAACCGCCTGGAGCTCTACGCGCAGGACCTCGACGCGGCCGCCGCCGTGATCGCCGCGGACGGCCACACCGGGCTGGTGCTCCTGGGGCACTCGACGGGCGGCCTCATCACCTCGATGTACGCGAACGCGCGCCCCGACCGGGTGACGGCCCTGGTGCTGAACAGCCCCTGGTTCGACCTCCAGGGCAGCTGGTCCGACCGCACCCTGGTGACCCAGGCCGTCTACGTGCTCGGCCGGGTCTCGCCCCGGCTGGTCGTGTCCCGGCTCGGCGAGGGCTACGGCCGGGCCCTCCACGTCGCCAACGGCGGCGAGTGGGAGTACGACCTGCGGTGGAAGCCGTACGCGGGGTTCCCGGTGCGGGCCGGGTGGCTGGCGGCGATCCGCCGCGGGCACCGCGCGGTCGGGCGCGGGCTGTCCGTGCGGTGCCCGGTGCTCGTGTGCACCAGCGGCCGCTCGGGGTCCGACGCCGGGGAGGTCGCGGAGCAGCTCGGCACCGACGTGGTGCTCGACGTGGCCCACATGCACGCCCGCGCGCCGCGGCTGGGGCAGACCGTGGAGATCGCCGTCATCGAGGGCGGTGCCCACGACCTGGCGCTGTCCCCGAAGCCGGCCCGGGAGAAGTACCTGAGCACGGTGCTGGACTGGCTGGACGCCAAGGTCTGACGCCTCGGGACGTCACGTCCTGACGGGCGAAACACACATTCGGCATGAAACTGTGACCGATCCCTGGCGTGCCGGGCTGTCCTCGTAGGGTCCGGCTCCGCCAGGCTTCCGCCCATGGAAGAGACGTGGGTACGTGATGCGCTGCGGCGTCTGCCCGACACCGTGTCCTGCCCGGCCTGCGGCGCGGCCCTCCGCGACACCGTCTGCGGGACCTGCGCGCTCGACCTGGGCGGCCGGCGCGGGATCGAGGTGCACGAGGCCTCGCTCGCCGTGGAGCGGGCCATCCAGGAACGACAGCGGATCCTCGACGAGATGCGCGCCGAGCAGCCCGCGGCGGCCGAGTACGCCCGGCGGGAAGCCGCCGGCTCGGCCCCGGCCGGCGCCGCCGGCCAGGTCGGCTCAGGCGCCACGCGCCCGACGACGACGGCCACGACCGCCCCGGCTCCGGCCGGAACGGCGGGCTCGTCCGGCGCGCAGCGCACGACGTCCGCCGGCGGGCTCGCGGCAGCCGGATCGGGCGCCGCGGCCGGCGCCGCCTCGTCGTCCGGCGCCGTCGCCCGTCCCGCGGCCGGTCCTGCGCGCCTGCGCAGCACCGTGGCCCTCCAGCCGATCCTCGCCGGGGTCGGCGCCGCACTGGTCGCCGTCTCCGCGGTGGTGTTCGTGTTCTTCACCCTCGCCGACCAGCTCGTGCTGCGCACCGTCGCGACGCTCGCGGTCACGGTCGCCTCCGTGGTGGCGGCGGCGCTGATGCGCCGGGCCGGGCTGCGATCGTCGGCGGAGGCCGTGGCGACCCTGGCCGTCGCGCTGGGCTGGGTGTGCGCGGAGCTCGGTCTGGAGGCCGGGCTGCTCGGCGGCGTCGCGCCCTTCCTCGCGCGCGCGGCCCTGCTCGCGCTGCTCGCTCCAGCGCTCGTGCTCCTCGGCAGCCGGCTGCGGGTACGGTCCTGGGTCGCCGCCGGAGCCGTCGCGGCGCCGCTGGTCCCGCTGCTGCTCGCGGCGGGCCTCTCCGACGTCGGCCTGCCCCGGTGGGTCTGGATCCTCGCCCTGGTCGCGGCGAGCCTCGTGGCGCACGCCGCGACCGGCGTGCTGCTCCGGGCCGGCGAACGGCTCGGCGGCGCCCTCCGGTGGGAGTCGCGGGTGCTGGGCGTGGTCCGCACCGTGGCGCTGCCCGCGGCCCTCCTCACGACGTTCACGCTGCCCGACGTCGCCCCGCTGCCCTTCGCCGTCTGGTGGGCGGCCGTCGCGGTCGGCGCCGTCGCCGTCGGGCACGCCCTGCGGGTGCGGGCCTGGGTCACGACCGGCCTGGTCGCGGCACCGTTCGCGGCGTTCCCGGCGGCGCTCGCCCTCTCGGACGACGACGGCATGCTGCCGTGGGCCGTCTGCGCGGGCGCGCTGCTCGTCGCGCTGGCCACGCTGGCGGGGCCGCCGGTCGCCCGGGTCACGGGCCCGCGCGTCGGCTCGGAGCTGCGGGTGGAGCTCCGGCTGCTGGAGGTGGCCCAGGCGCTGGGGGTCGGGCTGGCCGTCTGCACCGCGTTCCTGGTGCCGCCGGCAGGGTTCCTCGCCGGCCTCCCGGGGTACGCCGAGGCGGCGGCCGTGCTGGCGGGAACCGCCGTCGTCGCCGCCGTGCTGCGGCGCGGCACGCACCGCCGCTGGTGGACCTTCGCCGCCGGGGCGCTCGGCGCGGTCGCCGCCCTGTTCCTCACGGAGTGGGACGGCATCGAGTTCCTGTGGGTGCTGCCCGCGGCGGCGGGCGTCGCGTGGGCGGTGCTCGCCGTGACGCTGACCGCGCTGGTCGCCGGGCGCGGGCGAGGACTCGTGCCCGCCGCCCGCACGCGTGCCGACCTGCTGCTCGCGGCGTGGCTCGTCGCGGTGCTCTCGGCCGTCCCGGCCGTGTGGCTGTCCGCGCTGCGCGTGCTGGAGGTGCTGGCGGGTCCCCTCGGCGTCGCCCCCGCGCGGGCGCCGGGCGAGGCTCCGCTCGGCGGCCCGTTCCTGCCGGCGGACGTCCGCGGGCTGAGCGTTCTCGGCACGCTCGTGCTGGCCGCCCTGGTGCTGGCCGCGTCCCGGCTCGGTGTCGCGGCAGGTCCGGCGGGGCGGCCGCCCGCGCCCCTGGTGCTGGCCGCGCGGGGCCTCGCGCCGTGGGCGACGGTGGGCCTCGGCGTCACCGCCGCCCTGCACGCCCGGTTGGCCGCGACGACGTCGCTCGCGCTGCTGGCGGTCCTCGCCGCCGTGCTGCTGGCGGCGACTGCCGAGCCGGCGCGCTCCTGGCGCGGGCTGCGCGCCGTCGTCACCGCCGCGCGGGCCGGGGCAGACGGCCTGCGCCGGGCGATGCGGCTCACCGTGCGGCCCGGCGGCTCCGCGATGGACCCGCGGGAGGGCGCGGCCTGGCGTCCGGCCGCACTGACCGGTGCCTGCGCCGCCCTCGTCCTGCTGACGGTCGGCTCGTGGCAGAGCCGGCCCACGGTGCTGCTCGCCGCCGCCGTCGCCGTGCCGCTCGCGCTGGCCGCGCGCGCGGCCCTGCCGCGCGTCTCGCACCCCGCCCTCGTCGGTGGCGCGTACGCGTACGCGCTGGTCGTGGGCGGTGTCTGGCTGGACTGGCTCGGGTTCGGCTGGGTCGCCGCCGTGTGCACCGTGTCGGCTGCGGCCTCGCTGACGGCGGTCGCGGTAACCGTCGGCACGCGCGTGGCCCGCGCCGAGTGGTTCGCCGTGCTCGGCGTGACGGCCGTGCCGTTCGCGCTCGGGGTGTACACCGTGGTGCTCGACCGCACCTGGTGGTCCGCCGGGGCGGCCGCCGCGATGCTGCTCCTGGAGCTCGTGCTGCTGCTCACCCGGCGGGCCGGGCTCGCGCCGGCCGTCCGGGTGCTGGCCGCGGGCCTGGTGCTGCCCACCACCGCGGTGGCGATCGTGAGCGCGGGCGCCATGCTGCTCCCGCTCAGCGGTTCGCCCGTGCTGCTGCCCGTGATCGCGGCGGCGGTCGCCGTCGTCGCGGGCGGGGCGCCGCGCGTGGCCGGCTTCCTCGCCCGCCGGGTGCCGGACGCCGGCGGCGTCGGCGCGCTGGTGCGCGGCATGCTCGAGCTGAGCGTGGTGGTCACCGGCGCGATCACGATCGGCCTGGCCTACGGTCGCCCGGCCGCCGGGCCCGACGTCGCGGTGGCCGTGCTGCTGCTCCTCGCCGTCGGCGCCGGGGTCGTGGCGCGCGAGCCCGACCGCACCCGCGTCTGGTGGGCCGCCGGCGCCCTCGCGACCGCGGCGGCCTGGACCGCGCTGGCCGACGGCGGCGTGCGGCTCGTCGAGGCCTACACCCTCCCGCCCGCCGTCGGCGCGGTGCTCGTCGGGGCGCTGCTCGCCCGGCGGGTCGGGACCCACGGCTGGCGGCTCGTCGCCGCGGGCCTCGTGCTCGCGCTGGTGCCGAGCGACCTGACGCTCGCCCTCGGCACGACCCCGGGGGACCCGCGCGCCTGGGTCCTGCTGGTGACCGGCCTGGTCCTGACGCTCGCGATCCTCGTGCTCCGGAGGTGGCCGATCGTGTCGGCCGGGTGGGCTGCACGGGCCCGGACGCTGCTGGCGGGCGCCGTGCTGCTCGCGGGTGCGGGTCTGACCGTCGAGTCCCTGCAGGTGGCGGGGTCCACGGTCGGTGATGCGGGCGTCCGGTTCGCGACAGGTCTGGGCTGGGCACTCGCGGCGGGTGCGCTCGCCCTCGTGGCCGTCGGCGGTGCCCGGCCGGGTGCGCCGTCGGCCCGCCTGCGGCGCGCGACCGACACCGCGGGCCGCGTCCCGGCGCTGCTCTTCCTCACCGTGGGGGCCGTGGCGAACACCGAGCCGCACTGGGGCGCCATCGTCACGCTCTGGGTGCTGGAGGTCGCGCTGCTCGTGCTCCTCGTGGTGGTCGCACGGCGGCTGCTGCGCGGGCACACCACGGGTGTCCCGTCCTGGGCCGTCTGGATGGCTGCCCTGGCGGCGGGCATCGCGGCCTGGGTGCCGCGGGAGCTGCGGGTCGAGGTGTTCTCCGTGCCGCTCGGTGTGGGGCTTGTCGTGGCCGGGTGCTTCGCGCTCGGCGAGTGGGAGGCGCACACCAAGGTGGGCGGACCCGACTCCGCCCGGGTCCCGGCGCGCACCCTGGTGGGCTGGCCCGTGGGCTGGACGGGCTCGTGGGCCCTGCTGGGGCCCGGGATCCTGGCGCTGCTCGGGCCCTCGGTGCTCGCGACGTTCACGGACCCGCAGACGTGGCGGGCCGTGCTCGTCGTCGCCGTGGCCCTGACCGGGGTGCTGGTCGGGTCCCGCCGCGGGCTCGCGGCGCCGTTCCTGCTGGGGGTCTGGGTGCTGCCCGTCGAGGTGCTGATCGTGTTCGTCAGCCAGCTCGGGACCGAGATCTCGGCGGTGCCGTGGATGCTCACGCTCGCGGCGGCCGGCGGGGTGCTGCTCATCATCGCCACCCTGGACGAGCGGCGGACCGAGGGCTACGGGGGTGCGGCGGCGTACCTCCGGGACCTGCGGTGAGCGCAGGCGTGGACGCAACCCCTGGCGCTGGACACGTCGGCCCGGGGCACCGCGCGCGTGGTGGGATGGCGCCATGCAGCACGATCTCCGCCTGGCCGCCCACGGCGTCCGCCTCGAACCGCTGACACGCGACCACGCGCCGGCCCTGTCCGCACTGGTCGACAACCAGCTCTGGGCCGGCATGACCAGCGCCCTCCCCGACACCGTCCCCGCGATGGAGGCGTACGTGGACGCCGCGGTCGCGGCGCCCGACCACCTCGCGTTCGCGGTGCTCGGGTCCGACGGCGCGGTGCGCGGCTCGACCCGGTTCTACGAGCTCAACACCGGGCAGCGCCGCGTCGAGATCGGCTCGACGTTCTACGGCCGGGACTGGTGGGCGGGCGCCACCAACCCGGCGTGCAAGCTGATGCTGCTGCGGCACGCCTTCGAGGAGCTGGGGCTGCGCCGGGTAGCGCTGCGCTGCGACGCGCGGAACACGAGGTCCCGCGCGGCGATCCTCAAGCTGGGTGCCCGCGAGGAGGGCCGGCTGCGCGCGCACCGCATCGCACCGGACGGCTCGGAGGGCGACACCCTGTACTTCTCGATCCTGTCGGACGAGTGGCCCGGCGTCCGCGGCGGCCTGGAGGCACGCCTGACGGCACTCACTGCCGTGTCTGAATCCCGCTAGCCGCCGCGCCCGGACGGGGCGCAGGATGGTGGACATGACCGACGTCGAGCTCCGCGATCCCGCGTTCACCGAGCGCTACCGCGCCATCGCCGCGCGCGACTCCCGCTTCGACGGGCAGTTCTACACCGCGGTCCGTACCACCGGAATCTACTGCCGACCCTCGTGCCCGGCACGCACGCCGAAGGCCGAGAACGTCTCGTTCTACCTGACGTCCGCCGCCGCGCACGAGGCCGGCTTCCGCGCGTGCAAGCGGTGCCTGCCCGAGGCCGCCCCGGGCACGCCCGCGTGGGACCTGCGCCGTGACCTCACGGGCCGCGCCATGCGCCTGGTCGCCGACGGCGTGGTCGACCGCGAGGGCGTCTCCGGCCTGGCGCAGCGCCTGGGCTACTCCGAGCGGCAGCTCCACCGGCTGCTGGTCGGCGAGCTGGGCGCCGGGCCGCTGGCCCTCGCCCGGGCGCAGCGCGCGCAGACGGCGCGCACCCTCCTGGTCGGCACCTCGCTACGCCTGGCCGACGTCGCGTTCGCCGCCGGGTTCGGCTCGATCCGGCAGTTCAACGACACCGTGGCCGAGGTCTTCGGCGCGACGCCGTCGGAGCTGCGCGCCCGCACCCGGCGCCCGGCGCGGTCGGGTACTCACGGTGAGATCGGTCGGACGTCGCGAGCTCGGTCGGTTGACGGACCGAGCTCAGGTCATCCGACCGATCTCGGTGCCACGGCTGGCGAGCCTGTGCGCATCTCGCTCACGCTGCCCGTGCGTGAGCCGTTCGACGCGCGCGGCGTGCTGGAGTTCCTGGCCGTGCGCGCGATCGAGGGCGTGGAGTCCGCGGACCTGGGGACGGACAGCGCGGAAGGCGCCGGGGGCACCACCGGCTCGTCCACCCCACCGAGCCCCGCACGAACCACCGCCCCCGTGCTCCGGTACGCCCGGACCGTCGTCCTGCCGCACGGCCCCGGCGCGTTCGAGGTGCGCGTGCCCCGCCCGGGCAGCGGACGCGTCGACCTGGACCTCGAGCTCGCCGACCTCGCGGACGCGCCGGTCGCCGTCGCGCGCGTGCGTCGGCTGCTGGATCTCGACGCCGACCCGGTCGCCGTCGACTCCTCGCTCGCGGCCGACCCGGTGCTCGGGCCGTCGGTCGCTGCGGTCCCGGGAATCCGGGTGCCCGGCACGCTGGACCCGGCCGAGCTGCTCGTCCGCGCGATCGTGGGGCAGCAGATCAGCGTCGCCGCCGCTCGGACGCACCTGACGCGGCTCGCGCACGGCGTGGGCACCCCGTACGTCTCGGCGTTCGAGGGCCTGACCAGGCTGTTCCCGACCCCGAGGCAGATCGCCGGTCCCCCTGAACCGGGCTCCGGCGACGTCCCGTCCGCTCAGGACGGCGCCGCCTACCTCCGGCTGCCCGCCCGGACGCTCGCGACCGTGCTCGGCGCGGCCCGGGACCTCGCGGACGGGACCCTCACCCTGAGCGTCGGCGACGACCCCGACGACCTGCGGCGTCGCCTCGTGGCCCGGCCGGGCATCGGCCCGTGGACGGCCGGGTACGTGGCGCTGCGCGTGCTCGGCGACCCGGACGTGCTCATGGACGGGGACGTCGCGCTGCTCGCCGGGGCCCGCAACCTCGGGCTGGTCTCCGCCGAGGAGTCCCGGCCCCACCAGTTCAAGGAGCTCGCCCTGCGCGGCGCGGCCTGGGCGCCCTGGCGCTCGTACGCCGCGATGCACCTCTGGCGCTCCGCCTGACGTGTCAGGCCTCCAGGTCACCCGAGTGACCTGTGCGTCCGACAGCTCGAACTCCCGGAAGGAAGAACATGAAGACCACGACCCTCATCACCCCGGACGGCCCCTTCAGCGTCGTCGTCGCGGCGGTCCCCGCCGTCGACGGCGGCCGGGCCGCCGCCGAGACGCGGGAGCAGGTGCTGGCCGCCGGCTGGACGGACGACGTCGGCGCGCTCCTCGCCCTGGTCCACCCGACGCTGCGCCCGTCGGGCGACGTCCGGGACACGCACCCGACGGGGCTGCTCGCCGAGGCCGCGGACGCCGTCCGCGCCTACTACGACGGCGACCACGGGGCGCCCGGGCGCGTCCCGGTGCTCCAGGCGAGCGGACCGTACCGGACGCACGCGTGGGACGTGCTGCGCGAGGTGAAGGCCGGCGAGCGGCTGACGTACAGCGAGTACGCGGCGCGGACCGGACGGCCGGCGGCCGTCCGCGCGGCGGCCGGGGCGTGCGCCATGAACGCGGCCGCGCTGTTCGTGCCGTGCCACCGCATCCTGCGCACGGACGGCACGCTCGGCGGGTTCCGCTACGGGCTGCCGATCAAGGAGAGCCTGCTGGCCCGCGAGGCCCCTTCGGCGTGAAGTTCGAGGCCCGGGTTTCTCCGCTTTGGCATCGCTCAAAGCGGAGAAAACCCGGGCCTCGAAGGGAACTTCGGCGGGATGGGGTCAGCCCTTGACCGAACCCGCCAGCAGGCCGCGCACGAAGTAGCGCTGCAGCGACAGGAACACGATCAGCGGCACGATCATCGAGATGAACGCACCGGCCGACAGCACGTGCCAGTCACCACCGCGCGAACCCGCGAGCTCGGCCACCCGGACCGTGAGCGGGAACGTGTTCAGGTCACCCATGACCAGCGCGACCAGCAGGTCGTTCCACACCCACAGGAACTGGAAGATGGCGAACGCGGCAAGCGCCGGGGTGAGCAGCGGCAGCACCACCCGGAAGAAGACCTGCACGTGGCCGGCGCCGTCCATGCGCGCCGCCTCGACCAGGGACCTCGGGATCTCCTTCATGAAGTTGTGCAGCAGGAAGATCGCCAGCGGCAGCGCGAAGATCGAGTGCGACAACCAGATGGTCCAGAACGAGCCGTTGATGCCCAGGTCCACGTAGGCCGACAGCAGCGGCACGAGCGTGATCTGGATCGGCACGATCTGCAGGGCGAACACCGCGATGAACAGGAAGTCCGCGCCCTTGAAGTCGACCCAGGCGAACCCGTACGCGGCCAGGAGCGCCAGGGTGATCGGGATGAACACCGCGGGCAGCGTGACCACGAACGAGTTCACGAAGAACACGATCAGGTTGGTCGACCCGTCGAACAGCGCGGTCTCGTAGTTCTGCAGCGAGAACACGCCCTCGCCGGCGAACGCCGAGCCGAACACCGTCCACCAGCCGCTCTGCCGGATGTCCAGCTCCGGCCGGAACGACGTGATGAGCAGGCCGACCGTCGGGATGGTCCAGAGGATGGCGATGACGACGGCGAGGGTGCTCGCCCACGGGTTGGACAGCGCCTTGCGTGCCTTGCGGGCACGGCCGCTGATGTCGGCCTTCGACCGGGGCACCTCGGGTGCCGCGTCGGCTGTCTTCACGGTGCTCATCGGACATCCTCCGAGAGGCGCTGCTGGCGCACGTTGTAGATGATCACCGGGATCACGATGACGAACAGCAGCACGGCCAGCGCCGCGCTCAGGCCCGCCTCGTTCTGCCGGAACCGCTGGTCGTAGAACTCCAGGGCCACGATCGAGGTGTTGAACTGGCCTGCCGTCATCGTTCTGACGATGTCGAACGTCTTGAGCGTCGTCATCGCGATGGTGGTGAGCACGACGACCAGGGCGGGCCGGATGCTCGGGATGGTGATGCGCCAGAACATGCCGACGCCGGAGACGCCGTCCAGCCGCGCGGCCTCGACGATGTCGTCGGGGATCGCCTTGATGGACGCCGACAGCAGCGTCATCGCGAAGCCCGCCTGGATCCAGATGAACACCACCATGATCAGGAAGGTGTTCAGCGGCCGGCTGAGCAGGAACTGCTGCGGCTCGCCGCCCAGCCAGACGATGAACTGGTTGAGCAGGCCGGTCTGGTTCACGCCTGCGGGCTTGAACTCGTAGACGAACTTCCAGATGATCGACGCGCCCACCATGGAGATGGCCATGGGGAGGAACACGAGCCCCTTGGCCAGCGCCTCGAACCGGCTCTTGTCGACCAGGTAGGCGTACACGAGGCCGAGGAACGTGGCGACCAGCGGCGCGACCAGCACCCAGAGCGCCGTGTTGCCGAGCACGATGAGGAACTGTGGCTCGGTGAAGGCCACGATGTAGTTGTCCAGGCCCACGAACTCCGTGCTGTTGCGGTTCATGAACGAGTTGATGATGGTGCGGATCGCCGGGTACACGAGGCCGATCGTGAGGAGCAGCAGCGCCGCGCCCACGAACCCGAAGCCGACGAACCAGCGGGAGGGATTTCGTGGCCGGTCGACCACGAAGAGGATGATGCCCATCAGCGCGACGAACAGCACGATCGCGATGATCATCAGCAGAAACTTGTGCCCGGTGTCATCCCCGGCATACAGCAGCCAGTCCATGGCTATCTCCTGTCGCTGTCCTGGTCCGGTCGTCCTTGACTGGTCCCACCCCTCAGACTAGGACGGCGGAGGCGTGGGACTCCAAGTCCCACGCCTCCGCGCGTCATGGTCGAGGGCCGGGCGTCAGTTCGACGGCCAGGAGTCCTCGATCCGGTCGGTGACCTGCTGGCTGCTCAGGTCGCTGGCGAACCATTCGGTGATGCCGTTCCAGAACGAGTCGGTACCGACCGCGGCCGGCATGAGGTCCGACGCGTCGAACCGGGCCACGGTGGCCGGGTCGGCGAGGATCTCGGCGGAGAGCCGGTCGAAGTCCGTCGCGAGCAGCTCCGGGTCCAGACCGCTGTTGGCGCTCACCCAGCCGCCGGCCGGGGTGGCCTGCGCCTTGGCGTTGGCCCAGTCCGCGCTGGACAGGTAGGTCTGGAAGGCCTGCACCTCGGGACGGTCGGCGAAGGCACCGATGAACTCACCGGCGACCAGCGTCGGCTTCTCGTCGGCCGTCTGCGCCGGCAGGTAGAACGCGTAGACGTCGCCGTCCGGGGCCACCTCGGTGCCCTCGGGCCACTGCGTCTGGTAGAAGTTCGCGGCGCGGTGCATCCAGCAGTTGCCGTCCAGGATCGGGTAGCCCGCGTCGGTCCAGGTGGACGTGGCGATCGAGTTGACGTCGCCGAGTCCGCCGTTCACGTACTCCGGGTTCTTGAGGATCTCGCCCGCGGTGTCGAACGCGTCGACGATCTGCGGGTCGTTGAACGGGATCTCGTGGGTGTACCACTGGTCGTAGACGTCCGGGCCCGCGGTGCGGAGCACGACGTCCTCGATCCAGTCGGTGCCCGGCCAGCCGGTGGCGTCACCGGACTCCACGCCCGCGCACCAGGGGCGGACAGCGCCCTCGTTGCCCTCGGCGATGGTGGCCGTGAGCTCCATCATCTCGTCCCAGGTCGTCGGGACCTCGTAGCCCGCCTCCTCGAACATCGAGGGCGAGTACCAGACGTACGACTTGACGTTGGAGCCCAGCGGCGCGGCGTAGAACGTGCCGTCGACGGTGCCGTACTCCTTCCACTCCGGGGCCCAGCCCTCGTCGACGTTGGCCTCGACCTGCTCCGGGGCCGGGAGGACCGCGTCGTAGTCGTTGACCAGCGTCTGGAGCAGACCCGGCTGCGGCAGGATCGCGATGTCCGGCGGGTTGCCGGCCTGGACGCGGACGGGAAGCTGGGCCTCCATCTCGCGCGAGCCCTCGTAGTTGATCGTCACGCCGGTGCAGTCCTCGAACGGCTTGTACGACGCCGTCTGGGTCTCCGCCTCCGGCTCCACGATCGTCGTGTAGACGCTGACCTCGGTGCCCTCGAGGTCACCGAACTCCTCATAGGCGGCGCAGTCGATCGTGGCCTGGGTGGCCTCGCCGCCGCCGTCCTCGCCGCCGCCGTCGTCGGTGTCGGCACAGGCCGCCAGGACCAGGGCCAGGCTCGCGCCGGTCGCCGCCAGGGCGACCACTCGGCGCTTGGAAGCCATCCGGATAGTCATCTCGTGCTCCTCCACTGCTTCGTGGGCTCAGAACCCTCTGACTTGCGGGTACGGACCGGCAGACTGCCGGGTTGCCCGACCTCAACGCAACCGTGGTTCTCGATCCAATGCAAGCCCATACAGCATCACCTTGCATTACGAAATCGTTGCAATCACCCCTGTGACCCATGCGGGGTGAAACCCCGGGTAGAACGCACGCAACGCGTCCGCGCGTGCCGGACGGCGTGTCGGCGGCGGGACGTAGGCTTGTCCCGCCAGAGCCCTGGTGCCCCTACGGAAGGACGGACATGATCGAGCTGAGGACGCCGCGCGAGATCGAGGAGATGCGCCCGGCGGGACGCTTCGTCGCCGACGTGCTGCTCGCCGTCCGCGAGGCCGCGGGCGTCGGGGTGAACCTCCTCGAGCTCGACGAGATCGCGCACAAGATGATCCGCGACCAGGGCGCCGAGTCGTGCTACATCGACTACCACCCGTCGTTCGGCGCGATGCCGTTCGGCAAGGTCATCTGCACCTCGGTGAACGACGCCGTGCTGCACGGCCTGCCCTACGACTACGCGCTCGAGGACGGCGACCTGCTGTCGATCGACTTCGCGGCGTCCGTGAACGGCTGGGTCTCCGACTCCGCGCTGTCCATCGTGGTGGGCGAGCCCGACCCGGCCCGCGCCGCGCAGGACGTCAAGCTGATCCGCACCACCGAGGTGGCGCTGGAGGCCGGCATCGCCGCCGCGCAGCCGGGCAAGAAGATCGGCGACATCTCCTCGGCGATCGCCGAGGTGGCGCACGCCGCCGGCTACTCGGTCAACACCGACTTCGGCGGGCACGGCGTGGGCCGCACCATGCACGGCGACCCGCACGTGCCGAACAACGGCCGGGCGGGTCGTGGCTTCCCGCTCAAGCCGGGCCTGGTGATCGCGGTCGAGCCGTGGTTCCTGGAGACCACGGACGAGATCTTCACCGACCCCGACGGCTGGACGCTCCGCTCGGCGGACGGCTCACGCGGTGCCCACTCGGAGCACACGATCGCGATCACGCCGGACGGCCCGCTGATCCTCACGGCGCGCTGACACTCGTCCCGCCGAAGTAGAACCAGGGCGAAGTAGAAGCGCTGGGGTTCTACTTCGGCAGGGTGGGCGTCAGATGAGGGTCTTCAGCGCCTGGATCACGCCGTGCTGCGAGATGTCGCCCACGGTCTCGTTCGCGATCGCCTTCACGGCGGCAGGAGCGTGGCCCATCGCGACGGCGCGGGCGGCCCAGCTCAGCATCTCGATGTCGTTCAGGCCGTCGCCGACGGCGAGCGTGTTGTGCCGCGGGACGCCGAGCGTGGAGCGGATGTTCTCCAGCGACGTCGCCTTGCTCAGGTGCCGCGGGGTCACGTCGATCCAGTCAGGCCCGGCCTCCGTGGCGGTCACGCCGTGCCGGCGGAGCGGCTCCAGCAGGTCCAGCACGTCGGGCCCCCGCAGGATCGCGCGCGAGGCGGGCATCATGCCCAGCTCGTCGACGCCGACCACGCGCTGGGCGCCGTTGACCTCGTGCGGCTCGAACAGCCGGTTCACGCGGTAGCCGATGCCGATCTCCTCGACGCCGATCTGCACGTCGGGGAACCGGCTCAGCGCCATCCTGGCCACGGGGCCGACGTCGAACGTCAGGACGTCCTCGAGCATGTAGCCGTTGGTGCACGTGGCGCAGAGCCGCGCCGTCACCGCGCCGTTGGAGGCGACCACCCAGCCGTCGGTGATCCCGAGCTCCTTGGCCACGGGCAGGATCCCCGTCAACGACCGTCCCGACGCCAGGACCACGTGATGCTTCCGGCCACGCACGAGCTGCACGGCCAGAACCGTCGGCCCGGGCACGGGCTGCCCGGTGACCAACAGGGTCCCGTCGATGTCGAGGGCGACCAGGTGAGGCGCATCGTTGCGCACCCGCATGGACACCGATTGGTCGTCCAGGATCATCACGTACCCCCATGGCACCGTGAGCGCCGTCACCCTTCGACGGATCGCGCCCAAATGTACAGGCATTCGCCCTGTGATCCATACCTTTGCACGGATAACTTTCACCCGCGTCGTCGCCCGCGGGATCTTGCCGACTCAGAGCAGCGAGCGGAGGACGTCCACCACACCGTCGTCGTCGATCGAGCCGGTCACGGCGTTTGCCGCAGCCTGCACCGGCTCGGACGCATGCCCCATCGCCACGCCCCGTGCTGCCCACCGCAGCATGTCGATGTCGTTGCTGCCGTCACCCACGGCGACGGTGTTCTCGGCCGCCACGCCGAGCTCCTTGCGTACCACTTCAAGGGCCGACGCCTTGGTCACGCCCTGCGGTGCGATGTCCATCCACGCGGACCAGCCGACGGCGTACGTGACGTCGTCGAACCCGAGACGCGCTGCGATCTCGTGGAACTCCGCGCTCGTCTCCCCGGGGCTGCGGACCACGACGCGCGTGACGTCGCCGGCCCAGAGCTCCTCGAAGTCCACCACGCGGTGCTCCCCGTTCAGCTCGCCCTCAGGAAAGAGCTCGGTCATCCGGAAGCCTACGCCGACATCCTCGACCGCGTAGCGTGCGTGCGGCAGCTCCACCTTGAGCATGCGCAGCACGGGTTCGGGATCGAACGTCTCGACGCGTTCCAGGGTATAGCCCATCGGCGCGGACGCGTCGATGCGCGCCGTGACGGCACCGTTCGAGGCGACGATCCACTCGTCCTCGATCTTGAGGTCCGCCGCGACGGGCGTCATCGCGATGAGCGAGCGCCCCGACGCCAGCACCACGTGGTGCCCGGCGGCACGGACGGCGGCGACCGCCTCGCGCGCCGCGTCGGACAGCACCTCGTCGTACGTGACGAGGGTGCCGTCGATGTCGAGGGCGATGAGCTTTCGTTCGGTGTCGCGGGCCACGCTCGCAGCCTACCGACCGGAAGATGAACGGCAGCGGACCGATGGGTCGTGATCGGCAGAATGTCAGGTGATCGGCGCCTCGAGCTGCCGATCACCTGACATTCGGCCGACCACCCTTACTTCACCGGCTCCAGGACCTCCAGGCCGCCCAGGTACGGGCGCAGGCCCTCCGGGACGTGCACCGAGCCGTCCGGCTGCTGGTGGTTCTCCAGGATCGCGACGATCCAGCGGGTGGTGCCCAGCGTGCCGTTCAGGGTCGCGACGTTCCGGGTCGAGCCGTCCTCGGTCCGCTCGCGGACCCCCAGGCGACGGGCCTGGAACGTGGTGCAGTTCGACGTCGAGGTGAGCTCCAGCCAGCGCTCCTGCGTGGGCAGCCACGCCTCGCAGTCGAACTTGCGGGCCGCCGAGGAGCCCAGGTCGCCCGCCGCCGTGTCGATGACGCGGTAGGGCAGCTCGACCTTGGCCATCATGGCCTCTTCCCAGCCCAGCAGGCGCTGGTGCTCGGCCGCCGCGTCCTCGGGGGCGCAGTAGCTGAACATCTCGACCTTGTGGAACTGGTGCACGCGGATGATGCCGCGCGTGTCGCGGCCCGCCGACCCGGCCTCACGGCGGTAGCACGCGCTCCAGCCGGCGTACCGCAGGGGACCGTCGGACAGGTCCACGATCTCGTCGCTGTGGTAGCCCGCGAGCGCCACCTCCGAGGTGCCGACCAGGTAGAGGTCGTCCTTCTCCAGGCGGTAGATCTCGTCGGCGTGCGCGCCCAGGAACCCCGTGCCCTGCATGGTCTCGGGCTTGACGAGGGTGGGCGTGATCATGGGCGTGAAGCCCTGCTCCACGGCCTGGTCCATCGCCATGTTGAGCAGCGCCAGCTCCAGCCGGGCACCGATGCCGGTGAGGAAGTAGAACCGCGCCCCGGAGACCTTGGCGCCGCGCTTGGTGTCGATCGCGCGCAGGCCCTCGCCGAGCTCCAGGTGGTCCTTGGGCTCGAAGCCCTCGGCCGCGAAGTCGCGGCGGGTACCGACCTGCTTGACCTCGATGAAGTCCTCCTCGCCGCCCGCGGGCGCGCCCTCGATCACGTTGGCGATCGAGTACAGCACCCGGTCGAGCTCCTGCTCGGCCTCGGCCGCGGCGGCCTGGTGCTGCTTGACGTCCTGCGCGAGCTGCTTGGTGTGGGCCAGCAGCGCCTGCTTCTCGTCGCCCTGCGCCTGCGCCACCTGCTTGCCCAGGGACTTCTGCTCCGCGCGCAGGTTCTCGAACTCGGTCAGAGAGGAGCGGCGGCGCGCGTCGGCGTCGAGCGCCACGTCCACGAGGTCGGGGTCGTCACCGCGGGCCACCTGGCTCGCGCGGACGACGTCGGGGTTGTCGCGCAGAAGTCGGAGATCGATCACGGGGACGAGCCTAACGGGGCTGTCGCTCTGAATTCGTCCGCAGCGCGACCATCGTGAGCAGCGGCACGGCGGGGATGAGAGCGATCATCGCGATCCGCAGCCCGAAGTCGTTGACCAGCGAGCCCAGGACCGCCATGACCCACATCGCGACCAGCGCCGGGCGCAGGAACTCCCAGCTCCGCTCCGCGCGCGTGAACCAGGCGGGCGTCAGGCGGTCCCGCCACTTCGCCGGGCCGAAGAGCGCGAGGCCGACCAGCACCAGGATCACCACGGTGGCCCAGACCGCCGGCCCGCCCGTGATCGAGTTCAGCGCGTAGAGCGCCTTGCGCAGCACGGTGGAGACCGCCTCGCCGTCGACCACCTGGCCGACGAACCGGCCGAGGTGCGAGCGCGACTCGGGCGGGCGCAGCCAGTCCAGGACGCCCACGAGGGCCACCACGCCGACGCCGGCCGCCGCGACCCAGGTGAACCGCCAGAGGGTGAGGCGCAGCCCGGACGCGGCGGTGGCGACCACCACGAACGCCGGGACGAGCACCAGGCCGCCGCCGAGATCCGCCCCGAGGGTGGGCCAGACGTCGACCGCCATCGCGATCACGCCCACGACGCTGACGGCCAGGGTGGCCAGGACCCGTCTGCCGCGCGACACGAGGAGCTGCGCCAGCGCGGCGGCGAGCACGATCGCCGCCACGGCGTACACCGAGAACGTCGGGTTGCCGAAGCCGTAGAACCGCGCGCCGAACGTCGGGGCGGAGCCGAGCGGCGCCGCCCGGTTCAGCGGCGTGCCGAACAGGGCGTCCACCGTGAGCGCGACGAACGTGATGCCCGCGACGACGGCGGGGGCCGCCCAGAGGGGTCGCCGTGGGGCAAGCAGGCTCAGGCCGGTCACGGCCGCCGTCACGAGCAGGGTGGCGCCCACGATCGCGAGGACAGGCAGGTCGAACCGCCACCAGCCGGTGAGGGAGACGAGGAACCCGCCCGCCGGGAGCGCGGTCAGCGCCGTGGCGGCGACGACGGCGGCGCGCCGCAGCCCGCCCGGCACGAACGCGACCCGCCGCGGCACCCACCAGCAGGCCGCCGCCAGGGCGAGGCCCAGCCAGAACGGCACGTCGACGAGCCAGATGTACGCGTCCCGGCGCACGTGGTCGCGCGCCGTCATGTCCGCGAGCTCGTCGGCGGTGAGCCAGGCCGAGGCGGGTCGCTCCCCGGCCCGCAGCAGCGGCGTCGGGTCGATGTCGGCGGGCAGGTCCACGCCGACGGCGTCGAGCACCGCCGCCGGGACGTCCATCAGCCGCGCCACCCCCTCGGTGCGGGTCGCCGTGCTGGCCAGGTAGCGCGGCAGCCCGTCGTAGTTCGCCGACGGGCGCACCAGCGCCGGCCCCAGCTCGAGCGCGTGCTCCGGCGTGGTGGCCACGTCGATCACGAGCACGGTCGCGTCCGCGGGAGCGGCGTCCAGCACGCGCCACACCGTGAGGTCGACGGCGGCGACGAGGTCGGCGCGGATCGCCTCGACCTGCTCGGCGCCGTCGGGCTGCTCCTCCAGGTCCGCCCGCTCGGCGACGTCCAGCAGCGCGGAGCCCGCGTCCACGAACGTGACGGGGCAGTCCCAGGCACCCGAGTCCGCGGCCAGCGCCGCGTCGAGGTCGAAGTACCGCCCGACGCTGCCGTCCCCCTCGGCGAGGGCGACCGCCGCACCCGGCCCGACGGCCGTCGTGCACTCGTCGGCGAGGGCGTTCCCGAATGTGCCGGGGTGGGCGGCGTAGCCGGAGCCGCGCTGCAGCGCGGTCAGCCGGTCCCACTGGTCGACGACGGCGGGACGGTCGCCCTCCGCGGTCCCGGCACCGGCCGCGGCGGCGTCCGTGGTGTCCTCGCCGGCGACGTCCGCGCCGTCCTCGCCCGCTCCGCCATCCGCCTGCGGTGTCACGGTGATCTCGTCGCAGATCCAGTGCCGGTCGGCGTCGCGCTCGTCGGCGACCTCCGCCAGGCGCCCGGCCGACAGGCTGAGCCACCCGCTGTCCGGGCACCGCGCCGCGCGCCCGTTGGGCAGGGTCAGGCCCGCGGCGTCCGCGCCGTCGGTGAGCATGCCGTAGAGGGTGGGCGCGGGGGCCGTACCGGTGTCGAGGGACGGCTGGACGTCGGTCCAGCGCAGGCCCTGCGTGCCGATCACGACCACGTTCTCGCCGGGCGGCACCACCGGCTCCGCACTGCTCAGCGAGCCCGACTCCTCGCCGGCGGCCTCGGCGCCGGGCACGGGCAGCACGGCCGCCGCGAAGAGCAGGCTGAGCAGCAGCGCGCCGGACAGGCCCAGCACGGCCGACGGCACGCGGCGGACCGGCTCGGTGTGTCGGCCGGACGGCAGCCAGCCGCGGGCGCCGAGGAACCGGGTCACCAGGTCCGGACGCGCCGCGAGCAGCGCGACCAGGGCGAACGGCACGAACAGCGTGAGCCCGCGCAGGCGGTCCCCGAAGTACGGCGCGGCGTCCACGGCGACGGTCACGAGCGCGACGGCGGTCACGGCCGCCACCCCGAGCCACACCGGCCGGGTGGGCCGCTGCGTCTCGCGGGTGCGGGCGCCGTCGCCGAGCACCGAGCCGGCGCTCGTCGCCGTGCGGCGGCGCGCCGCGTAGGCCGCGAGCCCACTCGCCAGGACCAGCCCGGCCACCGCGTAGATCACGAAGGCCACGTCCGAGAACCCGTAGAAGCGGTCCGCGGTGGCGAGCGACGGACCCAGGAGCGAGGCCTGCAGCAGCGTGAACCCCGTGACCCCGTCGATCGTGAAGACCAGCCAGGTGAGGCCCGCCGCCGCGACCGCGTTGCGCCACGGAGCCGCAGGGAGGAGCCGCGAGACGCCCCGGATACCGAGCGCGACGGCGACCGCGGCCACCGTCAGCGACAGGGCCAGGCCGAACTCCGGCGCGGGCCACACCCACCACCGGGAGAGCGTCGCCAGGCTCGCCGCGGCCGGCGCCGACACCGCGAGCAGCGCGGCGCTCAGGGCCAGCCGCTGCCGGTACGGCCCGGGCTCCCGCCGCGGACGCGCGGCGCGCCGCGGCAGCACCAGGACCAGTACGGCGATCAGCAGGAACAGGACGATCACGCCGGCGAAGGCGGGCACCTGCGCGGGGATCGTGTCGGCCAGGACGTTGATGTACTGCCGGTTCTCGACCGTGCGGGCGACCGTGGTCCGCCGCGGCTCGCCCACCTCGATCGGCGAGCCGTCGATCGAGGGCTCCTCGAGCGCCTGGTCCTGCCCGGGCTCCTCGGCCTCGGGGTCCGGGAGAGCGCCGGCGGCCTCGGCGGCGGTGGCCGTGAGGTCGGTGAGCTGCACGAACCCGGTGCTCCGCGACGCGTCCGACGTCAGCCAGCGCACCCGGGGGACGTCCACCACCCAGTCCACGACGACCTGGAGGCCCTGCTGGGTGAGCGGCGTGTCCGCGACGCCCGCCACGAGCACGCGCGTGCCGGCGGGCAGGCTCCGGGTCAGGCTGCTGAGCGTGCCGTCCAGCGTCTCCAGTGCCTGGGCCCGCTCCGGCCCCTCGGGCAGGCTGCCGGCGTCGACGACGGTGACGGGGCACTCCGTGAGGGCGTCGTCCCAGGCCTGGCCACGTGCACCGAAGGTGCTCGCGGAGCCCTCGGCGCCGTCCGAGGTCAAGGCGTCCAGCGAGGGGACGTACCGGCCCACGGTCCCGTCCGCGCGGGCGAGCATGACGGCGGCGCCCGGCCCGACCGCCGTCGAGCACGCGTCCGCCTCGTCCAGCATCTCGCCGAGGAGGCCGGGGGCGGGTGCCTTCTCGCGCTCGGCGGTCCCGGCGACCTCCTCCTCGTCCTCGTCCTTCTCGGGGAGCTGCGCCCAGTCGTCCACCGTGGCACGCGTCGGCTCCGCGTCGCCGGAGCCCTGCGCGGCACCCGTCGCGGGCTCGGGCACCGGCGTGCACGACGTCGCCCCGCGTGCCTCGCGCTCCTCTCCGTCCTGGCCCTCGGGGTCCGGCTGGTCGGCGCGCTCGGCGCTGCCGGCCGAGACCGTCCGGCTGCCCGCCGAGAGCGTGAGCCACGCGTCCAGCGGGCAAGTCGCGGGCGCCGCGGTCCGCACGTTGATCGACGCGACGGAGCCGCCGCCGATCATGTGCCACAGGGTCGGGGTGGTGCTCCGGGAGACGTCCGTCCACCGCAGCCCGGCCACGCCGACCACCACCACGGGCGCGGCGGGTGCGGGCTCCGCGGCCTCGCCGGAACCGCCGTCCGCGGCGGTCGTGGTCCCGGCCCCGGGCGCGGGCGTCGCCACGGCCGCGGGCACGGATCGCGGGGCCGCCGACGCGGTCGTCGGGCCGATCAGGCCCAGCAGGGCCGCGACGAGCATGACGAGGGCCGCGGGCACGGTCAGTGTCCGGGTGGAGCGGGGATTCACCCGCCCAGGGTAGATGGCCGCGGCCGTCACGGGGCCCGGACCAGGAGCGCGCCCGGCTGGACGCGCACGTCGACCTCGACGGCCCGGCCGAGGGGATCCCCGTCGACCTGTGCCTCCTCGCCCGCGGGCACGCGGATGCGCGCCCGGCGGGCCTTGGTGTGGTCGATGCGGCCGAGCTTCTCCGGCAGCTCGTTCCGGACCCCCACCCCCTGCATGGCGATCTCGAGGGTGAGCTGGGCCCAGCCGAGCACCCCGCCGCGCACGTCGACGGCGGCCACGTCGAGCACCCCGTCGTCGAGCACGGCGTCGGGCAGCAGGGTGACGCCGCCCGGCAGCATGCCGCAGTTGCCGACCATGATCGAACGGGCACGCGCGTCCACCGGCGGGTCGTCGTCGAGCTGCAGGGTGGCGCGCATCCGCCGGGCCTGCATGTGGGACAGCCCCGCCACGAAGTAGGCCACCCAGCCCACCTTCTTCTTCAGGTCGGAGTCGGCGGTGGCGACCATCGCGGCGTCGAAGCCCAGGCCGGCGATGACCAGGAAGATGTGCTCGCGGTCCGTGTCGGGCTCGTGGTCGGGCTGGTTGGGGTGCTCGTCGTTGCGCGGGGTGTCCGCGAACTCCATGACCCGCAGCCAGCCGACGTCGATGGCCCGCGTGCGCCCGGCCAGGATGACGTCGAGCGCCTCGTCCATGTTGGTCAGCGGCAGCTCGAGGTTGCGCGCCAGGAGGTTGCCCGTGCCCACCGGCAGCACGCCCATCGGCTTGTCCGAGTCGACCATGGTCTCGGCGACGGCGCGCACCGTGCCGTCGCCGCCGGCCGCGATCACGATGTCCGCGCCGTCGTCCAGCGCCTGCCGGGCCTGCCCCTTGCCGGGGTCGTCGATCGTGGTCTCGTACCAGAGCGGCTCCGGGAGCCCGTTCGCCGCGCAGTGCGCCCGCACCCGGGCGGGCAGGCCGCTCGCGTGCACCTTGGACGGGTTCACGACCACCGCTATCTGCCGGGCCGCCTGCACGCTCTGCGGCACCGCGCGCCGGCCCTCCCGACGACGCATCCAGGCCTGCTGCGACCATGCGCCGACGGCGATGGCGAGTGCCAGTACCCCGATGACGATCGCGATGATGCCAAGCCAGACCTGCCACTCCATGAGGTCAGGGTACGGGGCGGGCCTGAGGGTCGATCAGCTGCGGACGTTCGACCCCGCGTGCCGCACGGCGTCCACCGCGCCGCGCATCTTGCGCGCGTTCACGGCCAGCAGGACGTCGCGGTACTGGGCCGCCCGGTGGATCTGGCCCTTGAGGTCGTTGGCGGAGGCCCGGTGCTTGAGGTCGCACGGCACCTCGACGGCGACGTACCCCTTGCGCAGCAGGTCGATGGTCATGCCGGTCTCGACGCCCCAGCCGCGGGCGAGCGGCGTGGCCGCCTCGAACGCCTCGCGGGTGAGGCACCGCATGCCGGACAGCGGCTGCGACGGGCTCCACCCCGTCATGGCCTCGATGGCCCGGCGGGACGCGCCGACGACGACACCCCGGCCACCGGCGCCGGCCTGCTTGGGCAGCAGCGCGATCGCGAGGTCGGCGACGCCCTCCCGGACCGGGCGCACGAGGGGTGCGGTGTTCACGGCGGTGTCGCCGAGGTCACCGTCGATGAACATGAGGAGACGCGGGGGGCGCCCGTCGGCGTCGCGCATCGCCACCACCGCAGCGCCAGTCTCCATCGCGGCGGCCTTGCCGCGGTTGTGGGAGTGACGCACGACGACGGCGCCCGCGGCGCGCGCCACGTGCTGCGTGTCGTCCTCGGAGCCGTCGTCGACCACGAGCACGAGGTCGACATGGGGGATCGCACGCGCAGAGCGCACGGTGGCGGCAATGCGCTCGGCCTCGTCCTTGGCGGGAATGATGGCCGCCACCCGCTGGACGTTCTTGCCTGCCTGTGCATTGCCGGGACGCGTGGTCTTCGCGACCGGGAGAGCGTTCACACCTGTCCTGCCTGAAGCGTCGATTTGCCGTGGTGAGTGTTCGGATAGCCCTTTGCTTGGTGAGTGCAAAGGTTTACCCCTGGAATCCTACTCCCTTGGTCCGCTAGTTGCCGAAACCTGGGCCGCTCGTGGCGATCCTCGGTGACTGCCGTAGCGTTCCGGGCCGCTCGCGCGCGACCGGCCGGGGCGTCCGGACTAGCGCAGGGTGACCTGGCGAGAGACGATACCTGCTCTTGCGCGTCGCTCGTTCGCATCAAGCGGCTCCTTGATGGAAAGTGCTTTCGCGAGCTTCTCGCCGAGCTCGGCCACGGGACCCTCCAGGTCCGCGGCCTCGGTACCCTTCGGCAGCTCCCAGACCGGGACGACCAGGCCCGACGCACGAAACGCTCCCACGAACCTTCCACCCGCGAGCCCTGACTCGCGCTTTGCGTGCAGGCGGGAGATCGCGTCGATGACGTCGTCCTCCGGCTCGGGGCGTGCCCAGCGGAGGAACTCGCGCGACATGCTGCACCAGTAGGCGGACTCGACCGAGGTGACCTTGACGGTGGGGATCGCGCCGTCGGCCGCGTCCTCCAGGTTCTGCTTGAGCTCCGGCGTCACGTCGGCGCTCGGGTCGAGCCAGTAGTCGAACGTGTCGTGCACGGTGACCTCGAACGGCACGCTCAGGTCAAGCACGTCCTGCAGCCGCGGGCCCTCGCCCGGCAGCTCACCCGACTCCACGGCCGTACCCGGCTCCAGCTCCATCGCCTCCAGCAGGGCGGCGGCGAGGTCGCGGCTCACGTCGCCCGAGCCGACGATGCCCTGCACGGCGAGCAGGAGCGTGCCGTCGGCCCGGTGCAGCGCGGTCCAGGCACCGGGCAGGAGCGTCACCACCGTGACGTCGCGGGAGCCGTACTCGGCGGTGGTGCGGGCGGTCGCGGTCGCCGACGGGACGATCTCGCGCATCGCCACCCAGTCGGTCTCCCCGGGGAGACCTTCGAAGGGCCGGAGCACGAAGTCGGAGGAGGGGTTCTTGGCCATGCGGCGAGTGTATCCGCGCGCATGGTCGCAGATCTGTCCGGCCGGTGATGTTTCGGGGCAGTCCGTCGGACGGGACCATGATGGAACCGTGGAACCCTGGCTCGCCGCGCACCTGCCCGTGCTCGATCTCGCGCTGGACGCCGTCCGCGCCGTGCAGCGCGCGGCCGCCCGTGCGGGCCGGCGGGCGGCCCCCGTCGACTCCGCGCTCCTCGACCCCGCAGTCCTCGACCCGGCCCGCACCGACCCCGCCCGGGTCGCCGTCGGCTTCGCGTCCGACCGCGTCCTCGCGCTCGACGGGCAGCCGGTGCAGGGCTTCGCCCCGCTCTCCGGCTTCTTCGCCACGGCCGACGGCTGGGTCCGCACGCACGCGAACTACCCGCACCACCGCTCCCGCCTGACGGCGCTCGCCGGGCTGCCCGACGACGTCGGCCGGCCCGCCTTCGCCGAGCGGCTCACCGAGCTCTCGGCACAGGACCTGGAGGACCGGGCCGCCGAGGCAGGCGCGATCGTCGCGCGCGTCCGGACCGAGCAGGAGTGGCGGGAGTCCGCGCCGGGGCGCGCCGCGGCGTCGGGCCCGCTGGTGCGGACCCGGGTGCGCGGACCCGCGACCGGAGCGGGAACCCGCCCGGCGGGCGGGGCGCCGCTGGCCGGCGTCCGGGTGCTCGACCTGACCCGGGTCATCGCAGGACCGGTCGCCACGCGCACGCTCGCGCTGCTGGGCGCGGACGTGCTGCGGGTGGACCCGCCGGAACCCGCCGAGATCGAGTGGCAGCACCTCGACACGGGGCAGGGCAAGCGCAGCGCCGTCCTGGACCTCCGGGACGCCCGCGACCGCCGCACGGCCCAGGACCTGCTCGACGCCGCCGACGTGCTCGTGACCGGCTACCGGCCCGGCGCGATCGAGGCGTTCGGCCTCCGGGTGCCGCCCGGCACGGTGACCGGGCGGGTGTCCGCCTGGGGCGACGCGGGCCCGTGGGCCGACCGCCGCGGCTTCGACTCGATCGTGCAGGCGGCCGGCGGCATCGCGCTGCTGGAGGGCCGCGACGGGACGCCGGGCGCGCTGCCCGCCCAGGCGCTCGACCACGCCTCGGGGTACCTGCTCGCGGCGGGCGTCGTGGACGCCCTCACGCTCCGGCGCGACGACGGCCTCGGCCGCGACGTCGCGGTGTCGCTCGCGCGCACCGCGGTCTGGCTGCTGGACCTGCCGGGACGCGACCCGGCGCACCCGGCCGCCGCGACGGGGTCCGGCACGGGGACGGAGCGCAGCGGGACCGTGACGCACGCGGGTGTCACGACCGCACGGCCGGTGCTTCCGGGGTACGCCGACTACCCGTACCCCGCGCACCCGTGGGGCACGGACGCGCCGGGCTGGCGGCCCTTCCCCGGCTAGGGGCGGGCTCGCCGACCGGGCGTGGGCGTCCGGTCAGGCGCGGATGCGGCTGCGGCGGGCGACCAGGAGCGAGGCGGCACCGCCGAGGACCAGGGCGCCGGCGGCCGACGTCAGGGCGGTGGCCTCGGCGCCGGTCGTGGCGAGCCGGACGGGAGCGTCCAGCGTGGCCTCGGTGAGCGAGCCGGACTGCTGCTCGGTCGTGACGGCGGTGTCCTCGCTCGGCACGTAGGCGGTGAGCTCGGCCCCGGCGGTGTCGGCCTCGGTCGGGCCCTCCCACTGCTGACCCGGCGCCTGGACGGCCACCGGCGGCTCCGACGCCTCGACCTGCACGGGGGCGACGACCTTCGCGGGGGCCTCGGCCTCGGCGGCCGCGGGCTTCTCGGCGGGCGTGGTGGTCTGCTCGACCTCGGTGACGACCTGCGGCCGCGCCTCGGCGGCGGCCTCGTTGGCCTCCTCCACGTACTCCCGGACGGCCTCGCGGACCTTGTCCCGGTCCTCGTCGGTCCAGTCGCGCTGGTTGCCCTGGGTCGTCGCGCCGCGGCCGCAGCTGCCGTCCTCGGACCGGCCGTCCTTCGAGCCGCCGTACTGCGCCACGTCGTAGTCGGGCTCCGCGTAGCTGGCCGGCTGGTACGAGCGCGGGGCCTGGGCCTCGCGGCCGCGGTCGTGCCCACGGTCGTTCCCGCGGTCGTAGCCCGCGGAGTGCCCGTCCGGCCCGTCGTGCCCGTGGCCCTCGTGCGCCATCGCCGGGCTGGCGACGGCGGTCGCCGCGGTGGCGAGCGCGATCGTCGCCACGACGCGGGCGGCCGCGGACCTGGCGACGGACGAAGGCTTGACGGCGGCGTGCTTCATGAGAGCTGCTCCAGCATGGTCGGCTACAACGGCCCGGAACCCGGGACGCCACGACGCTACCTGATCGGTAATAGCCGGAAAAAGGGGTAGACCGGAAAAACCTGAAGCGATGGTAACGATTCGATAACAACGGACACAGGAATGGAACCTTCTGAAAGCGCCGGAGAACGCAAACGGGGTGGAGCACCAATGGCGCTCCACCCCGCTACGTCAAGACCGAAGAGGCTGGGGTCCTCCCGGGGAATTCAGCTCAGGAAAGACCTCCCAGCAGACCGCCGGTGAGGCCGCTCACGGCACCGCCGGTGAGGCCGTCCACGGCGCCGGTCACGCCACCGACGGTGTCCTTGACGGCGCCGCCGGCGACGCCCTCGACCGTGCCGGTCACGGTCTTCACGACGGGCTTGGCCACGCCGTCCACGACGACGTCCTTCACGACGGGCTTGGCAACACCCTCGACGACGACGTCCTGCACCAGCGGCTTCGCGACGCCGTCGACGACGGTGTCCTTCACGACCGGCGTGACGACGCCGCTCACCACGTCGCCCTTGACGACGTTGCCGACGACACCGCCGAGCACCACGTCACCGACGACGGGCTTGGCCACGCCGTCCACGACGCCCGGCACGACGTCGCCGGTCACGGTGCCGACGGCACCCGGCACGACCGAGCCGGTCACGTTGCCGACGGTCGAGGTCACGCCCGGGACCACGCCGTTCTGCACGGCGCCCACGGCACCCGGCACCACGCCCGTGGCGACCGGCTTGACGACGCCGTCCACGGCGACGTCGCCCACGACCGTCTCGACCGCACCGGCGGCCGGGGTGGTGACCTTGGCAACGAGGCCCGGAACGGAGGCGACCACACCCGGCACGTTCGAGACGACGCTGTTCACGACGCCGCCCACGCCACCGAGCACGCCCGGCAGGTTGGCCGTAAGGCCGGCGACCGGAGCGGTCACGCCGCCCAGGACGTTCGGCACGTTGCGGATCACGTCGGCCACGGTGGCCGGCACGCCCTCGACGGCGCCGGTCGCGACGCCCGTCACGGTGCCCGTGGCGCCGTTCACGACGTCGCCCTGCAGCACGCCACCGGCGACGCCGTTCACGACGTCACCCTGCAGCACGCCGCCGGTCACGCCGGACACGGCACCGCCGGCCACGTTGTTGACGACCCCGCCGGCCACGCCGTTGACGACGTCACCCTGCAGCACGCCGCCGGTCACGCCGGAGACGACGCCGGTCGCGGTGCCCAGGGCCCCGCCGCCGAGCACGTTGGCCAGCGCCGCCTTGGCGGTGCCGGTCACGCCGGACACGGCCGAGCCGCCGGTCACGCCGCCGACGACCTCGGAGACGACCTGGGGCGCGGCACCCTGGAGGGCGCCCGAGACGTACTGCGCCGGCTCGTAGTTCGGCGCGAGGGCCGTGGTGGGGGCGATGGAGGCGGGCAGCTCAGCCTTCTTCGCCACGTCCGTGACCACGTCGGTCGCGGGGAGCGAGCCGGTCAGCTCGCTGAGGTCGATCGAGGTCGACGAGAGGGCGGGGACCGCCGACTTGAGGCCCTCGGCGGTGGTGCCGAGGTCCCCGAGGGAGTCCAGCGGCGAGGCCTCGGCGGCCATGGCCGGCGCAGCCATGCTCGTGGCCGCGGTTGCGATGGCGACGGTCGCGATGGTCCGCGCGCCCGCCGATGCGGTCTTCTTCTTGTGTGCTGCGTGCTTCAAAAGGTGCTCCAGCATCTCGATGCGCAAATGCGCGTTCGGTCCTTGAGCCACCGAACTTAGCCCGCACCCCCGGGTGAATAAAATCACCCTGATCACGATTCGGTAACGATGGACGAATTGGACCCTGGATGCCAGTCCGCCCGGCATATCCGGACAATCGCCGCCGGTTGGTTATCGGCGCGCGGACTGGTTATCGGCTGGAGCGGTGGTCGGCGTCCCGCTGGGTGGACGCCGTCATCGTCAGGGCCACGGCGCCCTGGACCAGTGCGGACTCCGCGGCCCGCGCCTCGGCGGTGGCCCGGGCCCGGACGGCGACGATCTTGTCGTGCAGCTCGGCGTGCACCCGCTTGCGCACGTCGCGGGCGATCACATCGACGTCGGACTCCTCGGGGGCCGGCTCGCCGCGCAGGGCGAGCTCGCCGGTCAGCCGCGCGACGGCGGCGTCGACCTCGGCCACGACCCGGACCTCGGCCTCGTCGAGCAGCGCGACCACCGCGGCGTCGGCCTCCCGGCCCAGCCGCGTCTCCTCGAAGCGCCGGGCCGCGGTGTCCACGATCCCCTGCGCCTGCGCGACGACGTCGTGCGCGACCGCGGGGGCGTGCGCCTTCAGCGTGGCGAGGTCGTAGAGCAGCACGCCCTCGACGTCGGCGACCCGCGGGTCCACGTCGCGGTGCAGGGCGAGGTCCAGGATCACCAGGGGGCGGGGCTCCGGCTCGTCGCCGGCCCGGTCCGCGGCGCGCTCCCGGGCACGCACCACCGCGGCGGCGTCGAGCACGTGGCCGAGGCTCGCCTCGGGGCCGGCCTCGCCCGACAGGCCGCGCGGGAGCGTGGTCTGGCCGCCGAAGTTCCCGGCGACCATGTCGCCGAGCGCCACCTCGTCGGTGCCGGCCTCGTCGGTGCCGGCCTGGTCGGTGCCGGCCTGGTCGGTGCCGGCCAGATCTCCGTCGGCCCGCGCCGCGAGCGCCCGGCCCCGGGCGCCGCTGCAGCTCACCACGATGTCGGCGTCGGCGAGGGCCTGGACGAGCGAGTCGACCGGCCGCACGCCGTGCGACTCCGCGAAGGCCTCGGCGCGGCCGGACTGCGAGTAGACGGAGATGTCCTCGCAGCCGCGGGCCCGCAGGGCCGCGACCGAGGCGCCCGCGTACGAGCCGGTGCCGATCAGCACGGCGCGCGCGCCGTCCCACGGCGGCAGCTCGCTCTCGGCGAGGTCGAGGGCGAGCGCGACGACGGACCGGCCCGCGGCGCCGAGCTCCGTGTCCGTGCCGACCCGCTTGGAGGTGCGCGACGCCGTCTGGAACAGGAGCTCCAGGGTCTTGGACGTGGTCTCCTGCTCGCGGGCGATCGCCAGCGAGCGCTTCACCTGGCCGGCGATCTCGCGCTCGCCCACGACCATCGCGTCCAGCCCCGACGCCACGGCGAACAGGTGCTCCGTGACCTCCGGCCCGGTGCGGACGGTGAAGCTGCGGGCAGCGACGTCGCCGGTCACGCCCGACGCGTGGGCCACGAGCTCGGCCACGTGGCGCGTCGCGTGCCGCACGCTGTCGCCGCTCAGCGGCGCGTCGACGTCGAGATAGAGCTCGAAGCGGTTGCACGTGGAGATGACCACGGCACCGGCGACGGGGCCGCACGTACCCACGACGACACGACCCACTGACGACGAACCCGTGGACAGGCGCTCCAGCGCGTCGAGATCGAGCTCGCGGTGGCTGGCGGTGAGGGAGAGGAGAACCACAGTGCTCCAACTTTATGCACCGTGGCCGGGCAGGGCAGAATCGTGAAGCGTGAAGTCCACCACGATCAGCCCTGCTCACCCGCTCGCCGACGGGCGGACCACCGCCGCTCCCCTTGTCCGGGCGCTCCGGGGTGAACGTCCTGGTCGCACGCCCGTCTGGTTCATGCGGCAGGCGGGCCGCTCCCTGCCCGAGTACCGCGAGGTCCGCCAGGGCACCGGCATGCTGGAGGCCTGCCTGCGGCCCGACCTCGCGGCCGAGATCACACTCCAGCCCGTGCGCCGGCACGGCGTGGACGCCGCCGTCTTCTTCTCCGACATCGTGGTGCCGCTCAAGCTGGCCGGCGTCGGCGTGGACATCCAGGCCGGGGTCGGACCGGTCATGGACCAGCCGTACCGCACGGCCGACGACGTCGCCCGGCTCACCTCGCGCAGCCTCGACGACGCGGCCCTCGAGCCGATCCGGGAGGCCGTCGCGCTGACCGTCGCCGAGCTCGGGTCGACGCCGCTCCTGGGCTTCGGCGGCGCGCCGTTCACGCTCGCGGCCTACCTGGTCGAGGGCCGGCCGTCGCGCGACCACCTCGCCGCGCGCACCCTGATGCACGCCGACCCCGCCACGTGGGACGCGCTCGTGACGTGGACCGCCGACCTCACCGGGGCGTTCCTGCGGGCCCAGGTCGAGGCGGGCGCCAGCGCCGTGCAGCTCTTCGACTCCTGGGCCGGGTCGCTCTCGCTCGCGGACTACACGGCGCACGTCGCCGCGTCGTCGACCCGCGCGCTGTCCTACGTGGCGGACGCCGGCGTGCCGGCCATCCACTTCGGTACCGGCACCGGGCACCTGCTGCCCGCGATGCGCACGGTCCTGGTCGACGCCGGACTGACGGACCACGCCGTCGGCGTCGACTACCGGACGCCCCTCGACGAGGCCGCCGCGCTGCTGCCCGGCGTGCCCCTGCAGGGGAACATCGACCCCGCACTGCTGGCCGCGCCGTGGCCGGTGCTGGAGGCGCACGTGCGTGACGTCGTGTCCCGCGGCCTCAAGGCGCCCGGCCACGTGGTCAACCTGGGCCACGGCGTTCCCCCGGAGACGGACCCGACGGTGCTGACCCGCGTGGTCGAGCTGGTCCACTCGTTGTGACCGGCTCGGCCGGTCGGTCCGGTGCGGCGGGGGCCGACGCCGTCGTCGTCGGCGCCGGGATCGGCGGGCTCGTCGCCGCGCACACGCTCGCGGGGCGCGGGCTGCGCGTCGTCGTGCTGGAGGCCGGCGAGCGAGCCGGCGGGCCGATCCGCGGCGGGTCGTTCGCGTCGCTGCCGGACGTGCCGCTGGACCTCGGGGCGGAGTCGTTCGCGGTGCGGGGCGGGGCCGTCGAACGCCTCGTGGCCGAGCTCGGGCTGAGCGTCGAGGCACCCGCCGGGCTCTCCGCCTGGGGTTATGCCGCCGGGAGGGCGTTCCCGCTGCCGGCGGCCGGCGTGCTGGGCATCCCCTCGCGGCCGTGGGCCGCCGACGTGCGGCGCGCGATCGGCTGGCCGGGCGTGGTGCGCGGCTCGCTGGACCGGGTGCTGCCCGCGCGGCTCGTCGACCCGACCGACCTCGGCACCCTCGCGCGGTCGCGGCTCGGCTCCCGGGTGGCGGACCGGCTCGTCACCCCGGTCGCCGCCGGCGTGCACTCGGCGCCGCTCGACCGGCTCGACGTCGCCGCCGTCGCGCCCGGGCTGCTGGACGCGTACGCGCGGACCGGGTCCCTGTCGCGGGCCGTGGCGTCGCTGCGGGCCGCGGCGCCCCCCGGGTCCGCGGTACGCGGGATCGACGGCGGCGTCCACGCCCTGGTGGACGCGCTGGTGGACCGCCTGGACGTCCGGTTCGGCACGCGGGTCGCGGGCGTGGAGCGAGCGGACGACGACGCCGCCTGGCTCGTGCGCACCGCCGACGGCCGCGTGCTGCGCACGCCCCGCGTGGTGCTGGCGACCCGCACCGGGTTCGGCTCCGCCGGGCTGGTACCGCCCGCGAGCCCCGAGCGTGGCGCGGACATCCGGCTGGCGGCGCTGCTCGTGGACGCGCCCGAGCTGGACACCGCCCCGCGCGGCTCGGGGATGCTCGTGGCCCCCGACACGGCGGTGGGCGGCGTGCGGGCCAAGGCGCTGACCCACGCGACGGCCAAGTGGCCGTGGCTCGCGCGCCGGGTGCGTGCCGCCGCCGGACCGGGGGTGCACGTGGTGCGCCTCAGCTACGGCCGGATGGGCGAGCCGACGCCGCAGCCCACCGCCGAGGAGGCCGCCCGCGACGCGTCGGCGCTGCTGGGGGTGGGCCTGACCGACCGGGTGCGCGAGGTGCTGCACCAGCGCTGGGACGGCGCACTGCCCCCGCCGACGCCGGCCTACCGGGCCGCCGTCCGCGAGTACGAGGGGGCGGTGCTGGCCGAGCCCGGCCTCGACGCCACGGGCGGCTGGATCGCCGGCACGGGCCTGGCGGCGATCGTCGCGCACGCGGGGCGAACGGCGGAGCGGCTGGGCGAAGGGGCTTGAGGAACGCACCGGACACCGCGTTCCGGCACAAGGTTCTGACAGCACGCCACCAACCCTGTGAAATCCGCCCATCGGGCACCTTCTGGTTTCCTCCCGGCGGGGGTTCGGGTGGAGACTGGGTTGGTGACCCCGACCCCCCTGTCCGTCAGCACCCCTGAAAGCACCTCGGGCGACGCCACGCCGATCCGTCTCGGGACTCGCGCGAGCGCCCTCGCCACGACCCAGAGCGGTCTGGTGGCCAGGCGCCTGGAGGAGCTGACCGGCAGGCCCGTCGAGCTGGTGCACATCAAGACCGAGGGCGACGTGAAGACGGGGAGCCTGGCAAGCCTCGGCGGCACCGGCGTCTTCGTGACCGCTCTGCGCGAGGCGCTGCTGGACGGCCGCTGCGACGTCGCGGTCCACTCCCTCAAGGACCTGCCGACCACCCCCGAACCCGGCCTCACCTTCGTGACGCCCGAGCGCGAGGACCCGCGCGACGCCCTGTGCGCGCGAGACGGCCTCACCCTCGCGACGCTCCCGCACGGGGGACGCGTGGGCACCGGCTCGCCGCGGCGGGCCGCCCAGATCCGCGCGGCCCGGCCCGACCTGGACGTCGTCGACATCCGCGGCAACGTGGGCACGCGGCTCGACCGCGCGCTCGGGCCCGACGCCGACCTCGACGCCGTCGTGCTCGCCTACGCCGGGCTGTCGCGCCTGGGACGCACCGACGTGATCAGCGAGGTGCTCGACGTCGACGTCGTGGCCCCCGCCCCCGGACAGGGTGCGCTCGCCGTGGAGGTGCGCACCGCCGACATCGTGTCCGACCCCGCCACGGGCCGGGCCCCCGCGCCCGACCTCGCCGAGGCGATCCACCTGCTCGACCACCGGCCGACCCGCCTCGCGGTGCTCGCCGAGCGCTCCGTGCTGGCCCGGCTGGAGGCCGGCTGCGCGGCGCCCGTCGGTGCGCACGCGACGGTGTCCGGTGCGGTGCTGCGCCTGCGGTCCGTCGTGGCCGCCGTCGACGGCTCCGAGCAGATGTCGCGCGGCGGGGAGGCGTCGCTGTCCCAGGACGTCGCGCCCGAGGCGCTCGACGCCGCCGCCCGCACGCTGGGCGTCGCCGTCGCCGAGAACCTGCTGGCCGACGGCGCCGAGCGGCTCGCACCGCTGAGTGCGACCGTCCCGGAGAAGGCGTGACCGAGCCGGTCCCCCCTGCGGTCGCTCCCTCGGGAGCGGCCGGGTCCGCCGGACCCTCCGGCTCCCCGGGACCGGCTGCCGGGCAGCCCGCCGTGCTGGTCGCGCGCGCCCCGGAGCGCGCCGCCGGGCTCCTCGCCCTGCTCCGCGAGCGCGGGCTGGACCCGGTCGCGGCCCCGGTGATCGAGCGGGCGCCGGTCGAGGACCCGGCCGAGCTCGACGCCGCCCGCGAGCGCCTCCTCGACGGCGCGTACGTCTGGGTGGCGATCACGAGCGTGAACGCCGTGGACGCCCTGCTCGGCCCGGCGACGGACGCCGCTGCCAACCTCGCGGACGCTGACGGTGCGGCCGCGCCGGGGGAAGACACCACCTCCGCCGGGTCACGGTCGGTCCACGCCGCATCGGTGCGGTGGGCCGCCGTCGGCCCGGCGACCGAACGGGCGCTGGCCGCGTACGGCCTCGCCGCTGATCTGGTGCCGCGGACCGCGACCGGGGCCGGGCTCGCCGACGCGTTCCCCGCAGCGTCCGACGCCGCCCCCGCACCGCGCGTCCTGCTCCCGCTCGGCGACCTCGCGTCCGACACGCTCCGGGCCGGCCTCGTCGCCAAGGGCTGGGCCGTCGATATGGTGACGGCCTACCGGACGGTCGCGCGCGAGCTGCCCGCGGAGCTGCCCGGCCCGTACGACGTGGTCGTGGTCACCTCGGGCTCGGCCGCCCGCCAGGTCGCGGCCCAGCTGGGCCCGCAGCGGGTGGTCGCGATCGGGGAGCCGTCGGCCGGCACGGCACGAGCCGTCGGGCACCGGGTGCTCGCCGTGGCCGCCACCCCCACGGACGCGGCCCTGGCCGACGCCGTGACCGAAGCCCTCGTCAGAACCTGGTGACCCGTGCGTCTGACACCACAACGAGAGAGAAGGACATCGTGAGCTCCTCCGGGATCGTGTACCGGCCGCGCCGTCTGCGTGCCACGCCGGGTATGCGCCGTCTGGTCGCAGAGACCCGCTTGCACCCCGCCGACCTGGTGCTGCCGCTCTTCGTCAAGGAGGGCCTGACCGAGCCGGCGCCGCTGGCGAGCATGCCCGGGCAGGTGCAACACACCGAGGAGTCCCTGGTCGAGGCCGTGCGGGCCGCCCGGGACGCGGGCCTGGGCGGCGTCATGCTGTTCGGCATCCCCACGGTGAAGGACGCGAACGGCTCGCAGGCGGACGCCCCGGACGGGATCCTGCAGCGCGCCCTGCGGGCCTCTCGAGCGGCGCTGGACGAGGGCCTCGCCCCCGGCGCGCCCACGCCGGTGCTCATGGCCGACACCTGCCTCGACGAGTTCACCGACCACGGGCACTGCGGCGTGCTCACGTCCACAGGGGCTGTGGACAACGACGCGACCCTGATCCGCTACGCCTCCATGGCGGTGGCGCAGGCCAAGGCCGGGGCGGACGTGATCTCGCCGTCCGGCATGATGGACGGCCAGGTCGCGATGATCCGGGACGCGCTCGACGACGCCGGCTTCGCCGACACGAGCATCCTGGCCTACAGCGCCAAGTACGCGAGCGCGTACTACGGCCCGTTCCGCGAGGCCGTGGACTCGGAGCTCCAGGGCGACCGCAAGACCTACCAGATGGACCCCGCGAACGGTCGCGAAGGCCTGCGCGAGGCCGACCTGGACCTCGCCGAGGGCGCCGACCTCGTGATGGTGAAGCCGGCCGGGTCGTACCTCGACGTGCTGCGTGCCGTCGCGGACCGCAGCGACGTGCCCGTGGCCGCGTACCAGGTCTCGGGCGAGTACGCGATGATCGAGGCGGCCGGGGCGAACGGCTGGATCGACCGGGACCGAGCCGTCCTGGAGTCGGTGACGAGCATCAAACGCGCCGGTGCCGACGTCATCCTCACCTACTGGGCGCTCGAGCTCGCCTCGTGGATCAAGTGAGGGTGGATCAAGTGACCGGACAGAACCGAGACACCGTCGAGGCCCAGGCGCTGCGCCGGGCGCCCGAGGCCAACCACGCGGCGTTCCTGCGCGCGCAGGGCGCGATCCCGGGCGGCGTGAACTCGCCGGTCCGCGCCTACGGCAGCGTGGGCGGCGACCCGCGCTTCCTCACCTCGGCCCGCGGCCCGTACGTCACGGACGTCGCGGGGCGCGAGTACGTGGACCTGGTCTGCTCGTGGGGCCCCGCGCTGCTGGGGCACGCGCACCCCGACGTCGTCGCCGCGGTGCAGGACGCCGCCGCGCGCGGCCTGTCGTTCGGCGCCCCGACCGTGGCCGAGGTCGAGCTCGCCGAGGAGGTCCGGCGCCGGGTCCCCGCGGCCGAGCGCGTGCGCCTCGTGTCGACGGGCACCGAGGCGACGATGACGGCGATCCGCCTGGCCCGCGGCGTCACGGGCCGGCCGCTCGTGATCAAGTTCGCCGGCTGCTACCACGGGCACATGGACGCGCTGCTGGCCGAGGCCGGCTCCGGCGTCGCGACGCTCGCGCTCCCCGGCTCGGCGGGCGTGACCGAGGCGACCGCCGCCGAGACCCTGGTGCTCCCCTACAACGACCTGGCCGCCGTCGAGGCGGCGTTCGCGCAGCGTGGCTCCGAGATCGCGGCCGTCATCACCGAGGCGTCGCCCGCGAACATGGGCGTGGTGCCGCCCGCAGAGGGCTTCAACGAGGGTCTGCGCCGCATCACGTCGGCGCACGGGGCCCTGTTCATCATGGACGAGGTGCTCACCGGGTTCCGCGTGGGCCCCGCCGGCTGGTGGGGCGTGGAGAACGGCGCGATCCGGGCCGCGGGGGGCGAGGGCTACACGCCCGACCTGTTCACGTTCGGCAAGGTCGTCGGCGGCGGCATGCCGGTGGCGGCGCTGGGCGGGCCGGCGTCGGTCATGGACCACCTGGCCCCGCTGGGGCCCGTGTACCAGGCGGGCACGCTGTCCGGTAACCCCGTGGCGGTCGCCTCGGGCCTGACGACCCTGCGGCTGGCCGACGACGCCGTGTACGCCCGGGTCGACGAGGTCTCACGCGTGCTGTCGGCCGCGGTCGGCGAGGCACTGACCGTCGCCGGCGTCGAGCACCGCGTGCAGCGCGCGGGCTCGCTGTTCTCGGTGTTCTTCGGGCCGCTCGCCGCGGCGTCGGGCGTGCGCGACTACGCGCAGGCCCAGGCGCAGGAGACGTTCCGGTACACGGCCCTGTTCCACGCGATGCTGGCGGCCGGGGTCAACCTGCCGCCGTCGGTCTTCGAGGCCTGGTTCGTCTCCGCGGCGCACGACGACGCCGCCGTGCAGCGGATCCTCGACGCGCTCCCGGCTGCGGCCCAGGCGGCCGCGGCCGCGACGCCGCACTGAGCCCACTCGCCGGTCGAGCTTGTCGAGACCCAGGTCCCGACAAGCTCGACCAGCGGCGGTGGCCGCCTCAACTGGGGGTCAGGCAGCCTTGATGTAGCCGTTCGGGTTGAGCACGAACTTCTCCGCCGCGCCCTCGTCGAACGCGTGGTACCCGGACGGCGCCTCCGTCAGCGGGATCGCCTGGGCGTTGACCGCCTTCGCGATCTGTACCTTGTCGTGCAGGATCGCCTGCATCAGGCCGCGGTGGTACTTCATCACCGGGCACTGACCGGTCGTGAACGCGTGCGACTTGGCCCAGCCGAGCCCCAGCCGCAGGGACAGCGAGCCGACCTTGCCGGCCTCGGTCGCCGCCCCCGGGTCGCCCGTGACGTACAGGCCGGGGATGCCCAGCGAGCCGCCCGCCCGCGTGACCTCCATGAGGCCGTTCAGCACGGCCGCCGGGTGCTCGGTCGACGAGTCGGCGCCGTGCCCGCGGGCCTCGAAGCCCACGGCGTCCACGCCGCAGTCCACCTCGGGATCGCCGCCCAGGATCTGCGAGATCTGGTCGCCGATCGGGCCGGCCGCGACGTCTACCGTCTCGCAGCCGAACGACCGCGCCTGCTCCAGCCGCTCCTTGTTCAGGTCGCCGACGATCACGACGGCCGCGCCGAGCAGGTGGGCCGACGCCGCGGCGGCCAGCCCCACCGGTCCGGCACCCGCGACGTACACCGTGGACCCCACGCCCACGCCGGCGCTCACGCACCCGTGGAAGCCCGTGGGGAAGATGTCGCTGAGCGTCGTCAGGTCGAGGATCTTCTCCAGCGCCTGGTCCTTGTCGGGGAACTTGAGCGCGTTGAAGTCCGCGTACGGCACCAGGACGTACTCCGCCTGGCCGCCGACCCAGCCACCCATGTCGACGTACCCGTACGCCGACCCCGGCCGGTCCGGGTTCACGTTGAGACAGATGCCGGTCTTGCGCTCCTTGCAGTTGCGACACCGCCCGCACGCGATGTTGAAGGGCACCGAGACGATGTCGCCCACGTCGAGGAACTCGACGTCCGGGCCCTTCTCGACGATCTCGCCGGTGATCTCGTGCCCCAGGATCAGTCCCGGGGGCGCGGTGGTGCGACCACGGACCATGTGCTGGTCGGAGCCGCAGATGTTGGTGGCCACGGTCCGCAGGATCACGCCGTGCGGCACCTTGCGGCCCACGTTGGCCGGGTTGACCCCGGGTCCGTCCCGGAGCTCGAACGTCGGGTAGTCGATGTCGACCACCTCAACCACGCCGGGTTCGCGGTAAGCGACCGCCTTGTTTCCAGGCATGTTGGGTTACCCCTTCCAGGTCATCCTTGAACTGGCTTCGGTCCCTTGTCACGCTACGCCGGGCCCCGGTGACTCTCATCCGCGACCGCGAACCTCATCCGCTGTCGACGGACGGCGTCCGCCGGCCACGGGTGGGGAGTTCTCCCCACTGACCGCTGGCCCGCGCTCTGCCACGCTTCGCTCGCCGTGCGCACGGTGCGCACGGTTCGAGACGAGGGAAAAAAGAACATGGTCTTCTTCGGCTGGGGCAGCAAGAGCAAGACGGCGCCGCTCGACGCGGGGCGAGCCCTGGTGCTGCGCTACTCGTACGTCCACCTGTTCTGGCTGCTGCGGTTCTCGTGGGGGCTGCAGTACAGCCTGGCGACCGCCACCGAGGCGGGCTGGGCGACGCGCCCGCTGTCGGACGCCGAGGCCATGGCGCTGGACGCGCCCAAGCGGCTGAGCCTCAACCTCTGGTGGCGGTTCGGTCTGCTCCTGTGGGCCGCCGTGGCCGTCGTCGCCGTCGTCGTCGCCAACATCGACGCCGCGATGGGCTGACGGCTCAGGTCGCCGCGGGCGGTTCCTCCGGCCAGGTGAACCACTCGACCGGGACGCTCTCGTCGAGGCGGCGCACCTGGTTCTCGGCGAGGACGCCCGCGGCGAGCAGGCCGCGCGCCACCATCCGCGCGATCAGGCGGGCGCCCGGGGTGTTGAAGTGCGTGTTGTCCTGCCGCCCCTCGTAGGTGTTCAGGAAGTACACCTGGGTGCCGTCCGGCCCGAGCTCCTGCCACAGCGCCAGGGTCTGCGCGGCGATGTCGACCAGCGGCACGCCCTCGGCGGCGGCCAGCGCCCGCATCGCGTCCGGGTAGAACCCGTGGGTCGCGACGGCGTTCCCGGCGGCGTCGAACCGGCGGCGCTCCGCCGGGGTCAGCAGCACCGGGCGCGCGCCCCGCTCCCGGGCGCCGTCGAGGTAGCGGCGCAGGTGTGCCGGGTAGGTGGTCCACGGGTCCGTGCCGACCGCCGGGTCGGCCTTCTGGTCGTTGTGCCCGAACTGCACGAGCAGCACGTCGCCGGAGCGGACGGCGTCCAGGATCGCGTCGAGGCGACCCTCCGCGATGAAGCTCTTGGAGCTGCGCCCGTTCATCGCGTGGTTGAGGACCTCGATCCGCGGCGCGACGTACCAGGGCAGGCCCATGCCCCAGCCGGTCTCGGGAAAGACCGGGGCGTACTTCTGGGACGCGGTGGAGTCGCCGGCGAGGTAGATCCGGGGCGCCTGCTGCGCCTGGGCCTTCCGCGTCGCGGCGGGTACCACCGCGGGCGGCGGCACGGGGGTGTTCGTGGGTGCCGCGCTCGCCGTGAGGGCGAGCGGTCCGGCCGCGGCGAGCGCGGCGAGCAGGAGGCGGCGAGACATCGAAGCGGACATGCCGACGGGAGGACCTCTCGGGGGAATCTGGGGTATTCAGGACGAAAGGTATCCGATCCGGGAGGTGACGGACGCCGCCCGCGGACTGTGGCCCGGACACTTGACGCACTACCCCGGAGGGGTATCTCATGGTCGCATGACCGAGGCGACGGAGACCACCGAGGCGACCGAGGCCGCCACCCCGCACGACGACACCCTGCACCACGACGCGGCCGGTGCGCACGACGGGCCGCACGGTTACGCGTCCGACAAGACCGGCTACCTCAAGCGGATGCGCCGCATCGAGGGGCAGGTACGCGGCATTGCGCGGATGATCGACGAGGACGAGTACTGCATCGACGTGCTCACCCAGGTCAGCGCCGTGACCAAGGCTCTGCAGGCGGTGAGCCTGGCGCTCGTCGAGGACCACCTGGGACATTGTGTGGTGGACGCGGCCAAGGCGTCCGACGCCGAGGGCGCCGCCAAGGTCCGGGAGGCCTCGGAGGCGATCGCCCGCCTCGTCCGCATGTGAACGCCGAGCATCCCGTGCACGGCCGGCAGCACCCGCACGTCCAGCAGCCCACGAACCGAGGAGACGACATGACCACCGTGACCAAGCTCGCCGTGACCGGCATGACCTGTGGGCACTGCGTGTCCGCGGTGACCAACGAGCTGCGGGGCGTGCCGGACGTCCAGGACGTGATCGTCGAGCTGCACGCCGGTGAGACCTCGCTGGTCCGCGTCATCTCCAAGCTCCCGCTCGCCGAGGCGCCCCTGCGCGACGCCGTGGACGAGGCCGGCTACGACGTGGCCGACGTCGAGGTGCTCGAGAACGCCGTCGCCGCCGAGTCCGCCGCGCAGGCCCCGGGCCGCCAGGCGACCCGCATGCTGCCGATCGTCCCGTCCTGACCCGGACGTCCCACCCCCGTAAGGAGAACCGTGCCTGCCGCTGAGGCCCTGCACCCCCTCGGCGAGGTCGAGCTCGCGGTGTCCGGGATGACCTGCGCCTCGTGCGTCGCCCGGGTCGAGCGCAAGCTCAACCGGCTCGACGGCGTCGCCGCGACCGTGAACCTGCCGCTGGAGTCGGCGCACGTCGTGCTGTCGTCCGAGGTGACCGACCAGGACCTGGTCGACGCCGTCGAGTCCGCCGGGTACGAGGCGCGCGTCACGCGGCGTCGGGGCGCGACCGGCGCAGTGGGGCAGGACGGCGCCGCGGCGGACGGCGTACCGGCCTCCGGCCCGGACGACGCGGCCGGAGCCGACGACGCGCCCCCCGTCCCCGGCGCCGAGTACCGCGGCGCGGACCTGCTCCGCCGGCTCCGGGTCTCGGCCGTGCTCACCGCCCCGGTGCTCCTGCTGTCGATGGTCCCCGCGCTGTCCTTCCCGGGCGCCGAGTGGGTGGTCGCCGCCCTGGCACTGCCCGTCGTCGTGTGGGGCGCCTGGCCGTTCCACGCCGCCGCCGTGCGCGCGGCCCGGCACGGGAGCTCCACGATGGACACGCTGGTGTCGATCGGCGTGGTCGCGGCGACCCTGTGGTCGCTCTGGGTGCTGGTCGCCGACACCGTCCGGCCCGCTGGGCACGGCACGGGTCCGGCGCTGTACTTCGAGGTCGGCGCCGTGGTCACCACGTTCCTGCTGGCCGGCCGGTACGCCGAGCACCGGTCGCGACGGCGTGCGGGCGACGCCCTGCGGGCCCTGCTCGACCTGGGCGCCAAGGACGCGGAGCGCATCGCGCTGGGCCCGGACGGCACCCCGCTCCGCCTGCCGGACGGCGGCTGGCGCACCACCGCGGTCCCGGTCGCCGCACTCCAGGTCGGGGACGTCTTCGCCGTGCGCCCGGGCGGCACCGTCGCCACGGACGGCACGGTGGTGGAGGGCGCCTCGGCGCTCGACACGTCCCTGGTCACCGGGGAGCCGGTGCCGGTGGACGTGACCCCGGGCGACGACGTCGTGGGCGGCACGGTGAGCACCTCGGGGCACCTGCTGGTGCGCGCGACGCGCGTGGGCGAGGACACGATGCTCGCCCGCATCGGGCGGCTCGTGGCCAGGGCCCAGACGGGCAAGGCCCCCGTGGCCCGGCTCGCCGACCGCATCTCCGCGGTGTTCGTCCCGGTCGTGCTGACCCTGGCCGTGCTCACGCTGGCGGCCTGGCTCGCCCTGACCGGCGACGTCGAGGCGGCCTTCACCGCCGCCGTCGCGGTGCTGATCATCGCGTGCCCCTGCGCCCTGGGGCTGGCCACGCCCACGGCGATCCTGGTCGGCACGGGCCGCGGCGCGCAGCTCGGCGTGCTGATCCGTGGCCCGGAGATCCTGGAGAGCACCCGCCGCGTGGACACCGTGGTGCTCGACAAGACGGGCACGGTCACCGAGGGCCGCATGCGGGTGGTCGACGTCTGGAGCCCCGACCGGAGCCCGGCCATGGCCGGCGTGCGGCGCGCGGCCCCCGGCCACGACGAGGGGCCTGCACGGCCCGACGACGCCGAGGCCGCCGACGACGCGAACCACCTGACCAACGCCCCCGAGGCGCTGCGGTACGCGGCCGCCGTCGAGGCGCTGAGCGAGCACCCGATCGCGCGGGCCGTCGCGGCGGCGGGCCGGGCCGCGGCGGAGCCGGACCCCGGGACCCCGCTCGAGGTCACGGGCTTCGTCGCGCACCCGGGCGGCGGCGTCGAGGGCCTGGTCCGGCGCGCGCACGCGGGGCTCGCCCCGGACGGCGCACTGAACACCCGGCGCGTGCTGGTGGGCCGCCCCGACTGGCTCGCCCAGCAGGGGGTGACCGTCTCCGCGGAGGTACGCGCCGCCGTCGGGCAGCAGGAGGAGGCCGGGGCGACCGCCGTGGTCGTGGCCTGGAACGGCGCGGCGGGCGGTGTGATCGCGCTCCGCGACCCAGCCAGGCCGACGTCGGCCGAGGCGGTCGCGGAGCTCCAGGAGCTGGGCCTGCGCCCCTACCTGCTGACCGGCGACTCGGCGGGCGCGGCGCTCGTGGCCGCGCGCGCCGTGGGCATCCCCGACGCGGACGTGATCTCGCGCGTGCTGCCCGCCGAGAAGGCCGCGGTGGTGGCCCGGCTGCAGGCCGAGGGGCGCACCGTGGCGATGGTGGGCGACGGCGTGAACGACGCCGCCGCCCTGGCCACGGCGGACCTGGGCCTCGCGATGGGCACCGGCACCGACGTGGCGATCGAGGCCGGCGACATCACGCTGGTCCGCGGCGACCTGCGGGCCGCCGCGAGCGCCGTACGCCTGTCCCGGAAGACCCTGCGGATCATCAGGCAGAACCTGTTCTGGGCGTTCGCGTACAACGTCGCGGCGCTCCCGCTGGCGGCGGCCGGGCTGCTGAGCCCGATGGTCGCGGGCGCGGCGATGGCGGCGAGCTCGGTGCTGGTGGTGGCGAACTCGCTGCGCCTGCGCCGCGCCGGCTGACCCCCTCGTCGGGTGCGGGGTCAGCGGAAGCGGCGGCCCTCGTCGCTCCGGTAGGCCAGGATCGCCAGCACGGCGAACAGCAGGGTCCACCCGGCCAGGACCGGAAGCGCCAGCGCGTAGGCGTCCATGCCGGTGGTGGCCTGGACCAGCAGGTCGCGGCCGGCCCGGGTGGGCGTGGCCTTCGAGATGGCGTCCAGCCAGGCGGGGAACATCTGGGGCGGCATGAACAGGCCGCCCGCGAAGGCCAGCGGGAACAGGATGACCTGCACCACGGGCAGGGCCGCCTTGGCGGACAGCTTGTAGCCGATGGCCATGCCGAGCAGCACGAACGGCACGGAGACCGCGAGGATGGTGCCGATACCCGCGAGGAGCTGGCCGGCGGTCAGGGTCGCCGCGGTGAACAGCCAGCCGATGAGGATCAGCGGCAGCAGGCCGAACAGCGAGAAGATGCCGCCGTTCAGCACGCGCGCCACCATCTGGGGCCCGGGCCCGGCGGGCAGCGTCCGCAGGAACGGGTAGAAGGGCAGCTGCCGGTCCTCGGCCACGCCCAGGCCATAGGTGAAGAGGCTGGCGGAGCAGACGGCGAACAGGCCGAGGCCGGCGACCGCGATCGTGGCGTAGAGGGGGTTGCCCGCGACCGACTCCTGCGGCACCACGAAGAAGAACATCGCCAGCGACGGGAACAGCACGTTGCCGAGCACCGCGATGGGGACCCGGACGGTCTCCAGGAACTGGTACTTGAGGTGCAGCCAGGACAGCACCCAGATCGACCGGGTCTGCCCGGCCGGGGCGTCGAGGCCCGGGGCCCCGGCTCCGGTGGTGCTCGTGGTGGCGCTCATCGGACCGCTCCTTCGTTCGTGGCGTCGACCTCGTGGGTGGTGTCGACGTCGCTCGCGCCGTCGACGAGCTGGCCGAACGCCTCCTCCAGGGAGGCGCCCCGGATCTCCAGGTCGCGGAACTCCGTGCCCGCGCGGACCAGGTCGCGCACGAACGCGTCGGAGTCCGCCACGAGGTGCTCCTGCCGCGTGCCCTCGGCGTCCGTGAACTGCACACGACGCGCGCCCACCCGGCCGAGGATCGTGTCGAGGGAGTCGTCGGCGAGCACGATCCCGCGGTCGATGACGACCACCCGCTCGGCGAGCGCCTGCACCTCCTCCAGGTAGTGCGAGGTGAGCAGCACCGTGCCGCCGCCCGCGTGGTACTCCCGGATCGCGTCCCAGAGCGCGCCCCGGCCGGACACGTCGAGCCCGGTGGTGGGCTCGTCGAGCAGCACGACGCGCGGCCTGCCGACCAGCGACAGGGCGACGGCCAGCCGCCGCTTCTGCCCGCCGGACAGGGACCCGGTCTGCCGCTTGCCCAGGTCCGCCAGCCCGAACTGCTCCAGCAGCTCGCCCGTGGGCACCGGGTCGGGGTAGTGGCCGCCCACGAAGTCGACCACCTCGCGCACCCGCAGCGTCGCGGGCAGACCGGTCTCCTGGGGGGTCAGGCCCAGCACGGTCCGCGACCGGGCGTCCCGCGGGTCGTGGCCGTTCAGGCGCACCACCCCGGCGTCGGGGCGGCGCTGGCCGCTGACCAGCGACAGCAGCGTGGACTTGCCGGCGCCGTTGGGGCCGAGCAGGCCGACCAGCTCACCGTGCCCCACCTCCAGCGAGACGTCGTCGAGGGCGACGACGGCGCCGAAGCGCCGGGTCACCCCGCTGACCTCTACCGCACTCATGACTGTGCTCCCTTCAGAAGATCCATCAGTGCCGCCTGATAGTCCGCGAACGCGGTGCGGCCGGTATCGGTGAGCGCGAGGTACGTCGCGGGCGTCCTGCCCTCGTGCGTCTTGGTGACCCGGACGTACCCGGCGTCCTCCAGCTTGCGCAGGTGGGTCGACAGGTTGCCGGCGGTCATGTCGAGCAGCTTGCGCAGCTTGGGGAAGGCGACCTCGTCGCCGCGGCCCAGGGCCGCGAGGGAGGCCACGACGCGCAGCCGGGCGGGTGCGTGGATGACCGGGTCGAGGTCCTCAGGCACGCAACACACCGCCCTCCGTCCTGCCCGCGGAGCCGGGTGATCGGCGCCGCGCCCGGAGCACCTGCTCCACCACGGCCATGACCAGGAACCCGCCGCCGCCCGCCACGGCCATCACCAGGTAGGTGGCGGGCATCCCCGCGAAGGCCGCGAGCACCGCGGCGACCAGCATCCAGCCGCCGACGAGGGCCATGCGGTTCTCCTCGAAGAGCAGCCCGCCGGCGATGTACATCAGGCCCACGATGACGCAGGCGAAGCCGTTCGCGGCGATGGCCATGATCTCGGGCGACGCCCCGGCGTTGCCCATCGCGCCCAGCACCACGCCGAGCGCGGTGAACGCGAGGAACCAGGTCCAGCCGTACAGCGCGCCGATCCGGGCGCTGGCGCCCCGCGTGCCCGCGGTCCGGGTGATGCTGTGCACGATCGTGAACGTGGTCGCGCCCGCGATGCAGCAGGCGAACACCCAGCCCGCCCACGGCTCGGGCGTACCCGTCTCGCGCGCCGTGCTCCACATGGCCAGGTACCCGATCAGCCACGCCAGCCCCCACGCGCCGAACAGCAGGCGGCCGTCGGGCTCGGTGGCGTCGCGCGCCGCCTCCTGCTGCTGCCGGATCAGGCGCAGCGTCGCGGCGGGGTCGAGACCCGCGCCGTCGCCGGGCTGCGCCGGCTCCGCGGAACGCCCGGGTTCCGCGGGGGTTCCCGACGTCGGATCGGTTGCCATGGTCATCGCCTCGCCTCTCAAACTGGTTTGTACTGCAAACCAGTTTGCCGGACCGGGCCGTGGTGCGCAACCACTTTGTGCGCGCCCGGTGCTGCAGCCCCCCTTCGAGGCCCGGCTTTCTCCGCTTTGCGGCGCGCCAAAGCGGAGAAAGCCGGGTCTCGAGGAGGCAGCCCAGGGCCGCGCGATAGGTTCCCCGAGTGACCGACGAGAAGAGCACCAGCACCGATCAGCCCGAGGCGACCAAGCCGTCGCCGGAGGGGACACCGCCGAAGAAGCCCGAGCCCGCCGACGACCTCGTCACCACGCACCACACCCTGCACACCCCGGACGGCGACCTGGCGTACTCCGCCACGACCGGCCGGATCGTGCTGCGCCAGGAGGCGGTCAAGGAGGACAAGTACGACGGCCGCAAGCCCAAGGCCGAGGTCTCGATCACGTACTACACGCTGGACGACGCCGACGTGACGCGGCGGCCGGTGACGTTCGCGTTCAACGGCGGCCCTGGGTCGTCGTCGGTGTGGCTGCACCTGGGGGTGCTGGGCCCGCGCCGGGTCGACTCGGGCGACGTCGGCAACCTGACCGCGCCGCCGTACGGGCTGATCGACAACCCTGAGACCCTGCTGCGCGTCTCCGACCTCGTGTTCATCGACCCCGTCTCCACGGGCTTCTCGCGGGCCACCGAGGGTGAGCAGGCCAAGCCGTTCCACGGCTTCACGGGCGACCTGGAGTCCGTCGGCGAGATCATCCGCCTGTGGACGAGCCGGAACGACCGGTGGATGAGCCCCAAGTTCCTCATCGGCGAGTCCTACGGCGGCACGCGCGGCGCGGCCCTGGCCGAGTACCTGCAGCAGCGCTTCGGCATGTTCCTGAACGGCGTCATGCTGGTGGCCCCGGCCCTGAACATGGAGGCGCTGTTCGACGGCGAGCACTCCAACCTGCCGCACCCGCTCTTCCTGCCGGTCTACGCCGCGACGGCGCACTACCACGGCCTCCTCGGCGACCGCGCCCTGGACGACGTCGTGGCCGAGGCCCGGGACTGGGCCGAGACCTACAGCTCCGTCCTGGCCCGCGGGGCGCGCGTGCCCGACGACGAGCGCGCCGCCGCCGTCGCCAAGATCGCGTCCCTGACCGGGCTGAGCGAGGACTATGTGGACCGCGCCAACCTGCGCCTGGAGCACACCCGGGTCTACGCGGAGCTGCTGCGCGCGCGGCGGCTGGTCACGGGGCGCCTCGACACCCGGTTCACCGGCCCGGCGGACCACTACATCCACGAGCAGATGCCGTACGACCCGTTCCTCACCGCCACCTCCGGCCCGTACACCGCGGCGCTGCACCACTACCTGCGCGGCGAGCTCGGGTACGAGCACGACGCGATCTACGAGGTGCTCTCCCGGCACGTGCACCCCTGGTCGTACAAGGAGTTCGAGGGCAAGGCCGTCGACGTCGCCGACAAGCTCGCGACCGCGATGATCCTCAACCCGCACCTCCAGGTGCACATCGCGATGGGGCGGTACGACGGCGGGGTGCCGGTCGAGGCCATCGAGTACAGCCTCGACCAGATGGCGATCCCGGCGTCCTACCGCGAGCGCATCGAGACCCGCGTCTACCCGGCGGGCCACATGATGTACATCCACCCCGAGTCGCGGGTCGCGCAGTCGGCGGACCTCGCGGACTTCGTGCGGCGGGCCTCGAACCGCTGAGCCACCGCGTGGCCGGCCGACGAACTGCCGGCCACGCGGGGTAGGTTCCGGACGTGACCGTGACCGAGCAGCCCCTCTCCCGCCGCCGCATCACCGCGGAGGTGTGGATCGTGCTCGGGCTGAGCCTGGGCCAGTCCGGCGTGTACGCACTGGTCAACATCGTGGCCCGGCTGACGGCGGGGACGCCGCTCGCCGAGCAGACCGCCACGCTCAACGCGAGCCAGTCGGAGCGTCCGTACCTCGACCTCGTCTACCAGCTCCTGAGCATCGGGTTCGCGCTGGTGCCGGTGGCCCTGGCGCTGTACCTGCTCAGCGCGAACGGCCGCAGCGCGGTGCGCAGCCTCGGCCTGGACGCGTCCCGGCCGGGCCGCGACCTCGGGTGGGGCTTCGCCCTGGCCGCCGCGATCGGCATCCCGGGCCTCGCCTTCTACGCCCTCGGACGCGCGGTCGGGATCACCGTGGAGGTGCAGGCCAGCGCCCTGGACGCGTACTGGTGGACGGTCCCGGTGCTGCTGCTCAGCGCGTTCCAGAACGGCCTGCTGGAGGAGGTCATCGCCGTCGGCTACCTGTACGAGCGCACACGGGACCTCGGCTGGAACCGCGTGAGGTTCATCGTCGCCAGCTCGCTGCTGCGCGGCTCGTACCACCTGTACCAGGGCATCGGGCCGTTCATCGGGAACGTCGTGATGGGCGTCGTGTTCTCGTGGTTCTACACCTCGCCCCGGTTCCAGCCCGGCGGCCGGCACCGGATCCTGCCGCTCGTCGTCGCGCACACGCTGCTCGACATCGTGGCGTTCGTGGGCTACGCCCTCGTCCCGGCCGAATGGCGCGAGGCCCTCGGGATCCGGTGAGGATGCCTGGACCCACGCCGGGGACGCCGTCGACCTGACCCGGATATTCCGGGCGTCACACCTACTTCCCGGTCAAGCGAGCCTCAACGGCTCTAGAATCGCGAGCATGTCCAACTCGCGCACCGGCCGGGCTGACGCCGGTGCCGATGTGTCCGACGTGCCGGAGGCAGTGCCCTTCGAGAGCGGCCTCGTCAGTGTCGTCGACACCCCGGAGGAGCGTGTGCGGCACCCGCGCGCGCTCGTCTGGATGATCGCGTGCGCCCTCGGCACCGCGGGCGTCATGTTCCTGTCGGTCGTGGCGCACGGCACCACCGCGGGCGTCACGGAGGACGTCCGGAGCTTCAACGACCTGCTGGCCACGATCCTGTTCGTGCCCGTCGCCGTGCTGCAGGGCCTGGTCATCCTGTTCGCCCCGGTCGCCGTGATGATCGAGCTGGGCGTGCGCCGGCTGGGCCGGCAGATCGTCGAGTCCATCGTCGCCGGGGTGCTCGGGCTGCTGATCGGCGTGCTCACCTCCGTCCTGGTGCGCCACCTGGGCTCGGACGAGCTGGTGCGCGGCATGTCGGTCTGGGAGCGCGGCACGGGGTACGTCCTGACCATCCCGGAGTTCGCGGTCGCGCTGACGGCGATGCTCACCGTCGCCGGGCCCGCGACCCGGCGGCGCACCGTGCGCATCTCGTGGAACCTGATGTTCCTCGCCCTGCTCATCGTGCTGATCACGGGGCAGGTCTCGCTGCCGGGCACCCTCGTCGCGCTGCTGCTGGGCCGGCTGGCGGGCTCCACCGTCCAGTACGTGTCGGGCATCCGCAGCGAGCGCGCCTACGGGGCCGACCTGGTCACGGCAGTACGGCGTGCCGGGTTCGCGCCGACGTCGCTGGCCCGCGTGCACGCCGTGTCCGAGCGCGCCCCCGGTCAGGACACCGCGCAGCACGCCGGGCATGCCGTCGCGTCCGCCCTCGCCGTCGAGCACGGCCCGCCGGACGACCCGGCCGCGCTGGCCCTGGGCCGGGCCGGCGACAACCGGGTGTACGCCCTGTACAGCGACGACGGCGTACGGCGCGACGTCGTGGTGCTCGACGGCGACCGCCAGGTGGTCGGCCTCATCACGCGGCTGTGGCGGGCCCTGCGCCTGCGCGGCATCGAGGGCCGGGCCGCGATCTCGCTCAAGGCCGTGGCCGAGCGCACGGCCCTGCTGTCGTACGCGGCGAGCGCCGCCGGTGTCCGCACGCCGCGGCTCCTCGGGATCGGCGAGTTCGGCGACTCGATCGCACTCGTCCTGGAGCACGCCTCGGACGCCGTCTCGCTGCGCGACGTGCCCGGCGACGAGCTGCACGAGGACGTGCTCGCCGAGGCCTGGGACCAGCTCGGCCGGGCGCACGCCGTGGGCCTCACGCACCGCGCGCTGACCCAGGACGTCCTGCTCACGCACCGCGACGCCGACGGCCGGGCGCACGTGTGGATCACCGGCTGGGAGCAGGGCGACATCGCGTCGTCGCCGCTGTCCCGGCGCCTCGACCTGGTGCAGATGCTCGCGCTCATCGGGCTGCGGGTGGGCCCGCGGCGCGCAGTCGCCTCCGCGGTGCGCGCCCTGCCCGACGCCGACATCGCCGCCATCGGGCCCCTGATCCAGACGATCGCGCTGCCCCGGACGACTCGCGACGAGGTGCGCAAGGCGAAGGGGCTCATGGGCGAGCTGCGGAACGCGCTGGTGGAGCGTCTGCCCGAGGCCAGCGTACAGCCGCAGCGCATCTCCCGGTTCAGCGCGCGCACCGTGCTGACCACGACCGTGGCGATCGTCGCCGTGGCCGTGATCGTGACGACCATCAACTTCGACGAGATCGCCACCGCGGTGCGCGAGGCCAACCCGTGGTGGGTCGCGGTCGCGTTCGTGCTCGCCCTCGTCACCTGGTTCGGCGCGGGCCTCACCCTGGTCGCGTTCTCCCCGGCGCGGGTGCCGATCGGGCGCGCCACGCTCACGGCCGCCGCCGGCTCGTTCGTGGCCCTGGCCGCCCCCGCGGGGATCGGCCCGGCCGCGCTGAACCTGCGGCTCCTGACCCAGCGCGGCGTGTCGATGTCCATGGCCGTCGCCACCGTTGCGCTCGTGCAGGTGTCGCAGTTCGTGGTCACGGTGCTGCTCCTCGTGGCGCTGTCGGTCTTCACGGGCTCGGGGGCGCTCGTGGAGCTGCCGTCGCCGGCCGTGCTGATCACGCTGGCGGGCGTGGCCCTCGCCGTCGTCGCGACGCTGCTGGTGCCGCGGGTGCGGCGGTGGGGCATGGGCTTCATCGGGCCGAGGCTGCGCCAGGTGTGGCCGCGGCTCGCGCAGATGCTGAGCCACCCGGGCCGCCTGGCCCTGGGCGTGGCCGGGAACCTGATCATGACGCTCGGTTACATCGTGGCCCTGTGGTGCTGCCTCGCGGCCTTCGGCGAGTCGCTCTCGCTGGTCGACATCGCGCTCGTCAACCTGGTCGGCAACGCCCTGGGGGCGCTCATCCCCACCCCCGGCGGCCTGGGCGGCGTGGAGGGCGCCCTGACGGCCGGCCTGTCGGCCGCGGGGGTGCCCGCGACCATCGCGTTCTCCGCGACGATCCTGTACCGCCTATGCACCTACTGGGGCCGGATCCCGATCGGCTGGGTGGCGATGCGGTACCTGGAGCGCAAGGGCGACCTCTGACCCCGGACATGCGAAGGCCCGGCCCCCAGGGGGAGCCGGGCCTTCGCGTCGCTGAAGAGCTCAGCGGCGAAGCGTCACTTGGCGACAGCCTTCTTCAGCAGCGAGCCGGCGCTGATCTTGACACCGAAGTTCGCCGGGATCGAGATCTCCTCGCCGGTGCGCGGGTTGCGACCCGTGCGGGCGGCACGCTCGACGCGCTCGGCCGAGAGGAAGCCGGTCACCTTGACGGCCTCGCCCTTGGCGAGCGACTCGATCAGCACCTCCTGGAAGGCGTTGAGCGCGGCCTCGGCCTCGGTCTTGTTGATCTCGGCCTTGCTGGCGATGGCCGAGACGAGCTCGGACTTGTTGAGCGACATGCGTTTCCCTTCTTCGGTCACGTCGTGCGGCGGTACCCGCCCGACGACGAGGCCCCATACTGCCAGCAGATCGGCAGGAATTCGCGGAGAACAGGCCTTTCCGCGGCGAGTCGTGCGTAACTTTCTGCTCACAGAGGACGCGAACCTGTGTACGAACCTGTGGACGACGACGGTGTGACGGCTCCCGCGGCCGCGTCAGCCCGCACTATCCGATGACTTCCGCAACCCAGAGCGGTCTACCGTTCCGGTACACCCGGGCCAATGAGAGGAAATCGTGGAGAATCCGCCGCACGCCCGCCGAAACCTCGTCGTGCTCGTGTTCAGCAACCTCCTGGCCGGGGTCGGGGTCGCCTCCGGCGCCGCCGTCGGCGCCCTGCTCGCGGAGAGTCTGGGCGGCACCTCCGTGGCGGGTCTCGCCCAGGCCGTCAGCGTGCTCGCCGCGGCGGTGGCCTCCATCCCGCTGGCGACGCTCGCCCAGCTCCGCGGACGCCGGTGGGCCCTGTCGCTCGGCTACGCCTTGTCCACCGTGGGCGCGCTGCTCATCGTGACGGCGGCGGTGCTGGGCCAGCTCGTGGTGCTCCTGGTCGGCCTGATGCTCTACGGCGTCGCGAACGCGACCAACCTCCAGTCCCGCTACGCCGCCGCCGACAACGTCGGGTCCGGCACCCGCGCCCGCACCATGTCGATCGTCCTGTGGGCCACGACCGTCGGCTCCGTGGTCGGGCCCAACCTCGCGGCGCCCGGCGCCGTCGTGGGCGGCGGGTTCGGCGTGCCCGACCTCGGCGGGCCCTACCTGTTCTCCGTCGTCGCGTACCTGCTGGCCGGACTGCTGCTGCTGAGCTTGTACCGGGATCGGCCGAGCGCGGCGGTGGACCGCGCGGACCGCGCTGTGGCAGGCCGTGCGGCGCCCGCCGACGACGCCGGCGGGCGGACCGGCAGGGCAAGGGACGCCGAACCCCGGACGGGCGCCCGCACCGCGTTGCGGTGGGCCTGGGGCCATCCCCGTGCCCGGTTCGCCGTGGTCACCACCGCCGTGGCGCACGGCGTGATGATCATGGTGATGGTGATGACGCCCGTGCACATGCAGCACGGCGGGATGTCGCTGCAGCTCGTCGGCATCGTCATCAGCCTGCACGTGCTGGGGATGTTCGCGTTCAGCCCGGTGTTCGGCTGGTTGACCGACCGCTTCGGCCCCATCCGCGTCGCCGTCGGCGGGATGGCGCTGCAGGGTGCGGCGGTGGCCCTCGGGTTCACGGCAGCCGCCCTGGCCTCAGCCGCGGTGCCCGACGCCGGCGCGCACGCGGGGCACGGTGCCGCCGCCCCGGCCCTCGACGCGGAGGTGCTCACGGCGGTCGCCCTGGTGCTGCTGGGACTCGGCTGGTCGGCGTGCCTCATCGCCTCGTCGGCGGTGCTGGCGTCCGTCGCGGAGCCGCACGTCAAGCTGCCGCTGCAGGGCGCGACCGACGCGCTGATGAACTACTTCGGCGCCGCCTCGGCCGCGCTCGCCGGGCCGCTCCTCGCCTGGGGCGGGTTCGAGGCCGTGAACACGGCGGGCGCCGTCCTGCTGGCGCCCGCCGTGGTGACGGTGATCCTGGCGGTCCGGGCCTCCGGCCGCGTGTCGGACACACAGGTCACGCAGGTGACCTGAGCCTCCGACAGGTTCGGTCAGCCCTTGGTGTCGGGGTTCTCGTTGGGCTTCTCTGCGTCCGGGTCCTCGGACCCGGGCTCACCCGACTGGCGCAGCCGGTCGTTCTCGAGGATCTTGCGCCGCATCATCACCACGGCACCCAGCACGACCAGCACCGCGGCGAGGATCCCGCCGGCCACGGCGAGCCCGCTGGGGCCCGAGCCGTCCCCGGCGCCCGCGAGCTCCGTGGGCGTGCTCGCCTCGTCCGTCGCGGCCGGCTCCTCGTCGGCAGGCGCGGCCTCCTGCGTGGACATCTCGGGCTCGTCGCTCGCGGTGGGCTCCTCGGTCGGCTCCGGCTCGCCCTCGACCGCGTAGGTGAACTCGCCGTCGATCGGGTGGCCGTCGGAGGAGACCACGTGCCACGCGACGTCGTACTCGCCCGGGGCCAGGTCCTCGGGGAGCTGCGCCGTCACGACCTCGTCGTCGACCGTGATGTCCGTGCCCTTCGCACTGGTGCCGTCCGGGCCGACCAGCGCCACCTCGATACCCGTGTCGAGCGGGGCGGAGCTGAACGTGAGCGCGATGCTCGTCGGCTGCTCGTCGAGCGTGGCGCCGTCCTTCGGGTCGGAGGACAGGAGCTGGTCGTGAGCGCTCGCCGGGCCGGCCACCAGCAGCAGCGCGACAAAGGTCAGGACCGCTGCGAACACGGTGATCAGGCGGACGAGGCGACGGCTACCGGGCCGGGCCAGGGCAACGGGGACAGCAGGCATGACGGAACCCTACTCCTCGTAGAACACGCGGAACGGGGCTTGTGTCAGGCCTCACGACCGGGCACGGATCAGGCTTCCGGGACGTTCTTCGCGAGCTCCGCGAGCCACGCCGCCGCCGACGCGTCCGACGGCATGCGCCAGTCACCACGCGGCGACATCGTGCCGCCCGGCGAGACCTTCGGGCCGTTCGGCAGCGCCGACCGCTTGAACTGCGAGGCGAAGAACCGGCGCACGAACACCTCGAGCCAGCCCCGGATCGTCGCCAGGTCGTAGGCGGTGCGCCGCTGGTCGGGGAAGCCGGGCGGCCACTCGCCGTCGTCCGCCACGCTCCACGCGTGCCAGGCCAGGAACGCGATCTTGGAGGGGCGGTAGCCCCGGCGCAGCACGTGGAACAACGTAAAGTCCTGCAGGGCGTACGGGCCGATCGTCGCCTCCGTGGACTGCGGAGTCTCGCCCTCCTCGGTGGGGATCAGCTCGGGCGTGATCTCCTGCTGGACGATCTCCGTGAGGACCACGTTGACCGGGCTGTTCGCCTCCGCCGCGAACTGGCCGCTGTCGATCGTCCAGCGGATGAGGTGCTGGATGAGCGTCTTGGGCACGCCCGCGTTGACCGCGTAGTGCGACATCTGGTCGCCCACGCCGTAGGTGCACCAGCCGAGCGCGAGCTCGGAGAGGTCGCCCGTGCCGACCACGATCCCGCCGCGGTGGTTCGCGAGCCGGAAGAGGTAGTCGTAGCGCAGCCCGGCCTGGACGTTCTCGAACGTGACGTCGTACTGCTTGGTGCCGTCGGAGTACGGGTGGTCCAGGTCGCGCAGCATCTGCTCGGCGGCCGGCCGGATGTCGAGCTCCTGGAACGTCACGCCCAGGGCCTCGGCGAGCCGGACCGCGCGACCCTTGGTCTCCGAGGTCGTGGCGAAGCCCGGCATGGTGAACGCGTGGATGTCGGTGCGCGGCCGGCCCAGCCGGTCCATCGCCTTGGCCGCGACGATCAGCGCGTGCGTGGAGTCCAGGCCGCCGCTGATGCCGATGACCACCTTCGGCTGCCCGATCGCGCGCAGGCGCTGCTCCAGCCCGGTGACCTGGATGTTGTACGCCTCGTAGCAGTCCAGGGCGAGGCGCTCGGCGTCGTCCGGCACGAAGGGGAAGCGGTCCACCTTGCGGCGCAGGCCGATGTCACCCTGCGGCGGGTGCACACTGAACGCGACCTCGCGGAAGTCTCCGCCGTCGCCGGCCGAACCCGTCGTCGCCATCCCCAGACCGCGCCGGTTGTCGTCGAAGGTGCCCTGCCGCAGCCGCTCCTGCCGCAGGCGGTCGAGGTCGACGTCGACGACGGTGGCCCGCGGGCCGTCCGGGAACCGCTCGGTCTCGCCGAGCAGGTCGCCGGCCTCGTAGACCATGGTCTGGCCGTCCCAGGACAGGTCGGTGCTGGACTCACCCTGGCCCGCCGCCGTGTAGACGTAGGCGGCGTTGCAGCGGTAGCTCGCACTGCGCACGATCAGGCGACGGTCCTCGGCCCGGGCCACGGTGATCGGGCTGGCGGACAGGTTGAGCAGCACGTTCGCGCCCGCGAGCGCCGCGAGCGCGCTGGGCGGCACGGGCACCCACATGTCCTCGCAGACCTCGACGTGGATCGCGAGCCCGGGCACGTCGTCCGCCCGGAAGATGAGGTCGGAGCCGAGCGGGACCTCCTCGCCGAGCAGGGTGAGCGTGCCGCGGTGCTCGTCGCCGGAGGCGAACTGCCGCTTCTCGTAGAACTCGCGGTAGTTCGGCAGGTAGGACTTGGGTGCGACACCGAGGATCCGCCCGCGGTGCACGACGACGGCGGCGTTCAGCAGGCGGCTGCCGACCAGGAGCGGCGCGCCGACCACGAGCATCGTCATGAGGTCGACGCTCGCCTCCTTGATGTCGGCGAGGGCGTCCAGGACCGACTCCAGGAGGGTGTCCTGCATGAGCAGGTCGTCGATGGCGTATCCGCTCAGGCACAGCTCGGGGAACACCGCGACGGCCACGCCGTCGTCGTGCAGCCGCCGCGCCTGGTCGAGCACGACGGCGGCGTTCGCCGCGGGGTCGGCGACGGCGACGGGGATGGTGCAGGCCGCGACCCGGGCGAACCCGTGGGCGTACGCGTTGTAGAAGTCCACGACGTCGAGTCTATGGAGACGTGGTCGGGCATGGCCCGACGGGTGAGGTGGTCTTCTCCATGGAGACCGGGGCCGTCGTCGCCCGGGTTCGCCCGGGACTGCTCAGCGCGCAAGGGGGCGCGAGCGAGGAACGGCTGCTCGACGCGGCGGACCGGTGGTCGCAGACCGAGGAGCTCGCGACAGATGATCCGGCCCCGCTCGCCGCGTTCCTGCACGACCTGGCCGCACTCGCCCGAACCGCCGACGCCGAGGGCGCCGGGGTCTACTGCTGGGCCTCGCCGTGAGCCCGGCGTCCACCTGCCGCCCCTCCGCTACGGTCGCTCCATGACCTCAGAAGCCCACTGCCTCTTCTGTCGCATCGTGCGCGGCGAGCTGCCCTCGACCCGGATCGACGAGGACGCACGCACGCTCACCTTCATGGACATCAACCCCGCGTCCGACGGCCACGCGCTCGTGATTCCCAAGGCGCACTCCCGCGACCTGCACGACATCGCGCCCGAGGACCTGACGGGCTGCACCCTGACCGCCCAGCGCATCGCGGGACGGGCCACGAAGCAGCTCGGGGCCGACGGCGTGAACATCCTGAGCTGTGCCGGCGAGGCCGCCTGGCAGACCGTGTTCCACTTCCACATCCATGTGGTACCCCGGTTCCGCGGCGAGCCGTCCCGCGACTCGCTGCGCCTCCCGTGGGAGCCGACGCCGGGCGACCCCGGTCGGATCGCCGCGGCGGCGAAGCTCCTGCGCGCGACCCTCTGAGCGGAGCCCGTGGAAAGCGCCGACGGCCGATGAGTTCCGCGGCCCCGACTCGTCTGTGCTGGTAGCAGGCGGTGCCGACAGCCCCGTCTCCCGTACGAAGGAGCACCGATGTCATTTCAGGCGTACCTCGACGCCGTCGAGGACAAGACGGGGCATACCCCGCGCGAGCTCGTCGCGCTCGCGCAGGAGCGCGGGTTCGACGCGTCCACCAAGGCGAGCCCGATCCTTGAGTGGCTCAAGGAGGACTACGGCCTGGGCCGCGGACACGGCATGGCGATGGTCCACGTCATCACCAAGGGGCCGAAGATCAGCGCCAAGCACGTCGGCACGTCGGGCACGCACAGCGACGCGTCCGACACCCTGTGGCTCGACGGCAAGGCGACGAACCCGGCAACGTCGGGCTGACGGGGCGGGCGCGGCCGGCTGCTCGAGACGGTCGCGCCAGGATGCCTGGCTCCTACGCGATACCGGCGATCTCGCCGTCGTCAAAGAGGATCGCCTGCTGGAGCTGGCCGCCCAGGGCGTGGGCATATCGCGCGAGCACCTCCTGGCCGGAGATCTTGCCCTTCTCGATCTGCGACACCCTGCCCTTGGTCACGCCCATCCTGTCGGCAACCTGCTGTTGGGTCAGACGGCGCTTCTTGCGCAGTTCTGCGAGCCGGTAGCCCGTGACCTCGGCCAGGAGCTCCTGTTTCCCGCGTTCGACAGCTTCCTCGCCGCCTGCCCGCGCCACGTGCTCAGCGCGAATGTCCTGCCACTTCACATAGCCCGTCATGACACGTCCTCCTCGTCCGAACGCTTGGCTACATACTTCTGGTACCGCTCCTCCGCCAACGGAATCGCCTCGACGTACCACTCCTGCCAGCGGTTCCTCTTGTCACCAGCAACCAGCAGGATCGCGGAGCGCCACGGATCGAACACGAACAAGATCCGGATCGAACCAGGCCGCAGCTCCTTCAGATTCGCCAACGCGGAACCGCGAAGCGGGTCCACCAGCGGTCGGCCAAGTCTCGGCCCACGCTCGGCCAGAGCGTCCAGCCCCTCGACGACGCGCTTGTGAGATGCGTCGTCCAGTTCTTCGATCCAGTCACGCACCTCGTCGACGACGTAGATGCTCCATTCCTCGTCCGCCATGCCGTGAGTTTAGTTATCGGTATACATGTTGGCACGTCGAACGAGCATCTGTCACGCCTGCTCGCGGTCTCCGCACCGGGCGCCCACCGACCAAGGTTCCTGACACCTCGTTACCTTGGGTAATGATGTACCCATGACAACGCGCTCCAGCATCGCCATCACCAACGCCTACGTGGTCCCCGTCGCCGCCGAGCCCATCGAGAACGGCACGGTCCTCATCCAGGACGGCGTGATCACCGCCGTCGGCACCGACGTCGCCGTGCCCGAGGGCACCGAGACCGTCGACGCACAGGGCAAGTGGCTCCTGCCCGGCTTCGTCGAGGCGCACGGCCACATCGGCATCCACGAGGAGGGCGAGGGCTGGGCCGGCAACGACACCAACGAGATGACGGACCCGAACGGGTCCGCCCTGCGGGCGATCGACGCCGTCCAGATCGACGAGGAGGGCTTCCGCGACGCCCTCGCCGGCGGTGTGACGACGGCGGTCATCAAGCCGGGCTCGGGCAACCCGATCGGCGGCCAGACCGTCGCGATCAAGACCTGGGGCGGCCGCACGATCGACGAGCAGGTCATCAGCGACTCGGTGTCGGTCAAGAGCGCCCTCGGCGAGAACCCGAAGCGGGTGTACGGGGACAAGAAGCAGCTCCCCTCGACCCGTCTGGGTGTCGCGAACGTGATCCGCAAGGCCTTCGTCGACGCCCAGAACTACGCCGCGAAGCGCGACGCCGCCGCGGAGGAGGGCAAGCCCTTCGAGCGCGACCTCGGCAAGGAGACCCTGGCCCGCGTCCTGGCCGGCGAGCTCGCCTGGGACCAGCACACGCACCGCGCCGACGACATCGCCACGGCGATCCGCCTGTCGGAGGAGTTCGGCTACCGGCTCGTCATCAACCACGGCACCGAGGGCCACCTCATCGCCGACGTCCTCGCCGAGAAGGACATCCCGGTCATCTACGGCCCGATGTTCGTCTCGCGCTCCAAGGTCGAGGTGCGGCACCGGGCGAACCGCAACATCGCCGCCATGGCCGCGGCCGGCGTGCGCGTCGCGATCACGACCGACCACCCCGTCATCCCGATCAACTTCCTGGTGCACCAGGCGTCGTTCGCCGCGCGCGACGGCCTGCCCCGCGAGACGGCGCTGGCCGCCATCACCACCAACCCCGCGTCGTTCCTCGGGCTCGACGTCCGCGTGGGGGCCATCGCCGAGGGGCTCGACGGCGACGTCGTCCTCTGGTCGGGCGACCCGCTCGACACCGACCAGCGTGCCGAGCGCGTCTTCATCACCGGCACCGAGGTCTACAGCTGGGACCCGGCCGCCGACGCCGGCCGCGGCGCCGGCCGCGTGGTGGAGCGCACGGCTCGCTTCGCCTGACGGCCCTGCCCGGGGCGGGGCCGGGGTCAACCCGGATCATCGGTAGAACGTCAGGTGATCGGCTCGAGCTGCCGATCACCTGACGTTCTGCCGATCACCGCATCTTGCCGACCACACCCCGCGGTACCGCAGGACGACACGCACCGGCACCGGGGTCCGACGCGGCGGTACCCGGCCCGGCGTAGCGTGCGAGCATGCTGGGCACCATCCGTCCGAACCCCGCCGCCCTCGCGGACCCGCCGGTCACGGCGCCGTTCGACCGTCTCCGGCCGCGCATGCTCGTGGGCGCCGCCGTCGCGGTCGCCTCCGTCCTGGGCTCGTTCGGTGCCTCGCGCGGCCAGTCGTGGGCCACGGACCTCGACCTCGCCGGGGTGCTCCTGCTGCTGGTGTCGCCCGCGGCGCTGGTGTTCCTGCTGCCGCGCCGTCCCGCCCTCGCGACGGTGCTGTCCGTCGCCGCCACGCTCGTGTTCCTGCTGGCCGGATACCCGTGGGGGCCGGGGTTCCTCGGCCCGGCCGCGGTGCTGGCCGGCGTCATGCTCAGCGGCGAGGTGCGCCGGGCCCGGCTGGTCGCGTGGTCCGGGGCCGCCCTGCTCGCCGGCGGGGTGGGGGTCGCCGCCACGCTGCTCGCCCCACGCCTCCAACGGTTCCTGACCGAGAACCCGGTCGAGCCCGACCGCACCTGGGGTCCCCCGGGATACCACGGCCCGGGCTGGGACAGCGCGGACGGCTCGTGGTTCCTCACCACGGGGGCGCTCGTCGCGGGTGCGGCCTGGCTCACGGTCGTGCTGCTGATCGCGAGCGGGGCGCGTGACCGGATCGCGCGCCGGGCGGCCGCGCGTGCCGCCGCCCTGGAGACCGCCGCCGAGCGGGAGCGCACCGCCGTCGCCTCGGAACGCCTGCGCATCGCGCGCGAGCTGCACGACGTGCTCGCCCACTCCCTGTCCGCGATCAACGTCCAGGCCGGCGTGGGCCTGCACCTGATCGACCGGAACCCCGGCCAGGCGCGCGAGGCGCTGACCAACATCCGCGACACCAGCAAGGACGCGCTCGCCGAGGTGCGCACGGTGCTCGGGATCGTCCGCGAAGGGACGCCCCCGTCCACTTCGGGGAACCGGCCGATCGCACCGCCCGGCGCCGGCGCCGGCGCCGACGCCGGCACCGCCGCCTACGCCCCGACCCCCACCCCGGAACCGGAGTGGGACGACGCCGCGCCCCTCACCCCCACCTGGGACCTCACCGGTCTGCGCCGGCTGGCCGACCAGGCCCGCGCCGACGGCCTCGACGTCACCGTCGAGCTCACCGACGTGGACGACCTGCCGGACCACGTCGCCGGCGTCGTGCACCGGGTGGTCCAGGAGTCGCTGACGAACGTCCGCCGGCACGCGCCGTCGGCCCACCGGGTCACGCTGCGCGTGACCAGGGGCGACGCCGTCGAGGTCACGGTGTCCGACGACGGCGTCCCCGCCGGCGCGGAACCCGTCGTTGCCGGCTACGGGCTGCTCGGGATGCGCGAGCGCGTCGAGGGCGCGGGCGGCATCCTGACCACCGGCCCGCGCGCGGACGGACCCGGCTGGGAGGTCCGGGCCTGCCTTCCGGTCGCCCGGCGGACCGGGACGCCGCGCCCGGGCACCACCCCGTCGCACGACGCCGCACCACCCGAGACACCCGAGATCGGAGACACCGCATGATCGACGTCCTGCTCGCCGACGACCAGGCCCTGGTGCGCGGCGGCTTCCGCGCCCTGATCGACTCCGAGGACGACATGCGCGTCGTCGCCCAGGCCGCGACCGGCGACGACGCCGTCGCACTCACCCTGGAGCACCTGCCCCAAGTGGTGCTCATGGACATCCGCATGCCCGGCCTGGACGGGCTCGAGGCGACCCGCCGCATCATCGCGGAACCCCGCGCGGCCGGTGTGCACGTGGTGGTGGTGACGACGTTCGAGCTCGACGAGTACGTCACGGAGGCGATCCGCGCCGGGGCGTCCGGGTTCCTGGTCAAGGACACCGAGCCCGCGGAGCTGGTCCGCGCGGTGCGGGTCGCGGCGTCGGGCAACGCGCTGCTCTCGCCCACGGTGACGCGGCGCCTGCTGGCCAAGGTCGCTGACGCGACCCGGACCGTGCGGCCGGTGCCGGCGCTCGCAGAGCTCACCCCGCGCGAGCGGGAAGTGCTCGTCGAGGTGGCGGGCGGCCTCGCCAACGACGAGATCGCGGGCCGGCTGTACCTGTCGGAGTCGACCGTGAAGACGCACGTCTCCCGGGTGCTCATGAAGACCGGTTCGCGCGACCGCGCGCAGCTCGTGGTGCTGGCGTACGAGGCGGGCCTCGTCCGCCCCGGCTGGAGCGGAGCGGCACCAGAGGGGTAGCCCGGCAGGTACGCCGGGCTGACGCTCCCGGAGCCGGACGGCGGCAGCCTGGTGGTGTGGCCGGAACGACCGGCCGAACCGACTGCTGGAGGTCGACATGCTCACCGCGACGACAGAGGTCCTCGCACATGGGCCGCAGTACGGCTGGGGCGGACCCGGCCCGTTCTTCTTCATCTTCCCGCTGCTGTGGTTCCTGCTGTTCGCGACCGTGGTCTTCCTGATCGCGCGCCGGGCCCGCCGGGGCGCACGCGGCGGGTGGGGCGGTCCGTGGGCCGCGCACACGGCGGCCGGAGCCGACCCGGTGACGCTCCTGGGCCACCGCTTCGCCCGCGGCGAGATCGACGAGGCCGAGTACCGCTCCCGGCTCGCCGTGCTCCGCTCGGCGGGACCCGTCCCCGGTTCCGGCCAGGGTTCCGGCCCGACGCCGCCGGCGGAACCCGCACCTCCCGCGGCCCCCGGGCCGCAGGACCAGCCCCCGGCGGACGGCGGGCGCTGACCGCCGTCCCGCACCACCTGTCGGACGCTCAGGACCCTCCCGTGGCCTGAGCGTCCGACGTCGCCCACGGGGCCGCTGGCCTTCGGTGGCGGCCGTGGCGCTAGACTCGCGGGCGAGTGCGGCCGAACCGCACTTTTCTGACCCGATGACGTGAGGGAAGTAGATCGTGAGCACCAGCAAGAACTGGGCGATCGTGGCAGCGGTCGCCAGTGCGCTTCTGCTGTCCGGATGCGGGGCCCTCGAGGACATGGCCAACGACTTCACGCCCTCCAGCGGAGAGGTGCAGCAGGTCGCGCCGTCCCCCGTGGCCGAGGCCCCCATCAGCACCGGCGAGTACGACCTCGTCGAGACGTGCAACGCGTTCTTCGCTGGTCCGCTCGTGTCGAGCATCCAGGCCGCGGCGATGGACGTCGCCTCCCCGCTCGACGAGGCGAAGACCGGTAACGCCACGAAGGTGAGCACGAACATCGGCCTGATCCTCGGCAAGGCGGACGAGGTCAGCATCGCCCACCTCGAGGCCGTGCGCGCGCCGTTCGACCAGGCCCTGGGCGGTACGATCGCCCGCCCGAACGCCATCATGGGCGCCATCGAGTCCTACAAGGCCACGTGCACCGAGGCCGGCTTCAAGGGCTGACCGCCCGCTCCGGCCGTACGACAGAGCGCCTGCCCGACCCGCCCCGGCATCGCCGGGGACGGTCGGACAGGCGCTCCGTCGTTCGTGCTCGGTCGCACCTGCTCGGGATCAGCTCCCCGTGAGGAACTCGTGCATCACCGGGCCGGCGGTGGTCGAGCCGAGCTCGCCCTCCTCGATGAACACGACCGCCGCAAGGTCGTTCGCGATCGCGAGCATCCAGACGTGCGCCTTGGTGCCGTCACCGAACTGGGCGGTACCCGTCTTGGCGCCGACGATCCCGGGGACGTCCTGCAGCAGCTCGGCCGAACCCTCCTGCACCACACCACCCATGAGGTCGCGCAGCGTGGCCGCCTCGTCCGCGGTCAGGTCGCCCGCCGGCTCGGCGTCCGCCTCCTCGCCCGTCGGCTCGACCAGCCACGGGGACACCGTGTGGCCGGCGGAGACGCTCGCCGCGACGGTCGCCATCGCGAGCGGGGTGGCCAGCACCTGACCCTGCCCGATCATCGACGCCGCGTGCTCCGTGCCCGAGGCCTCGGTCGGCACGTCGCCGAACGCCGCCGCACCGCCGAAGGACACCGTGTGCTCGGCACCCAGGCCGAGCGACGCCGCGGCGTCGTGCAGCTGCTGCTGCGAGATCGCCTGGTGCTGCGAGATGAAGGCGGTGTTGCACGAGTTCGCGAACACGGTCCGGAACGGCACGGAGTCGCCCATCGCGGACTGCGGGTACCCGGGCACGTTCTGGAACACGCGGCCCTCCACGTTGATCGTGGCGGTGCAGGGCAGCGTCGAGTCGGGCGTCGTCCCGGCGCGGAGCATCGCCAGCGACGTCGCGATCTTGAAGGTCGAACCCGGCGGGTACTGCCCCAGGGTCGCGGTGTTGAACCCCTCCGAACCCGGGCCCGACGCCGCCGCGAGCACCTCACCGGTGGACGGCTTGATGGCGACGATCGCACTCGCCAGGTCGCCGAAGTCGGCGAGGGCGGCCTGGGCGCGGAGCTGCGTCGCCGGGTCGAGCGAGATGGCGACCGGCTCGCCGTCCTTCTTCTCGATCGTGAACGCCTCGCGGCTCTCGCCCTCCCCGTCCTCGACGGGCTCGATGGTCACCGCCAGGCCGGGCACACCGCGCAGCTGCTCGTCGTAGGCCGCCTGCACGCCGGACAGGCCCACCATGTCGCCCGCCTTGATCGTGCCCTTCGACTCGTCGACGATCTCCTGGGTCGCCTCGCCGACCGTGCCGAGCAGCCCGCGGGCGAAGTCGCGGTCCCGCGCGAGCGGGATCTCGTCCGGGATCCCGACGACGCCGGCGATCGCCATCGCGGCGTTGAAGTCGTACTCCGGGTCGTTGTCGCGGATGGTGATGACGTCGATGAACGCCTTGTCGCCCGCCGACTGGACCTGCGCCGCGATGTCGTCGGTCGTGGCCTGGTCGAAGCCCAGCACGGCGCCGAGCTGCGCGGCGGCCGTGTCCCAGCCGGGCCGCGTCTTGTCGATACCCACGCGGTGCACGGGGGTGAGCCCCACGATCGTCTCGCCGCTCGTGGTCACGATGTCGCCGCGCACCGGCTCGGTGCGCTCGACGGCGAGCCGCTCACCCGCCTCCAGGCCCGGGACGAGCACGCCGAGGTTCCAGGCGGCCTCCCAGGCGCCGGCCTCGCCATCGGCCGGGCCCGGGTAGGTGAGCTGCACGACCGTCTCGTACTCCCAGGCCTCCTCGGTCGCCACGGGCCAGGTCCAGGCGAGCGTCGCGGTGGCGGTCGCGGTGCCGCCGTCGCCCTCCTCGAGCGGGGTGACGCTCTTGACCGCCACGGTGCCGGCGTCCTCGCCGACGGCGGCCACGAGCTGCTCGAACACCGAGGCGTACTGCTCGTCGGGCGACGCGGACGTCTCCATGGTGAGCGGGAAGTCGGCGGGCGTGCCCGCCTGGAGCGCGGCCGCGAGCTGCTCCGCGGCGGGCTCCGGGTCGGGGATCGGCGGCGGCCGCAGCAGGTACCAGACCCCCGCACCGGCCGCGAGCAGCAGGATCACCACGACGGCGATGATCAGCGCCTGCCGCCCGTTCTTCCGGGGCGCGGCAGGCGGCTGACCGCCGGACACCGGGATGCCGGGCGGCGTGGCGGGGGGCGGCGGCGGAGGCCCGACGGCGGGTGGCACCACGTCGTACCCACCTGGCGGGGGCGGGACGGGCGCATGACCGTCCGCTGGCAGATGGGGTGAAGGGTGTCCACTCATGCCAAGGAGCCTAAGGGGCAGGTCAGGATCGCTCCGTGTAAATTCCCGGGTGAAATGGGGCGGGGCCGCCGAACCCCCTGGATCTGCGGCCCCGCCCTCCGACATCACGCGTCCGCGTACCTCCAGCGGTCCCGTGCGCGCGTGGCGAGCGTGAGGTAGGACATCACCGGGGCCGAACGGGCGGCCGCGCGGATCCTGTGCTCGCGCCGGTTGAGCAGCTCCATGCGCCGCAGATCGCGCTCGACCGCCGCGACATCCTTGCCGGTGATCATCGCTGTGCTGGTCGTCATGGTCGGTCCCCGTTCTCAGGCCCCCTCGTGTGGGCGCCCCTCGTGGAACAGGACGAACCAGGAGCTCGCTTCGTTGGTAGGGAGGCACGGGTCCGGGTTTCGGGACCAGGGTGGCTGGCTTCACCCGGCGGCCTCAGCCGACGGCGGCGCTCCGCAGCGCCAGGAACTCCCGCAGGTCCGGGTCGGTCGTGAGCGAGCGCGCCTTGTCGTAGGCGGCCCGGGCGGCCTCGGAGTCGCCGGCCTCGGCCAGGAGGTGCGCGCGGGTCGCCCACAGCGGCTGGAACCGGCCCGACGCCGGCTCCGCCGCCGCGACCTCGTCCAGCGCGGCCAGCCCCGCGTGCGCGCCGTCGACCCGCGCGACGACGGCCGCGAGCGCCACCCGCCCACCCAGCGTCGGCGCGACGCGGAGCAGCGCCCGGTGCAGCGTGACGAGCGCGGGCCAGTCGGTGCGGCCGGTGCGCGCCCGGGCGCAGTGCACGGACTGGATGGCGGCCTCGAGGCGGAACCGGCCGGGCGGGCCGGCGGGCTGCTCGGCGGGCGAGGCCGGGTCGGCGAGCGACCGCCGGAGCAGCGCCTCGCCGCGCTCGATCAGGCCGGTGTCCCAGCGGGCGACGTCCTGCTCGTCGAGCGGTACGAAGGCGCCGTCGGCCCCGCGCGCGCCGGCGCGCGCCAGCGAGAAGCAGAGCAGGGCGGCCAGGCCGAGCACCTCGGGCTCGGGCAGCAGGTCGGCCAGGAGCAGGGCCAGCGTGAGCGCGTCGCCGGTGAGCGACCCGCGCACCTGCGGCGCGGCGCCGCGCCAGTCGATGGCGTACGCGCCGTACACCGCCTCCAGCACGGGCGGCAGGCGGTCGGGCGCCTCGTCCCGGCCGGGGATGCGGAACGGGATGCGCGCGTCCCGGATCCGGCGCTTGGCCCGGACCAGGCGCTGCGCCATCGTGGGTGCGGGGACGGCGAACGCCGCCGCGATGTCCGTGGCCTCCACGCCGAGCACGGTCTGCAGCATGAGTGGGGTGCGGATGCCCGCCTCGACCGCGGGGTGGGCGCAGACGAACATGAGCTCCAGCCGGCGGTCCCCGATCGCGTCGGGGTCGACGTCCTCGGGCGGCACGGCGGGCTCGGGTCCGGCGTCGGGCGGCACGGTGGTGCGGTGGGCGGCGGAGCGGTACAGGTCGCGCAGCCGGTTGCGGGCCACGGTGAGGAGCCAGCCGTCGGGGTTGTGCGGCACGCCGTCGTCGGGCCAGTGCCGCAGGGCGCGCTCGAAGGCCTCGCCGAGGGCGTCCTCGGCACGCTGGATGTCGCCGTCGCGGGCCGCGAGCAGTGCCAGCAGGCGGCCGTACGACGTGCGGGCCGCCGCCTCGGCGACGGCCCGCGCGTCGGCGCGATCGGTCAGCGCGTCCACGCGCCGTTCTCGTAGTGGGTGGCGCTGGGGCGCACCTCCACCGTGCCCCACTGGACCGACGGCGCCTTCTGCGCCCAGGCGAGCGCGGCGTCGAGGTCCGGCACGTCCACGACGAAGGTGCCGCCGAGCTGCTCCTTCGTGTCGGCGAAGGGGCCGTCCTGGACGCGCAGCTCACCGTCGCGCACGGCGACAGTGGTCGTGGACGACGACGGCTGGAGCACCTCCGCGGAGAGCAGCACCCCCGCCTGGTCCAGCGCCGTGGCGTAGGCCTGGAACTCGCGCTCGCCCTCCTCCCAGCCGCCGGGCCCGAGCTCCTCGGGCGTCATCTCCGGGTAGTGCAGCAGGATCGTGTATCGCATGGTTCTGTCCTCCGGTCGGGTCTGTCTGACACGGTGGTGACGATCTCGCCGCCGCCCGATCGACAGGATCCCGACACGATCCGTGGCGGAGTTGCTCGACCTGCGCGGGGAGCCCGTCCGGACATGACTCAGGTCGGGGCGCCCCCTGGTGCGCCCCGACCCGGTTCCCCCTGTCCGGCCAGGTGTGTCAGGCGGTTGTCGGAGCCGCCTTGACCACCGGGCCCCACGCCAGCGGGTCGAGCGTGCGGGCGTCGTCGTCCGCGTTCCCGGTCCAGCGGCGCGCATCGGCGATAGTTGCTGCGAGCAGGTCCCTCAGGCGTGCGTCGACGTCCGGTACGAACGCCTCCGAGATGCCCTGCACCGCCGTGGAGACCACGCTCGGCGCGGCGTCACGGACGAACCTCTTGGGCCGCACGCTGGTGCCGGCGCAGAACCGCTCGGCCCAGGCCGCCGTCTTCGGTACGGCCGCGAGCGCGTCCTTGCTCTCCGGTGCGAGGGTGCCTGCCGGACGGTCCTCCAGGACGTCGAGCATGCGCTCCGAGCCGAGGACTGCGACGGCGAGCGTCTGCTGCCGGTCCGCGGGCGAGACCGGCAGCGCCGTCTGCGCGGCGCGCAGCGCGATCCGCACGTCCCAGCGCGGGTCGGTGCTGGTCAGGCCGATGACCGACGGGATGAGCGGTGCGAGCTGCGGGCGCGCGTGGTCCGCCGTCAGGTCGTTCACCGCGCGAGCCAGCATCGCGATGAGCGGGTGCGTGCAGGCTGGATGGTCGCTCCACTTCTCGCCTGCGAGGAAGGAGGCGAGCTCCATGAAGCACGCGCCCTTCTTGGGATTGCGGTGCTTCCCACGGCCCAGCATGGGCAAGATGTCGTACGTTCCAGCTTCGGTTCCGGTCACGATCCACCCCCGAATTGGGTCCGCTGCTACTTCCAGTGTGCGTCTGCTGTGACGTAGATCGCAATAGTGGGGCTGTGAACTCCCTGAATCTCGCCCTCCTAGTGTCCCGCCGAGCGGCCGATCGGGCATCTCGGGCGTCCGACGGGACGCATCAGGCCTGTTCCCAGGCGTGCTGAGGTACCTCAGACCCACCTCAGGCCCGGGCCGGGGTACCTCAGACGCCGGTCTGAGGTACCCCGTCGTCCAGGACTGCCCGACCTCCCGATCCGGGACCCCCCGGCTCAGGACGAGTGTCTTCCTCATCAGCCGGACGGGCACACGGCCCGCCGGGGACGCAGGAGGAATCATGTCGTTGTGGGGACCCGCGGTGGACGCGGAGATCGAGTACCGGCAGGCCCAGGCCAAGAAGGCCTGGCGCAGCAAGCGGCCGACCGCGGCGGACCGCGCCGCCCGCCTGGAGAGGCGCGCCGCCCGTGCGAACCGCACGGAGCAGATCAGGGAGGGCATCGCGGGCATGCGCCCCGCACCCGCCAAGCGGCACGGCCTGTTCGCGTGACCACGGTGGGCGCCGAAGCCGTGGGCGCCGGATCGATGGAACCGGAGAAAGGCCAGGCCAGGGGGATTGTCAGTGACCGGTGGCACGATGTGCAGGTGCGACGGTCCACGACGATCCCCCTGGTCTCCCGGCAGGAGCAGGTTGCCTCTCTCCTGCTGGCAGTGGGTCGCGCCTCGGCCGGCCGGCCGGGCCTCGTGCTCGTCGGCGGCGACGCCGGCGTGGGCAAGACCCGTCTGATCGGTCATGTGGCACAGGCGGCGGAGCAGGCGGGAGCCAGCGCCGTCGTCGTGCACTGCGTCGACCTGGGCCAGGTCGGCATCCCGTACCTGCCCTTCACCGAGGCCCTCACCCAGCTGCAGGCCGGGGCCGCGGGACCCGACGCCGCCGCGCGGGTCACCGAGCTCGTCGCGGAGCGGCCGGCGCTGTGGCGGCTCCTGGAGCCCGGCAGCAGCGCCGACGCCGACCACGACGAGCGGCTCCAGCTCTTCGAGGGCATCGCACGCAGCCTGGCGGTCGCCGGCGCGCCCGAGCGCCCGCTCGTGCTCGTCGTCGAGGACGCGCACTGGGCCGACGCGTCGACGCGCGACGTGCTGCGGTTCCTCGCGGCCCGCGCCCGGACCGAGAACGTCCTGCTCGTGGTGACCTACCGGGCGGACGACGTCGACCGCCGGCACCCCCTGCGCCCCCTGCTCGCCGAGCTGTCCCGGCTGGAGCACGTGGAGCGGATCGACCTGCAGCCGTTCACCGAGCACGAGCTGCGCGAGTTCACCACCGCCCTGGCCGGCCGGCCCCTGCCTGCCGCCGGCTTCGCCGACGTGCTGGACCGGTCCGAGGGCAACGCCTTCTTCGCGGAGGAGCTCCTGGACGCCGGGCCGGACTCGGCCAGCCTGCCCTGGACGCTCACCGAGGTGCTCCGCACCCGGCTGGAACGGCTGGACCCCGAGGTGCAGCAGGTGCTGCGCATCGCGTCGGTCGGCGGACGCCGCGTGCGCGAGGAACTGCTGCGGGCCGCGGCCGCCCGCTGGGGCGCGCACGACGTCGACATCGCGCTGCGCGAGGCCGTCACCCAGCAGGTGCTGGTGGTCTCCGGCGTTCACCTGGAGTTCCGGCACGCGCTGCTCGCCGAGGCCCTGTACGCCGACCTGCTGCCCGGCGAGCGGTCGTCGGTGCACCGCGCCTACCTCGCGGTGATCGAGCAGGACGGGCCCGACGGCATGCCGATCGGCAGCGCGGCCGAGCGCGCCCACCACGCCTACGAGGGCCACGACCTGCCCGCCGCGCTGACCGCGTCGCGCGACGCCGCCCTGCGGGCGCGCCAGCTGCTCGCCCCCGAGGAGGAGCTCAGACACTGGGAACAGGTGCTGGCCCTCTGGGAGTCGGTGCCGGACGCCGAGGAGCGGATCGGCCGCGACCGGGTCGACGTCGCACTCGCTGCGGGCGAGGCCGCGGCGCGCGCCGGCGACCCGATGCGCGCGGTGAAGCTGACCGAGCGCGCGGTCAAGGGTGTCGCCGACCCCCTGCGCCGCGCCGGCCTCCGGCACGTGCTCGTGCACCGGTACCTCGACCTGCCCACCTGGGACGAGGTACCCGGCCAGGTCGAGGCCGCGATCGAGGACCTGCGCGCGGCCCTGGAGGTGCTGCCGGAGCGCAGCCCGGAGCGAATCTGGACCAACGCGCAGCTGGCGCGGGTCACGATGATCATCGACCTGGACGACGACGCCCGCGGGCACGCCCAGTGCGCCATCGAGGAGGCGCGGTCCGTCGGACAGCCCGGGGCGCTCGCCGCGGCGCTCTCCACCCTCGCCGTGCTCGACGTGGCCGACCCGGACCGGGCAGCGGCGCTCCTCGACGAGGCCCGTACGGCGGCGACCGAGGCCGGCGACGTGCTCACGGAGATGCGCACGCTCTACAACGCCACGGCCAACCGGTTCTACGCGGGGGAGCTCGAGGCCGCCCAGCAGCGGGTGGAGCACGCGCTCGCCCGGGCCGAGGAGCTCGGGCTGGCCTGGAGCACGCCGACCGTCAACCTCCGGGTCCTGCAGGAGGTCATGCTCTACTTCCGTGGCGACCTGTCGCCGCGGCCAGCCGGCGGGGTGCCGGCCACGCACAAGCACGTGCTGGAGGCCACCCAGATGTACGCGGCGGTGGCGCGCGGCGACGCCGATGCCATCCCGCGCGGCGAGGCCCTCTTCGACCACTGGCAGAGCGACGGCCAGATCGCCCTGATCGGCGGCGGCAGCCTGGTCGACGCCCTGACCTGGGCGGGCCGCTACGACGACGCCGCGGCCCTGGCCGTGCGGATCACCGACCACCTGGGCGAGGTGTGGACCGAGGTGTTCCTCGGCCGGATCTGGTTGTCCGCGCTGGCGATCGCAGCCCTGGCCGACGCCGCGCAGGCCGACCGGTCCGCGGGCCGCGCGGGTGCCCCCGGCTCGGCAGCCGCCACCGCCGTGGAGGCGCGTGCGGCCGAACGGCTCGACAGCGGGGACTCGCTCCTGGCGATCGCCCGCGAGACGGCGCAGCGCGGACGTCCGCGCGGCGGCGTGCTCGGCCCCGAGGGGCGAGCCTGGCTGCAGCGGGCAGCCGCCGAGAACGCCCGGCTCCATGCGATCGTGGGCAGCACCGCGGGTGCCGACAGCGGTGAGCGGGCGGCCGCGGACCTGTGGCGGGAGGCCGCCGCGAGCTGGCAGGACACCGTGAACGCGTTCGGCTTCGGATACCGCTACGAGGTGGCGCGCTCGCGCTACCGGTGGGCCGAGGCCCTGCTCGGCGCCGGTGAGCGGCAGGCCGCCGAGGTCGAGGCGGCCGAGGCGCTCTCGGAGGCGGAGGACATGTGCGCGCAGCCGCTGGTCGACGCCGTCCGGGCGCTCGCCCGGCGGGCGCGGCTCGACCTGCCGGGGGTCCGCCGCGCGACGGCCTCGACCCTCACGGAGCGCGAGGAGGAGGTGCTCGGCCTGGTCGCGCAAGGGCTGTCCAACCGGCAGATCGGCGAGCGGCTGTTCATCTCGACCAAGACGGTGAGCGTGCACGTGTCCAACCTGCTGGCCAAGCTCGGCGCCTCGGGCCGGGCGGAGGCGGTGAGCCTCGCTCACCAGCGCGGTCTGCTCGAGGTGTGACCGTGAACGGGCAGGCTACCTGCCCGGCACAAAAGGGACACATCCGGTACATCTGTCGCGCACGCGTCCTTCTCTCGCAATACTGATGGGATGCCGACGGACCTCCAGGCGTTGCGAGACCTCGAGCACGTCGGTCTCGCTGCTCCCACAGCGGATGAGGCCTTTGACCGGTTTGCTCGCCTGGTGCGGCGGCATCTGCGGGTCCCGGCCGCCGTCGTCTACTTCGTGGTCCGGGAGGGCCAGGTCCTCGCGGGAGCGTCCGGGGTTCCGGAGCCGATGCAGTCCAACCGGCTGCTGCAGCACCCGGGCACCCTGACCAATGTCATCACGGCGCGCGGCGAGCCGGTCGTCACGGTGGACGCCCGCGCGGACCCGCTGCTGTGCGACAACTACCTGGTCCGGGAGATGGGCCTGGTCGCCCTCGCCGGCTATCCCGTCTTCGACCTGCGCGGGCGCGCCGTCGGCGCGCTGTGCGCCGTGGACGACCAGCCCCGCGAGTGGTCGCAGGACGACCTGGACTCCCTCGCCGACCTCGCCGCGGCCTGCACCGCCGAGCTGCGCCTGCGCGCCGAGCGCGAGCGCGCACGCCGCATCCAGGAGACCGCCGTGCGGGCGAACCGGCGGAGCCGGTTCCTGCTCTCCCTGAGCGAGGCCTTCGCGAACGCCAACACGATGGACCAGGTCGAGGAGGTCATCGTGGAGGTCGGCACAGCGGGGATCGGCGCGCGGTACTGCGCGTTCGCCCTCGCCGACGCCGACGGGCGGGGCATCACCTACCGGTCCCTCGTCCACGCCGAGCCGCAGTTCCCCCAGCGGCTCCGGCAGACCAAGCTCGACGAGCAGCGGCCCCTGGCCGAGGCGGCCCGCACCGCCCGGCCCCTGTTCTTCCGTTCGGCCGACGAGATGTTCACGGCGTTCCCGGGCTCGGAGGAGCTCTGCGACCCGGAGGTCGGCGCCCGCGCGTACCTGCCCGTCGTGACGGCCGGCGCCGTGGTCGCCGTCATCATGCTGGCCTGGGAGCGCGACCGCGGGCCCGACCAGGACTCCTACGCGCTCCAGACCGGGCTGGCCCACTACACGGGCCATGCGCTGGAGCGGGCCCGGCTCCTGGAGGAGCGGCGTGAGTCCGCGAAAACCCTGCAGCGGGCGATGCTCAGCCGGCTGCCCGAGGTGCCGCACCTCGACATGGCGGCGACCTACTCGCCCGCCACGCGCTCCGACCAGATCGGCGGCGACTGGTACGACGCCGTGGCGGTGGACGACGACGCGACCATGTTCATGATCGGCGACGTGACCGGCCACGACATGCGCGCCGCGGCGAAGATGGGCCAGCTCCGGTCGCTGCTGCGGGCGTTCGCGTGGAGCCACGACGAGTCGCCGTCGGCCCTGCTGTCGCTGCTGGACAAGGCCAACTCCGGGCTGGGGCTGCTCGCCAGCGGGACCGCCGTGGTGGCCCGCCTGGAGCGGGTCGCCGGCGCGTACCAGCTCACCTGGTCCACCGCCGGGCACCCGCCGCCGCTCGTGCTCCGCGAGGACGGCACGGTCGAGCGTCTCTCGGTGCTCCCGGACATGATGCTCGGCGTGCGGCCCACGTCGAAGCGCACCGACCACGTCACGACGCTGCGCCCCGGCGACACGCTCCTGCTGTACACGGACGGCCTTGCCGAGCAGCGCGGCACCACCCCCGACCAGTGGCTGAACCGCCTGCAGAAGACGCTCGGCGCGCTCGGCGACACGGCCACCGCGGCGCTGCCCGTCACCCTCGTGCGCCGCCTCGCGTCGGACGACCAGCGGGACGACGTCGCCGTGCTCGCCGTACGGGTGCGGGCGGCGGCGCCGTCGGGCCCGCCGTCGCCCGGACGCCCCGCCACGGCGGAGCGCAAGCTCGCCCCGTCGCTGCTCGACGTCGGCCCGGCGCGCATCTGGGTCGACGACGTGCTGGAGAGCTGCGGCGTGCCGATGCCGCTGCGCCGCACGGTGATGCTGCTGACGTCGGAGATCCTGACCAACGCCGTCGACCACGGGCAGGCACCGTTCACCGCCACGGTCGAGGTGGACCTGGACCGGCTACGGGTGGGGGTGCGCGACTCGTCGACCGTGCAGCCCGAGCTGCGGGACCCGGCGGTCACCGAGTTCGGCGGTCGCGGCGTGCAGTTCCTCGAGCGGCTCGCGTCCCGGTGGGGCGTGGACCGGCACGGCGGGGCGCCGCGCCCGAGCCACCGGCACGGCCCGCCGCGCGAGGGCCGGCGGACGGGCAAGACGGTCTGGTTCGAGCTCGACCTCGGGTGAACTTGGGCCCAGGGCTTCGGCCACGGTCGAATCCACGAGAGCGTGTCAGTGGCTCCGCGTACGGTGTGAGCTATGGCACAGACAGCGTCACGACCCACGCAGAGCACCGGTGAGGACCTGGCCGGGGCCGAGCTCTCCGCTCAGCTCGAGGTGTACCGCCGCGAGCTGACCGGATACTGCTACCGCCTGCTGGGCGGCACCTTCGACGCCGACGACGCCGTGCAGGAGACCCTGCTGCGCGCGTGGCGTTCGTACGACCGGTTCGAGGGCCGTTCCTCGCTCCGCACGTGGCTGTACCGGATCGCCACCAACGTCTGCTTCGACCAGCTCGGTTCGAGCCGCGCCAAGCGGGAGCGTCCGATGGGCCTCGGCGCAGCGGCCGACCCGGTCGAGGAGAGCCTGACGATGGTGCTGCCCGAGTACGCGTGGGTGGAGCCGGTCCCGACCGAGCACGTGCTCCCCGGCGCGAGCGACCCCGCGGACACCGCCGTCGCGCGGGAGTCGGTGCGGCTCGCGTTCGTCGCAGCGCTGCAGCACCTGCCGGCCAAGCAGCGGGCCGTGCTGATCCTGCGCGAGGTGCTGCGCTGGCCCGCCGCCGAGGTGGCCACACTGCTCGACACCTCGGTGGCATCGGTGAACAGCGCGCTCCAGCGGGCGCGGGCCACGCTCGCCGACAAGGCCCCCGACCGGTCCGGCACCTCGGAGCTGCCGGAGCATGCCGCCTCGGCCGACGAGACCGAGCTCCTGGAGCGCTACGTCGCGGCGTTCGAGCGCTACGACATGACCGCGCTGGCCAACCTGCTGCGCGAGGACGCGGTGATGAACATGCCGCCGTACGCGATGTGGCTGGAGGGCATCGAGAACATCCAGGCGTGGATGACCGGGCCCGGCAACGGGTGCGAGGGCTCGCGCTGCATGCCGATCCACGTCAACGGCACCCCGGGGTTCGCCCAGTACCGGGCGGACCCGAAGGGCGGCCACTACCCGTGGGGGATCGTGGTGCTGGAGAACGACGGCAAGCACATCACCGGCATCACCACCTTCATCGACACGGAGAAGTGGTTCCCCCGATTCGGCCTGCCGGACCACCTCGATTAGGAGATTGGCCATACCCTCGTCAGGGTGACTGTGCGATCCGTGGTGGTCGGCGTTGACCACAAGCACCCGGACCTGGCTCGGCGGGCAGCGTCGCTCGTCCAGTCGCTGGGTGGAAGCCTGATCGAGCTCGTGTGCGTGTGGGTCGACGAGACAGCGGTCTCGAACTCCCGGGGATTCACCGTGTCGGTGGATCCGGACATCGCCGTGCCCTCCGACGCGTACGGGGCCGACGTCCTGGCCGGGCTGAACCGGGCCATGGCCGACGTCGGCCTCCCCTGGTGCGCGCGGCGCGGAGCTGGCGACCCGGCGGCCGAGCTGGGCCGGGTGGCCGACGAGGTGGGGGCGGCGATGATCGTCGTCGGCGCCCACCGCTCGGGCCTGCGCGGCTGGACCACCAGCCTCGTGAGCGGCACCGTGGCGGGGCGGCTCATCCACAACCAGTCGCGCCCCGTCCTGGTGCTCCCCGAGACGATGTCGGCCCCGTGAGCGGTAGGTTCGTCCCAGACCTTTCGAGCCTCCACGAGGGAACACACCGCGTGACACGAGCACCGCACCGCGACTGGCGGTACGTCGGCCTGGTCGCGCTGGGTGGCGCGGGCGGTTCGGTCGCACGGTATCTCGTCGGCAGGTGGTCCGGGATCCTGCTGACCCCCCTGACCATCCTGTTCCCGGACGCGGGCCACACGATCCTCTGGTTCCCGGTCGGGACCCTCGTCGTGAACCTCGTGGGCGCGTTCGCCCTGGGCTACCTCCTGGAGGCCCTCACCCGCCGCGGCCGCGAGACCGTCCGGCGCCGCAAGATCCGCCTCGGGATCGGCACGGGCATCCTCGGCGGGTTCACCACCTACTCCGCGCTCGCCCTGGAGGTCCAGACACTGGTCGGCCAGGGGATGCCGTGGCTCGCGCTGCTGTACGTGACGCTCACCCTTGTGGGCGGCACGGCGACGTGCCTCGGCGGGATCGCGCTGGCGGCACGCGCCGACCGGCGCCGGAAGGGCAGGTGACGGCGGTGCTCCCGCTGCTCCTCGTGGCCGTCGGCGGCGGCCTGGGCGCCGCCGCCCGGTTCGTGGTCGACGGCGAGGTCCGGACCCGGCACAACGGCGGGTTCCCGTGGGGCACGTTCGTGGTGAACGTGACCGGCTCGTTCCTGATCGGCGTCTTCTCGACCCTGTTCTCCACGCTCACCTGGTACGGAGCGTCCGCCGACGTCGCGCAGCTGGTGCAGTTCTCCCTGGTCACGGGCCTGTGCGGCGGGTACACGACGTTCTCCACGGCCACCGTCGAGTCCGTGCGCCTGGCGCAGTCCGGCCGCCTGCGGCTCGCCCTGGCGAACACCCTGGGCACGCTGCTGGTGACGGTGCTCGCGGCGACCGCCGGGGTGGCCGTCGGCGGTGTGCTCACACCTTGACGTCGCTCACCGGTACGTCGCCGGGGTTGAGCGCGCTGAGGAAGAGCTCCGCCAGCAGCACCCACTCCTCGAGCGGCCGACGGCCGACGAAGCGCGCCGCCTCCACCGGCGTACGGTTCACCAGCGCGATGTCGACGACGTACGAGTCGCCGCTCTCCCGCCAGACGACCGCGGCGTTCGTCCGCCGGGCCGATCCGTTGATCCCGGCCCGGAGCTCGTTCTCCGGCTTCTGGACCCGCTCGATCAACGGGTAGTCCCCGCTGTGCTCCCAGCCCGACCACGCGTGGCTCAGGGCACGCTCGAGGTCCGCCTTCGTGGAGGTCACCCGCGTCGCGCCGACCGCCGCCATCCCGAGGCCGAGGCCCTCGATGACCTCGGTCACCTGCTGTTCTTTGCTCGCCATGGTCGGACACTACGGGCACACCGGGCCAGAACCGACCTGTGGCGCGTATTTAAGCCGCATTCGTCCCTCGTTCTCGCTCGACAGCCCGCTTGTCGGTGGTGCGTGGCAGGCTTCGCAGCATGAGCCTCCTGCTCCTCGACTCCGCCTCGCTGTACTTCCGCGCGTTCTTCGGCGTGCCCGACTCCCTGCGCGCGCCCAGCGGCGTGCCCGTGAACGCCGTCCGCGGCCTGCTGGACACCATCGCGTGGCTCGCCACGACGCACGGTCCCGACCGCATGGTCGCGTGCTGGGACGACGACTGGCGGCCCGCCTTCCGCGTCGAGGCGATCCCGAGCTACAAGGCGCACCGCGTCGCGCGGGAGGTGCCGGGCACCACGGGCATCGAGGAGGTGCCCGAGGCACTGCTCGCGCAGGTTCCGGTCATCAAGGACGTGCTGGCGGCACTCGGCATCGCGCGCGTCGGCGTACCCGGCTACGAGGCCGACGACGTCATCGGCACCCTGACCGCCCGGGCGGTCGAGCAGGGCGCCGGGCCGGTGGACATCGTCACGGGCGACCGCGACCTGTTCCAGCTCGTCGACGACGCCGCCGGGGTGCGCGTGCTGTACCCCGCGCGCGGCATCCGGGACCCCGACGTGGTGGACGAGGAGCGGCTGGCCGGGAAGTACGGCGTCGCCTCGGGACAGGCCTACGCCGACATGGCGACGCTCCGGGGCGACCCGAGCGACGGCCTGCCGGGCGTGCCCGGGGTCGGCGAGAAGACCGCGGCCAAGCTGCTCGCCCAGTACGGCACGCTCGCGGGGATCCTCGCGGCGCGGGACGCCGGCCACAAGGGACTCACCACCACGCAGCGCCGTCGCCTGCTGGAGGCTGACGAGTACCTGAAGGTCGCGCCCGTCGTGGTACAGGTGGCACGGGACGCTCCCCTGCCCGCGTTCGACCCGACGGTCCCGAAGGCGCCCGCCGACCCGGAGGCGCTGGAGGCACTCACCGCGCAGTGGGGCCTGCGCTCCAGCGTCGACCGCGTCCGGACGGCATTCGGCTGGGCGTGATCAGGCGCTGACGGCCGCGTCGTAGCGGTCCAGCACCACCTGGACCAGTCGCGGGTCGGGCTTGTCGGCCCCGGCCGGGCCGGCGACCGGGTCGGTCACGACGTCGGCGCCCGCCTCCAGCACCCGGTCCAGGAAGTAACCGGGGGCGAGCAGGTAGGAGACGACGATCACGCGTCCGGCGGTCGCCGCGCGGGCGGCGGCCACCGCGTCCGGGACGCGCGGCTCGGCGCCCGCGCCGTACGACGGTGTGACCGGGCGGCCCAGGCGCTGGGCCAGCCCGCTGGCCACCTCCTCGACCGCCGTCGCCGCGGCCGCCACCGAGGACCCGGCGGCGGCGAGGACCACCGCGTCGTCCGGCCGGAACGGGCCGTGCGCCGCCTCGGCGGCGGCGTACCGGTCGGCCAGGATGTCGACCAGCAACGGATGCGGGCCGAGGGGCTCGGCCGCCACGGCACTGCCCTCGGCGGTCGCGTTGACGGCCGACACGGCCTGCGCGATGTCGTGCCGCACGTGATACCCCGTCGACAGCAGCACCGGCACGACCACGGCGGACGGCCCGGCCGAGCCCTCGCGAACGCCGGCCGCGTCGCGCACCGCCTCGGCGAGCACGTCGCCGACCTCCGGCTGCTGCACGTCCACGAACGCCTCGCGGACGTCGAGCCCGGGCCGGGCGACGCGGACGCCGTCGAGCAGCGCGCGCACGGCCGCCTGGCCCGCGGGGTCGTCGGTCCCGTGGGACGTGCCGATCAAGGTCGCGCTCATGGTCTCTCCCTGTGGTTCTCACACATCACGGGCCGTGCTGACTTCGGTCGGTTGCCCCGAGACCGGTCAATCGACCGACCGATCTCGAAGCAACCGACCGAACTCGCACCCCGGGGGGTCACCCCGTGTTCTGCAGGCCCGCCGAGACACCGTTGACCGTGAGCAGCAGCAGGTGCTGCAGCCGGCCGGCGTAGTCGCCGTCCACCGCGGAGCCGCCGTCGGACCCGGTGCGCAGCCCGCGCAGCGCGCGGACCTGCAGCAACGAGAGGGCGTCGACGTAGGGCGACCGGAGCTGGACGGCGCGGCCGAGCACCCGCTTGGACGCCAGCGGCCACTCGTTGCCGCTGATCTTCAGCACCCACTCCCGGGTGAGGCGCAGCTCGTCGAGCACCATCTCGGCGAGGTCGTCGCGCGAGCCCAGCGCCAGGTACTGCGCGGCGATCCGCTCGTCGGTCTTGGCGAGCGACATCTCGACGTTGTCGAGCATGGTCGCGAACAGCGGCCACTCGGCACGCGCCGCGCGCAGCAGCTCGACGTCACCGGCCGTGGCCAGCGCCGTGCCCAGGCCGAACCAGCCGGCGAGGTTGATACGGGCCTGCGACCAGGAGAAGACCCAGGGGATGGCGCGCAGGTCGTCGAGCGAGTTCACCGAGAGGCCGCGCTTGGCGGGGCGCGACCCGATGGGCAGCAGCCCGACCTCCTCCAGGGGCGTGACCTGCGCGAACCACTGCGGGAACCCGTCGGCCTTCACGAGCTCGTGGAACCTGGCGCGGGAGGTCGCGTCGAGGGACTCGGCGAGCCCTGCGAACTTGGCCGTCGCGCTCTCGTTGACCGCCTCGACGGACGGCGCGGAGGCCAGCAGGGTCGCCGCGGCGACCTGCTCGATGTGCCGGGACGCGATCACCGGGTCGCCGTAGCGGGCCAGGATGACCTCGCCCTGCTCGGTCAGCTTGAACCGGCCGTCCACCGAGTGCGGCGGCTGCGCGAGCACGGCGCGGTTGGCCGGGCCGCCGCCGCGGCCGAGCGCACCGCCACGGCCGTGGAACAGGGTGAGCTTCAGGTCGTTGGACCGCGCCCACTCCGCAATGCGCGACTGCGCGTCGTGCAGCGCGAGCGTGGCCGCCACCGGGCCCACGTCCTTGGACGAGTCCGAGTAGCCGAGCATGACCTCGACGCGGCGGCCGTTCTCAGCCAGGCGCTTCTGCACCGCGGGCAGCGTCAGCATCGAGTCCAGGATCGGCACCGAGTTCTGCAGGTCCGCGAAGGTCTCGAACAGCGGGATGGCGTCGATCACGGGTGCGCCGTCCGGGTCGTCCGCGAAGGCGTACGACGCCAGCTCGTAGACGGCGGCGAGGTGCTCCGGCGCCTGCGTGAACGAGACGATGTAGCGACGAGCGGCCCGCTCGCCGAACCGGCTCTGGATGGCGCCGAGGGCCCGGTAGGTGTCCAGCACCTCACGGGTGCGGTCGCCGAGCGCGCCGTCGACCCCGAGCTCGCGGATCTCGGCGAGCGCCGCGGCGTGCACCTGCGAGTGCTGCCGCACCTCGAGCTCCGCCAGGTGGAACCCGAAGGTCTGCACCTGCCAGACCAGCCGCTGCAGGTCGCCGTACGCGGCACGCGCCGCGCCGGTCGCCACCAGCGAGTCCTGCACCACGAGCAGGTCCGCCTCGAGCTGCTCCGCGTTCGCGTACGCGAGGTCGGCGTCGCGGGTGCGGGTCGCGGCGATGCGCTCCGCGATCGCCAGCATGACCGCACGGTGCGGCTCGTTCGGCGACGCCTCCTCGGAGCGCCGGGCCATCTCCTCGGAGATGAGCCGGATGCGCCGCCAGAGCGCGTTCAGGTCCGACGACGGCGTGGTGCCCTCGGCGTCGAGCGTCAGCTTGCGCCCGGTCTCGACCGCGAGGCTCTCGAGTGCCGCGAGGGCGTGCTCGGCGGCCAGGCCCGCGGCCTGCCGGGTGACCTCCGCGGTGACGTTCGGGTTGCCGTCGCGGTCGCCGCCGATCCAGGTCCCGAGCTTCACGAACGGCTTGGCCACGGGGGCCACGCGGCCGGCGTCCTCGGCCAGGAGCCAGTCGTCGAGCCGCCGGTACACGTCGCCGAACACGTCCACGAGCACGGCGTCGAACACGCCCATGACCGTCTTGACCTCGTCGATCACGGACGGCTTGCTGGTCCGCACGGGCGCGGTGCGCCACATGGTGTCGATCTCGGCGAGGATGCGCCGCTCGTTCTCCGCGAGGGTCACGCCGCCGAGCCGGCGGATGTCCCGCTCGGCCAGGAGGTCCGAGATGCGGCGGATGGTCCCGCTGATGGCCCGACGGCGGGCTTCGGTCGGGTGCGCGGTGAGCACCGGTCGGAACTCCAGCTCGCCGAGCCGGCGCAGCGCCTCGTCCCGGCCCACCTCCTCGGTGAGCCGTGCGAAGGCCGCGGGGATCGTGTCCTCCAGGACGGCCGGGCCGGTCGTCGTCTCGGCCTCGCGGGCGCGCAGCACGCGCACCCGGTGGTACTCCTCCGCGAGGTTCGCGAGGTGGAAGTAGCAGGTGAACGCACGGGCGACCTGCTCGGCGCGCTCCACGGAGAAGGACGCCACGACGTCGGCGGCCTCGTCCAGCGCGTGCGGCGACGGGTCACCGTAGGCGCGGATCGTCAGCTCGCGGAGACGTTCGACGTCGTCCAGCAGGTCCTGCCCCCCGTCCTCGCGGAGAATCCTGCCGAGAAGGCCGCCGAGCAGGCGCACGTCCTCGCGCAGCGGGTCAGGTACCTCGTGCCGGGCGTTGCCGCGGACGGTCTGAGTTGATTCACTCACGGGCTAGAGCCTAGGACGAGATTGCCTTCCGGCGTCCACCTCGTCCGATTGTTGGTCTGGTCATGACCTGGCTCACTCTGGTTGGCTGTCGGCCTGTGACCGGATATGACGCACAGTTCCTCGGCTTCGGCGTCCCGCTCCCCGTCTCCCCGGTCGGGCTGCGTGTGCTCGACTACACCCACTTCTCCGTGCTGCTCGACCCGGTCCGCCGGCTCGCCGCGGCCACGGCCTGCACCATCGACGGCGCCACGCTCCAGGCGCTGCGCCGTTCGGGCCGCTGGCGCCTGGACTCCCGCGTGCCGAGCGGTGAGCAGGCCGGCAGCGAGCTCTACGCGGGCAACCCGCTGGACCGCGGCCACCTCGTGCGCCGTCTCGACCCCGTCTGGGGTGACGCCGAGACGGCCGCGCGGGCCAACCACGACACGTTCACCTACACCAACGCGGCGCCGCAGGTGAACCGGTTCAACCAGTCCAAGGAGCTCTGGAACGGGCTGGAGGACCACGTGCTCCGGTACGCCGCGGCCCACGACCACCGCCTGGCGGTCCACACCGGTCCCGTCTTCGCCGCCGACGACCCGCCGTACCGCGGGGTCCGCCTCCCGCGCCTGTTCTGGAAGGTCGTCGCCTGGGTGGACCCGGCCGGTGCGCCAGGCCTGCCCGCCCCCGCCGGTGCCGCGCCCGCCGCGCTGCGGGCGACGGCGTTCGTGCTGGACCAGACGCCCCAGCTCGACGACGCCCGCCTGTACGAGATCACCGCCCAGGCCCTGGCCAGGGACGAGATCCCGCCGCTCGGCCCGTTCCGCACCTACCAGGTGCCGGTGCGCGACGTCGCGGCGCTGACGCGGCTGGACCTCGGCCCCCTGGCCGGCGCGGACGTGCTCGCGGTGCCGCCCGTGGAGCCGGCCGGCACGCGACCCACGGACATCACGATCCACCGGCTCCCGCGGGCACGGGCGTGGTCGGAGATCCGGGCCCCCGACCAGATCGTCCTGCCCGGCCGCGTCCCGCCTACGCCGACCGCCCGTAGGTCTCGAGGAGCCGGAGCCACACCTCGCTGACGGTGGGGTAGGCGGGCACGGCGTGCCACAGCCGGTCGATCGGCACCTCGGCGGTGATCGCGATCGTCGCCGCGTGGAGCAGCTCGGCCACGTCGGGGCCCACGGCGGTGAACCCGACGATCACCTTGCGGTCCTCGTCGACGACCATGGCGGCCCGGCCGGTGTACCCGTCGGCGTGCAGCGAGGCGCCGGCGACGGCGCCCAGGTCGTACTCGACGGAGCGCACGCGCAGCCCCGCGGCCTCGGCGGAGGCGGCGGTGTGGCCGACGCTCGCGATCTCGGGGTCGGTGAAGATCACCTGCGGCACGGCGCGCTCGTCGGCCGTGGCGGCGTGCCGGCCCCAGGGTGCGACGTCGACGGGCGTGCCGTTGGCGCGGGCGGCGATGGCGTCGCCCACGGCCCGGGCCTGGTACTTGCCCTGGTGCGTCAGGAGCGCGCGGCGGTTGACGTCGCCGGCGGCGTAGAGCCAGCCGTCGCCGACCGGTACGCCGTCGCCGCCGAGCACCCGCAGGGAGTCGTCGACCGTCAGCCAGTCCCCGGGGGTGAGCCCGACGTTCTCCAGGCCGATCGAGTCCGTACTGGGCCGGCGGCCGGTCGCGACCAGCACCTCGTCGGCGGTGAGGTTCGTGCCGTCCGCGAGCGCGACGTGCACCGTGCCCTGGTCGTCACGCCGGACGTCCACGGGCTGGGTGCGCAGGTGCAGCGCCACGCCCTGCGCCTTGAGCGCCTCGGCCACGAGCTCGCTCGCGAACGACTCCACGCTGGGGAGCAGCCCGTCGCGGGCGATCATCGTGACCTGCGCCCCGAGGGCGGCGAACGCGGTGGCCATCTCGGTTCCCACGACGCCGCCGCCGATGACCGCGAGCCGTGCGGGGACGGCCTGCGCGGACGCGGCCTCGCGGCTGGTCCACGGCGCGGCGTCGGCCAGCCCGGGGATCGGCGGGAGGACGGCGCTGCTGCCGGTCGCGACGACCACGGCGTGGCGCGCCGTGAGCACGGTCGTGCCGCCGTCGGCGTCCGTCACCTCGACGGTACGGGTGGCACTGATCCGACCGGCACCGCGGAACAGCGAGATCCCGGCGCTCTGCAGCCAGTCGACCTGGCCGTCGTCGTGCCAGTGCGCCGCGAACGCGTCGCGACGTGCGAACACGGCGGCGGGGTCCAGCTCACCGGTCACGGCGGCACCGGCGCCCGGCAGGCTCCGGGCCGCGCGCAGCGCGGCGGCGTCGCGCAGGAGCGCCTTGGTGGGCATGCACGCCCAGTAGGAGCACTCCCCGCCCACGAGCTCGCGCTCCACGATCGCGGCGGTCAGGCCTCCCTGGACCACGCGGTCGGCGACGTTCTCGCCCACGGGTCCGGCACCGATGACGACGACGTCGAAGGTGTTCTCGGTCATGTCAGCTCTCCTTCTTGATGACGCGGCCCAGGCGCAACGCCGAGACCAGGAAGAAGATTCCGCCGAGCGTGGCGTACCCCGCCAGCGAGGTCAGGGCCGCGTTCGGACCGCCGGCCATCATGAAGAAGCCGGTACCGGCGAGCACCGAGATGCCGCCGCTGAGGATCATCGCCCACTGGCCGCCGAGCTTGTAGCGCCGGATCGCGACGATGAGCTGCACGAGGCCGGCGGTGATCGCCCAGACGCCCCAGACCCGCAGCACGGCGGGGATGCCGGAGGTGACCGCGACGCCCAGGCCGATGGCCGTCGCCAGGCTCAGCACCATGTTGAAGTACAGGCCCACCGTCGGGCGCGCGGCCGTCGAGGACCGGAGGTCGGTCACGGCCGCCGCGACGTCGAACAGCGGGTAGAGCACCAGCAGGCCGATCGTGACCGGGCCCAGGCTCCCCCCGACGACGAACAGCAGGGCTGCCCAGACGATCGCGAAGCCGAACCGGACGAAGTACAGGTTCCGCAGCGCGCGGGCCGTGGCAACGGCCGACGTTGATTCCACGGTGGTGGACATGTGAGTTCCCCTCGGTAGCGGCCGGGCGGGAATCAATCCGCCCGGCCATTTGTCTAGGTAGACTTACTAGTACCTCTACCTAGCGAGACAGTACACATCCCCGGGCGTCGAGCGCAAGGGGAACGGCGAAAGGGGCCTCGTATGATCACGACCGTGCGCGGATCGATGTCGGACCGCCTGATCGAGGCGGCGAACGAGCTCTTCTACGCGCACGGCCTGCGTGCCGTGAGCGTGGACAAGGTGATCGAGCGCGCCGGCACCACGAAGGTGACGTTCTACCGGCACTTCCAGAGCAAGGACGACCTCGTGGTCGCCTACCTGGAGCACCGGGCGGCGCGGGAGCGCGCCGGCGTGGACGCGGCCATCGCCCACGGCGACGGCGACGTCGACGTCACACTGAGCCTGATGGCCGGGCACACCGGGGCCATGGCGTGCGAACCCGACTTCCGCGGGTGCCCGTTCATCAACGCCGCGGCCGAGTACCCCGATCCCGACAGTCCCGTCCGCAAGATCGTCGACGAGCACCGCGGGTGGTGGGTGCGTGCGTTCGAGCGGCTCGTCGCCCCGCTAGGGCTCGCCGAGCCGGCCGCGGTCGCGGAGGACCTGATGCTGCTCCGCGACGGCGTCATGGTCGCGGGCTACCTCGGCGACCCGTCGCGGGTCGGCGCCTCGTTCCTGCGGAGCTGCCGGGCCGTCGTCGGCAGCGCGCCCCGCGCGGCCGCCGGGGCGTAGCAGCCGCCGGCGTCAGACCTCGTCCTGCCAGCGGTGCCGCGGCGCGTAGCCCAGGACCCGGCGGGCCTTGTCGATGCTCAGCAGCGTCTCGTGCCCCTGCAGCGGACGGCGGACCGGCACGTCGGGGAACTGCTCGGCCACCAGGTCCGCCGAGTCCCGCTCCATCACCGTGTCGTCGTTGGCGATCACGAACGCCTCGAACCCGGTGAAGTCAGCCTCCAGCGCGCGGCGCACCGCCTGCGCCCCGTCGCGCCCGTCGATGTAGCCCCACAGGTTCCAGCGCCGGGCCGCGGCGTCGTCCTGCCAGGACGGGAAGCGGGCGTAGTCCTCGGGGCGCATCACGTTGGAGAACCGCAGCGCGGCCACCTTCAGCTCCGGGTCCCAGCGCGTGAAGTGCCGGGCCATCTCCTCCTCGAGCGACTTGCCGAGCGAGTAGGTGGACTGCGGCAGCACGTCGTACTCCTCGTCCACCGGGATGTACGGCGGCGGCACGTCGAACGGCAGGCCCAGCACGGTCTCGGAGGAGGCCGTCACGACGTTCCGGACGCCCAGCACCTGGGCGGCCCGCAGCACGTTGTACGTGCTCGGCACGTTGTTGCGGAAGGTCGCGGCGTTGGTGGCCAGGCCGGGCGCGGGGATCGCGGACAGGTGCACGACGGCGTCGGCCGCCCGGCCCTCGTCCACGCCGGACAGGAGCTCGACGACCTGGCCCAGCTCGGTCAGGTCCGCGACCGTGAAGTCACCGGGGCTGCCCTGCGGGGGCGCCACGCGGTCGGTCGCGACCACGTCGTACCCGGAGTCCACCAGGTGCTCCACCACGAACCGGCCGAGCTTGCCGCTCGCGCCCGTGACCACTACCCGCTGCGTCGTCGCCATGCGTCCGATCCTGCCAGGTCGCCCCGGCACGCTCGACCACCGGGAGCCGGACGGGTCAGGCCAGGCGCTCCCGCAGCCACGCGATGTCGGGGGCCATGTCGCCCTTGGTCTCGCAGATGACGGGGGCGCCCGCGGCGGCGACCACGCCCACCAGCAGCTCCTCGGGGATCAGGCCCCGGCCGAAGTTGATGTGCCGGTCCGCGCCCGACCCGGCGTCGTCGCGCGAGTCGTTGGCGTGCACCAGGTCGATGCGGCCCGTGATCGCGCGGACCTGGTCGGCGGCCGTCGCGAGGTCGATGCCCCCGGCCCACGCGTGGCAGGTGTCGAGCGTGAAGCCGACGGCGTCCCCCCCGTTCGCGGCGGTCACCGCCGCCCAGAGCTGCTCGATGCGCTCCAGCCGGCGGGCCATCGAGTAGTCGCCGCCCGCGGTGTTCTCGATGAGCACCGGGACGTCGGTCTCCAGCGCGTCGACGGCCTTGCGCCAGTTGTCGAAGCCCTTGGCCGGCTCGTCGTCCGCGGTGACGTGCCCGCCGTGCACCACGACGCCCTTGGCGCCGATCGCGGCCGCCCCGTCCATGATCTGCTGCAGCAGCTTGCGGCTCGGGATCCGGATGCGGTTGTTGGTCGACGCCACGTTGATCACGTACGGCGCGTGCACGTAGAGGTCCACGTCGGCCGCCGCGGCGTCGGCCTTGAGCGCCTCCGCGCCGCCCTCGTACGGCAGGTCCGGGACCTTCCAGGCCTGCGGGTCGCTGAGGAACACCTGCACCGCGTCCGCGTCGAGCGCCTTGGCCGCCCCGATCGCGTCGGCCAGGTCAACGTGCGCGCCGATTCTCACCATGGGCCCACCCTAGGACGGCTCACCGACATCCGGCGGCGGCAGCGCGGATCAGCCCAACCGCCGGACCCCGTCCAGCGAGACCTCCAGCAGGTTCCCGTCCACCGCGAGCAGCATCGTCTCCGGCTTCGGGGTGAGGAGGTGCGACGAGGTCCCGTCCCAGACCAGCTCACCCGAGGCCACGTCGAGCGACACGAGCCCCTGGTCGCCGCTCCCGCTCTCCAGGAGCAGCAGGAGCGACTGCCCGTCGGTGAAGGCCTGGGACACGTAGCTGCTCTCGTACGACCAGTCGTACAGGCCGCCCTGCGTGCGCCACGTCCAGCGGACCGCGCCGGTGTCGAGGTCCAGCCCGCGCACGCCCCCGGTCCAGGTCGTGGTCACCACCGTCCGGTCCACCTGGGCGAGGAACTGGGCCGTGCCGTCCCGTACCGCGACGTCCCAGCGCTGCGTCCCGTCCGCCGCGTACGACCGCAGGCGCCCCCCGGGCGGTTCGGTCGAGAGGAGCGTGGCCGCACGCGGGTCGTCCGTGGTCCCCGGGCGGTTCAGGGTCCCGGCGACCTTCCGGACCGCCTCGCCGTCCGCGGAGTAGAGCGCGCTGTCCATCCTGCCGGCGTACCGCTGGGTGATCGTCTGCGCGACGTACCCGCCCGTGTCGAGGCCGACCACCGACGCGAACCCCGGCACGCCCTCCATCATCAGCAGGGCGCCGTCCGCGGTGACGCCGGCCCGGAAGCCGCACCCCCACACCTGGACGAGCCCCGGCTCGATCCGCGCGCCGAACCCCTCGGGGTCGAGGTGCGCGCCGGACCGGACGATGTCGTCCCTCCGGTCCCAGGGCAGGAGGGGCCCGGCGCGGCAGCCCTCGGCCGCCATCGCCCGGAAGGGGACGACAACGCTCCAGCGCTCCGCACCCGTCAGCGCGTCCTCGGCGCGCAGAAGCAGGTCCCGGCCCGCCGCGACCGTCCCGCTGCACTCCCCCTCGTCCGGACACTGGGCGCCGCTTCCGTCCACCGGCTCGGGCCCGATCCGCCGGGCGCGCAGCACGGTCCCCTCGGGGCCGGGCCGGGCGGACCCGTACCGCTGCTCGTCCCCGGCGTCGAGGGTGCGCGGTGCGGAGGGCACGCCGTCGGGCCCCACGGTGAAGACCTCGCGTCCGGCCCCGGAACCCTGGAGGCAGACCAGGACGTCGGTCGCCACCTCCGACCAGCCCAGGTAACCGGTCGGCCCGCAGTCCGGGTCGTCGCCGAGCGGTACGGTCCACCCCTCCTCGCCCGTGGCCGCGCGCAGGGCCAGCAGCCCGCCGTCGGACTCGAACGCGAGGAAGGGGCCGAGGGCGGCGACCTGGTTGCCCTCACCCCGCACGAACGCCCGGCGTGAGCCGACGGCGCCGCTCCACGCCCACACCTCGTCCAGCGGTGCGGACACGTCCACGACGCCACCGCGCACGGACCTGATCTGCTCGGCCCGCGCAGCGTCGCGCATGCCGTCGACGACGAGCCCCGTGCCCAGCACCGCAGCGACCACGACGGCGCCCACGAGCGTGCGCCGCCGCCGGACGGCGGCACGCTCCGGGTCGCCCGTCGGCCGCGGTCCGCCGGCCCCGGGGCCGCCCCCTTCCTCGGCCTCGGCCTCGGCCTCGGCCGACGGCGGGGTGGGCGACGCGGTCCGGCGTCCCTCGTCGTCGACCAGGTCGAAGACGACGGCGTCGTCGTCCGCGTGACGAGCCATACCACCGAGCGTATGCCGCACGGGCCGTCCGCTCACCCAGAGCGCGGGCCGCCAGCGACTCCCGGTCAGCCCAGGCCGCGGACGCCCGACGGCGTGACCTCCAGCAGATGCCCGTCCACGGCCACGAGCGACGTGTCGAACCCCTGGTAGATGCCGCCGGTGACCGCCGCGTCGCCGTGCTGCTCCCAGACGACCTCGCCCGACGCCGCGTCGAGCGCCACCAGGCCCGCGCCGCCGGAGCCGTTCTCGGTGAGCAGCAGCACCGACTCGCCGTCCGTGAACGTGCGGGACACGAAGAGGTCCTCGAGGTACCGGCCGTCGGCGTCGTCCGTGGCGTCCCACACCCAGCGCGTCTCGCCGGTCGCGGCGTCCAGGCCCCGCACGTCCCCGGCCCCGGTCATGACGAGCATCGTCCCGGCCACCTGGGCGAGGAAGAGCTGGCCGCCGGCGCGCGTCGTGGCATCCCAGCGGGGCGTCCCGTCGGTCTCGTAGGCCCGCAGCCGCGGGCCGGCCGTGTCCATGGCCAGCAGCACGCCGGGCCCCTCGCCGTCCGTCACCCCCGGCTCCAGCGCGTGCCCCTCGATCTCGCCGACGACGGCGCCGTCGCCGTCGTACAGGACCGTCCGCACCATGCCCTCGAAGGTGAACTCGGTGTACCCGCCCGAGACGAGGCTGCTCACACCGCCCGTCCCCGGCTCGATGTCCGTGCCGAGCGGCACCCCGCCCGGGGTGACGGCCGTCTCGATGCCGCAGCCGTAGAGCTGCACGAGGTCGGCGCCGATCCGCGCGCCGAAGACCCGCGGGTCGATCATCTGCGCGAGGTCCACGGCGTTGCCCGCGCCGTCCCAGGACGAGCCGAGCCAGTTGTTGCACTGGTCGGCCCGGGTCGGCCGGAAGGGCACGACCGTGCTCCAGCGCTCGGCGCCCGTGCCGGCGTCCTCGGCGCGGAGCGCGAGGCCCTGGCCGCCCACCACCGTGCCGGAGCACTCGCCCGTGTCCGTGCACCGCGCGTCGCCGAGGTCCACGGCCGACCCGGGACCCGCCCGCCGCGCGCGCAGCACGGTGCCGTCCGGGCCGGGCCGGGGCAGCCCGAACCGGTCGGTGTCCGCGGCCGGGAGCTCCCGCCGGGCCGAGACGACGCCGTCGGGCCCGACCGTCGTGGCCGCCCGGTCCGCACCGGAGCCCTCCAGGCACACCAGCGACGGGGTGGTCGTCCGGGCCCAGCCCGCAGCCCCGAACGGGCCGCAGTCCGGGTCCTCCCCGAGCGGCACGGTCCACGCCTCCTCGCCCGTCGCCGGGCGCAGCGCGACGAGCTCGCCGTCGGACTCGAACACCAGGACGTCGCCGAGCACGGCCACCTCGTTGCCGCGCCCCTCGTCGATCGCCGTCCGGGACCCGACGAGGCCCTCCCACCGCCACGTCTCCGCCAGCGGGACGGACACGTCCGCGACCCCGCCGCTGACGTCGCGCATCCGCTCGATCCGCGCCCCGTCCCGCGCGCCCTCGACGGCAAGGCCCGTCCCGAGCACGACGGCGAGCACCGCGGCGACCGGCACGAGGACCCGGAGCCTGCCGCTCGGCGCGCCCGACGGCGGCCACGGGCCGCCCGGGTCGGGTCCGGCGCCGCCCTCGTCGTCCGGAGAGCGCTGATCGTCGGGGTCGGACCGGGTGACCGGCACCCCGGACCCCGCGGCGTCGTCGACCAGGTCGAAGACGAGCCGACCGCCCTCGCCCGGTTCTCGCGCCATGGAGTCGAGGGTATGCCGGAGCCGCCTCCGGCTCACCCGAGACCGCGGACGCCGACCGACCCGACCTCCATCAGGTGCCCGTCCACCGCGATCAGGTCGCCGGTGACACCCTGCCGGACCACGTCACCGTCGTGCGGGTCGAGCGTGGTGCCCGGCCCGCCCCCGGCCTCGTCCCAGACCACCTCGCCCGTGCCCGCGTCGAGCGCCACCATGCCCCGCGCCACGCTGCCGTTCCCCTCGGCCAGCAGGAGCACGACCTCGCCGTCGGTGAACGCCTGGGCCACGTAGGCGGTGCCGAAGTAGCCGCCCTCGGCCGTCACGTCGGGGTCCGAGCCGTCCCAGGTCCACCGCTCCTCGCCGGTCGCCAGGTCCAGGCCCCGGACCGTCCCCGCCCCGGTGGTGATCACCGCCGTCTCGCCCACCTGGGCGAGGAACTCCTGCCCGCCGGACTGGAGCGCGATGTCCCAGCGCGCGGTCCCGTCGGCCTCGTGGGCCGACAGGCGTCGCCGCGGCTCGTCGATCGCGAGCAGGGTGGCCGGGCCGGCCTCGTCCGTGGACCTCGGGTCGATCACGTACCCGCTGATCTCGCCCGTGGTCGCGCCGTCGGCGTCGTACAGGAGCGTGCGTGTCACGTCGTCCCAGGTCATCCCGAGGTATCCACCCGAGTCGAGCCGGCCCACGACGCTCGAACCCGGTTCGAGGCGGCTGCCCAGCAGCACCCCGGACGACGTGACCGCGGCCTGGACGCCGCAGCCCTCCACGTTCACGAGGTCCGCAAGGACGCGGGCGCCGAAGGCCTCGGGGGCGAGCTGCCCGCTGAGGTGGATGCGGTTCTCCGAGCTGCCCCAGGCCGCGCTGAACGTGCTGGTGCACCGCCCCGCCTCCGTGGCGTGGAACGGCACGGTCACGCTCCAGCGCTCCTCGCCCGTGACGGCGTCCTCGGCACGGAGCACCAGGTCCCGTCCGTCGACGATCTGCCCGGTGCAGTCGCCCGACTCGTCGCACCGGACGTCCTCGCCCAGCGGCGTCTCGGGCCCGACGCGCAGCGCGCGCAGCACCGTCCCGTCCGGCCCGGTGTGCGGCTGCCCGTACCGGGCGGTGTCCGCTGCGGGGAGCAGGCGCGGGGCCGACGTCGCGCCGCCGGGCCGCACCACGACCACCTCGGTCTCGCGGCCGCGCTCCTGGAGGCACACGAGCGCCGGCGTCCGCGGGTCGTCCCACACCGGCGACACCGTGGGGCCGCACTCCGGGCCCGCGCCGAGCTCGACGGTCCAGGACTCCTCGCCCGTGGCCGGGTCCAGCGCGACCAGCTCGCCCTCCGACTCGAACACCAGGTCGCCGCCGAGCACCGCGACGTCGGTCATGCCCTCGCCGAGGTCGACCTTGCCCTGCCAGGCCCAGGTCTCGTGGAGGGGCGCCGACAGGTCCGCGACGCCCCCGGGGACGTCGCGCATCCGCTCCATCCGGGCGGCGTCGCGCGCGCCGTCGACCGCCACGCCCGTGCCCAGCGCCACCGCCAGCAGCGCCAGGAGCGGCGCCGCGCGGCGCCACGTCACGACCTGGCCGCCCGACGGCGCAGGCCCGCCCGCCCAGGCGCCGGCGCCGTCCGCACCGGCCCGGCCGTCGGCGGGCTCCTGACCGTCCGTGCCGCCCGCCGGGGTCGCGCCCAGCAGCACGCCCGGCTCGGCCGCGTCGTCGTCGACCAGGTCGAAGACGTACGCAGCGCCCTCGTCCGGGTCGTGCGCCATGCGGCGAGCGTAACTCCGCCCGATGCCTCGGATCAGCCCCTCGCGGAAGGTCAGCCCAGGCCGGCCAGGCCCTCCGGGCCGACCTCCACGACGTGCCCGTCCACGGCGACGGCAGAACCCGCGAGCGGCGCGTCCCAGACCTGCTCGCCCGTGCCCAGGTCGAGTGCCACGAGGAGGCCCGAGCCAGAGCCCACCTGTCGCAGATGCTCCAGGACCACGGTCTCGCCGTCGGTCAGCGCCCGGTAGCGGGACATGCCTGCCATGTCCCCGCTCTCCCAGGACCAGACCTGCTCGCCCGTGTCCCGGGCCAGCCCGACCACCCGGGAACCGCGGTCCGCGACCACCACGTCGCGGCCGACGAGCAGGACGCTCTGGCTGTTCAGATCCTTCCAGGCCACCGAGCCGTCCTCGCGCACCGCCACGAACCCGTGGCCGCCCGACCGGGTCGTCACGAACCAGAGGTCGTCGGGAGCGTCGGGGGACACGTTCCCGCCCCGCAGCCAGCCGTCCAGGGTGCGCTGAACCTTCCCCGCACCGTCCACGACGACGGTCCGCATGGGGTCGTACTCGACGGCGAAGAGGTCCGGGCCGAGCTCGGTCACCCAGCCGCGCGTGGGCATGCCGGTGCCGGCGTCGATCTCGACCTCGGCACCGGCGTCGCTCGCGAGGTCGAGCCGGACGCCCCGCATCGACAGCGCGCCCCAGATGCCGCAGCCGTCCACGGTGACGCTCGCGGCGCTGGTGTAGACGGTGACCTGGTCCGCGTCGACGCTCCCCTGCTCGAACTCGTTGCCCACCCGCTGACAGTTGATCGTGTCCGCGGGCGCGAACTCGACGGTGCTCGTCCAGCGCTCGTCCCCGCTCACGGCGTCCTCCGCGACGACCCGGACGTCGCGCCCCTCGGTGAGCACGGACGGCGTGCAGGCGCCCAGGTCGCACACCACCTCCTCGGCGGCGGTACCGGTCCGGACCACGCGCACCGCCGTGCCGTCCGGCCCGGGGAAGATCTGCTCGCCGTCCGCCAGGTCCGCCGCCCGGGTCCGCGTGCCGCCGTCCGCCGCGATGGTCAGCACCTCGCGCGCGTCCGCCGGACCCTGCACGCACACCAGCTCGTCGGCCGACACCGACGCGTCGTAGCCGGACGGCCCGCACACGGGGTTCCCGCCCAGGGGCACGCGCCAGGCGACCTCGCCCGAACCCGGGTTCACGGCCACGACGTCCTCGAACCCGACCGGGGCAGGGTTGATGGCCCCGGTGCCGACGTCCTGGACAACACCGCGCGTCGTACCCGGGGGCACCACGAGCAGCCCGTCCATGGTCAAGAGCTGCTGCTGGTCCATGAACAGCTGGTCCCCGTCGGGGGCGGCGACATCGAACGGCACGGTCCAGGCCTTCGCGGGCGGGTCGTCGAGCGACGCCACCCCGATCGGCGAGGTGCGCATCAGCTCGGCCCGCCGGTGGTCGCGCACCAGGTCGACGGCAGTGACGCCCAGCACCACGACGGCGACGGCCGCGGCGGCGACCAGCCAGGTGCGCCGCGGCACGCGGGGCAGCCGGGGCAACCGGTGCGGACGCCGGCCGGAGGAGCCGCCCGGGCCCGCGTCGCCGTGGTCGGTGCCCCCGTCCGGCCCGGAGCGCTCGACCAGCTCGAAGACGATGGGTTCCTGCTGGTCAGGACGCGACATGGCCGGAGCCTACTCGCGCTGCCCCCGAGTCAGCCGAGACCCACCACACCCTGCTGGGTGATCTGCGCGATGTAGCCGTCCACGCTGATCACCTGCGTGTAGGGCGTGTCCTGCCCGACCTCCCAGCGCACCGAGCCGTCGCGGACGTCGATCGCGAGCAGCCGCAGCCCGGAGGACTCGCCCGCGGGGTCCGCGGACGCCGGGAACAGCACGGTGTCACCGTCCGTGTAGGCCCCGAAGATCATCGACTCCACGGTCCAGGCCATGCCGTGCGTGGAGAGGACGTCCGGGTCGACGGTCCAGCGCTCCGCGCCGGTGCCGAGGTCGATCCCGTGCACCTCGCCCTCCTCGTCCATGACCACGGCGGTACCGGACACCCTGGCCAGCACCGCGACGACGGCGAGGTCGGGCACGGTCCAGAGCACCTCCCCGGCGTCCTTCTCGTCGGTGGACACGGCGCTCGTCCGCGAGCCCACACGGGTCAGCAGCAGCCCCGGGTCCCGGCCGTCGGTGGCCCACGGCACGAGGGCCCGGCCGTCGAGGGTCACGGCGCCGCCGTCCGGGAGGTGCACCGCGTCGCGGGGCGCGCCGTCGGCGGCGGGCTCCGTCGCCGGCTGCACCCAGCCGCCGTCGGGCAGGGCCGCGAACGACGCGGTGTCCAGGCCGCCGGCCGGGGCGTCCGCCGGGTCCTCGGGATCGTCGAGCCGCGTGCCGTCGAGCAGGAACGCGGCGGAGACGCCGCAGCCCTGCACCTCCAGGACGCCGTCGAGCAGGGTCCAGCCCAGGGCACCGGCGACGTCCAGCTTCGGCGCGTCGTCGGCGTAGGTCACGCAGCTCTCGGGCAGCGGGGCGCCGAACGCGACGGTCTCGCTCCAGCGCTCCGTCCCGGTGGCGGCGTCCTCCTCGCGGACCACCAGGTCGGGCCCCGTGAATCCCTTCGGGAGGTGGGCGGCGCCCATCTTGTCGACCACGACGGGTCGCGCCTCCGGCACCTTGCCCGTGAGCTCGAAGGTGATCAGCGTGCCGTCGGCGGACGGGGCGACCACGGCGCCCTCGTCGAGCTCGCGGCTCGCCGTCGTGCCGTCCGGCCGGATGACCGTCACCTCCTGCGGGTCGCCACCCGAGCTGACGCAGACCAGGGGGTCGGCCGGTTCGGCGGGCACCGGGCCGCCCACGCCGAGCCGCCCCGTCGGGCCGCAGTCCGGGTACTGCCCGACGTGCACGGTCCAGCGCACCTCGCCCGTGGCCGGGTCGACGCCGCGGACCCGCTCGTCCCCGACGACCGCGAGCAGGCCCGGCATCTCGACCAGGGTCGCCGAGATCGGGTCCTCCAGGTCGACGGACCACTGCTCGGCGGGCTGCTCCGCCAGGCTCCGCACACCGCCCGGGGCGGCCAGCAGCGCCTGGTGACGCAGCCGGGCGTCGACCAGCACACCCGCCGCGACCGCCAGCACGACGACGGCGGCCGTGCCGCCCGCCAGCAGCACCTTGCCCCGGCGGGTCGTCGGCAGCCGCCGCCGGACGGCCGCCCCGCCCCGCCGCGCCGTCCGCCCGACGGCGGTGCGGGCGCCCGCGAGCGCCACCCCGACCCGTCCGGGCTCCCGCAGTGCGGACGCCCCGGCCGGGTCGGCCGCGGTGCCGGACCCGTCGTCGGGGTCGGCACCGTCCGGACGGGCGCCGTCCGGACGGGCGCCGCCCGGGTCGGCGGTCCGGCCGGACGCGCCCGGGACCTCGTCGATCAGGTCGAAGGTGTGCACCTTCTCGGGGTCGGAGCTCCCGGGCGCGGCGGAGTCGGGCTGGGTGCGTTCGGTCACGCCCCGAGGGTAGTGCCCCGGTCCGTGGCCAGGGCCGATCTCCACGTGACCCGGCCGCCGGTCTGCATCAGCGCGCCCCGGTAGGCGCGCTCGCTGAGCAGCACGGCGCCCAGCGTGGTGACCACGAGGACGAGGAGCGACACGACCGGCTCCCACCAGAGCGCGTCGCCGTTGAGCACCCGCACGGGCATCGAGACGATGGACGCGGGCGGGATGTAGGAGAGGACCCGCTCGAGCACGCCGTCGGCCGAGAACGTCACGATGTAGACGCCCATGAGCAGCATCATCAGCGGGGTCGTCGTGTACTGGAGGTCCTCGGTGCGGGACGCGAGCGAGCCGGCCACGGCGTACAGGGCCGCGACGGCGACGAACCCGACGGTGAAGAACACGACGAACCAGATCATCGTGGCCGTCATCGCGGGCAGGACGGCCGAGAGGTCGGTGAACGAGAGCCCGACGAGCCCGACGGCGGCCAGCAGGAGGTTCTGGGCCAGCGCGATCACGGAGCTGCCGATGATCTTGCCCGCCAGGAGCTGCCGCAGCGGTACGGCGGTCGCGATGATCTCGACCAGCCGGGACTGCTTCTCCTCGATGACGCTGCCCGCGATCATCGCGCCCGAGCCGACCGCGCCCGTGAAGAACAGGAACGCGAGCACGAACCCCGCGAGGAACACGACCTGCGGGTCGACGGGGTTGCCGTCGAGGCGCTGGGTCTCGATCTCGCTCCCTGCCGTGAGCGCCTCGATGGTGGTGCCGGCGCCGGTCGCGCGGTCGGTCATGACCTGGTCGCGCACGGTGGCGCCGAGCAGACCGGCGAGGTCGCCGTCGGGCTCGCGCCAGCCGGAGAGGGACCAGCCGTCGGTCGCGGCGGAGCTGAGCCAGGCGTCGGCGGTCTCGTCCTCGAGGGCGGTCTCGGCGGCGGCCGCGTCGTCGACCGGGACGACGTCGAGCTCTATGTTCTGGTCCGACGCCGCCGCCCCGTCGCGGGCCGACCCGACGGCCGTCAGCGCGGCGTCGTCCCCGGCCACGACGGCGACGTCGAACGACTCGGTGCGCCCGTCCATGTAGGCGCTGAAGCCGACCAGCCCGCCGATCATCGCGATGGTGATCGCGAGGCCGATCAGGAACCCCTTGTTGAGCGCCCGCACGACGATCTCGCGGGTCGCCACCAGCATCCAGGCACTTGTCATGAGGTCACCTCGCGGTAGATCTGGGCCAGCGTCGGCCGCACCGGGGAGAACTCCTGGACGGCGCCCCGGTCCAGGGCGGCCGTCAGGAGGCGGGCGGCTGCGGCGTCGTCGTGCACCTCGACCAGGGCGGACGTGCCGTCCACGTCGACCGCGAGCACGCCGGGCACGCCGCGCACGAAGCCGGCGTCGCCCGACAGGACCAGCCGGTGCCGGGTCACGCCCTGGGCGCGCAGGTCGTCGGGGGTGCCGTCCGCGAGGAGCCTGCCCCCGCCCAGGATGACGAGCCGCTCGCACAGCCGCTCCACGAGGTCGAGCTGGTGCGAGCTGAACAGCACGGGGACACCGCGCCGGGTGTGCTCGCGCAGCAGGTCGGCCATCGCGTCGACGGCGGCGGGGTCGAGCCCGCTGAACGGCTCGTCCAGGACGAGCGCCTTGGGCTGCCCCATGACCGCCGCGACGATCTGCACGCGCTGCTGGTTGCCGAGCGACAGCTTCTCCACGTGGTCCTTCGCCCGGCCCGCGAGCCCCAGCCGGTCGAGGTGCTCCAGCACCTCGCGACGGGCGGCGGGGGCGTCGATGCCGCGCAGCCGCGCCAGGTAGACGAGCTGGTCGAGCACGGGCTGCTTGGGGTAGAGGCCGCGCTCCTCGGGCATGTAGCCGAACTCGCGGCGGTCGTACCGGGTGACGGGGGCGCCGTCGAACAGCACCTCGCCGCTCGTGATCGCCAGGACGCCCATGATCATCCGCATGGTGGTGGTCTTGCCGGCACCGTTCCCTCCGACGAACCCGGTGAGCAGGCCCGACGACGCGGTGAAGCTCACGCCGTCCACCGCCCGCCGGGGTGTGTCGCCCGAGGCGAACACGCGGGTCAGCGCCCGCACCTCCAGATCGCTCATGGCCCTCACGCTAGGGCCCGGCACCGCCCGCGGGATCCACCGGAAGTCGGAACCCGCTCCCCCGCGGGACGGGCCGGCCGGTCCGGCCCGCGTGGCGGTCGGCAGAATGTCAGGAACTCGGCATTCCGAGTTGCCGATCTTGTGACATTCTGCCGACCACGCACCCCGGCGCGCAGGCTTTGATCTGGTATTACAGGTTCCGGTTGCCGTCGTCGTTCTGCCACGTATTGTCCCGTCCGGAACGCCGCTCGAAACAAGGGCGGCGCTGAACTGTTCGAAAGCCCGTCCGCGGAGGAATGTGCAAGGCACTCCGCCGGACGAACGGCGGTCCGGCCCCACGGGCCGGAGCGTCGTGGCAGAGGGGCACCGGGCAACATCTGAACCCGCAGGGGGAGCGAAGCGTGCGCAAGCGTTTGTTCGTCACAGGAACGGCCGCGGCCTTGGTGCTGACGGCCGGAATCATGGGTGCCGTCGCCGTGCAGCCGGCAGGCAAGGACCAGAACCGGCTGACGTCGGCGGGGGCGACGTCGGCCGACACCCTCCAGGGGCTGCCGCCCATGATGCTGAAGCGCGAGCCCGTGCCTGGGTCCGGCGAGAACGGGACGGTCGACGTGCACGGCAAGCCCGCGCCGCAGAAGAACCCGTTCACGTACACGCCGCCGCCAGCGCAGGAGGGCACGCCCGGGAACACGGGGAAGACCTACGAGCCGCCGGCGAGCGACCACCCGGTCGCCCCGGGCCCGGACGTCAACCCCGGCGTGGACAACCCCGTGCCGCCGGCCCGGCCGACCACGAAGCCCACGCCGAAGCCGACCGACCCGCCGACGCAGAAGCCGACGCCGCGGCCCACGCCCACGCCCACGCCGACCCCCACTCCGACGCCGACGCCCACCCCGACGCCGACGCCCGAGCCGTCCGACCCGCCGTCGGAGGAGCCCACGCCGGAGCCCTCCGTCGAGCCGACGTCGCGGCCGACCCCGGAGCCGTCGCCCACCCCGACGCCGTCGCCCACTCCGACGCCGACCCCGGAACCCTCGGCCGAACCGACCCCGGAGCCCTCGGCGGAACCGACCCCGGAGCCGTCGACGAGCCCGTCGCCGGAACCCTCGGCGAGCCCTTCCGCGGAATAGGCTGAATAGTCCATTTCCGGCGTTTATGCCGGACGAAAGAAAGCGGGCCTGGACGGTTGAGTCCGCTTTCTTCGTCCACCCAGTCATTCGGCCCGGAACAGGCTGTGTTTCGGGCCCGATGACTGGGTAGAAGCGCACTTCACGTCGTTCGGATCAGGCCCCGTTCAGACCAGGCCCAGGCGGTGGGCCAGGACCACGGCCTGGACGCGGTCGCGCACGTGCAGCTTGGACAGCACGTTCGAGACGTGCGTCTTGACCGTCGCCTCGCCGAGGAACAGCGTCGAGGCGATCTCGGCGTTCGACAGCCCGGTGCCGACCAGCTCCAGCACCTCCCGCTCGCGCGGGGTGAGGAGCGCGAGCCCGGCGGGGGCCGGCTTCGCCGTCTGGCGCGGGGCCCCCACCGTGCCCGACGGCGGCCGCTCCCCCGCCACCATCTGCTCGATCACCCGCCGCGTGATCTGCGGGGCCAGCAGCGCGTGCCCGGCCGCCACCGTCCGCACGGCCTCCACGAGGTGCTCCGCGTCCGAGTTCTTCAGCAGGAACCCGGAGGCGCCGGCCGCGAGGCCGTCGAACACGTACTCGTCGTGGTCGAACGTGGTCAGCACGAGCACCTTGGCGAGGTCCTCCGCGACGATGCGGCGCGTGGCCTCGATGCCGTCCATGACAGGCATCTGCACGTCCATGAGCACGATGTCGGGACGCAGCTCGCGCGTCAGCTCGATCGCCGTCGCGCCGTCGCCGGCCTCGCCGACCACGTCGAGGTCGTCCTCCACCGAGAGGATGAGGGAGAAGCCGGAGCGCACCAGCGCCTGGTCGTCGACCAGCAGCACGCGCGTCATCCGGCGGCCTCGGTCCGGGCAACCGGCCGGGCCGCCGGCTGCGCGGCCGGCCGGGTGTCCGGGGCGGGCAGCGGCAGCCGCACACGCACGCGGTACCCGCCGATCGCCCGCGGCCCGATCTCGACCACACCCCGGTGCGTCGAGACGCGCTCCCGGATCCCGAGCTGGCCCAGCCCCGAGCCGGACGTCCCGTGGCGGGGCCGGCCGTCGTCGAGCACCTCCACCTCCGCGTAGCCGTGCGCGAACCGCTCGTCCGCCAGCGCCTCCGGGCCGCGGACCACGCGGAGCGTGACCGTCGCGGACCGGGCCGTCGAGTGCTTCCGCACGTTCGCCATCGCCTCCTGGGCGGTGCGGTAGAGACTCAGCCCCATCGGATCGGGCACGTCACGGGCCGCACCGGGCGGCTCCTCGACCTGCCGGTACGTCGTGTCCAGACCGTCGTCGTCCGCGGCGGCGAGCGCCGGGAGGTCGGCCAGACCCGGTTCGGGCGCGCGGGAGGCGCCGTCCGGCCCGGCGGACGTGCCGCCGTCGGGCACCGTGCGCAGGGTGCCCACCAGGTTCCGCATCTGCGTGACGCCCTCGCGCGACTCGCGCTCGATCGTGGCCAGGGCCTCGGCGGCCCGCGCGGGATCCCGGTCCAGCACGCGGCGCGCGGCGGCCGCCTGGATGCCGATCACGGACACGTGGTGCGCGACCACGTCGTGCAGCTCGCGCGCGATCCGGATCCGCTCGGTGACCACGGCCTGATCGGTCAGAGCGGTCCCCTGCCGCTCGATCGTGACGGCCTGCTCCGCGAGCAGGTCCCGGCGCCGTGCCGCGTTCCACTGCATCTGGCCGGCCAGCACCGCGCCGCCGAAGAACGCGACGTTCATGATGACCTGGTAGATGGCGTTGGCGAGGTACGGGTCCATCTGGCCGGGCCAGTCGGCCGGCGTCGGGAACTCGTCCAGGATGGTCTCGATGCCCTGCTGCACCGCGAACATCCAGACCACCCACCCGAGCATCACCATGGTGCACGCGCTGACCACGATGAGCATGGCCCGCCGGTCCCGCGCCCACGCCACGGCGGTGAACATCGCCACGAAGTACATGATCTGCATCGGCATGAGCATCGTGGCCGACGGGATGGTCAGCCCGAGCCCGAGCCATGCCGCGTACACGAGCACCAGCGATATCAGGGGATAGCGGCGGCGCCACGCGAGCGGGACGGTGCTGGCGACACCGAGCAGGTAGACGAGCCACATCGGCAGGTCGATGCCCTCGAAGAGGCCCATGCTGAGGCCGAGCTCGATCGAGAGGGCCGCGAACACCGCGAAGCCGGCCCCCAGCAACAGGTCCCGGCGGTAGGCCTTCTGGCCGGCGGGCACCCGCTCCCAGTCGGCGTCGACGCCGAACCAGTCCGCCAGCCGGCTCCCGGCGGCCCGGGCGCGGTCGGACGGCGCGGCGGGCCGCCGGGCGTCGACGTCGGGGCGTCGGGCATCGACGTCGGGGCGCCGCGCGTCGACGTCGGAGCGCCGGGAATCCGGCTGAGGTAGGGCTACGGCCATGCCCCCAGCGTAGGAAACCGGGGGCACGGCCGCTTCCACCTTGAGACGGAGACGTAGGTCCCGGACGAGAATTGCTGGACACGGCCCGCACGGTGACGCAAGGTGGCGAGCACCGGCTGACGCGACGTGGCGGAGCACCGGCCCGACGAAGGGAAGTCCTCGCATGACGTTCTGGATCTGCAGCACCTGCGGTGTGGAGCACGAGTCCCGGCCCGAGATGTGCGCCGTCTGCGCCGACGAACGCCAGTGGGTGCCCGCCGACGGCCAGCGCTGGACCACGCTGGAGGAGCTCGCGGCCGCGGGAGAGAGCATCGCGGTCGAGGAGCTGGAGCCGGACCTGTACGGCCTCGACACGGTGCCCGACGTCGGCATCGGCCCCACCGCGAAGATCGTCCGGACCCCGGCGGGGAACCTCATGTTCGACGTCCCCGGCTACGTGGACGACGCCGCGGTCGACGCCGTGCGCGAGCTCGGCGGGCTGGCGTTCATCGTGGCGAGCCACCCGCACATGTACGGGGTGCAGGTCGAGTGGAGCCGCCGCCTCGGCGGGGTCCCGATCCTGGTCAGCGAGGCCGACGCCGGCTGGCTCGCCCGGCCCGACGACGCCGTCGAGCTGTGGAAGGGCGACCGCGAGATCCTGCCCGGCGTGACGTTGAGCCAGCCGGGCGGGCACTTCCCGGGGTCCGCGGTGGCGCACTGGGCCTCGGGCGCGGCGGGCAAGGGGGTGCTGCTGAGCGGTGACACCATCTTCGCCAACCCCGACCGCACGTCGGTGTCCTTCATGCGCAGCTACCCGAACCGGATCCCGCTGTCGGGCCCGGTCGTGCGGCGCGTGGCGCACCACGTGGCGCGGTTCGAGTTCGACCGGCTCTACAACAACTTCCGGGGCGTCATCCCGGTCGACGCCCGCGACATCGTGCTGCGCTCGGCGGACCGCCACGCGGCCTGGACCAACGGCGACTTCGACCACCTGACGTGACGACCGTGGACGTGTCAGACGTACAGGTCACTCCGGTGACCTGTACGTCTGACACGGAGGCTGCGGGTCAGCAGCAGCGCGCGCCCGGGTTCGCGTCCTGCGCCGCGTACCGGTCCCGCCAGAACTCGCCCACGGTCGGCACCGCGGCGTCCGGGTGGGCGCGGCGCAGGTGCGCCACGTACCGCTGGTAGTCGCTCTCGCCCAGCACGCCGGTCACGTACCAGGTCAGGGCGCGCCAGCCCCGGCGCACGACGGCGAGCGGCCCCGGGGTCCGTGCCACGAGCGCACTCATGCGTGCGTCCCCGTCCTGACCTGGTCCGGGTTGGCCTCGTAGTAGGCGGTCCACTGGGCCGCCACCTCCTTCTCGACGTCGGTCGGGATGAGGCCCGACGGCGCGAAGGTGGTCGACTCGGCGTCCGGCTCCTCCGTGGTGGGCAGGCCGCCCGCACGGATCGCCTTGACGCACACCCACAGCGCCACCAGGGCCACGACCAGCACGAGCACCGCGAACACGATCGACAGGGTGCCCTGCAGGAACGTGTTGCGGATGACGGCGTCCATCGCCGCGGGGTCGGCCGCGGTGCCGAACGACGTCTCGCCCGCGTCCCGCGCCTCGCGGAACGCGTTGTGCTGCGCCCAGTACCCCAGGCTCGGCTCGGGCGAGAAGATCTTCTGGTACGACGCCGTCATCGTCACCGCGAGGTCCCACACCAGCGGGACCGCCGGGATCCACGCCCACCTGAGGTAGCCCTTCTTGACCACGACCACCGTGACCAGGGCGAGCGCCATCGCGGCGAGGAGCTGGTTGGCGATGCCGAACAGCGGGAACAGCGTGTTGATGCCGCCCAGCGGGTCGGTCACGCCCATCAGCAGGATGGCACCCCACAGGCCGCAGACCACGATCGAGCAGATCCACGCGCCCACGCGCCAGGACGGGTCGCGGAACCGCTTGAGCGGGCCGCCGAGGTTGCCGAGCGTGTCGGACAGCATGAAGCGGGCGACGCGCGTGCCGGCGTCGACCGTGGTGAGGATGAACAGCGCCTCGAACATGATCGCGAAGTGGTACCAGAAGGCCGTCATCGCGGAGCCGCCGAGGAACGAGCCCAGGATCTGGGACATGCCGAAGGCGAGGGTCGGCGCGCCACCGGTGCGCGAGACGATCGACTCCTCGCCCACCGAGTCCGCGGCGCCCTGGATGTCGGCCGCCGTGGCGGGCGGGCCGGCGAGGCCGAGCCCGTTCACGTAGTCCGCGGCCGTGCCGGGCTCGCCGCCCGTGAGCGTGACCGGGGCGTTCATCGTGAAGTACAGGTGCTGGTCGATCGAGATGGCCGTGACCAGCGCCATGATGGCCACGAACGACTCGGTGAGCATGCCGCCGTAGCCGATGATCCGCAGCTGGCTCTCCTTCTCGACCAGCTTGGGGCTGGTGCCGGACGAGATCAGCGCGTGGAACCCGGACAGCGCACCGCAGGCGATGGTGATGAACAGGAACGGGAACAACGATCCGGCGAACGCCGGCCCGTTGCCCTCGATCGCGAAGCTCGACACGGCGGGGGCCTGCACCGCGGGCTGCGCGATGATCACGCCGACGGCGAGCAGCACGATGGTGCCGACCTTCATGAACGTGGACAGGTAGTCGCGCGGGGCGAGCAGCAGCCAGACGGGCAGCACGGAGGCGAGGAACCCGTAGCCGACGATGAGCCAGGCGACGGTCACCTTGTCGAGCGTGAACATCTCGGCGCCCCAGGTGGTGTCGGCCACCCAGCCGCCCGCGACGATCGCGAGCACCAGCAGCACCACGCCGATGACCGACACCTCGGACACCCGTCCCGGACGGATGTACCGCAGGTAGACGCCCATGAAGAGGGCGATCGGGATGGTCATGCCCACCGAGAACACGCCCCACGGCGACTCCGCCAGGGCGTTGACCACCACGAGGGCGAGCACGGCCAGGATGATGATCATGATGACGAACACGCCGATCAGGCCGGCGGCGCCGCCGACCGAGCCCATCTCGTCGCGGATCATCTGGCCGAGCGAGCGGCCGCGGCGGCGGGTGGACAGCCACAGGACGAGGTAGTCCTGGACGCAGCCGGCCAGCACGGCGCCGATGATGATCCACAGGGTGCCGGGCAGGTAGCCCATCTGGGCCGCGAGCACGGGACCGACCAGCGGGCCGGCGCCCGCGATGGCCGCGAAGTGGTGGCCGAACAGGACGCGGCGGTCGGTCGGGGCGTAGTCGCGGCCGTTCTCGTGCTCCTCGCCCGGCGTCGCACGATCGTCCCGCGGGCGGACGACCTTGTACTCGATCAGGCGGGCGTAGAAGCGGTAGGCGATGACGTAGGTACCGACGGCGGCGACCACGAAGTACGCGCCGTTGACCGACTCGCCGCGCACGAACGCGACCAGGGCCCACGCGATGGCCGTGACGAGCCCGATCACGGCGAAGATCAGCTTCTTGCTGGTGGTCATGGGTCTGCGGTCGATGACCGCGACCGGGGGAAGGTTCGGATCGTTCCGAACGAGCTCAACGTGCTCGGGTGAGCGCACGACGGCCTCCTTGCCGGGTGGCCGGCCCTGGCGCGGGCCGGATGCTGGGTGAATCCTGACTACGGACAGACTCTAGTTGTCCCGGAGCACCAAGAACCAGGCCCCGAGGTCAGCGGAGTACCCGCCCGGTATGGGAGCCTCGTCCCGTGACCCTTACCCTGCCCACGCCGCTGGTCGGCCCGGCACGCCTCACCGCCGCCTTCCTCGTGTCGGCGTCGGCGATCCTGCTGTTCGCCGTCCACATCCGGCCGGTCGCGTACCTGCCGCTGGTGCTGGGCATCGCGCTCGGCCTGTGGGCCGACCGCGCCCTCGGCCGCGACCTGGCGCTGGTCGGCGTGGGCATGGGGATCATCTCGCTGATCTCGCTCAAGGCTGACCTGTCCGACGCCGGGATGCTGCGCTTCACGCTCGCGCTCGGCGGGTCGGTGCTGGTGCCGTGGGCGCTGTCCCGGTTCGTCTTCAAGCAGGACACCATCCGGTTCCCGGTGGCGACCGGACAGCGCTGGAGCCCCGGACAGTGGATCTACCTCGCTCTCGTGGTGATCATCGGATACTTCCTGCTGCCGTTCTACTTCCTGGGCTCGGGCGCCTACCTGAACTGGCCTGACCTGGAGGGGACGGGGGACATCTGGCGGCTGTTCATCGGCGTGAACGCCGTGGGCATCTGGGACGAGCTGTTCTTCATCTGCGTCGTGTTCGCCCTGTACTGCAAGCACTTCCCGATGTGGCAGGCGAACATCCTGCAGTCGATGATCTTCGTGTCGTTCCTGTGGGAGCTCGGCTACCGCGAGTGGGGGCCGCTGCTGACCGTGCCGTTCGCGCTGGTCCAGGGCTGGATCTTCGCCAAGTTCAAGTCGCTGAGCTACGTGGTGGCGGTGCACCTGCTGTTCGACGCCGTGGTGTTCGCCGTACTGGTGCACGGCCACCACCCGGAGCTGTTCGACATCTTCGTCACGGCGCCCTGACGGGGGCGCCGCGGCGCCCCTAGTTCGTCTGGTCGTTCGTGGAGCCCGGCCCGCCGACGGCGGCAAGCAGGTCACGGACGTCCTCGACCTCGACCCGGATCGCGTCGGCCTCGGACTGGGCCAGCGCCATGGCCTCGGCGTCCGTGCCGCCCTCGATCTCCTTGTCGGCCGGCTGCAGCCCGCCGTAGTGGTGCTCGACCAGTGCGGCGAGCAGCGCGATGTCGAACTCCGAGCCCTGGAGACCGGCCATGGCGTCGATCTGCTCGTCGGTGAGCATGCCGTGGTTCCCGCCCTCGTGGGAGTGCGCCGTCGTGCCCGCCCGGGGCCCGCTGCCGTCGTCCGGTACCTCGGTCGTGAGGCCGCCCTCGGCGAGCGCCAGGGCCTCCCGGCCGGCGGCGGGGACCGGGATGTCCCGGGCCTCCAGCCAGGCGGCGAGCTCGTCGACCCGGCCCGCCGACGCCTCGCCGACCTCGACGGCCAGGGCGAGCACGTCGTCGTCCGTGGAACGTCCCGGCGCGAGGGCCGCGAGCTGCACGGCCTGCGCGTTGTGCTCGATCGCCACGGCGGCGTAGCCGGAGTCGGCCTCCGAGTACCCGGCCGCCTCCTGCTTGGCGGGGACCAGCACGCCGAGCCAGAGCAGCAGCGCCAGCACCACGGCGAGGCCGCCGGCGAGGACGGCGCCCATGATGCGCAGCCGCCGTCCGAGCCCGTAGGCGGACGGCGTCCCGCCGTCGTCCGCGGGCGTCACGCTGCCCGACGGCGGGGTGGTCTCCTCGGTCGTCGAGTCCTGGGGCGTCATGTCCGGGAGGTTCCCACAGAAAGCACCGTCCGCGCCATCACGGAAAACCCTGATGCGGTGTGCTTGGCGCAACGGGTTGACCAGGCACTCCTCTTCGAGACCGGGGTTTCTCCGCTGTGCGGCCGTTCAAAGCGAAGCAACCCCGGCCTCGAAGAAGATGCCGAGGCCCACCGGCAGCGGACTGCCGGTGGGCCTCGGGTGTCAGACGTCGGAGGACGCCGGCCGGGTCAGCGCCCGAACGACTCCTGCATCTGCGGGTTGAGCGACTTCTGCTTGACCCGCTCGGCCTTGCCGTCGATCGAGTCGTCGATGTCGAACGTGTCGAAACCGATGCCGAGGTCGTTCGAGTAGGCGTAGCCGTTGTAGTAGTACGTGGACCACGTGCCGCCGCTGCTGATGCCCTCGCCGCGGTCGAACCAGGCGACCTCACGCGGGTTGTGCGAGTCCGTGAAGTCGTACACCGACACGCCGCCCTGGTACCAGGACTGGACCATCAGGTCCTTGCCCTCGACCGGGATCAGCGAGCCGTTGTGCGCCACGCAGTTCTCGTTGGCCGTGTTGATGCGCGGGATCTTGTAGTACGACGCGAACTCGAGCTCCTTCTTGCCGTGGCGCCCGCGCTCGATGTCGTAGATGCCGTTGGCGCCCAGCTCCGGCGCGTACTCGCCGGTGCAGGTCGCGAGACCGCCGCCGCCGAGCTCGTCGGTGAAGACCACCTTGGTGGCGTCGTTGTTGAACGTGGCGGAGTGCCAGAAGGCGAAGTTCTCCGTGTCCCGCACCTGGCTGATCACCCGGGGACGCTCACGGTCCTTGATGTCCAGCAGGATGCCGTCACCCATGCACGCACCGGCCGCCAGGTCGTACTTGGCGTAGGTGGTGATGTCGTGGCAGCCGCTCGTCGTGGAGGCACGGCGGTCGGGGTCGCCCTCGTAGCCGCCGTCCGGGAACAGGTTCGGCGTGGCGACGAGCGTGGCCGACGTCGGCTTCTTCACCGGGATCTTCACGATCGAGATGAAGTCGTGCGGCGGCTGGCAGTCCGGGAAGGTCGCGTTCGGCGAGTAGGACGACACGTACGCATAGAGGTTGTCGCCGTCCTTGGACGGTGCGAGCGAGTGCGTGTGCGAACCGCACTCGGTCTCGATCGACTTGATGTACTCCGGGGCGAGCGGGTTCGAGATGTCCCAGATCTTGATGCCCTCCCAGGCCGCCTTCTCGGTGGCGGGGAGCGACGTCGAGGCACACGAGTCGTCGCTGCGGGACGAGTCCGTGGACAGCACCAGGATGTCCTTGTAGACCGAGATGTCGTTCTGCGAGCCCGGGCAGTAGACCTGCACGACCTGCTCCGGGTTCTCCTTGTCGGAGAGGTCGTACACGGTGAAGCCGTCGTAGTTGCCGGCGAACGCGTACTTGCCCTGGAACGCGATGTCCGAGCCGGTGCCCTGGAGGGCGCCGTTCTTGGGCTGGTTGCTCAGGTGGGTCATGTTCTCGGACGCGGTCTCGCCCGGGGGTACGTCCGGAGCTGCGACGTCCGCGGCAACGGGTGCCGCGAAGGCCGTGGCCGCGATCATCGCGGCGAGAGCGGCGCCGGCGGCACCTCGCACACGAGGTCGGGTAAAGGTTGGACGACGCACGGGCGTCACACCTCCTAGGTCGGTTGAGGGCAGTGTTGCTCACAGGGACCTCTCAGGACCAGGAGTTTCGGGATCTTTAACATGGTGGTGACAAAGCGTCACCTAGCGGCGCGGAAGCGACATCTGGCCGTGGTGTCGGGCTGACATGCCGTGTTGTAGATTCCGGCGCAGACGTCGTCCGATGGCGTGCGGCCGCCCGGCCCATGACCGAACGATGACGCGGTTCAGTCCGTACGAGAGGATCCGCCCGTGAAGACGCTGACAGGTGCCGGACGACGAGCCCGCGCCCGGACGGCCGTGATCGGCCTGGCCGTGCTCGCGCCGACCCTCGTGCTGTCGGCCTGCGGCCCGGACGAGGAGCCGGAGGCGGTCTCGACGCCGAGCTCGGTGGTCGTGCAGCCGGGCAAGCCGGGGGAGCCCGCGCAGACCATCGCACCCGAGGACTACGAGGGAGCGCCGAACGGGGAGGCGCCCTTCTCGAAGGCGGACGCCGAGTTCCTGACCGACATGATCTGGCACCACGGGCAGGCGATCGAGATGTCGGTGCTCGCGCCGGAGCGCGCCGGGTCGGAGCAGCTCAAGAAGTTCGCAAGCCGGATCGACGTGGTCCAGGGCAGCGAGATCGACCTCATGTCCGGCTGGCTGGAGGAGAACGACTATCCCGTGCCCGTGACCGCGGAGGGCGGGGACGGCTCGGGCCCGCGGGCGCCGGAGCACGGGCACGACGCCGCCATGCCCGGCATGCTGACCGACGCCGAGATGGCGAAGATCGAGGACGCGTCCGGGGCGGAGTTCGACCGGCTGTACCTGGAGGGCATGATCAAGCACCACGAGGGTGCGCTCGCCATGTGCAAGGACGTCGCCGGAGCGGGCAGCGAGGAGCGGGTGCTGGAGCTGGCGAACAACATCGCTGCCGACCAGATGGCGGAGATCGACCGCCTGGACCAGATGCTCGCCGAGCTGTGACAGCCGGCCTCTGACAGCGGGCCCCTGACATGACGATCGCCGGGAACGGAGCGGGTGCTCCGTTCCCGGCGATCGAGGGTGATCGACGGCGGCCCCACCAGGCCGCCGCCGATCACGTCAGGCGCGGCGCCGACCCAGCAGGATCAGGCCCGCGACGGCGGCCAGCACGCCGAGCGCCGCGAGGACGATGACGCCGACGCCGACGGCACCCAGCGGTGAACCGTCCATGCTGGTGCGAAGCTCACCGGTGCCGTCGGACAGCTGCTCGGTCCCGGATGCCACGTCGGACGTGCCGGCCGCAAGCTTGGCGGAACCGTCGGCGAGCTGCTGCGTGCCGTCGGCCAGAGTGACTGCGCCCGCGGCCAGCGTGTGCGTGCCCTCGTCGACCGCACCCGTGCCCTGGACGAGGTCGCGGGCACCCGTCCGGGCCTCCTTGAGCCCGTCGCGCACCTTGACCGACCCGTCGGCCAGCTTCTGCGACTTCTCGACCTTCGGCACGACGCGGTCGCGCACCTCGACGATGCCCACGACCAGGCGGCCGGAACCGTCGTAGAGCTGCCCGGATCCGTCGTGCAGCTGCTGCACGCCAGAGACGAGGGCCGGTGTCTTGCCGGCCAGCGCGATGTTTCCGCCGGCAACCTGGGTCGCACCAGAGAGCAGTGCGGGCAGGCCGCCCTTGAGCTGTCCCGTACCGACAGCCAGCGAGGCGTTCCCGGACGCGAGCGTCTCGGCTCCCGCCGCCAGGACCGGCGTGCTCCGCGCCAGCGTCGCAGAGCCGCCCGCCAGGCTCTTCGCACCCGCGACGAGCTCGGTGCTGCCCGCGTACGCCGAGCCGACACCAGCCACGTACTGCTGGATCCCGGGAGCGAGCTGCCCGAGTCCCGCCTGCAGGTTCGCGCTGCCGACCTTGAGGTCTTCCGAGCCGCCCGCCAGGTTGGCCGCACCGGCCGCGAGGGGCGCGAGGCCGCCTTCGACCTTCTGCGCACCGGCCGACACGAGAGCCGTGCCGCCAGCCAGCTTTTCCGCACCGCCGGCGACCTTGGACGCCCCTGCCGACAGTTCACCGAGAGACGAGGCGAGCCCCGACGCACCGGCCTGGGCCTGCGAGGCGCCGGCGCTGACCTGACCGGCACCGGCAGCCAGGTCACCCGACGACTCTGCGAGAGCCGCGAGCTGCGCCTTGAGCGTGGGGTCGTCGGTGGCGCCGGCGAGCTGAGTCAGCTTGTCCTGAAGAGCCAGGTTGCCGCCCTGCACGTTGTCCGCCCCGGCCACAAGGTCACCGATCTTCGCGGCCAGCGTGCCCGCCCCGGACTGTGCCGCCGAAGCACCACCGGCCACCGTCGCGGTACCGGACTTCAGCTCCTCCGCGCCCACCGCCGCGTCCTGTGCGCCCTTGGCCAGCGCGGGTGCACCGGCGTTGAGCTGCGCGAGGCCGCCGGCGACCTGGTCCGCCCCCGCGTCGAGGGTCACGGCACCGGCTGCCAGCTTGCCGGCACCCGCCTGGAGCGCAGCGGTTCCACCGAGGATCGTGCCGTTGTTGGCCGCGAGCTGCGAGAGCCCGGCGCTGAGTTCCTGGTTGCCGTCGCGGACCTGTGCGGAACCGCCCGCGATCTGCGCCGCGGCGGAGTCGACCTCGCCGACGCCGTCGGCGACGAGGCGCGCCCCAGAGGCCAGCTGGCGCGCACCCGCGTCGAGCGGGGTCACGCCATCGCTGACCGTCGCTACGCCCGCCGCCACGAGCAGGGAACCGCCCGCGAGCTGCTGAGCACCGTCGGACAGTGCCGGAGCCCCGGCGTTCAGCTCACCGAGACCGTCGTTGAGCTCGCCGAGCCCCGCGTTCAGCTTCGTCGAACCATCCGTGAGCAGCAGCGAGGCGTCCGCGAGGTCGGAGACGTCCTCCGCGGTCTCCGCGGTGCCGTCCGCGATCTTCTTGGAACCGTCGTGCAGCTTGATCACGCCTGCGCGCAGCTTCGCGGCGCCTGCGTCGAGCTCCTCGGTTCCGTCCGCGAGCTTCGACGCACCCGGCACCACGTCGTTCTGCACACCGTTGTTGAGCTCGGTGGCCCCGGCGTTCAAGTCGCCGACGCCGGAGACCAGCTCGGACTGGACGCCGTCGTTCAGGGTGCTCGCGCCGTCGTCGAGCTTGACCGCGCCGTCCGCCACGCCGCCCTGGAACAGGAGCATGAAGGCCGTGGCGACGATGGCGCCGATCAACAGCATGGCGACACCCACGGCCGCGAGGATCGTGGGCCCTGGTCCTGATCGTGGTCTCGGTGATGCATGAAGCTGCGTCATCGGTTCGCCTCTCGTTCTGCGGGCTTCGTCGCCCCGCGGAAGTTGTCGGACCGGCGCCCCTGCCCGCCGGGCTCGCCGTCGTTGGCGAGCACGAAGCCCGTAGTGGCGGGCGTCTGCGCAGAAGTTACCTGGGGGCATGGCCCTGCGGAACGCTTTTACTGATCACAACTCAGTAAAGGAGAGAAGATCACCCGCTCGCGCGAATCGGTTCTACTGATCCGAAGTCAGCCGAGCCGGGCGTCCACGGCCTCGGCCGAGAAGCGGTCGTCGATCGCGACCCGGGCCAACCCGACGAGCACTGCGTCGGGCCCGAGCGCGGCGGCCCGGATCCGCAGGCGGGCGGTCGCCCGGGGCTGCGCGCCCGCGTACACGCCCGCGCGGATCCCCGCGATCACGGCGGGCACCGCAAGCTCGCCGGCCACGACCAGGTCGGCCGGGTTGAGCACCCCGACCACGACCGCCAGCACGCGCCCGATGAGCCCGGCGGCCCGTTCGAGCTCGGCCGTCACGAGGGCGTCGCCACGCTCGGCCAGCGCGCGCAGCTCCGCCAGCGAGCCGACGTCGGACCCCGCCTCGCCGAGGCGGCGCAGCAGCGCCGTCCCGCCCGCCTCCGCGGCGAGGCAGCCCCGCCGGCCGCAGCGGCAGACGGCGTCACCACCCACGTCGACGTGCCCGATGTCGCCCGCCCCGCCGTCGGTCCCACGGTAGGTACGTCCGTCGACGACCAGGCCTGCCCCGAGGAATCGGGACACCTTGACCAGCACGAACGGCTCGGGCCTGCGGTCCCGCCCGGCGCCGAGCTCGGTGAACTCGCCGTACGCCATCGCGTCGGCGTCGTTCTCGAGGTGGACGGGCACGTCGAACCGGGCGCGCACGGCCTCGACGACCGGCCATGCGCCCCAGCCCGGCATCACCGGCGGATCGGACAGGCGGTGGTCGTGCGGGTCCACGGGGCCGGGTACCGACAGCGCGACCCCGCCGATGCCGGCGGGCTTGATCCCGGCGCCGGCCAGCAGGTCGTCGAAGCCGTCGAGGAGCTGCGGCAGCACCGCCTCCGGTCCCGCCGCGACGTCCACCGCCAGCGACGCGCGGGCGAGGAGCGCCCCGTGCGGGTCGACGACCGCGAGTACCGCCGTGTCCGAGGAGTGAGCTTGCGAGCCCCGCGAGGACGCGGCATCAGGCAGAGTCTGGCCCAGCTCCAGGGCCGCCACCAGGACCAGCGAGTCGGTCGGGTCGAACACGAACCGCTCCGAACGCCGTCCGCCCGTCGCCCCGGCGTCGCCCGCCGCGCGGACGATCCCCGCCGCCACGAGCGCGTCCATCCGCTGCGCCACGGTGACGCGGGAGAGCCCCGTCGCCTCCAGCACCTGGATCCGCGTCGTCGCCCGTCCGCTCCGGATGAGCTGCAGGATCTCGCCCGCGCCTGCTGCCACGTCGTTCCTCAGTTCTTCTCGGGCCGGTCGGCCCTCGTCGTTCCCGGGCCGATCAGCCCTTGTCGGCCCCCGCGGTCAGTCCCTCGGTGAGGGCACGCTCGGCTACTCCATACAGAATCACGATCGGCACGGTGAGGAGCACGCTGCCCGCCATGAGAACCGTCTTCGAGACCTCCTGGCCGTCGGCGAGGCGGGTGAGACCGAGCGACACGGTCCACAGGTCCTGCTTGGCGGACAGGAACAGGAGCGCGAACAGGAACTCGTTCCACGCGATCATGAACGAGTACAGCGCCGTCGACATGATGGTCGGCATCGCGAGCGGCACGGTGATGCGGGTCATGATCTGGAACCGGGAGGCCCCGTCGATCACCGCGGCCTCGTCGATCGACTCGGGGATGCCCGCGAGGTAGTTGCGCAGCATGTGCACCGAGACGGGCACGGTCAGCGCCACGTACGCGATGACCAGCCCCACCAGCGACGACCCGAGCCCCAGCACCTGGAAGCCCACGAACACCGGCACCGCGATGATGATCGTCGGGAACAGGTACACGGCCAGGAAGAGCCACGAGACCTGCGAGCGCCCGGCGAAGCGCAGCCGCGTCAGCGCGTACGACGCCGGCACCACGAGCGCGACCGTCAGCGCCGACGCCGCGACCGCCACGATCGCGGAGTTGCGCATGAACCGCGCGAACCCGTACCCGCCGTCCTCCTCGGAGGCCAGGACGGCGCGGTAGGTCTCGGTGGTGATCCGGTCGAGCTGCGGCAACACCCGCAGCGGGTCGCGCAGCAGGTCGTCGATGCGCACGAAGCTGAGGCTCAGCATGTAGACGAACGGCAGCACGGTCGCCGCGACCAGGGCCACGATGACGACGACGCGCAGCACCCGCAGCACGCTGCTCTGGACGGACACCGTGCTCATCGCGTCTCCTCCCGCTGCCGGGCCGTGAGCCGCAGGTAGATCGCCAGCGCGATCCCCAGGAACACGGCCATCACGGCGGCGGTCGCGCTGGCGCCGCCGATGTCGCTCGACCCGGTGAGCTGCTCGAACACCCGCACCGAGGCCACCTGCGTGCCTGCGGCGCCGCCGGTGAGCAGGTAGACGTCGTCGAACTCGTTGAAGGCCATGACCATGCGGAACAGCACGAGCAGGGCGACCGTGGGCAGGAGCTGGGGCAGCACCACGAACCAGAACTTCTGCAGCGGTGTGGCGCCGTCGACCACCGCGGCCTCCTCGATCTCCTTGCTGAGGCCCGTCAGGGCCGCACCCAGGAAGAGGAACGCGAACGGGAAGTACCGCCAGATGTCGTAGACGATCACGGTGCCGAGCGCCGTAGGCGCGGCCGAGAGGAAGTTGACCGGGTGCTCCCAGCCGAGCACCCGCGTGCCGAACGCGTTCACCACGCCGTACTGCGGGTTGAGCGCCACCTGCCACACGAAGGTGGTGGCCACGACCGGCGCCACGTACGGGAGCAGCATCACTGCCCGCAGCGGCGCCCGGAACCGGAACCGGTCCCGGAACGCGAGTGCCGCCACGAGGCCCACGCCGATGGAGCCCACCGTGGTCGCCACCGAGTACTGGACGGTGGTCACGAGCGCCTGCCAGAACGCCGGCGACGTGAGCACGTCGGCGTAGTTGTCGAGAGTGAGCTCGTTGAACAGGCCGTTGCGGGCCACGTCCACGTAGCGCGCGTCCTGGAACGACAGCACCACCGTCCACACGATGGGGACCACGATGATCGCAGCCGTCACCAGCACCACCGGCGCGACGAGCGTGATCCCGTCGCGGCTCTCGCGGCCACGCAGCTTCGACGTCGTGCGCCTCGCGCTCCGCACCCGGCCCCTGTCCATGGTCTCTGCCCCGGCCGGCGGGTCAGTCGCGGCCGGCGATCTCGGCGACCGCCTCCTGCATGGTCGCCTGCGCCTCGGCGGCGTCGACGCTGCCCGACCCGAGGTCCGCCGCCGCCTTCGCGAGCGGCAGCTCGCTCGTGATCGGGCCCAGGATGACGCCCTGGCCCTGCGGCAGCGCCCAGCGGTCCGCGGACTCGGGGGCGGCGGCCAGGGTGTCGGTCACCTCGGCGGGCCAGACGTCGGAGAACGTCTGCCGGGAGTCGACGCCGATCTCCAGCCCGGACCACGCGTCGGTGTACTCGGTGGGGTTGTCCGCCGTACCGGTGCGCACGGGCACCTTGCCCTCGGGCGCCATGGCCAGCCAGTCCTCGTACGCGTCGGACATCATGTACTCCACGAAGTCCGTCGTCTCGGGGTCCGCGCCGTCGGTGATACCCCAGGACACGAACTCGACGTAGCCGGCGGCGTCCCCGCCGTCGCCGCCCGCGGACGGCCCCTCCACCACGGGCACCACGCCGGTGTGGTCGGCGAGCCAGCCCGGGTCGTCGGCGCACTCGTCGCACGACGGCGTGAACTCCTCCCGCAGCCCGGCCATCTCGTCGAGCAGGAACGACGACCAGACGGCCATCGCGGCCTGCCCGGCGAAGTACGACGCACGCGTGGACTCGACGCCCTGCGAGCCCTCGGGCGAGAACTCGCCCGCCAGGTCGCCGTACAGCTCGACGGTCTCGGTGCAGGGGGGGCTGTCGAGGGTCACCTCCCCGGCGTCGTCCACGAGCTCGCAGCCGTTGCCCTGGGCCAGGAACTCCAGCGTCTGCTGCGTGAACGGGTCGGCCGCGTCGGTGGACAGCGTGATCCCGTACCGCCCGTCGGCGGTGAGCTCCTCGGCGGCCGCGCGCAGGTCGTCGTAGGTGGCGGGCGGCTCCAGGCCCGCCTTCTCGAAGAGGTCGGTGCGGTAGTAGACCATCATGGGCCAGGCGTCGGACGGGACGGCGAGCAGCTCGTCGCCGTCGCTGGTCAGCTCCAGGGCCTGCGGCGTGAAGGTGTCGGCGCCGAGCGCGTCGACCACCTCCGCGGCGGCGTCCCGGTCGAGGTACCCGTCCCGGTCGAAGGAGCGGACCAGTCCGGGGCTGATCGCGTTGACGACGTCGGGCATGTCCTCGCCGGAGAGGGCCGCGGCGGACAGGAGCTGGGAGACCTGGTCCTCCTCGACCGGCACCAGGTCCGTCTCCAGGCCGGACTCCTCGGCCCAGGCGTCCATCGCAGCCTGCTGGATCGCGAGGCGCTCGGGCTGCGTCTCGACGGTCCAGACGGTGATCATCCCGTCGGACTCGGGGCCGCCGCTGCCGCAGGCGGTGAGCGTGAGGACCGCCGCCGCGGCGGTCGTGGCCGCGATCGTCAGGCGGGCAGTGGCCGCGCGGTGGTGCCGGAGCATGACTTCTCCTCGTCATCGAGTGAGTAGATCTGGCACTTATGTCTAGCCTACTGTCGAAAGATGCACAAGGACTTTGAGGAAGATCCCGCCGACGCCGCGGCTCGCGTCCTGGAGGCCAACTGGACCGGCCGGCACACCGTCCCGGCCACGGGCCTGTACCCCCACCAATGGAGCTGGGACTCGGCGTTCGTCGCGATCGGCGCCCGGCACCGCGCACCGGCGCGTGCCCGGGCGGAGCTGGTCGCGCTCCTCGAGGCCCAGTGGCCCGACGGGCGGGTGCCGCAGATCGTCTACGACATCGGGCGCGACGACGACTACGCCCCCGGAGCCGGGTTCTGGGGTGCGGCGACCTCCGGGCTCGTGCAGCCGCCGGTGCACGCCTGGGCGGCGTGGCTGGTGCACTGCGCGGACCCGGCCGGATCCGCGCGGGAGGGCTTCCTCGCGCGGGTGTACCCCCGGCTCGCGCGCTGGCACGAGTACTTGCACGGCCGGCGAGCGGGCGGCGTCGGGCTGCCGGTTACCAAGCACCCGTGGGAGACCGGCACGGACAACTCGCCCCTGTGGGACGCCGCGCTGGAACGCGTCCCGCCACGGGCGCGCACGCCCGTCCGGCGGCCGGACCTGCAGCACGCCGGCACCGGCGAACGGCCGGGGAGCCGCGACTACCGGCGCTACTACCGGCTCGCCGAGACGTACCGCGACGCCGGTTGCGCCGACGACGTCGCGATCGGCTTCGCCCTGGTGTGTCCCCTGTTCAGCACGGTGCTGGCGGTCTCGGAGGTCGCCCTGGCCCGGATGGCGGAGTCGCTGCCCGACGGCGGGTGCGGGCTGCCGTTGCCGGACGACGGGGGCGACGGGCGGGCCGGCGCGCACGAGGCGTCCGCCGCCCGCCTGATCGCCGCGCTGGACGAGCACCTGTGGGACGAGGAGCTGGGGCTGTACGTGGCGCTCGACGACACGACCGGGGAGCAGGTGCGGCGGGCGACGGTGAACGGCCTGGTCCCGCTGCTCCTGGCCGGCCTGCCGGGAGCCGGCAACCATCCCCCAGGAGGCCGCACCGAGCGCCTGCTCGCGACGCTCGCCGGTCCCGGGTTTCTTGGCGGCGGCCCGTACCTGCCGAGCACCTCGCGCGACGACCCGGCGTTCGACCCCGCCCTGTACTGGCGGGGGCCGGCGTGGTTCAACATGTCGTGGCTGTTGCTGCGCGCCGTCCGGGCCCTGGGCCGCGACGACCTGGCCGCCCGCCTGCGCGCGCACTTCGACGTCGCGGCGCCGCAGGGATTCCCCGAGTACACGGACCCCGACACCGGTGCCGGCCGTGGGACCCGCCAGTTCTCCTGGACCGCGGCCCTGACCCTGGACGTCCTGCTGACGAACGAGCAGGCCGTCGTGCCGGCGCCGTGACGCGCGGCTCGTGCCCGCACGACAGAAGACCCCGGCTCCCACAGGGGGAACCGGGGCCTTCTGGCGATCAGGTGATCAGCTGGGCCGAAGCTCAGCCGGCGACGACCTGGACGCCGATCTTGGCCGACACCTCGGGGTGCAGGCGGATCGACACGGTGTAGTCGCCGGTCGTCTTGATGGACTGACCGATCTCGATCTTGCGCTTGTCGACCGACGGGCCACCGGCAGCGGCAACCGCACCGGCGATGTCCGCCGTGGTCACCGCGCCGAACAGACGGCCACCGGGGCCGGCGTTCGCCGCGACGACGACCGGCTTCGCGGACAGCGAGGAGGCCAGGGCCTTCGCGTCGTCCAGCGAGGCGATCTCGCGGGTCTTGCGAGCCTTGCGGATCGCGTTGATGTCGGACTCGGCGCCCTTGGTCCACGGGGTCGCCAGCGAACGCGGGATGAGGAAGTTACGGGCGTACCCGTCCTTCACCTCGACCACGTCGCCGGGCTCGCCCAGGCCGGTCACCTCGTGGGTCAGGATCAGCTTTGCCATTGTTCTCGATCCCTTCCTCAGCGAGCCGTCGACGTGTACGGCAGCAGGGCCATCTCGCGGGCGTTCTTCACGGCCTTCGCGATCTGACGCTGCTCCTGGACGGAGACGCCGGTGACGCGACGGGCGCGGATCTTTCCGCGGTCGGAGATGAACTTGCGCAGCAGCGCCGTGTCCTTGTAGTCGATGTTGGCGATCTTCGCGGACTTCAGCGGGTTGATCTTCTTCTTGGGCTTGCGCACCACAGGCTTCGCCATGGTGTTGCTCCTTCGTCAGGTGCTGCTCACGAGGCCTGGCAGGCCGCGCGAGCAAAAAAGGTGAACTGGGTGGTGCCGATCAGAACGGCGGGTCGTCCGAGAACGAGCCGCCCGACGACGCCGGGCCTGCCGTGGCCCACGGGTCGTCATTGCTCTGACCGCCACCGGAAGAGCTGAATCCTCCACCGGAGCCGCCGCCCTGCTGGCCGCCGCCTCCGTTGTAGCCACCACCGCCGCCGCCACCGAAGCCGCCGCCACCGGACCGCTGGGCCCGGGTGACCTTGGCCGTGGCGTAGCGCAGGGACGGACCGATCTCGTCCACCTGCAGCTCCACGACGGTGCGCTTCTCGCCCTCACGGGTCTCGTAGGAGCGCTGGACCAGGCGACCCTGCGCGATGACGCGCGTGCCCTTGGTCAGCGACTCCGCGACGCTCTCCGCGGCCTCGCGCCAGATCGAGCAGCGCATGAACAGGGTCTCCCCGTCCTTCCACTCGTTGCTCTGGCGGTCGAAGGTCCGCGGGGTCGACGCCACCGTGAAGTTGGCGACCGCCGCACCGGAAGGGGTGAAGCGCAGCTCAGGGTCCCCGGTCAGGTTTCCGATCACTGTGATGACAGTTTCACCAGCCATGCCAATTCCTCGATTCAGTCGACGTTCCGTACGCGATGTCCGTGCTCGCGGTGAATGCAACCACGAACCACTGACACTCGCGCGGGCGTAGGAGGTTCAGTTCCGACGACTTACTTGTCGCCGGTGCGCAGGATCTTGGTCCGGAGGACGACCTCGTTGAGGCCGAGCTGCCGGTCCAGCTCCTTGGCGGTGTCCGACGTCGCGGTGAAGTCGACGACGGCGTAGATGCCCTCGGACTTCTTCGAGATGTCGAACGCCAGGCGGCGGCGACCCCAGATGTCCACCTTGTCGACGGATCCACCCTCGGTCGTGATGACCGACAGGTACTTGTCGAGCGACGGGGCAACGGTGCGCTCCTCGACCTCCGGGTCCAGGATCACCATCAGTTCGTACTGACGCATGTGTATACCCACCTCCTCTGGTCTCAGCGGTCACGGTCGTTCCGTGACAGGAGGGTTCACAGCAAGGGCCAAGCCTACCCGCCCTGTGGACAACGGCGGAATCGAGCGCGCGAGACCCCTCTCACACCGGCCCCGGTACCTGCAGCTGGGGCGGGCCGGGCACGAACACGGCCGAGGGGCCGCCTCCCGCAGGAGACGGCCCCTCGGCCGTGTTCGTCAGGACGACGGTTACGGGCTGCCGTTCCCGTTGCCGCCTCCACCACCGCCGCCGGGACCACCGGTCGGCTCCTCGGTCGGGAGCCCGATGTCGTCCGGACCCGACGAGACGATCACCTGCACGGGGCTGCCCACCGGCACCGTGGCACCCTCTTCGGGGTTCACGGCGATGACTGTGCCCTCGGCCACGTCGTCGGACGCCTGGTACTCGATCCGTGGATCGAGCCCCGCCCCTCGGAGCTGCCCGCGAGCGTTGTTCTCGTCACCGCCCACCAGGCCGCCCGGCACGGTGGCGGTGTTCTCGTCCGGCCCGGACGAGACCTCGACCCTGATGTTGGTGCCCCGCTTGACCTCCTGGCCCTCCTTCTCCACCGAGAGCACGGTGCCCGGGGGCTGATCGCTCGGGACCTCGACGAGCTGCGGGCTCAGCCCGGCGCCCGACAGCACTGCCGCGGCCGCCACGAACTGCTGGCCGACAAGCCCGGTCGGGACCATCACCTTCTCGTTCGGGTCGTCCGACACCGTGGGCGTCGGGCTCGGGGTGGGCGTCGGCGAGGGCGGCGGGGCCGGCGGGGTGTACTCCGGGAACTCCTCGACCTCCATGCCCTCGGTCACGGCCTGCATGTACTGGGTCCAGGCCGTGACGGGCCACGTACCACCGGTGATGCTGCCGCCGGCCCACTCGCCGAAGGGCGTGATCTCGGCCTGGGCGACGCCGTCCTCGGCCGTCTGGTAGAGACCGACCACCGTCGCGAGCTGCGGGATGTAGCCGGCGAACCACGCCGACTTGTTGCCGTTGGTGGATCCGGTCTTGCCCGCGACGGGACGCTGCGTGCCGTCGGGGCCCACGAGCTCCTTCGCGGGCGTACCGGAGCCCTCGTTGACGACCTGCTCCATGGCGTAGGTGGCCTTGGCCATCACCTCGGGGTCGATGGCGTTCGTCGTCTCGCCGCTGAACTTGTAGATGTCCTCCTCGCCGTTCTTCACCGACGTGACCATGTGCGTCTCGTGCCGCGTGCCCTGCGCGGCGAACGTGGCGTACGCCCCCGCCAGGTCGACCGCACGCACTGGTTCCGTACCGAGCACGTTGGACAGCGTGGCGTTGGTGTCCCCCTCGGGGATGCCCGCCCGGATCGCGACCTCCTGCGACTTCTTCGCCCCGATCTCGACGTTGAGCTGGGCGTACACCGTGTTCACGGAGTTCGCCGTGGCGTCGATCAGGTCGATGTCGCCGTACGACTCACCGCCCGATCCCTCAGGGCCGAAGTTGGTGAGCTCCACCTCGGGGCCGCCCGCCTCCTTGGTCCAGCCCGGGATCTGCATCGGGCTGTTGCCGTTGTAGTACTCGTTGAGCTCGTGGCCCTCCTCGAGCGCGCCGATGAGGGTGAACGGCTTGAACGTCGATCCGGGCTGCGCCTTGCCGATAGTGGCGGAGTTGTACTGGTTCTCCTCGTAGTTCTTGCCGCCGTACAGGGCGCGGATGGAGCCGTCCTTGGGGTCGATCGACACGATCGAGACGCCGAGCTTCTTGGACGCGGGGTTCTCTCCGTCGTACGGGATGGTCTTCGCCGCCTCGACCGCAGCCTTCTGGAACTTGGAGTTGATCGTGGTGCGGATCTCATAACCGTTGTTCATGAGGTCCTCCTCGGCGATGCCCTCGTCGGCGAGCTCCTTGCGGACCTCCTCCAGCAGGTAGCCGACCTGGCCGGCGCGCGAGGCCGGCTTGTACTCGATGGGCTCGGGGAACGTGGCGGAGTTCCGCTCCTCCTGAGTGATGTAGCCCATGTCCGCCATGTTGCGCAGCACGCGGGACCACTTCTGCTCCGCGACGGCCTTCGACTCCTCGCCGAAGCGGGGGTCCCAGTACGACGGCGACGGAATGATGCCCACCAACATCGCGGTCTCCGAGACGGTGAGCTCGGCCGCCGGCTTGTTGAAGTACGCCTTCGCCGCGGCCTCGAACCCGTAGGCGCCGCGACCCAGGTAGATGCTGTTGACGTAACCCTCGAGGATCTCGTCCTTCGACTTATCCTGGTCCACCTTGAGGGCGAGGATGATCTCGCGAAACTTGTCCGCGTAGGACGACTGCCCGGGCTGGAAGTACGTGTTCTCCACGTACTGCTGCGTCAGCGTGGACGCGCCCTGTCGGCCGCCGCCGGTCACGTTGCTGATGAACGCACGGACGATGCCCATCGGGTCGACGCCCATGTGGTCCTCGAAGCCCTGGTCCTCGGACGCCACCACGGCCTGGCCGATGTACGGCGGCAGCTCGTCGAGCGACCGGATCGTGCGGTCGACGGCCGCGAACCGTCCCATCACCTTGCCGTCCTCGTAGTAGACGGTGGTGGTCTCCGAGCCGATCTCGGGGCGCTCGTCGGGCACCGCCCAGCCGATCCACCCGGCGGTGAACACACCGACGCCGAGCGAGACCATGGTCAGCGCCGTGCCGACGACAACGCGCCACGACGGGACCCACGCGCGCAGACCCGTGCGGTGCGGCCGGGGGTAGTTCCAGATGCCACGCCGGCGTCGGGGCGTCTGCGGCCAGATCGGAGAAGGACTCCTGTTCGCCACGTCTTCCTCGTTCCTCGATTCGGTTCAGTGGGCGCACTGAACCGTCGAAACGATAGAGGATCGATGTTGGCAGCAAGTAGCACAAACGCGGTTTCTCTGTGTACGCCCCGTGTCCGAGACGCAGGTCTCAACGGGCTCTACCAGCGACTTTCGGGCCTTTTCACCCGGTACTTCACCCGACGCCGGCAGAGCCCGTCCCCGTCACTACCCGAAGATGCCCCCGCCGTCCCCGGACGGGTCGTCGGTCGGGTCGTCACCCGGCCCGGTGGAGACCACGAGGGTCACCTCGCTGCCCTTCGGCACCTCCGAGCCCTCGCCCGGGTCCACCGAGATCACCGAGCCCTCGGGCACGGTGTCCGACGGCGCCTCCTGGACCACCGGCGAGAGCTCGGCGTCCTGGAGCTGCTGCTCGGCGTCGCCCTGCTCCCGGTTGGTCAGGCCCCACGGCACCGTGGTGGTCTCCACCTCGGCCTGGGACCCGTTGGAGACCTGGACCTCGATCTCCGAGTTCCGGTCGACTTCCTCGCCCGCGCGCTCGACGTCGAGCACGGTGCCCGGGGGCTCGGCACTGTCCACGTCCACCTGCACGGGCACGAGCTGCAGGCCACCGAGCGCCGCCGCGGCGGCCACGAACTGCTGGCCGACCAGGTTGTCGGGCACCACGACCGTCTCCTCGGGCTCCTCGGAGGGGCTCGTGGACGGCGACGGCGTCTCGGACGGCTCCGGCGCGGGCGGCGTGTACTCGGGGAGCTGCTCGACCTCCATGCCCTCGGTGGCCTTGAGCATGTAGGCGGTCCACGCGGTGACCGGCCAGGTACCACCGGTGATCTGCTCGTAGCCGCCGAACGGCTTGATCTGCTCGTACCGGTTCGCGTCGATGTTGTACTCGTAGAGGCCGACGACGGTGGTGAGCTGCGGCACGAAGCCGGCGAACCACGCCGACATGTTGTCGTTCGAGGAGCCGGTCTTTCCCGCGGCCGGCCGCTCGAGCTCCAGCGCGGGCATGCCGGAGCCCTCCTCGACGACCTTGCTCATCGCGTACGTCGCCGCGGCCATGATCTCGGGGTCGAACATCTCCTCGCCGGCGCTCGACCCCTGGTAGATGGTCTGCTCGCCGTTCTTCACCTCGACCACCATGTGGGGCGTGGTGCGGTAGCCCTGGGCGGCGATGGTGGAGTAGGCGTGCGCCAGGTCCACGTTGGTCACGTAGGCGGTGCCGAGCACGTTGGCCAGGTTGCCGCCGATGGCGCAGCAGTCCCGGGTGTCCGGGTCGTCGTCGGCCTGCGGGATGCCGAGGTCGTAGCCGACCTGCGCCGTCGTCTCCGGGCCGATGTCCTTGTTGAGCTGGCCGTAGACCACGTTCACCGAGTTCGCGGTGGCGTCGACCAGGTCGAGGCTGTTCCACGAGTCGTTGTTGAAGTTGTACAGCGGCACGTCGGGGCCGTCCGGCGTCTGCTTCCAGCCCTCGATCACCGTCCCGTCCACCGCGCTGTACCTCTTGTTGAGCTGGAAGCCCTCCGTCAGCGCGCCGATCAGGGTGAACGGCTTGAACGTCGACGCGCCCTGCGCCTCGAAGGTCGCGGCGTTGGTCGGGTAGGTCGAGTAGTCCGGGCCCCCGTACATCGCCTTGATCTCACCCGTCGCCGGGTCGATCGACGTCAGCGACGCGCGCGCGTACTTGCTCGCGTCCTCGGGCAGCTTCATGGTCTCGGCCGCGGCGGCCTGCATCTTGCGGTCGATCGACGTGTGGATCTCGTAGCCCATCTTCGTGAGCTGGTCCGCCGTGATGCCCTTCCGGTCGAGCTCGTTGGCCACCTGCTCCAGCAGGTAGGCGGTGCGGTTGTCGCCGGACCCCTGGGTGTACTTGACGAGCTTGGGGTACTCGGCGGAGGTCCGGTCGTCCTGGGTGATGTAGCCCTGCTCCACCATCAGCTTCAGCGTGCGCTCCCAGCGCGCCCTCGCCTGCGCCTCGGCGCCCTCGCCCTGCCGCGGGTCCCAGTAGGTCGGGTTCGGGATGATGCCCGCGAGGAACGCGGACTCGGAGATGGTCATCTCCTTGGCCGGGTGCCCGAAGTACGCCTGGGACGCGGCCTCGACGCCATACGCACCACGACCCAGGTAGATGGTGTTGACGTACCCCTCCAGCACCTGGTCCTTGGACTGCTGCTGCGTCACCTTGAGGGCGATGATCGCTTCCTTGAGCTTGGACGAGTACGTCGCGTACTCCACGCCCACGTAGTAGTTCTCGACGTACTGCTGCGTCAGCGTCGACGCGCCCTGCCGGTCGCCGCCGGTCACGTTGTTGAGCGCCGCGCGGGCGATGCCCAGGGGGTTGATGCCGAGGTGGGTCCGGAAGCTCTGGTCCTCCGACGAGATGATCGCCTGCGTGACCTGCGGCGGGAGGTCGGCCAGCGCCACGATCGTGCGGTCCTGCGCCGCGAACTTCCCGAGGGGCTTGCCGTCGGAGTAGTACACCGTCGTCGTCTCGGAGCGCACCGTGCCCAGCTCGTTCGGGACGGGGACGCTGACCCAGGCGGCCATCAGGACGCCGGCGACGAGCGACGTGCCGGTCAGCAGCGTTCCCACGACGAACCGCCACGACGGGACCCACGCGCGGATCCCGGTGCGGTACGGCCGGGGGTAGTTCCAGATCCCTTCCCGGCGCCGGGGTGTCTGCGGCCAGATCGGAGGGGGACTCCAGTTCGACACAACAGCCTCTTCCTCGTTCGGACTCGGGGCCTGCCGGTGTGCATTGACGCACCCGCACGGCGGACCACCCGAAACCATAGGGGATTCACCCTCTAGCGCAGTAGCCGGATCCGTCCACATCGCCCCACGCGGGACATTTCACCGCATGGTCAACCCAGTCCGTCTGCCCTCATTTCACAGTTCTCTCACCTTCACGATGGAACCCCGGCCGACCCCGACGGATTGCGCGCCGACGGCACCATGCTTATTCTCCGATGTATCGACTCGATACATCGTGTAGAAGACCTTGACCCGGCCCGCCGGGTTCTTTCCGGGAAGGAGGTTGCCGTGCGTAGTCGGTCCGACGTGCTGGAGACCGCCGTCCTCGGCCTCCTCAACGAGTCCCCGTTGCACGGCTACGAGCTCCGCAAGCGCCTCAACCTGGTGCTGGGCTCGTTCCGTGCCTTCTCTTACGGCACGCTCTACCCGGCCCTGAAGGGCCTGGTCACGCGGGGTCTGATCGCGACCACCGAGAGCGAACCGACGCCGTCGGCACCCCGCAAGGGGAAGGCCGGGATCCCCGGCCGGACCGCCAAACCCATCCCCCTCGGCCGTCGTCGTGTGGTCTACGAGCTGACCGCCGAGGGCAAGGAGCACCTCCAGTCCGTCCTGGCCACCGCCGGACCCGCGGCCTGGGAGGACGACAACTTCGACGTGCGGTTCGCTCTGTTCGGGCAGACCGACGCCGAGACCCGCCTCCGCGTGCTGGAGGGCCGGCGCACCCGGCTGACCGAGCGCCTGGAGGCCTTCCGCGAGTCCACGACCCATCCGCGGTCGAGGCTCGACGAATATGCGCTCGAGCTCCGGCGCTTCGGGCTCGAGAAGGTCGAGCGCGAAGTGCACTGGCTCGACAGCCTCATCTCCACCGAGCGGGGACGCGCCGCGGCGCAGGGCCCCGCCCCGCAGCAGGAACAAACGAAGAAGGAGCGAGGATGACCTCCATCCGCGTGGGCATCGTCGGCGTAGGCAACTGCGCCTCGTCCCTGGTCCAGGGCGTGCACTACTACCGTGGCGCCGACCCGGCGAGCACCGTCCCGGGCCTCATGCACGTGCAGTTCGGCGACTACCACGTGTCGGACCTCGAGTTCGTCGCGGCGTTCGACGTCGATGCGAAGAAGGTCGGGTTCGACCTGGCCGAGGCCATCAACGCGTCCGAGAACAACACGATCAAGATCGCCGACGTCCCACCGACCGGCGTGACGGTCCAGCGCGGCCCGACCCTCGACGGCCTGGGCGACTACTACCGCGCCACGATCGACGAGTCCACCAAGGAGGCCGTCGACGTCGTCGCAGCGCTGCGCGCCGCCGAGGTCGACGTGCTCGTCTGCTATCTGCCGGTGGGCTCCGAGGAGGCCGCCAAGTTCTACGCCCAGTGCGCGATCGAGGCCGGCGTCGCGTTCGTGAACGCCCTGCCGGTGTTCATCGCGTCCGACCCCGAGTGGGCCGCGAAGTTCGAGGAGGCCGGCGTGCCGATCGTCGGCGACGACATCAAGTCGCAGGTCGGCGCGACCATCACGCACCGCGTGCTGGCCAAGCTGTTCGAGGAGCGCGGCGTCGTCCTCGACCGCACCTACCAGCTCAACGTCGGCGGCAACATGGACTTCAAGAACATGCTGCAGCGGGACCGGCTGGAGTCGAAGAAGCTGTCCAAGACGCAGGCCGTGACGTCCAACCTCACCGGCCCCCTGGCCGGCAAGAAGGAGGACCGCAACGTGCACATCGGCCCGTCGGACTACGTGGCGTGGCTCGACGACCGCAAGTGGGCGTACGTGCGCCTCGAGGGCCGCGCCTTCGGCGAGGTGCCGCTCAGCCTGGAGTACAAGCTCGAGGTGTGGGACTCCCCCAACTCGGCCGGCATCATCATCGACGCGGTGCGGGCGGCCAAGATCGCGAAGGACCGCGGCGTCGGTGGCCCGATCCTGTCGGCGGCGACCTACTTCATGAAGTCGCCGCCCGTGCAGATGGAGGACACCGCGGGCCGGGCCCAGCTGGAGGCCTTCATCCGCGGTGACATCGAGCGCTGACGCGGGACGGACGACGCCCTGTCGGGACGGCCCGCGCCGCCCGACAGGGCGCACCTGCGCGCGCACGCAGAATCGCTGATCACGACGCCAGGCGATGTAACGCGTATGTAAAAGTTCATCCACAGGCAGTCCCGCGGGTCCTCGACCGAAATGTCAGGCATCGCAAATTCACCCTGTTGATAACGTGGGTGAAAAGACGCTAGATCGAAACGATGCGCGGCTATCGGTGCGGGAAACTTGGACGCTTGTCCGAATTGTACATTACGCCCGCTTCCGTCAGACTCTCAGCGTGCCATCGACGCCTCTCGGAACGCCAATGCCTCCGTGGGTGCGCAAGCATGATCATCAGCCGCACACCGCAGGTTGATGGCATGAACACATGAGCTCCATTCCGATCCACAAGTGACGAGAAGGGAACGACATGTTTAAGCTCAGAAGATTGGTCGCGGTGCCAATCGGCGCAGCGATCCTGCTTTCGGGGGTGACCGTTCCAGCCACAGCCGATGAGATCGAGCCTGCGATCGGCCGAGAATTCTGGATCGAGGACGAGACCGGCAAGTGGGTCCCCGCCACCGCGGCAGAGGTCGGGTTTATCGAGACTGAGGAATCCTCGGCGCTCGAACCTACCGATGGCGAAGGCAACGCGGTCACCGGCGACCTCACCCAGGATGTCACCGAAGACAGCGAAGCGCTGCGCACTGGTGTCTTCACTGCTACACGCAACTACGAGGTGGCAGGCATCCGCATCGCACAACACCGCTCGATCACGACGGTCACGTACAACGGCTCTGGCTACCTGTACAACACACCTCGATCGATCGATCGAACGTCGAGCATCGCCCCAGGCAGCAGCAAGAACCGCAGCAAGGGCTGGGTATCGTTCCGCTCTGGAAGCGGCGGCGTCGGTATCTCCCGAACGTTCTTGACGTTCGTCTTCGGAGTTCCCACCAAGTGGGGACCGATCGGTGCCGAAGTCGACAGCCTGATCCGTATCCGCGTCGATGGCTACGGGAACGCGCGGTGGGTGTAGCTCCAGCGGACTCCGGGGCCGGTCCGAGCGATTCGGGCCGGCCCCGGCCCTACCAGATCAGTCTGCGCAACGTATCAAAGAGATACAGGTCGAAGACTGTCCTCAACGGCCTGGACGTCGATTTCGATCTCAATTCGACGACAGCTATCACCGGCCCGAATGGTGCAGGAAAGTCGACCATTATCAAACTGCTCTGCCGACTGAGCTCGCCGTCGACGGGCGAGATCCGGTTCCCGGACGGCTTACAGAATTCTATGGCCGCAGTGTTCGAAGATCCGAACCTGTACCCACACCTCACGGCGCGCCAGAACATCGAGGTCCTCAGCGGCAATATCCACCCCGATGACAACCCCAGGTACAGGGAATTTGTCGAGCTTTACGAACTGGGCCCTGTGTTGCGGAAGCCTGCTCGAACCCTATCTTTCGGGCAACGACGGAAAGTTACGCTTGTCGCAGCACTTGTCCGTAGATCTCAGCTTGTCGTCATGGACGAACCGACCAATGGCTTGGACGAGTCGGCACGTGCGACATTCGCGCGGCAGTGCGAGGCGATGAGAGGCGACGGCAGATCAATCATCGCAACCGGCCAGGACCACACGATTCTTGGAGTTATCGCCGAACACGCATACGTCATTGAGGGTGGAAAGTTATCGAACCTGGTTGAACTCGCCAGCAATTCGGGGAACTACCGTCTGGTCGTAACATATCGAGACGCCGCAACTCTCAAGACGATTGAGGATTGCTCGTGGGCGCAGAACATCGAGGTCCATGGAGAAAAGGCGACTGTCAAGGGGCCACGCACACACCTGGGGCCACTTCTGGAAGTTCTCGCCTCAGTCGGCCTGACCGGATCCATCCATAATGTCGAGATTATTGAATGAGGTCTCGAAAGTGCAGCAGCCGAGATATCTGGAGTGGACACTTCTTCAAGTTCACGCCGAGTGGATAAAGGTACGCCGCACGCTCCTCGTTGTCACGTTCGCAACAATCGCCCTGGTCGTAGCCGGCCAGCTTCTCGCGTATCGAAATGTCGCCGATCTGATCCTGGCGTTTCGTGGAATGGATGGTGCCGGCTTCGACCCACCCGGTTCTCCAGGGTTTGTCGGCACGGTCGTCGGTCAGGCTCCCAGAGAGTTCCAGGCGTTGACAGCGGCTCACGGCCAAGACTCTGCAGTGGCATTTCTAGCGGGATCATTTCTCGGTGCGCTCCTCCTTTGCCTGGCAGGTGCAAGCTTTAGCGGCTCCGAGTGGGATCGGCGGATGTCACTGCCCGCTTTCGCTTTTAATCCGATTCGCGTACTGGCAGTAAAGCTGGCATGTGCCGTTCTATCTGGAATTTGCATCACACTCGTTGCAATGCTTTCAGGCATAATCGTCAACGCATACATCACAGGTCGTGTCGAAAACATCCTGCCTGGATTCTCCGACTTGGCGGCCACGAGCAAATGGCCAAGCCTGGAAGTTGTATTCCTGACTTCAATACTGTGCGCGGCACCTGCTGCGATAGGATTCTTTGGAGGGCTTATTCTCCGACGAACAGCGTCCGGGGCGCTCATTGGAGTCGGCCTCTATGTGCTTGACGCGACCGCGACGGGGTTCCTCAACCTGATCCCGCCTGGGATCCTTCCTTTTTCGGCACTTAGTTCCACAATTCGCGCAACCGCTCCGCAGATTCAGGACGCCGGAACATTTGCCCTGATGACAACAGTCGCGGACGATGGTTCTCTGCCTCCTGGCCTGTCACTCATCGCGGCCCTTGTCATTTTAGGTTCCTTCGGCTGGCTGAACTTCAAGCAGGGAGCATGAGATTGGTCCGGATCCTAAGATACGAACTGCTCAAGGCACGTGGCACCGTGGTGTGGATTGTCGTTCTGAGCGCTTCGCTGTCGATTTTCGCATATGGCATTCCGATCCTCAGCGAAATCTCCGCGTCTTCCGCCGTCATGAGGGAAGTGACCGTGGTTTCCTGGATGTACGTACCTACGTACATCGCCGGTTTGGGACGAGCTGCCGCTCCAATATTGGGGACCGTCATCGGCATCTCTGTCGCCCTTAATGAGATACGGTCCGGTACTGCCTACTCAGCCGCTGTGGTCGGCCACGGCTGGCCCAGGCTCGCTCTCATCAAGATGCTCACCAGCAGCTTGGTGGCGATCCTTAGCATCGGCGCAATGTTCACTGCCGCATACTTAATGTGTGCGATTGGTTCAATTGTCTTGCCGATCGACAGTGGTGTCACGCCTGCTTCCGGAGCAAGTTTTACTCGAGTATTCACTGCGAACCTGCTCGTTTACACGGGGTTCCTCCTGTGGGCTGGCATAGGTTGGCTTGTCAGCGCTCTTACCCTCAGCACGATATATTCATACATCGTCGCTGCCACCTGGATCTTCGCCGAGCAGTTCAGTTACTACCCATACTTGCCGGGCTCCATACATGCTGGTGTCACCGAGGCCTGGATCGACTATCTGCCCGATGGTTACACGGTGCTGTGGCCGTCGGTGGGCATAGCCGCCCTCCCAATCTGGGTCCTTATTTGTGCCACGATTCTCACATATGCTGTCGCGCTATCTGTATGGGTTTATCGACACGGGCGACTCACCTTAGGGTCGACTTCTTGATCTGACAGGGCCTCCCTGTTTGGAGTGCCTGCCAGCCAGGACGTTTGCAAGGTAGATCTTGCCGTCGGATCTGGCACGTCGCAGCTTCGGCCCGATAGGAGCGGGCTGTTGTGACGGGGCGAGCGCGGCCCCTGCGGGGTTACCACACCAACCGATCTTCTGCAGAACCCGTGCTCGTGCTTGAAGTCAGTCTTGTTCTTGCCCTTGTTGGCCAGCCCGCCGCCAAGGAGGTCGCTGTCCGCGTCGTCGTCGGGGACTTCCCGGTCGCGCTCGAGGTCGTTCCTGATCCGCGCGGTGTGTGGTTCTCGGTGGCGCTGGTCGTAGGTCTGAAAGTGTTCTTTGTGGCCGTCGACGCGACCACGTTTGTCGAGAGCGCGCAGGATCTGGACCTCGCGGTCGTGGCCGGGTCGGGTGCGTGCGAGCTCCGCTGTCGGCCGACACATTCCGCCGGGTGCCGTGCGCTATCGAGTTGGACCGTCTTGATGTGGTGTTGTCACGGCTCACCACGGGTCTCGGACGCGCTCTACCAGAGACAGTGGCAGGACCGGTTGGCGCGGTGCCAATGCGGAGTGGTTTCCTTCGACGGCAGGACCGCCAAGGGAGCCCGCCGGTTCCCGGCGCGGGTGGATTGCCCAGGACGAGATAGCGTGCGCGTTCGAACACGGCCGCGGGCCGGTCTCCTGGGCCACATCAGTCACCGTGACCGGCGAGAACGAGAACGCCACGGTGCGTGACCTGGCACGCCGGCCCGGCCAGGACGTGCTGATGTTGCAGCACACCACGAGGGCTTCTCCCACGGCAGGACCAGCAGATTCGCGTGAACGGAGGCTGGTTCTCCCTTGGCTGGCAACAGCCAGTGTCCGCCCGCCTCGGAAACGACGGCAACCGTCTCGGCGCCGGTGCGCTTCGCGTCTGCGGTGGCCACAGCCCCGCCCAGCATCGCTGAGATCGGGACAGCGCAACGCCTGTCCGGGTATTCAGTACCCGGACAGGCGTCCCTATCTTGCAGAACCGCCTACAGCGCGGTCAGCCCGAAGTTGTAGACCGTGGTCTGGCCCGCGATGATCTGGGCCTTCTTGGTCGCCGGGACGAACCCGTCGGCCGAGACGGTCACCTGCAGCGGGGCGTTGGACTTCTGCATCCAGTACGAGTACGTACCTTCGGCGTCCGTCCGCAGTACCACGTCGTACGAGACACCGTCGAGGGCCACCACCGCGTCCTCGATCGGCGCGCCGCCGCCGCTCACCGTGCCCGTGATCTTGCCCCAGCCCGCGGGCGCCTTCACCGACATGGTGGCCGTCACGGGGGTGACGTCGTACGGCGTGTCGTTCCCGATGTTGATCGACGCCGTGTAGGTGCCCGGCTGGTCGACGGCGGCCGTGATGGTCGCCACCGCGGTCACGCTCTTGCCCGGCGCCAGGGTGAACGACGGCGGCTGGACGTCCAGCCACTCGACGCCACCACCGCTGCCCGCCACCTCACCGGTCACATCGATGACCAGGTTGGAGTCCGGGAAGCCCAGGCTGTCGGCGGTCGTCGGCTCGGGCGTGCCGCACGCGTCGGAGGCAAGGTAGGTCGGGCTCGTCTCAGCGGAAGGATTGCCCCCCACGTAGAGCGCGGTTCCCGCGATCTCGACCACGAGAATGTCGTTGGGGGCGATCGTCGTCGCTGTCTCGATCGGGACGGTGTACCAAGAGCCGAAATCGTCCGTCACATTGATCTGACTCGACCCGATCGGTGTCAAGTTGGCATAGGTGAAGGCGCCGGACAGGGTATAGAGAGTCACCGTCGCCTCGGTGGACGCTGGTGCCTCCTGGATCCCGAAGGTCACACTGGTCGGAGCGAACCCGCTGGTGATCCCGAAGTCCCCAGGCGTGTAGGTGCGCAACAGCTTCGTGACCCCAGATCCGCAAGCAACCGAGCCGTTGGCGACGATCTCGTGCGAGGTCGAGTGCGACAGGACCACCTCGTCGGCGGCCACGTCCGGGTAGGCCGCCGCGGCGACCTGGCCCGTGGCGACGCCTGCGGAAGCGCTGCTGCGCAGACCGCTGAGCTTGCTGCCGCCGGAGGAGAACGGCAGCTTGGCCGCCGTCGCCTTGCCCTGGACACCCTTCACGACGCCGCTCGTCGAGGCGCTGTCACCGCCGAGGACGACATACTCGCCGCCACGCGCAGCCAGGTCCACCTCGGCCGGCGCGGAGCCGGTGTTGGTGATCTTGATGTTGCGCGAGGCGGTGCCGCCGATCGCCAGGCTGGCATCGATGGCGGTCTTCGAGACCGTCAGCTTGCCGGCCTTGAGCTGAGCGCTCACGGTGACGTCGGAACCCTCGCCGACGACGGACGCGGTCCTGGTGGACGACTGGTAGTCGTCCGCCGCGATCTCGACCGAGTAGTCACCCAGGCTGACCAGGGTGGAGTAGGTGCCGTCCGCCGCGGTGGTCGCGGTGACCTCCGTGCCGTCCGCCGCGGTCAGGGTGACGTCGGCGCCCTCGATCGGCTCCTGCGTGTTGTAGTCCTCGACCACGCCCGCCACGGTCGCGACAGGCGGGGCGTCGAACGCGATCGACAGGCCCTCGGACAGCACCGCGGAGTTGTACGAGAACTGCGTGGCGACGGTACCGCTCGCGTTCTCGACACCGATCGTGGCCGAGTTGCCCTTCGCGCCGGCGGAGTCGGTCACGGCGCCGTACCCGAAGGTCACGTCACCGTTGGCCAGCAGCGTCACCGAGAAGTTCAGCCGGTCGGACTCGGTGTCGTACTTCCGGATGTTGCGCCACTCCAGCACGTAGGCGTCCACGCCGTCGACGGTGGTCGTCGCCGAGTACAGGCCGGCGGCCGAGTCGAGGTTGAGGTCGTCCCAGTACGGGTAGAGCGCCGCGTTGGGCACGCCCGACGCGGGGATCGACACGTTGGCGTACGCGTTGGTGGCGGCCAGGAAGTTGATGTGGCCGTTGGTCGTCACGAACGCCCGCGCGTACTCCTCGCCGTAGAACGGGAAGGAGAACGGCAGGTTCACGGACGTCGACGCGTCGTCGCCCGACAGGGTCACGCGGGTGTCACCCTGGCGGTAGTCGGCGGTCGTGACCGAGCACGAGTAGCCGCCGGCGTCGACGTTCGGGACGATGTCGATGTCCACGTCCTCCGCGCCGTCGACCACGAGCTCGCCGTCGTACGGAGCGGCGCAGCCGCCCAGCTGGACGGACAGGGAGTAGGTGCCCTCGGGCACGTCGGCGAACTCGAACGTGCCGTCCGCACCGGTCGTGACCGGCTCGAACGGTGAGCCGCGGAGCGTGACCGGCGTGCCGGCGACCGGCTCACCGGACCCCTCGAGCTGGACCGTACCTGTGACGGCGTGCCGCGGGGCCGACTCCAGGGTGATGGTGACCGTCTCGGTCTCGTCCACGTCCACCGTCACGGCGGCGGGCGCCGAGGTGAGGTAGCCGAAGGCCGAGGCCGACACGCTGTAGTCGCCGGCGAGGACCGCGGCCGACCAGGCGCCGGACTCGTCCGTGGAGACCGTCCGGTCCCGCTCGCCGTCGACGACGACCGACGCGTTGGCGATCGGCGTGCCCGAGGCGTCGACGACGGTGCCCGAGACGGTGCCGGTACCGGCCGTCGGAGCAGCGTCCACGAGCGCGGCGACGTCGAGCTTGCCCTCGCCCCAGACGTTGTTGCGCTCCGGGGTACCACCGCACGAGAGGTCCTCGGTGTCGATGGCCGTCTCGTCGAGGAGCGCGATGGTGCCCTCGATGTCGCCGACCAGCGACGGAGCGGCGCTCCACAGCAGCGCGATGGCGCCCGCGAGGTGCGGGGTGGCCATGGACGTACCGCTGTAGTTCGCGTAGCCACCGCCGGGGATGGAGGAACGCACGTTCACACCCGGGGCAGCGATGTTCGGCAGCAGGGTGCCGTCACGTCCCGGACCACGCGCCGAGAACGACGCGATGGCACCGTTCACGTCGAACGCGCCGACCGAGTAGGTGTGCGTGAACGAGCCGGGGAACCGACCGGACTCACAGGACGGGCCCTCGTTGCCGCCGGCCCAGGCGCCGAAGATGCCCGCGGCGTTCCAGGCCTCCGTCTCGGCGCTCATCCAGTCCTGGGGCAGGTTCACGCCCGGCGGGATGCCCCACGAGTTGCTGACCACGTGCGGCCGCTTCGACGGGTCCGCGTCGCTGCCGTCCGTGCGGGTCGGAGCGAGGAACCACTGCGCGTTGGCGAGGTAGTCGTCCCACTCGCAGCCGGCGTTGTCGATGCAGTTCGAGGCGATCCAGGTGGCGTCGGGCGCGACGCCGATCTGGTTGGTGCCCGTGCCGCCGACGATGGTGCCCATCGTGTGGGTACCGTGCTCGCCGGAGTCGCAGGGTGCGCCGCCGCCGCAGGTGTCGGGGATGTCGAAGTAGTTGTAGTCGTTGTCGTACGTACCGTCGGCGTTGTACCCGCGGTACTTGCTCTGCAGCGCCGGGTGCGTGCCGTCCACACCGGTGTCGAAGTTCGCCACCACGATGCCGGCGCCGGTGTAGCCGCGCTCCCACACCTCGGGTGCGTTGATCGCGTCGAGGCCCCACTCGACGGCGGCCGCGGTCTTCTCGCCGGACGGAGTCTTCTCGACCGGCTTCTCGTACTGCATCGTGACCTGCTCGTGGATGCCGGCGACCGTGCTGCTGGACGCGAGGCTCTCGGCGAGCGCGAGCGAGCCGTCGTCGACGAAGATCGCGTTGTTGATCCAGTAGCTCTGGTAGTTCGCGCCGGCCGCCGTCAGCTCCTTGGCCACCGAGGCCTGGGACGCCTTGGCCGTGGCGTGCAGCGCGTCGTAGACGAACTGGCCGCGCTCGTCCCAGTCGGCGATGTCCTCGGCCGGCGCCAGGTCCGCCTTGTCCGTGAACTGGATCCAGAAGTCCGCGGTCTTCTTGTCCTCGAGCTGGGCGAGGACCTTGGCGCTGAGCTTCTCCTCGGGCTCGTCGGCGGCGGCAAGGGTGGTCGTCGGGACGGTCTGGGCGAGCGCTGCTGGCGCAACGGTCACCGCTGAGGTTGCCAGGAGCGCGAGCGCCGTTGTGACGGCGGTCGTCGCCCTCCCTGCAATTTTCCTGCGACGGTACATGGGGCCTCCATGCTCGGGCGCACCCGTTGCGATTCCACGGGAGCGCGCGACGGCGATCCACTTGCTGTGGATCGCCCCCTACCGTCCGCTGAACGCCTCCTGGGAACAAGGCCGGTTCACGGTCGAGCAAAGGTCAGTTTCCGGTCAAGACACGGGCGAAGTCCGACGGTTGCCCTTGTCAAGAGTCCAGAATCAATTTCACCCCAAGAGCTGTAAAGTTCACCCTATATGACTCCAATTGACGCAATACCGTCATCCGGGCGGGAATGCGCCATATCCCGCACGCAACGGGCAGGTAACGAAAAATTGACCCAAGCGGTACGACTCGGAGGCAAACTGGCGCGCGCCGGCCAGGTTTAACCCGGTCCGCGACTGAACGGTCGACCATGGAGGGCGAGTCAATGACGCACGACCCCGCACCAGGATCCACCCCCGGCCTCGTCGTCTGCGTGGGCCTCCCCTCGGACCAGATCATCGAGATCGCCCGGCTCCTCCGCGGCCAGGCCACGGTGCTCGCCACGCCCGACGCCGACGGGGCGCGCGCGGTGCTCACCCAGCAGACCGCACCACGGCGCGCCGGCGACGTGCCCTGGCGCGGTCGCGGCGCTCAGCCCGAGCGGTTCGACAACCCCGGGCCGGCGGACGAGCGGGCCTACGGCCGGCACCTCTCCGGGCACCCGACCGACCGGCTCCCGGACAACCTCACCGACCCGGCCGTACACCCTGCCCCGGAGTTCCTGCCCGCGCAGTGGACGGCGTCCCCCGTGCTGCCGGTGGCGACGATCCCCGCGCCGGCCCGGCCGGCGACCGGCACGATGCCGGTCGTCACCGAGGCGATGCGTCCCGTCACGGGTCCGGTTCCGGCCGTCACCGGCTCCGTCGCGATGGTCGCGCCGCCCGTGCTCGAACCGCTGGTGGCCGGGCCGCTCCTCGTGGACCTGGCCGCCCGCGAGGTCACGGCGCTGGGCCGGCGCGTGTACCTGTCGGCGCGGGAGTTCGACCTGCTCGCGACGCTCGCCCTGGAGGCCGGGCGGGTGTGGTCGTTCGCCGAGCTCACGGCGAGGGTGTGGCAGCTGCCCTACCTCGGCGACTCCGACCCGGTGACGTCCGCGGTCAAGCGGCTGCGCAAGCGGCTCGCGCCCGTGCGCGACGTGGAGGTCGCGTCGGTGCGCGGGGTGGGCTACCGGCTCAAGGTGTGGGCCTGACCCGCGCCCGGCCGGGCAGGGCCGCGCCGGGCATCACGCGCCCGTCACCAGCCAGCGGTCGCCGCGGGCGCGCCAGCCGGTGGTCACGGCGCGCGCGGCCATGAACACGCCGGCGAACGCGAGCCAGAGCCAGGCGAGCCCGCGTGCGCCGTCGGGCGCCCAGGCGGCGACCGCGAGCGCGAACGGGAGATAGACGACGAGCGTCGCCATGCCCGCCCAGGCAAGGTAGCGGCCGTCGCCGGCGCCGATGAGGACGCCGTCGAGCACGAAGACCCAGCCCGCCATCGGCATGAGCACTCCGCACACGGCGATGCCGAGGGCGATGGCGACACGGACGTCGGGGTCGGGCGAGAAGAGGGGCGCGATCCACCAGCCGGCTGCCGCGAGGAGCAGGCCGAGCACGGCCCCCGCGCCGACACCCCATTGCAGGCAGCGGCGCAGCACGCCCCGGACATGGCCGACGTCGCCGGCCCCGAGACCGTGCCCCACCAGCGCCTGCGCGGCGATGGCCAGTGCGTCGAGCGCGAACGCCGCGAGGCCCCAGAGCGAGCTCACCACCTGGTGCCCGGCGAGTGCGACGTCGCCGAGGCCGGTCGCGACCACCACGGTGAGCAGGATGGCGGCGCGCAGGCTCAGGGTGCGGACCACCAGCGGCGCGCCGGCGCGCGCGCCGGACAGGATGCCGGCGCGGTGGGGGCGCAGGCTCGCGCCGCGTCGGCGGGCGCCGCGCACCACGATCACGCCCAGCACGACGGCCATGAGCAGCTGGGTGATCGCCGTCCCGAGGCCTGACCCGGCGATCCCCATGCCCACGCCGTACACGAGCGCGATGTTGAGCACCGTGTTGAGCACGGCGCCCGCGGCGGCGACGACCAGGGGCGTGCGCGTGTCGCGGAGGCCGCGCAGCACGCCGGTCGCGGCCTGGACCACGAGCATCCCGGCGAGCCCCGGCGCGGACCACCGCAGGTAGGTCACGGCATGGTGCGCGACGTCGCCCTGGGCACCCAGGGCGGTCACCGTCAACGGGGCGGCGAGCAGCAGGGCGACGACGAGGACCGCCCCGATCCCTAGCGCCAGCCACATGCCGTCGATACCCGACTGCAGGGCCTGGCGTTCCCGGCCCGCACCGGTCAGCCGGGCCACCGAGGCGGTGGTGGTGTACGCAAGGAAGACGCACAGCCCGACGAGCGTGAGCAGCACGTTGCTCGCGAGCGAGAGCCCCGCGAGCTGGGCCGTGCCGAGGTGGCCCACGACCGCGCTGTCCACGAGCACGAAGACGGGTTCGGCGATCAGGGCCCCGAGGGCGGGCACCGCGAGGGCGAGGATCTCCCGGTCGATGGACCGCGGGGAACCGGGGGTGTGGCGAGGCTCGCCCAACTTTCTTTCCTCCACAGGCTGGGGGTTGCGTCGACGCAGGTCAGAGGCCATGTCGATGTTTTACACAGGGGCTATCCACAGCTGGGGACAGGGTTGTCCACCCGCTGTGCACAGCCTGAGCCACCTTTCCACATGGATGTGCACAGGTCTGTCCACAGGTCTCGTTGCGCTCGGGTGCGCGGAGGCCTAGCGTCAGCGGAGCTAGCTTGCTGATCTGATGTCCGGGGACTGTCGTGCACGACACAAAGGCGTGTCGGGGCCGATGTCCCGAGAGTGTCGGTGGCGAGGAGTAGAACAGGTGTAGGACATCGACCGGACGCACGCGTAGCGTGTGCCCGGGCGTCACGGGATGTCACGAGATCAGGAAGGCTGGAGGCGCGGATGTCGATCGAGGAGCTCGAGTCGAGCTACTCCGGCGGGAGCCCCGGCCTCGACCGGACGCCGCCGCAGGACGTCCCCGCGGAGATGAGCGTGCTGGGCGGCATGCTGCTGTCCAAGGACGCGATCGCCGACGTGATCGAGCAGATCCGCGGCAACGACTTCTACCGGCCCGCGCACGAGGCCATCTACGACGCGATCATCGACCTCTACGGTCGCGGCGAGCCCGCCGACGCCATCACCGTGGTCGCCGAGCTGCAGCGCCGGGGCGAGCACGCCCGCGTGGGCGGCGCCCCGTACATCCACGACCTCATGGCGGGCGTGCCCACGGCCGCAAACGCCGGGTACTACGCCAAGATCGTGCGCGAGCGCGCCATCATGCGCCGCCTGGTGGAGGCCGGCACCCGCATCGTGCAGATGGGCTACGCCACCGACGGCGGCGAGGTGGACGACGTCGTCAACAACGCGCAGGCCGAGGTCTACGCCGTGACCGAGCGGCGCGCGTCCGAGGACTACCTGCCGCTGGCCGAGATCATCGGGCCGACCTTCGACGAGATCGACGCCGCGCAGGGCCGCGGCGAGGGACTCACCGGCGTGCCGACGGGCTACTCCGACTTCGACCGCCTGACCAACGGCCTGCACGGCGGCCAGATGATCGTCGTCGCCGCCCGACCTGCTGTCGGTAAGTCCGTTTTGGGTATTAATGTCGCTTCTCATGCGGCCATCCACCACGACATGGCCTCCGTCATCTTCTCCCTGGAGATGAGCCGCAACGAGATCGTCATGCGAATGCTCGCCGCCGAGGCCCGCGTGCCACTCACCAAGATGCGCAGCGGCAACATGGACGACGGCGACTGGCAGAAGCTCGCCGCCACCATGGGCAAGGTCTCGGACGCCCCGTTGTTCATCGACGACTCGCCCAACATGTCGCTCATGGAGATCCGGGCCAAGTGCCGGCGCCTCAAGCAGAAGCACGACCTCAAGCTGGTGGTCATCGACTACCTCCAGCTCATGTCGTCCGGCAAGCGCGTCGAGTCGCGTCAGCAGGAGGTCTCGGAGTTCTCACGTTCGCTCAAGCTGCTGGCGAAGGAGCTCGAGGTGCCCGTCATCGCCATCTCGCAGCTGAACCGTGGCGCCGAGCAGCGCAGCGACAAGAAGCCGCAGATGTCGGATTTGCGCGAGTCTGGGTCTATCGAGCAGGACGCCGACGTCGTGATCCTGCTGCACCGCGAGGACGCCTACGAGAAGGAGTCGCCGCGCGCCGGCGAGGCCGACCTGATCGTGGCCAAGCACCGTAACGGCCCCACCGACGTGATCACCGTGGCGTTCCAGGGCCACTACCAGCGGTTCGTCGACATGCAGGTGTGAGGCTGCCCGTCCGCCGTCGACGTCCGGGTCAGTCGGTGCCGGCAGGGTGTGCGACGTCGTAGGCGCGGGAGACCTTCTGGGGGACGACCATCCGCCACGCGTCGATGACGAGCTCACGGGCCTCCTCCGGGTCCAGGGCGACGAGGTCGGCGTGCACCCAGTTGAACCGCATGTCCGACGCGGAAGGCAGCTGGAACGTCCGGGGATCGCTCGCGACGAGGGCCGCTCGCTCCTCCTTCGGGAACGCGAAGCCCATCACCGACTCGTCGAGCGAGAACGCCACGTAGACGAGCTGACCCACGCGGAACTTCAGGCGGCCGCGCACGTACACCTCGTAGGACCGTTCCAGGCTGGTGCCCAGCGGCCGGACATCGTCGATCTCCGCCATTGCTGACTCCGCTCGTCGCGCTCAGAGCGTCGACGGTCGTGGCGATCCGAACTCATCGATCGCCACGGAACCGATCGGAACCGATGGAGTGGGCGCGCCGTCGCGCGACCTGGGCGCGGCCGCAATAGCGTCGGCATGTCCGGCGCCGCCGGACCCAGCACTCGCTGGACCCCGTACGAGGAGGACAGCCGATGGGTCTCTTCGGCCGCCGCACCCCGCCCCCGGCCCGCCCGGACGCCCCGGACGCCCCGGACGCCCCGGACCAGCCGACCGAGCACGCGGCGTCCGCCGAGAGCCCCGCCTCCCGGCTGTGGTCCGACGGGTTCGGCCGCGTCGGCACCCGGGCGCTGCAGATCCTCGCGGTCGTCGCGATCATCGCCGTCTTCGGGTACGTGGGCACCCGCCTGACGCTCGTCGTGATTCCCGTGCTCATCGCGCTCGTGCTCGCGGCGGCCATCTCCCCGCTGGTGTCGTACCTGCGCCGCCACGGGTGGCCCTCGCTGCTGGCCACGTGGGTCTCACTCCTGGCCCTGGTCGCGCTGCTGTCGGGGATCGTGTGGCTCGTGGTGCGCGCCGTCGCGGACCAGTGGGACGAGCTGGGCCGGCAGGCACTCGACGGCTTCGACTCCCTCGAGACCTACGTCCAGGACCTGCCCTTCGAGATCACCGAGGCACAGCTCGCGTCGGTGCGTGAGTCCGCGCTGAACCTGCTGCAGTCCGACACCGTGGGCTCCGGGGCCATCGCGGGCGTCTCGCAGACCGCCGACTTCATCGCGGGCTTCTTCATCATGATCGTCGTCCTGTTCTTCTTCCTGAAGGACGGTCCGGCGATGTGGGAGTTCCTGCTGCGGCCGTTCGAGGGTCACCGGTACGAGCGGGGGCAGCGCGTGGGCGACGCCACCATCCGCACGCTCGGCGGCTACGTGCGCGGGACGGCGATCGTGGCGCTGGTCGACGCCGTCGGCATCGGGATCGGCCTCGCGATCGTGGGCGTACCGCTCGTCATCCCGCTGTCCGTGCTCGTCTTCCTGCTCGCGTTCATCCCCCTGGTCGGCGCCACCGTCGCCGGCGTCATCGCGGCCCTGGTCACGCTCGTCGCCGTCGGACCGGTCGAGGCGCTGATCGTCGTCGCGATCGTGGTCGCCGTCAACCAGCTCGAGGGCGACTTCCTCCAGCCGATCGTCATGGGCCGGACCCTGCGCCTGCACCCGCTCGTCATCCTGTTCGCCCTGACCGCGGGCACGGTGCTCGCCGGGATCACCGGCGCCGTCCTCGCCGTGCCGGTCGCCGCGTCGATCTGGCGCGCCATCCAGGTGTGGGACGGGCCGGACCTGCCGGCCCGCTTCGCCCGGCAGAAGCGGCCCGAGACGGTGACCGAACTTCGAGATGAGAAATCCTGAGGCCTTCCGGCACGCCCGACGGTCGTGGTCAGATGGCGCCCATGATCCCGCAGACGACTCGGAGCACGGCCTCGCTGGAGAGCCACACCGGGCTCACCTCCCTGACCGAGATCACCAGCAGCCCGGACCCGCAGGAGCACTACGCCCGGTTGCGCGCGCAGTGGGGCCCGGTCGCCCCGATCGAGATCGAGCGCAAGGGCGACGTCGTGATCCCGGCGTGGCTGGTCCTGGGCCACTCCGAGAACTGTCACGTGATGCGCTCCGAGTTCGACTTCAGCAGGAACGCGGCCAACTGGCGGTGGAACGCCGAGAACCTGCTGCCCGCCGGCACGGCGATCGGCATCTACACCCCGGCGGAGCCGAGGCCGACGGCGTTCTACCACGACGGCGACGAGCGCAAGCGGCTGCGCGAGCCGCTGGACGACGCCCTGGCAGCCCTCGACGAGCGGGTGGTCCGCGAGCGGACCACGGACATGTGCGAGCGCGTCATCGACCGGATGGGCCCGTCCGGGAGCGGGGACCTGGTCAAGGCGTACTGCCGGCCCATCGGGTTCCTGGCGATGACCACCACGCTCGGGTTCGACCTGGAGACCGGGGCCATGCTCATGGCCGACGCCGCGGCCGTGGTGAGCGGCGACGGCGACCAGGTCGCCCAGGCCCAGGCGAACACGGCGGCGATCGTCCTGGAGCACATCCGCCGACGGCGGCAGGACGGCGGGGAGGACCTGGTCTCGTACCTCGCGGTCCACAAGAACTTCGCGCACGACGGCGAGATCGCCAGCAGCTCGATCGTGCCCGTCAGCGCGGCGGCCATCTTCCTCACCGCGTGGATCACGCAGACGCTGCACCAGATCCTGACGGACCAGAGCCTCGCCGCCCGGGTCGCCGGCGGCCGCCTGACGCTCGACGGCACGCTCGACGAGGTGCTGTGGCGCAGGTCCCCCATCGCCCAGTCGCCCGCGCCGCGGTTTGCCCTCACCGACCTGGATCTCGGCGGGCACCGGATCCGCAAGGGCGACGCCCTGGTCCTGGCGATCGCCGCGGCGAACCGGGACCCGGCCGTGCACACCGGCGACGTGTGGGACGAGGTCGACAACCGCTCCCACCTGTCCTGGGGCACCGGGCCGCACGCCTGCCCGGCGCCCCGGCTGGCCCGGCTGATCGCCCGCACCGCCGTCGACCAGCTCCTGCGGCACATGGACGTACAGCTGACCGTGTCACCCGACGACCTGCCCTGGGCGTCCTCGGCATGGGTGCGGCACGCCGAGCGGCTCCCCGTGACCTGGCGGGCCGCCGACCACGGTGTGGTCGGCGGCTGACACCCGGCGGCTGACACCCGGCGGCTGACACTCGGCGGCTGACACTCGGCGGCTGACCGAGGACGCGTCAGCCCGCGCGCTCGGCGCCCAGGACGGCCGGCAGACGGGCCGGGCCGTTCGCCACGAACCCGGGCACCTGGCCGTGGTCGCCGTCCGGCTCGGCGAGGCGCAGGTCGGGGAAGCGGTCGAACAGCGCCGGCAGGGCGGTCTCGGCCTCCAGCCGGGCCAGCGGCTCGCCGACGCAGTGGTGGGCGCCGGCGCCGAACGCCAGGTGCGTCCGGTCCGCGCGCGCGGGGTCGAACACCGCTGCGTGCTGGTGCACGGTCTCGTCGCGACCCGGGGCGCCGAAGACGGCGATGATCGGGTCGCCCTTGCTGATCGCCACCCCGCCGAGCTCCAGGTCCTCGACGGCGAAGCGGAGCGGGATGTAGATCACCGGCGGCGCCACGCGCAGCGTCTCGTCGACCACGGCCGACCACGTGACCTCGCCGGCGCGGACCGCGGCGAGCACGTGCGAGTGGGTCAGCAGCAGGTGGACGGCGGAGGCCAGCAGGTTCACGGTGGTCTCGTGGCCGGCGACCAGCATCAGGTTGCTCGTGGAGACCGCCTCGTCGTCGGCCAGCTCGGCCGCGACGGTGCTGATCAGGTCCTCGGCCGGGTCCGCCCGCTTCTCGCGGACGAGCACGCCGAGCAGCTCGCGCAGCTCGGCCTGGGCCGCCCCCTGCGCCTCGCGCGTGGCACCGGTGTTGATCAGGGTGTCGGCGCACCGGCGCATGTCCTGCCGCTGTCCGTCGGGGACGCCGAGCAGGTCGCAGATCACCTCGACCGGGATCGACGAGGCGAACACCTCACGCAGGTCCACTACCGCCCCGTCGGCGCCCTTCGCGGCGAGCTCGTCGAGCGTCGCGGTGACGGCGGCCGTGACGCGGGGTTCCATCGCCCGCGTCCGGCGCGCCGTGAACCCCCGCGCCACGACCTTGCGCATCTCGCGGTGCGTGCTGCCGTAGGCGTTGAACATCGACGTGCCGGTGACCCAGGTGTACAGGGGCCACTGCGGCGTGATCTCGCCGTCGATCAGCGCCGTCCAGTGCTGGCGCGAGTCCTTCGAGATCCGCGGGTCGACCAGCATCGGGCGCAGCAGGGCCAGGTCGGTCACGGCCCACGCCTCCACGCCGCCCGGCAGGGCGACCTGCGTCACCGGCCCCCGCTCGCGCAGCCGCGCGACTTCTTCCAGGGGTGCCCTTCCAGCGGCATCCAGGACCAGGGTCTCCACGAGCACTCCTCACGCCGAACGGGCAGGTCAGTGGCCACAGTCTTGGCCGTGATGCCCGCTTTGTCCACGTCGGCGGACGTCTAGGCGGCGGCGAGCTCCTGAGCGAAGAACCCGGTCAGCTTCTCGACGACCGGACCCACGAACTCGGGCCTGTCGTAGAGGTCGACGTGGCTGGCCCCCTCGACCCAGTGGAGCTCCTTGGGCTCGTGGGCCTCGGCGAAGGCCAGGGTGCCCATGTGCCTGGTCACCGCCTCCGTCCCCTGGATGACGAGCAGCGGTCGGGGTGCGATCAGGCCGACGAACCGGAACTGGTCGGAGGTCGCGATGCGGTCGACGCTCGACCAGGTGAACTCCTTGGCGGAACGCGGGTGCGCCCCGCGCTCCGTGCGGTAGTACTCGAAGCCTTCGAACCCGTGCCGCCCGCCCAGCGCCCGCGCCTCCTCCGCGGTCTCCGGGAAGACCGGGAACATGCCCGTGCCCTCGCCGCGCGCTTCCGCGGTGCGGGCGGCCGCGGCGGCGTCCAGCATCCCCTGGACCACGGCCGGGGGCTGGGACCCGTCGGCGCCCTCGCGGAACTGGCGCCCGACGTCGACGCCGCTCACGGTGGCCAGCGCCCGCACCCGGTGGTCGCCCGCGGTCGCCGCGATGCCGTAGCCGCCGGAGGCGCAGATGCCGAGCATCCCGATCCGCCCGGCGTCGACCTCGGGGCGTGTGGCGAGGTACGACACCGCCGCCTTGAGGTCCTCGATGCGGTGGGCGGGATCCTCGAGCCCACGTGGCAGCCCGCCGCTCTCGCCCTGGTAGGCGGCGTCGAAGGCGAGCGTCACGAAGCCCTGCTCGGCCAGGTGCGCCGCGTACGTACCGGCGGTCTGCTCCTTGACCCCGGTCCCGGGATGGCCGACCACGACCGCGGGGAGCGGGGCGGCGGCGTCGGACGACGGGAGGTAGAGGTGGCCGGCGAGGGAGATGCCGGCGCTGTCGAAGGTGATGTCTGTTCGGTTCATGCGACCAGGTTGTGCCGCTCGCTCGCACCGCAACAGCGTCGGGTTCCTGCCGGGGAAGGATCCTGCCCTCCCACGCCGCCCCGCCCGATCGCAGAATGGTCCGTATGACCCCACCCGTCGATCCGGACGAGCTCGGCGCGTTCCTCAAGGCGCGCCGAGCCGAGCTCGACCCGCACGCCGCCGGCCTTCCCGAGACCCTGTCCCGGCGCAAGGTGCCCGGGCTGCGCCGTGAGGAGGTGGCCCAGCTCGCGGCGATCAGCGTGGACTACTACACCCGCCTCGAACAGGGCCGTGTCGCCGCGTCCGCCGCGGTGCTCGCCACGCTCTCGTCGGCCCTCCGCCTCGACGAGGACCAGCAGCGCTACCTCTACGAGATCGCCGGCAAGGCCGATGCCCGGCCTCGGCGCCGCCGGGCCCGGCAGGCCCTGCGCCCGGCGATGCGGCGGCTGCTCGACCGGCTCACCGACACGCCGGCGATCGTGCTCGGCAAGCGCATGGACGTCCTCGCCTGGAACGCCGCCGCCGCGGCCCTCTTCGTCGACTTCGGGGCGATCCCCGCCGCGCGACGCAACTACGTCCGCCTGCTCTTCACGGACCCGACCGTCCGCGCGCTCAACGTCCGGTGGGAGCACGACGCGCGGGACGCCGTCGCCGCACTGCGCATGGAGGCCGCCGCCGACCCCGACGACCCCGAGCTCGCCCGGCTGGTCGGCGAGCTCGCCGTGGTCGACCCCGACTTCCGCCGCTGGTGGGCCGAGCGCCGCGTGAACAGCGCCACGTACGGCACCAAGCAGTACCGGCACCGCGTGGTCGGCGACCTGACGCTCGACTGCGACACCTGGTCCAGCCCGGACGGCAGCGGGCAGCGCCTGATGGTCCTCACCGCCGAGGCGGGATCGCCGTCGGACGAGGCGCTGCGCATCCTGGCCTCCTGGACGGCGGACGCCGGCACCACGACAACCGTGACGGACGCGCGATGACCACCTGGACCGTACCCACGCCGGCCACGCTCCGCGACGCGCCGGCGCTGCATCTCTCCGCCGGCCCCGTCGATCCGGACGCACCTGCCGCCCCGGAGGTCGAGGTCGGCATGGTCCTCGCCGACGGCGAGCTCTACGTCCGAGCCCAGCGGGGCACGACGTCCCAGTGGTACCGCGCCGCGGTCAGCCACGGTTCCGGACGGATCCGGGTGGCCGGCGAGACCGTCGCGGTGCGGTTCGAGCCCGCCGGGCCGGAGGCCGCGCCGGCGGTCGACGCGGCCTACCGGAGCAAGTACGGGTCGTTCGCGTCCTTCGCCGCCGGCCGGGCGGCCCGCGCCGCGACCCTGCGCATCTCACCGGTGTGACCGACCAGCACGCCGCCGGCGCCGTCGCGCTCCAGCTCAGCCTGCTGCGGGCACCTCGCTGAGCCCGGCCGCCAGCCCGGCCAGCACCTCGGCCGCCGCGCGCGGCCGGACCAGCCACGACAGGTGGCTGGACGCGAGGGTGTGCACGTCGTACGGGTTGCCGGGCGTGAGCGCGTCGCCCTCGCGGATCATCCGGTCCTGCATCGCGGGCGGGATGCTCGTGTCGGCGTCGAGGCGCACGTAGGACCGGGGGATCGTGCCCCAGGTCTCCGCCTTGGCCCGATCGTCCGACGTGCCGACGTCGAGGTTCTCGTCCGGCTGGAACGTGGTGAGGAACGCGCGGAGCTCGTCGTCGGTGCCGTCCGCGAGGAACGCCTCCTTGAGGCCGGCCAGCACCGCCGGGTCGGCCGTGCGGAAGTTGGCGCGCAGCACGCCCAGCGCCGCCGGGTCGCCCGCGAGCACGGCCGCGAGCGCCCCCGCGTCGACGTCGGCCATCTCGGGCTGGGCGTAGTAGTCGCCGACGTCGAGGTCGACGGGTGCCCAGGCGGAGACGTAGACGATGCGGTCGATCAGGTCGGGGCGGGCGTTGCCGACGGCGGTCAGCGTCATGCCGCCCCGGCTGTGGCCGACGAGGATCACGGGTCCGTGCTCCTTGGCGCGTTCGAGGGCCTCGATGACACGCGTCGCGTTGTCGGCGAGGGTCACGCCCTTGATGGCACCGGGTGTGGTCGCGAGGCCGGCCGGGTCCTGGGGTGCCTGGTAGGCGGCGGGGTAGGTGGCCTCGAACCCGTGGCCGGGCAGGTCGACGGCCGCGGAGCGGTGCCCGTGGAGGGCGAGCTCGGCCTGGAGGGGTGCGAACGAGAACGAGTTGGCGAAGGCGCCATGGACCAGCACGAACGTGGGTGACATGGCGCCAGACGCTACCCGGGCGACCGGGTCAGCCGCCGGGATTTTCGAGGTACGCCTCCATCCCGCCGCCGTCGGCGAGGCCGATGATGTTGCCCGCCGGGTCGGTGAACCAGGCTCCGTCGCCTCCCTCCATGAATCCGCGCACGATGCCCTTCTCGTCCTGGTCGAACCCTTCGTAGTGCTGGAAGGTCACGCCCTTGGCGGCTAGCTCGTCCACCACCTCGTCGACGTCGTCGACCGTGAGGTGCATGACGGTGAACGGCGCGGGGACGTGGTCGTCCTTCTGGTAGACGAACACGGCGGCGCCGTCACCGAGGTCGAGCACGATGCCGGCTCCCTCGTCCAGGGTCGACACGCTCATGCCGAGCGTGTCGGCGTAGAACGCGCGCGCCGCGTCGATGTCGTTCGCCGCGAACGTCGGCAACACATTTCGTACGTTGACCATGGCTGTCTCACTCCTTCGTGATCACCGGCAACCGCACGGCGGGTTCCCGTCGGGAGCACCGGACCCTTTCCACACTGCCACCGTGGTGCGCGGGCGCAAGCGGCCGACGGGGGTCGGCCCGGACATCACCCGCGGGCGGCCGGGGCGGGCAGCCGGACCGCGCGCCGGGTCGGGACCGACGGCGCCTACTGGCCCACGCGCCCGTCGATGCGCTCGCGCAGGATGTCGGCGTGCCCGCAGTGCCGTGCGTACTCGACGATCTGGGACACGATGCCGTCCCGGAGCTGGAGGTCCCCGCCGTCGGGCCCGAGGTCGGAGTCTCCGACGTTCCAGCTCCCGAGGTCGGTGACCGTGTCGAGGTAGCGGTCGGTGGCCGCCATCTCGGTATGCCACTGGCGCCAGGCGTCCTCGGCGACGGCCGGGTCGGCGACGGCGCCGTTCCAGTCGCCGTCGCGGTCGTCGTCGGTCCGGTAGAGGGGTGGCGCGTCCTCGCCGGCCATGACCCGTCGCAGGTGTCGTTCCCCGTCGGCGAGGTGTCGCACCAGCCCGAGCAGGGACATGGTGGACGGCGGGGCGGAGCGGCGGGCGAGCTGCTCGGCGTCGAGCCCCTGGCACTTGAGCTCCAGGGTGAGCCGGTAGTAACGGAGGTAGTCGAGCAGCATGGCGCGCTCGTCACCCTGCGGGGTGTCGGTCTCGCGCGGGTCGTCGTCGGGGTCCACCCACATGTCGGGAAAGACGGTGGCACTCGTCCAACGGGTGGTCTCGGGCTCTTCGGCCTGTTCGTGGGGTTCCATGCGTCCAGGGTGGACCTGGGCCCGGGCCGTCGGCCACGGGAATTCCGGGACGGCGTCAGCCCTCGAGGCCGGTCCGGGTGTAGCTCGCCGGGCCGCCGCACGATGCCACGACGTCGCCGTCGGCGAGCAGCCGGACGTCGAGCCATGGCTGGGCGTCGAGCGCCGCCAGGGCGGCGTCAGCCTCCGGGTCGGTGATGTTGACCTCGACCTGGTGCGTGTCCCCGGCCGCCGCGATGGTCCGGTCGTGCGTGAACCCCTCGTTGTCCGTCCAGGAGTCGGCGTCGCCGGAACCGATGTCCCAGGACCGGGAGATCACCAGGTTCTCGCCGTAGCTGGTCCGGGCGTCGAGCTCGACCCGATAGTCGGTGCCCCGCACTGACGGGTCGCTCGTCCACGTGATCGTCGCGCCGGGGTGCACGACGCCGGTCTCCCGGACCGTCCACAGCCGGCGTTCCCGCTCGACCCACATGGATCCCGCCGGCTTGATCTGACCGGTGACGAAGGCCGGCTTCGAGGTCTGCACCTCGCACAGGGGCCCGTCCTCGGCCACGGCGTCCACCCCGCCGCCGCTGATGGGCACGCACCCATACCCGAGGCCGAGCACGCAGACCACTATCGCGGCCGAGTACAGGACGATGCGGGGCCACCGCGGCAGGTCGGGTATCCGGGGCACGACGACGGTGTGCACGATCGAGTCGGCGAATGTCTGCCGCTTCGCGTTCCAGAGGGGCCGCAGGTAACCGATCAGCAGGATCGCGTCGAAGAGGTGGAGCGCCCAGCGCGCCAGCGTCCTCCACAGCCCGGCCGGAGCATGGTCCTCCTCGCGGACCACCCGGATGCCGACCACCAGCTTGCCGGGCGTCCAGCCCGTCGTGGCCTGCAGCACCAGCAGGACCACCAGGGCGGCGATCGGGACCAGGACCAGCGGCCCGGCGGTGCGAGCGTCGTCGGCCACCGCTCCCCACCCCGGGGTGAGCGTCGGCGCGCCGAGCCCCGGGCCGAGCGCCAACCAGGACACCCCGGCCAGGATCGCGTTGTCGAGGATCGCCGCGACGACGCGCTGCCCCCATGAGGCGTACACCGGCTCGACGACGGCGACGAGCGAACCCGGCGTCGCGGGCGGCACGACGGCGACGGCCGACACCCCGCCGCCGTCGGGCACACCATCGGACGTCGTCCCGTCGTCGGCCCGGGGCCCCTCACTGCTCTGCATCCCTGGATGATGACAGCGAGGGCGGCCCCGGGCCAGGAATCAGCCCTGGTAGCGGTACGCGTCCCAGGCGCCGAGCAGGTACTGGATGCCCAGTGCCCGGTCGTACAGGCCGTACCCGGGCCGGGGCTTGTTCGTGGTGTTCTCGTCCCACAGGTGGCGGCCGTGGTCGGGCCGGATGTAGCCCTCGTAGCCGGCCTCGGCGTAGGCCTTCATGATGCCGGTGGTGTCGACGCTGCCCTCGCACGCGCGGTGCGCGACCTCGGTGAAGTCCCCGTTGTCGAAGTGCTTGATGTTCCGCACGTGCGAGAAGTGGATGCGGTCCATGAAGGTCCGCACCGCGTCCACGGCGTCCTGCTCGGGGTTGGCCGAGAAGCTGCCCAGGCACAGCGTCAGGCCGTTGTACGGGCTCGGGTTCAGGTCGAGCACCCGCGCGATGCCCTCCTTGGTCGAGACCACGCGCGGCCAGCCGAAGACGTCGAAGGGCGGGTCGTCCGGGTGCACGCCGAGCTTCACGTCGACCTCCTCGCAGGTGGGGATCACCGCGTCGAGGAAGTACATGTAGTTGGCGTACATGTCGTCGTGGGTCACGCCCTCGTACGCCGCGTTCAGCTCGCTGAAGCTCGCCAGCCGCTCCGGCTCCCAGCCCGGCAGGGTGAGCCCGTGCGTGTTCGCCTCCATGTCGGCGATCAGGCTCTCGGGCGACATCTTGTCGACCACGGCCTTCTCGTAGAACAGCGCGGTCGAGCCGTCCGGCAGCGGGTGCCACAGGTCGGTGCGCAGCCAGTCGAAGACCGGCATGAAGTTGTAGCAGACCACCTTCACGCCCGACTGCCCGAGGCGGCGGATCGTCGTGATGTAGTTCTCGATCGCCTCGTCGCGGCTCAGCCCGAGCGCGGTGCGGCCGAGCTTGATCGACTCGTGCACGTTGACGGACTCGACCACCTCGGCGTCGAACGTCTTCGTGATGCCCTGGGCGCGTGCCTCGTCCGACAGGCCCGTGATCCTCGCGATCTCGGCGTCGATCTCCGCCTGCTCCCACACCTCTCCGGCCTGCTTGTGGTGCAGGCTCCACACGATGGTCTCCACGCCAGGGATCTGGCGCACGTGATCCAGGGTCACGGTGTCGTTGCCCTCGCCGTACCAGCGGAAGCCCATCTTCACAGCGGTTCTCCTCGTCGTCGTTGTCCAGCCGCTCTTGTATACATCATGCCCGCCCCGGCGGGCGGGGCGGGCACGATGCTCACTCAGTGGCCGACGGGTGCGGCTCAGAGCGCCGTGAGGCGCAGCCGCATCCGGACCGGTGCGGCGTGCAGCTGGGCGTTCGGCAGCACCCCCGGCCCGCAGGCCGCGCTGCCCACGCCGTGCTGCGCGGCGTCGACGTGCAGCCACAGCCGGCCGTCCGGCACGAGCTCGTGCGGGTGCGCCGCCCGGTCGAGCGCCTCGTCGGACCACGGCCGCAGCGACAGCTCGAACCCGACCTGCGACCGGCCCCCCACCGTCACCTCGCCCGCGTCGATCCGCAGCCCGGAGCCGTCCGCGAACGACACGGCCGCGCTCGTGACGCCGCGCCGGGCGCCGTTCTCCTGCGGGTGCGTGTACCGGGTCTGCCACTCGGCGACCGTGTGCTCCCACGCGCCGCCGAGCGCCGCCGCCTTCGAGTCCGCGTACGACTCGTCCGGGCCGAGCCCGGTCCAGCGCACGCCGGCCTCCGCGGCCCGCGGCTCGTCGAGGGCGAGCAGCAGGCCGAGACGCGCGACGCTCTGGGGCGCCGGCCCCACGGGGCGGAGGTCGAGGATCAGGTCCACGGCGTCCGGCGCATCGGTGACCGGCTGCCAGCGGTAGCGCGTGGCGAAGCCGGTTCGGATCGCTGGCCCCGCGACACGTGCGTCGATCTCCAGCGCCCCGTCCTCGGTGACCCCGACGCCGGCGATGCGCTCACCGAGCAGGGTCAGGCCCGCCCGGTACCAGATCTCCGCGTCGGACCGCTCCCCGCGGCCGGGCCGGCGGTCGTTGTCGGTCGAGGCCCGCCACGCGTCGGCCCGGAAGGTGTGGACCGCGCGGCCGCCGAGCTCGCGGAGGCCACCCCGGCTGTCGAACCGTGCCGGACCGGCCCGGAACCCGCCGTCGGACTCCACCGTGACCCGGCCGGCCGGAGCCGGGAGCGGCGCCGGCTCGACGAGGAGGACCTGACCCGCGCCGAGCACGAAGTCGGGCTCCAGCCACTGGTCCTCGAACGCGTCCGGCTTCTCCTGGACCGCACGCAGCGTCCACCAGACCGGTGCCTCGCCCGGCTCGGGCAGGGCCAGGTCCGACGGCGGCCGGACGACGGCCTCGGCCCCGGCATCGAGCACCAGGTCAAGGACCCCGGAGGCGAGCTCCACCTCGCCGCGGTGCAGCATCCAGCGCAGCTCGGCGTGGCTGGTGTCTCGGAACGCGTAACGGTTACGCACCAGCAGCGCGCCGTCGGGCTGCGCGTCGATGCGGATCGGGGCGAACACCGCGGCCGTCTCGAGCAGCCCCGGCGAGGGCGTGCGGTCCGGCAGGAGCAGGCCGTCCGCGATGAACGTGCCGTCGTGGAGGCGTTCACCGAAGTCGCCGCCGTACGCCGAGAACTGGACCCCGTCATCGTCGGTGCGGGTCAGGCCGTGGTCGATCCACTCCCAGATGAAGCCGCCGAGCAGGCGCGGGTACCGGTCGAAGAGGGCGTCGTAGTCGGCGAGGCCGCCCGGGCCGTTGCCCATCGCATGCGCGTACTCGCACTGGAGGAACGGCATCGCCCGGCGGCGGCCGTCGGACTCGGCGCGCTCGAACGGCGGCTCGATGCCCTGGCCGATGAGGTCGACCTCCTCGCTCTCGGCGTACATCCGGGAGTACACGTCGACGTGGTCGCTCGACCAGTCGCCCTCGTAGTGGACGGGACGTGTCGGGTCGAGCGTGCGGATGGCGCCGGCCATCGCGGCGAGGTTGCGGCCGACCCCAGCCTCGTTGCCGAGCGACCACATGATGATGCTCGCGTGATGGGCGTCGCGGCGCACCATCCGGGTGACACGGTCGACGAGCACCTCGGTCCACTCCGGGTCGTCGACCGGGTTGCCGACCCAGCCGTCGATCTCGAAGCCGTGCGTCTCCAGATCGTTCTCGTCGATGACGTAGAGCCCGTAGCGGTCGCACAGGTCGAGGAAGTGCGGGTGCGGCGGGTAGTGGCTGGTCCGGACGGCGTTGATGTGGTGCCGCTTCATGAGCAGCACGTCCTCGAGCATCCGCTCGGGTGTCACCGAGCGCCCGCGCAGCGGGTCGAACTCGTGCCGGTTGACGCCACGCAGCTTGATCGGCCGCCCGTTGACGAGGAACACGCCGTCCTCGATCGAGATGGTGCGGAAGCCGACGGCGAGCGTCACCGTCTCGGTGTCCGTGGTGACAACGACGTCGTAGAGCCGCGGCCGCTCGGCGCTCCACGGTTCGACGGCCGCGCGCAGCTCCTCGCCCGCCGCTCCCTCGACGCCCAGCTCCGGCACCACGACCCGCGCGGCAACGGCGTCCGCGCCGGCCACGATCGTCGCGGCGTCCACGCGCAGCGTGCCGACGCCGGTCACGTGGTCAAAGCCCGCGTGCACACGGATGTCGTCGAGGGCCGCGTCCGGCCGGTGCTCCAGCGTGACACCGCGGAAGATGCCCGAGAGCCACCACTGGTCCTGGTCCTCGATGTACGACATGGCCGACCACTGGGTGACGCGGACGGCCAGCAGGTGCTCGCCACCCTGCCGCAGCCGACCCGTGAGGTCGACCTCCGTGGGTAGGCGGGACCCGTGCGACGTGGCGAGCAGCTCGCCGTCGAGCGCCACCTGGAACCAGGAGTCCACCCCCTCGAACCGCAGCAGGGTGCGGCCGCCCTCCGGCCACTCCGCGGGCAGCCGGAGGGTCGTGCGGTACTCGCCCGTCGGGTTGTCGTCCGGCACGTGCGGCGGCTCGACCGGGAACGGGAACAGGACGTTGGTGTAGGCGGGCATTCCATAGGGCCAGGCGTCCGGGGCTCCGGCGAGCTGCCAGTGCCCGGGTACGGACACACGGTCCCAGTCGTCGCCGGGTTCCGCACGGTCCACGCCCGTGTCGGGGCGCGGGAACAACCGGAACCGCCACTCGCCGTCGAGCGAGACGGCGGCGGCGCTGGAGGCGCCGGCCGGAGGGCGGAATCGCGGTGCGACGACACCGTCCGGCGTGACGACGGACTCGTGGGTGATGGACATGACTCCTCCAGGCGGCGTCGGGTGGGGAAGCGCGCAAACGAGAGCGCCGGTCGCGACGCTACCCCGCCTCGCCCTGCCGACTGCGCCCCGTCGTCAGATCATGGACAGATGGCCAGCCTGCTGCACGCCGTCCGCTCCCTCGTCGCACCGCTGACGCGCACGCGCGCGTTCCGCGCCGTCGGCCCCGTGGTGCTGCCGCCCGCCGAGCGAGCGCTCGCCTGGTGCTCCGGCGGGCGCCTGCAGATCAGCGCGCTGCTGGTGCCGTCGCTCGTGCTGCACACCCGGGGCGCGAGGTCCGGCAAACCACGGGACACCTACCTCATGTACACGCCCGACGGCCCGGGCCGGGCGATCGTGGCGGGCTCGGCGTTCGCCCAGGACCGGCACCCCGCGTGGACGTACAACCTGCTGGCCCACCCCGACGCGAGCATCAGCGTGCGCGGCCGCCACATCCCGGTGCACGCGACGCTCGTGGAGGACGGCGAGCGCGACATGATCTGGGGACAGATCGAGCGGCAGTGGCCGGGCTACCGCGGCTACGAGCGGACGTCGGGCCGCGAGGTGCGCCTGTTCCGCCTGGAACGGCCGCAGCGGGCGTAGCGTCGCAGGCATGGCGTACGACCGGGTCCTGGCCGACGAGATAAGGCATGCCCTGGCCGGCGTGGACGGGCTGTCCGAGAAGCACATGTTCGGCGGGCTGTCGTTCCTGGTGGGCGGCAACCTCGCCGTGGCGGTGCGCGACGACGGCCTGCTGGTCCGGGTGGGCGCCGACGCCGCCGAGGAGCTCGCCCGCACCACGGCCGCCGAACGCGCGGTGATGGGCGCCCGGACCATGGCGGGCTGGCTGGACGTCCCGGCGGCCGCCGTCGCCACCGAGACGCAGCTCGCCACGTGGGTGCGGCGCGGGGTGAGCTGGGCCCGGACGCTGCCGGCCAAGTAGCGCTTCCGCCCGGTCAGGTCCGCTGCCGCGCCAGCATCTCGCCCAGCACGCGCGCGCCCTCCGGGAACGCGCCCGGGTTCGGGCCGGAGTAGTTGAGCCGCAGGTAGGCGCCGGTCGGCTCGGCCGGGAACCACTCGTCGCCCGCCGCGATGATCACGCCCGACGCCTCGCAGTCCCGGACCAGGCGGGCGACGTCGGTCGTGTCGGGGAACCGCACCCAGAGGTTGAGGCCGCCCTGCGGCACCGCCTCGACGCGCGCGTCCGGGACGTGCTCGCGGAGCGCCCCGAGCAGCAGGTCACGGCGTCCGGCGAGCTGCTGGCGCAGGCCGCGCAGGTGGGTGCGCCAGGCGGGCTGGGTCACGACGTCGAGCGCGACGGCCTGCAGCATGCCGCTCACGTACATGGACTCCGCCTGGGCGCCGGCGAGGATGCGGTCGCGGGCCGGGCCCCGGGCGACGAGCCCCGCCACCCGGACCGCCGGCGAGACGCTCTTGGCCAGGGATCGCAGATAGACGGCGTGGCCGTTGTCGTCGCGGGTCGCGAGGGGCACCACGTCCTCGGTGATGCCGAAGTCGTGCGCCCAGTCGTCCTCGATCACGTACGCGCCGTGCTGCCGGGCCAGCTGGAGCACCTCGTCGCACAGGTCGGGCGACCAGCGGGCCCCCGTCGGGTTGGCGAAGTGCGGCTGCGCGTAGAACGCGCGGGCACCGGTCTGCTCGAACGCGCGCGCGAGCGCCTCCGGGTCCGGGCCGCCGGGGCCGCTGGGCACCGGCACCACCTGCACGCCCACCTGCTCCGCGGCCAGCAGGGCGCCCCAGTAGGTGGGCGACTCCACCAGCAGCGGGCGACCCGCGCCCACCAGGGCGCGGAACGTGATGCTGAGGCTGCTCTGGCTGCCGGGGAAGACGACGACGTCGCTCGGCGCGGGCGGCGCGACGCCGACGGGTGCGGTGCCGCCGACCTCGGCCGCGAACCAGGCCTGCAGCTCGGGCACCCCGGCGGCGGGCGACCGGGTCACGGCGGCCTCGCTGCGCGCCGCCCGGACGAAGGCGGCGCGGACCAGCCGCTCGGGCAGCAGCTCACGGTCCGGGTAGCCCGAGTGCAGCGCGATGACGTCGTTCGGCACGGTGTGCTGCGCGCGCGACAGCTGCTGGGCGGGCTGGGCCCGGGGGCCGAGCGCCGCCGTCTGCCAGCCGTAGTCATGGGGACGGGCCACCCGCACCGCCCGGACGAAGGTGCCGACGCCGGGCCGGGTCTCCACGACGCCCTGCGCCACCAGGGTGCGCAGGGCCTTCTGCACGGTGACCGGGCTCGCGCCGTACCGCGTCACCAGCTCCCGGCTGGAGGGCAGCCGCGCACCGGGCGCCGCGGCCGCGATCCAGTCGTGCAGGCCGGCGACGATCCGTCCGCTGCTATCGTCATACATGACAGCCAACAGTAGCGCTACCCTTACGACGGACCGTCCGCTATCGGCCTCGCGCGCCGGCCTCTGGTGGGGGCTCCTGGGGGTGCTGGCCTTCTCGTTCACCCTCCCCTTCACCCGTGTGGTCGTCGGCTCCGGCGCCATGTCGCCGCTGTTCGTGGCGTGCGGGCGCGCGGTCGTGGCCGCGCTGCTGGCGGGGGCCGTGCTCGCGATCACGCGGCAGCGCAGGCCCCGCGGCATCCAGTGGGCGCGGCTCGCGGTCGTCGCGGCCGGTGTGGTCGTCGGCTTCCCGGTGCTGACGTCGTTCGCGCTGACCACCGCGTCCGCCAGCCACGCCGCCGTCGTGATCGCACTGCTGCCCGCCGCCACCGCGGTGCTGGTCGTCGCGCGCGGGCACGAGCGGCCCCGGCCGTCGTTCTGGGTGATGGCCGCCCTGGGTGCGGTCGCGGCGATCACCTTCGCCTCGGTCCAGGGCGACGGGTTCGGCGGCCTGCACGGGTCGGACCTGCTCCTGCTCGCCGCCGTGGTCGCCTGCGGGTTCGGCTACGCGGAGGGCGGGCTGCTCTCGCGCGAGCTCGGTTCGTGGCAGACCATCTCCTGGGCCCTGGTGCTCGCCGCGGTGCCGATGGCGCTGCTGACGGCGGTCGCGGTCGTGCGGCAGCCGCCGTCGGGCACGCCGCTCGACTGGGCGCTGTTCGGCTACCTGGGGGCGGTGAGCATGTTCCTGGGCTTCGTCGCCTGGTACCGCGGGCTGGCGATCGGCCCGATGGCGCAGGTCAGCCAGGTGCAGCTGGTCCAGCCCGTGCTGGGGATCGCCTGGGCGGCGCTGCTCCTGCACGAGCAGATCGGCTGGCCCACGGCGCTCGGCGGGGCGGCCGTGATCCTCTGCGCCGGCGTCGCCGTCCGGTCCCGCCTGCGGCAGCCCGGCTGAGGCGCACCGTCCGGCGTCGGGCAGACTGGGCGCACACCCGACCCTCCTCCGGAAGGATCCCGCATGCCCCCGATGTCCCGTCTGGGCCGCCTGTTCGCCGTCGTCGCCTGGATCGAGGCGTTCACCTGGGCCGGACTGCTGGTCGGGATGTTCCTCAAGTACGTCACCGAGACCACCGAGGCCGGGGTGTGGCTGTTCGGGCGTCTGCACGGCGGGGCGTTCGTGCTCTTCGTCGTGGTCACGCTGGTCGTGGGGATCAGGCTGCGGTGGGGCTGGTTCCGGACGCTCGTGGCCCTGGCCTCGTCGGTCCCGCCGCTGACCACGCTGCTCGCCGAGTGGTGGCTCAGGCGGACGGGACACCTCGCGGACCCGGCCGACCGCGCGGCCGCGGCGGAGCCGGCCGCGGAGCTCCAGCCCACGCGCTGACCGGACGGGCCGTCTCCAGACGTGCGGAAAAGCACATGTGCCGCGCGGCAACGGTGTCGTAGCATCGAGTGTCGGCTGTGCGGCACAGGGCCCGGCCGACGCACCGGTCACACACGGACCGGTCGACCACGAGGAGCGAGAGATGCGGGAACTCACCGCGGGATGCGGGGCGGCCGTCTCGGCCTGCTCGGGCAGTGCCCGGACCCGCGCTACAGCTCTCTGAACTGGTAATACGGCTCGGAGGGCGGGCGCGGCATCGTCCCCTGCCCTGCCGCCCGCCGGCCCGGTGCGCCGAACGTATCGGTGACCGTGGCGCCGTCGTGCACGTCTCGCGACGGCGGACGCCGGCCGGTGGCCTCCGCACGACCGGAAGCCGAGAAACCTGATGAACCCCCTGACCGAGAAGCAGATCCGCGCGTCCTTCCAGAACGCGAGCAAGCGGGAGGCCGCACAGGCGACCCTCCCCGACCTCGACACCCTCGACTGGGAGCGCCTCGACTACCTGGGGTGGCGCGACCGCAAGGCGCCACTGTCCGCGTACGTGGTGCTCGAGCTCGACGGCGAACCGACCGGGGTGCTGCTGCGCTCCACCGACGCCAAGGCGGGCGGCAAGCGCACCAAGGGCGTCTGCGCCTGGTGCGAGGACGTCGTCGTCACCGAGGACGTGTCCCTCTACGTCGCCAAGCGAGGCGGCGCCTCGGGCCGCAACGGCAACACGATCGGCACGTTGATCTGCACCGAGTTCGTCTGCTCCCGCAACGTGCGGCGCACGCCCACGTTCACCGAGGCCGGCAACGACCCGGCCATGCGTGAGCTGATCACCGACCGCCGCATCGCCGGTCTGCGCGAACGCGCCGCTCGGTTCGTGGCAGAGGTCGGCAGTACGCGCTGACCTTCGCGTCGGGCGCACAGGTCCCGCGGGCCTGTGCGTCCGACATCCGCGGGTGCGGTGCGGACGCCGGGGAGTGGGCGCACCTCCGGCGGTTCACGCCGCCACGCCGTCCTCGGCCCGCAGGCGCGCGGCGGCCGCTGTCGCGGCCTCGCACCACACGACGGCGGGCCGGTCGACGGCGCCGCGCATCACGATCTGGCGGCACAGCTCGCCCAGCCCCTCGGTGGCCGCCCGCTCGGCGTCCACCCCGGGGAACATCCGGTGCACGGAGAAGACGACGGCGCGGCGGTGCGCGGCCCACTCCGAGGGGTTCGAGGCCAGTCCATAGGTCCTGCTCTTGGTCGCGGTCATGCCCTACAGACGCGGCGACCCGGCCGATGTCACAGCACTTCGGCAACTTCGTTCGCGGCGGTCTCCCGGCGTGGCGACGTAACCTCGCCACGTGCCCCTCTCCGACCACGAGCCCCGCCTCGACTCCGCCGACACCCCGGTCCTGTTCGCCGCCTACCTGGACTACTACCGGCAGGCCGTGGACAGAAAGGTCCGCGGCCTGTCCGACGTCGACCTGCGCACCTCCCGGCTGCCGTCCGGCTGGTCGCCGCTCGAGCTGCTGATCCACCTGGTGCACATGGAGCGCCGCTGGTTCCGGTGGGGTTTCCTGGGCGAGCAGGTCGACCGCCCGTGGGGTGACCACGCGGGCCAGGACCCGCACGGGCCGTGGGCGGTGCCCGACGGCGTGGGCCCGGACGAGCTCCTCGCGGCGCTGCACGCCGGGGGCGAGGCGACGCGCGAGGTGCTCGCCGCGCACGACCTCGCGGAGCACGGGGCGCTCGGCGGCCGGTTCACCGAGGACCCGCCCACACTCGCCTGGATCTGCTTCCACGTGCTGCAGGAGTACGCCCGGCACGCGGGGCACCTGGACGTCGCGGCCGAGATCGCGGGTGGCGCGACAGGCGAGTAGCCGCCCGCACACGACCTGCACGGATGTCCACCGTGGCGCGCGCATCTCGCGGCTAACGTCCGGGCATGCGCACCCCGCCCGAACGCCGCCCGTCCCGGTCAGCACTGCGCACAGGCCTGTGGACGACGGCGGCCGGGGTGGCCGTCGTCGCCGTCCTCGGCATGCTCGTGGCGACCGGGACCGTCTGGCCCAACCGGATCCCGGCGGCCGCCTACGAGGTGCGGGGCGTGGACGTCTCGCACTACCAGGGCGAGATCGACTGGGACGTGCTCGCCGCGCAGGACCTCGACTTCGCGTGGATCAAGGCGACCGAGGGCGCGTCGCACACCGACCCCCGGTTCGCGGAGAGCTGGGCGGCCGCGACCCGGACGGACCTGCTCGTGGGGGCCTACCACTTCATGAGCTTCGAGAGCCCGGGAGCGGAGCAGGCCGCGCACCTCGCGAGCGAGGTGCCCGCGACCCCGGGCACGCTCCCGCCCGTCATCGACCTCGAGTTCTACGGCGCCTACTTCGACGACCCGCCGGCACCGGAGCGGGTGCGCGCGATCCTCGACCCGCTCGTCGCGGGCATCGAGGCGCACTACGGCGTGCCGCCGATCGTGTACGCGACCGAGGAGGCGTACGACCTCTACGTCGCGGGCCGCTACCCCGACCTGCCGGTCTGGATCCGGTCGGTCGCGTGGCCGCCCCGGCTGTCCGACGGCCGGGACTGGACCGTCTGGCAGTACTCGAACCGCGACCAGCTGACCGGGTACGACGGCGTGGAGCCGTACATCGACCTCAACGTCTTCGCGGGCACGCGCGAGGAGCTGGCGGACCTCACCCTTCCGTGACGGCCCTCCCCGGAGCGAGGGTCAGGGCAGCGTGAGGGTGCCGACCAGGCCGCCGTCCTGCTCGGCCACCTCGAAGCCGATGCGCTCCAGCGACCGCCGCGCCCGCGCGCTCGCCACCGTGCGCGCCACGAGCCGCCGGGCGTCCATGGTGTGCGCCGCCGCGAGCGCCCAGTAGGCCACCTCGCCCGCGATGCCGTGCCCGCGGTAGGACTGGCCGAGCCAGAGCCCGACCTCGCGCGCGCTGGGGTCGCCGTCGACCAGGGCGAGGCGGGCCGCCCCCACGATCCGGCCCCTGGTCTTGACCGCCCAGGTCACCTCGGGGACCGCGGCGGCCGGGGTGAGCCGGCACCGGCGGTGGTAGTCGCGGAACGCGCCCTTGCGCGGCTCGGTCCACGTGGTGCGGGCCTCGTGGGCGGACTCACCGGAGGCGGGCGGCATCACCTCGCCGGGCTGAGCCTCGGCCACGGCCAGGGCGAGCAGGTCTTCGAGCACGTCCTCGCCCACCGGAACGAGGTCAACCATCATCTGTGATGTCACGTCGCGGATGATAGTCCGATTTCGTAGCATCCGATGCTACTGAAATATTCAACCACTTCCGGTATGGACAAAGCGGGCATCTCGGAAAAGACTGAGCTCACCGTTTCTGGACCTGATCATGAGGAGTGCTCGTGGAGACCGTGGTACTTGATCCCGCCGGCGGCGCCGTGCTCGAGGAGGCCGCTCGCCTGCGCGCGACGGGCCCGGTCGCACGCGTCACGCTGCCCGGTGGGGTGGAGGCATGGACGGTGACCGACGTGGCGCTGCTCCGCCCCATGCTGGTCGACCCGCGGATCTCCAAGGACTCCCACCAGCACTGGACCGCGCTTGCCACCGGCGAGATCACGCCGCAGTGGCCGCTGTACACCTGGGTCACGAGCAAGTCGATGTTCAACTCCTACGGGGACGAGCACCGCCGCCTGCGCCGTTCGGTCGCCCGCGCCTTCACGGCGCGACGCACCCGGGAGATGCAGCCGAAGGTCGAGGCGGCCACCGCCGCGACGCTCGACCGGCTCGCCGCGGCGGGCGCCGACGGCGCGGTGGTGGACCTGCGCGAGCTGTTCGCCTACCCGATCCCCATCGAGGTGATCTGCGACCTGATCGGGGTGCCAGCGGAGGTGCGCGGCGACATGCGCCGGTGCGCCGACGCCCTGATGGACACGAGCACGACGGCGGCCGAGGCCCTGGCGACCCAGATCGAGCTGGGCAAGCTCATCGCGGGGCTGGTCCAGGCCAAGCGCGAGACGCCAGGCGAGGACCTGACCAGCACGGTCGCGGCCGCGCTCACGGACGAGGAGGCGGTCTCGACCGTGCGGCTGATGCTCATCGCCGGCCACGAGACCACCGTGAACCTGCTGGCATCGGCCACCCGCCTGCTCCTGACCCACCCCCAGGTGCTGGCCGCGGCCCGCGCGGGGGAGGTCTCCTGGTCGGCCGTGGTCGACGAGACCCTGCGGGTCGCCCCGCCCGTGGTCTACATCCCGCTGCGCTTCGCGGTCGAGGACCTGGAGCTCGGCGGCGTGCAGATCCGCAAGGGCGACCCGATCATCGCGGCGTTCGGCGCCCCGGGGCGGGACCCCGCCGTGCACCAGGAGCCCACGGTGTTCGACCCCGCGCGGGCGGACCGGACGCACCTCGCGTTCGGCGGCGGCACCCACCACTGCCCCGGTGAGCCGCTGGCGCGGCTGGAGGCCGAGACCGCGCTGCCCGCGCTGTTCGAGCGCTTCCCCGACCTCCGGCTCGTCGAGCCGGACGGCGACCACGGGCAGGTGCCCGGCTTCGTGGCGAACGGCCCGGCCCGGCTGCCGGCGCGCCTGTCCTGACGCACGCCTGGCCTGACGCACGCCTGGCCTGACGCACGCCTGGCCTGACGGCAGGCCGGGCGTCGGACCTGACGCCCGGCCTGGCGTCACGCGTTGATGTCGCCGAACGCCGGGGCCCGCCGGTAGGTCACCGGCATCCGCTCGGGGTGCCGCACCCAGGGCGAGTGCGCCCAGGGCAGGCCCTCCTCCGGCACGTGCAGCTGCACGTCCATGTGCCGCAGGAGCTGGTCCACCGCGATGCGCGCGATCAGGCGGGCCTGACGCGGCGCCGGGCACGCGTGTGGTCCGGTGCCCCAGGACAGGTGGGCGCGGTTGCCCACCTCGTCCCACGGGTCGCTGGTGTGCACGGCCGGGTCACCGTTCGCGGCCGCGATCGACAGCACCAGGGCGTCACCCTTGGTGATCAGCCGCCCGCCCAGCTCGACGTCGTTGCGCGCGAACCGCAGCGCCGGGGACTGGGCGATCGGGGACTGGCGCCACAGCACCTCGTCGAGGGCGTCGTCGAGCCCGACCCGGCCGCCGGTCACCCGGGAGGCGAGCTGCCGGTCGGACAGCCGCAGGTGCAGGGTCTGCGTGATCCACGCGGTGAGGAAGATCGCGGCGGCGTGCATCGGGACGACAGCCGTCGAGGCGATCTCGCCGTCGTGCGCGAAGTTCTGGTGGACCGCGAGGAACGAGATCAGGTCCTGCCCGCCGTCCTGCCTGCGCTGCTGGATGTGCTGCAGGATCGTGCCCGCGACCCGGGCCTGCGCGGCGGCCACCTCGTCGCCGTCGGCCACCACCACCTTGGCGGAGTCGGCCATGAGCTGCGCGCCCGTCTCGAGGTCGAACCCGAGCAGCGTCGTCATCGCGAGGAAGCCCATGGGCTGGCAGAACGCCCGGACCAGGTCGGTGGTGCCGCTCGGGCCCATGCGGTCGATGATCCGCCGGCACAGGTCGGTGATGCTGTCGCGGACGATCCGCTCGTCGAGCTGCTCCAGGGCGTCGTCCAGCGGCTTGCGCAGCCGGCGCCGCTCCTCGCCGTCGTGGTGGAAGGACGACGGCCGCGGGTCGGCCGGCGCGAACGTGGCGATCGCCGTGCCGGGCGGCAGCAGGCCCTCGTAGTTCCACCGCCAGGTGCGCGGGTCCTTGGCGAAGGCCGCCTCGGAGCGCATCACGTGACAGCTCTCCTGATGACCCATGACCAGCCACGCGGGCACCCCGGCCTCGATCTCGACCGGAGCCACGGCACCCCAGCGTGCCCGCAGCGCGTCGTACGCCGCCTGCGGGTCCGGGCTGCTGGTCAACGCCGTCAGGGACACCAACCCCGTCAGGTTCGTCAACGAGTCCGTCTCGTACCGAATTGTCCGCTGCGCCATGGCCGCCATCCGACCACAGGCACCCGGCCGTCCGGAAGGTCCCACCGGGACCGTCAGCGGGTGGTTTTTTCCTCCTGCCGAATCCGCTCCCGGGCGGGCCGCACGTGCCGCTAGGTGGACCTGGCGTAGTCGACCCTCCCCAGGCCGAGCCACGTCGCGAGCCGCTCGATCTCGGCGTGCACCGCGTCCATCGTGGTCCCGTCGAACGGCAGGTCCTCGTGCACCGCGAAGACGTTCAGCACGCCCTCCTTGCGGTCCGCCTTCGCGTCGAGCTTCCCGACGAACCGCTCGCCGTGCAGGATCGGCAGCGCGAAGTACCCCCAGCGCCGCTTCCCCTTCGGCTTGTACATCTCCAGCGTGTACTCGTAGCCGAACAGGTCGAGCAGCCGCGCGCGGTCGGCGGCGATCGCGTCGAACGGGGACAGCAGGGCCGTGCGCGGCTCGAAGTCGTCGTCCGCGTGCTCCAGCAGCTCCGGGTCCACCCGCCACTCGCCGTCGACGCCCTCGACCTGGACCGCCTCGCCCGGCAGGTCGACCCACCACGCGCCGTCGCCCGAGCGGCCCTGCGCCCGCTTGCGCGCGATGCCCTCCGCGGCCAGCCTCCGCTCCACCCGCTCACGCAGCGCGTCCGCGAGCGGCACCGCCTCGACCTGGGGATAGACCCGGTCGGCGAGGTCCCACAGCCGCTGGCGGCCCTTGCGCCCCACCATCGCGAGCTTGCCCTGCATGTTCAGCGCCTCGAGCATCTCGGCCACGCTCCGCCGGCTGCTCCACCCGTCGGCGCCCCAGGTGAACGGGACCCGTGCCGTGTCGGGCACGTCCTTGGCGAGCACCGGCCCCTCCGCCTCGACCAGCGCCAGCACCTCGCGCTCGAACTCCGCGTTGTCGGCGAGCCACCCGCGCATGGTCTCGTTCTGCGGCCACTGCGCCATCTGCTCCAGGTACAGGGGCAGGTCGCCCATCGAGCGCACCGTGCCGCGGAGCTGGAACAGCATGCGGTCCGTGATCGCGTCGTCGACTGCGCCCACCCAGTACTCGTTCCCGAGCCGCGACCAGGCGACGAGGTCCACCGCCGGGGCCACGGCCGACGTCGGGTCCACCGCGAGGAACGTGAGGTCCTCCACGAGGTGCACCAGGTCGACCGGCCGGTGGGCGTCGAGGAGCTGGGCGCGGAGCGCGATGCGACGCGCCTGCTGCACGGTGAGCCGATGGGTGGCCATGCCGCGAGGATACGGAAGCACACCCACAGTCACCGGGACGCCCCGCTCAACCTTTCGCCGTGCCGAACCGTGAAGGAGGCATGAGCATGCCAATGGTCGCGGGGCGCTCGAGCCCCGACGCAGCCCAACCGGTCGACGTGGTGGTGGTGGGCGACAAGGAAGCGGAGTTCGCCGCCTTCATGTCCCGGTCCACGCCAGCACTGGCCCGCACCGCCTGGTTGCTGTGCGGCGACACCCACCAGGCCGAGGAGCTGGTGCAGCAGGCACTGATGAAGACGTACCTGGCCTGGCCCAAGGCCCGCAAGGGCGAACCGCTCGCCTACGCACGCCGCGTCCTGGCGAACCTGCGGATCGACGGGTGGCGTCGCCGCCGCCGGGAGGTCCTCATGGCCTCCGACACGCTCCCCGAGCGGTCGGACGACACCCAGGACCAGGCCGGCCGGCACGCCGAGCGCGACCGCCTGGCCCGCGCGCTGCTGCTGCTCCCCACGCAGCAGCGCCGGATCGTGGTGCTCCGGCACCTCGAAGGTCTCCCGGAGCGCGAGGTCGCCGACACGCTGAAGGTCTCGGTCGGCACCGTGAAGTCCACGGCGTCCCGCGGCCTCGCCCGCCTGCGCGAGATCCTCCGGACCGGCGACGCCACCGACGCGACCACCCAGCACACCCACCACGAGAGGAACGGGTCATGAACGACGACGAGCAGTTCGCGCAGGGCCTGCGTGACCGGGTGACCCGGGTCGCGCCGCAGATCGACGTGGACGTCACGAGCGTCGTCCCCGCTGCCCGACGCCGGCGGGCCGCCCGGACGGGCGGCATCACCCTGGTCCTGGCGCTCGCCCTCGGGGGCGGGGCCTGGGTGGCCACCACGCTCGAGCCCACCGTCGTCGTGCCGGGAGGGTCGACGACGATGCCGGTCGAGCCGTCGCCGACGCCGACCGGGCCGCCCCTGACGACGAGCGAGGGAGACCGCCTCGGCGACGCATCCGACAACGTGCCCCAGGAGCCGGTCATCCCTCCCGAGGGCTGGCGGGAGGCGTCGTACTTCCACCTCGTGACGAGAGTCATGTCGACCAAGGAGGGCGAGGAGGACGACGACGACACGCCCCTGGGCATCGAGCGCTGGTACGGCGACGGGGTCAGCTTCGAGCTCAGGAGCTATGGTCCGGCGCTTCGCGACTCGCACTCGTTCCTCGGCCTCGAGGGCAACCAGCCCGTCAGCCTCGGCTGGGCGGACGTCGCGGCGCTGCCCACGGAGCCGGACGCGCTGCAGGACGCTCTCCTGGACGCGCTGGAGGTGACCGGCGTGGCCGAGGAGGCGGCGCTCAGCAACACGGCCCGGCTGGTCACCGACGCACCCGCCACACCGGAGCTGCGCGCCGCGGCGTGGCAGCTGCTGATCAGCCACCCGGACGTCCAGGTCGAGGACGACGTCCGGGACTCCGAGGACCGCCCGGGCACATCCGCGACGTTCGAGCTGTGGGACCGGACCACCAAGATCATCTACGACGAGGAGCAGCACCACCCGCTCGAGCTGGAGGAGTCGATCGGCAAGATGCACTCGCTGACGACCTACTTCGAGACCGAGTTCGCCGACCTGCCCGACGAGGTCGCCGACAGCGTCATCGAGGTGCCCGACCTCACCGCGATGACACGCGAGGACGTCGAGGTCGCGTGCCTGCAGAAGCACCTGGCCTGCGCGCTCGAGGAGGCCGCGTCCGACACGGTGCCCGAGGGAACCGTCATCTCGTCCGACCCCACGACGGGCGCGCTCGTGAGCTGGGGTGCCCTGGTCACGGTCGTGCTCTCCACCGGGCCCTGACCCGCCCCTCACCCGAAGGTCCGCCACGGGCCCCAGGTTGCGCCGGATGCTCCCGAGCCCGGCGTAGCCTGAGGCCCGTGGCTCACGCCTACCGCACCAGCGTCCGGGTCGAGGCGCCCGCCGACGTCGTCTGGCAGATCCTGTCCGACGTCGGGCGCATGCCCGCCTGGACCCGCGCCATGAGCCGCATGACGCTCCTCGGACCCGAGACGGCGATCGTCGTCGGCTCGCGCGTCGAGGTCGAGCAGCCCGGGCTGCCGGTGGCGACCTGGGAGGTGGACGGACTCACCGAGGGGCAGGGCTTCTCGTGGTCGAGCAGCAGCACCCCCGGTGTGCGGACCGGCACCGCCTACCGGATCACCCCGCAGGCCGCCGCCGCGCCGCGTGCCGGCGCCGCCTGCGAGGTCACGACGGCCGTGGCCCGGAGCGGGATGCTGGCCGGGCTGACCGACCTGGCGGCGGGTCCAAGAGCGCGCGAGCTGGCCGACACCCTGCTGGCCGACCTGAAGGTGGAAGCGGAGCTCCGGGTGGGGAACAAGCCCTGACACACCGCCGGAGAGGCGCGTGTCGCATCATTTCGTCCACTGTTCTTTCATAGCCGTCAGGACGGCATTTCGGCGTTGAAAATGCTCCTTACGCTGGGAAAAGGCATCTGGTCGAAAAGTTACGCGCGTTTCGGACAGGCCGATACTTCATGACAAGTGTTATCTGATCGAGACAAGGTGGGTACCCGTATGTAGCGTCAGATTCGCTGCGCCACCGGAGGCACAGCCGCGGGCCCCATTCCCCAGACCGGTACGGGACCGCGCAACCGGCGACTTGGAGAACTTCGGTGAGTACCACCGTCCGACGCGGTCGACACCGCGCCGATCATGCTCCTAGCACTCACTTCATGTCCGTGACTCGCAGCGCAGCTCGTTCGGGCGCTCTGATCGCGGCATCTTCCGGACTTCTCGCAACGGCGTTCGCCCCCGGCGCACACGCGGTTGTGGGAGACGGTTCGAACCGGCTGGCAAAGGACGTCGCGACAGCACCGGCGGTGCAGGTCGCGAACGACGCACGGCTCAACATCGAGAGCAAGGCCGTCAAGGTCACCCCCGCTCCCGAGCCCGAACCAGAGCCAGTCGTGGAGACCACCACAGAGCAGGTGGCCGCGACGACCGCGGCCGCCGAAACCGAGCCGGCCACCCCGGACTACGCGTCCGACGGTTCCATCGGAGCCCAGGCCGTCTCGATCGCGATGCAGTACATCGGCATCGCCTACGCGTACGGCGGCAGCTCGCCCGCCACGGGCTTCGACTGCTCGGGCCTGGTCAAGTACGTGTACGCGCAGCTCGGGGTCGAGCTGCCGCACTCGTCGTCGTCGATGGTGGCCACCGGGTACCAGGTGTCGTCACCGATCCCGGGCGACATCGTGTGGACCCAGGGGCACGTGTCCCTCTACGCCGGCGACGGCATGGTGGTCGAGGCCGCCAACTACGGCAGTCCTGTGCGCTACACCGAGCAGTGGCAGGACTACGCGGTCTACATCCGCCCGTACTGAGCCGCACCGAGAACGCACCGACAACCAGAGCGCAGGAGCACCGCGGCGTGGGCCGCGGTGCTCCTGCGCGCCAGGCTTGCCCCGGCGTCAGTACGCGACCGCCGCGGCCGCGTCGACGACACCGAACCCGTACAGCGGCGTCCACAGCCCCGTGAGACCCAGCAGCGGGTCGTGAGCCGTGTGGAGGATCGCGCGCTCCACGTCGTCGACCGGGCGCCCCTGCGCGAACAGGAGCGCCGCGACCCCGGCCACGTGCGGCGTCGCCATCGACGTGCCCGCGTAGGAGTCGTAGCTGCCGCCCGCACAGGTGTCGGAGCCCGTGCCCACGGGGACCGTCGACCAGACGTCGCCGTCGCAGCCGGTCAGCCCGCCCGACCCGCCGGGCGCCGAGACGCTCTTCAGGTCCAGCTTGACCGGCAGCTCGGAGTAGTAGGAGTGGAGGCCGGCCGAGTCGGTGGCCCCGACGCAGATCGCGACGCTGGTGAACGCCGGGTCGCTGCAGAGCGGGGTCGACGAGTTGCCGGCCGCCGCCACCGTGAGCACACCGCGCTCGCGTGCGTAGCCGATGGCGTCCCGCATCAGGGTGTCGACGCCGATGATCGTCAGCAGCTGCCCGCCCAGGCCGGAGCCCAGGGAGAGGTTGATGACGTCGGCACCGTGGTCGGCCGCCCAGCGGATGCCGTCCGCGATGTCCTGCGACGAACCCGACCCGGCCTCGAGCACCTTGACCGGGAGGATCTTGGCGTCCGGCGCCACGCCTGCGACGCCGATGCCGTTGCCCGTCGCGGCGGCGACGATGCCTGCCACGTGCGTCCCGTGCTCGTCGCCGTCGTTGGTGCCGTCGGGGCCCCTGAAGTCCCCTTCGCCGCACGGGCGGACGTCCGCGCAGCCCGTGAAGGTGGCACCCGGCAGGAGCTGCCCCGCCAGGTCGGGCTGGTCGAAGTCGACTCCTGTGTCGACCACGGCCACCACCACGCCGTCACCGGTGCTGGCCGCCCAGGCCGCCTCGGCGTTGATCTGGTCCAGGCCCCACTGCCTGTCCCGGAGGGGATCGCTGGTCGCGGCCTGCGCGCCCGGCGCGACCGCGATCAGCGCCGCCACGACGAGCGCCGCGGAGGTGGCGGCGCCGACGAGTGACTTCCTGTTCATATATGCCCCCATTGTTCGCACAGGGGCTGATTACCCCTGAACTGGGGCAAACCTAGGGCGACCGGGTCGGCGCCGAACAGGTCTCACGCCCGGCAGGGGGTGAAATTTACCCAATCGCAATCAGTAAGGGCGCGACCTGTCAGGCCCATGCCTCGGAGAGCTCGCTCTCGTCCCCGGCCTCCCGGGACAGCCGGAGCGCCGCGACGGCCGCGCCGAGCAGCATGGCGACCACCCAGGCACCGAGCTGGTGCCCGTCGGCCACGATCGCGGCGGAGGCGATCTTGCCCGCGGCGATGGCCACGGCGGACAGCGGGTCCTCGGTGAGCGCCGAGCCCGGCCAGATGTTCTCCTGCACCGCGAGGAGGGCGGGTCCGGCTGCCTGGAGCACCCACACGGCGCCGGCGGCGGGCAGCCAGCCGAGCAGCTCGATCGGCCTGCTGTCCACGGTGAGGCCGAACGCGATGCCGAGGGCCACGGCGAACACCCACCACGTGCCGGTCGGGGACACCTCGTTGCCGGGCACGAAGCCCCAGAACCAGCCGTCGACAAGCACCACCGGCAGGGCGAGGGCGACACCGCGCAGCGCCGCCGGCCCGAGGCCCGCCAGCAGCCCGGCCCCGAGGCCGACGACCCCGGCCGCACAGGTGACCACGAGCATGCCGAGCGGCATGGCGTCACCGGGGACGGTCTCGCGGGCCGCGAGCCACCAGGAGGCACCGCCGGCTCCGGCGATCGCGAGCAGGGTGCCGGAGATCGCGGCGCCGGCGCCCGCCACGGCCGAGCCGGCCAGGCGGGCGGTGGCCCCGGCGAGCATGCCGCCGAGCAGCGCCATCACGACGAGGCCGACCACCGCGCCGTCGGCCGTGAAGGGAAGCGGAAGGATGCCCGCCGCGGCGGCGCCAGAAGCCTGCGCGACGCCGGTGACCTGGTACGACAGCTGCGCGAGCCAGGGCAGGAACCCACAGATCCACCAGACGATCGCACTGATGGGAAACACCCACCAGGCGGAGATACGGGAGTGCGATTCGCCCATGCCGCCGAACGCTAGCGGATGTGTGATGTCGGTCATAACCCCTGAAGCCCGGAACGACGCAAATCTGCGCCTTCGTTGGGTCAGACCGTAATGCGTAACCCGATCGTGACTTTTTCCGTGAACGTGTGTACTTTGACTTCTGCTCCACCGCACGGTGGAGTCGCGAGCCGGACGCCGAGTCCTGTCACCGGTTCGTGACCAGACGTTCAAGACAGGAGCGGGGGACCCATTCCCGGGCGACAGCAGGATCGTCGTCCTCGGGGTGAAGCCGGACGGAAACCCCCCAGTAGCCGTGCGGCCGGGTTGTACTCCTACCCGAACCCGACAGCTGACCTCGCAGGCGGTACAGGAGACATTAGGTGACGAACTCCCTTCGCGGACGGCATCGTGACAGCCGCCCGGCCCAGACACCGCTGACCATCCTCGCCCGTACCGCCACCGAGAACGCCGGCACAGTTGCCCGCCGCGGCGCGCTCGCCGCAGCCGCCGGTGGCGTCCTGATCTCCACCATCGCGACGACGGCCCACGCGGCCCCGGCGATGGACCTGAAGACCGACGTCAAGACCGCGAAGCTCAACTCGGTCGACCTCAACTCCCTCACCGCGGTGGCCAAGCAGTCCGTCGCCGCCGCCCCCACCGTGACCGTCCCGGCCGACGCGAAGATGCCGATCGAGATGGAAGCCCTGGGCGCCTCCACGGGCGCCGACGGCGAGAAGGGCGAGGGCCCCGCCGTCGTCTCGGTCGACGCGCCGGACCCGGTGCCGGTCGGCCAGCAGGCCGTCAACATCGCCTTCAACTACCTTGGCATCACGTACGTGCTGGGCGGCGCCTCGCCGGCCGAGGGCATGGACTGCTCCGGCCTGATCCAGTACACGTACGCGCAGCTCGGGATCTCCCTGCCGCACTCGTCGAGCGCGCTCCTCGGCTCCGGCTACCAGGTCACGTACCCCGAGCCGGGCGACATCGTCTGGACGCCCGGCCACGTGGCCCTCTACGCGGGCAACGGCATGATCATCGAGGCCTGGGCGGCCGGCATGCCGGTGCGCTACACCGAGATGTGGCAGAACAGCCCGACCTTCATCCGGGTCGTCTGAGCCGCAGGCTCAGACGAGAAGAACAGAGCCTGAGCTGCCGCACCAGAGTCTCGCGAGGCGTCGCCTCCGCCGTCGGGCCCCGGCCCGACGGCGGAGGTGACGCCTTTCGCGTGCCCTGCGCGTCTCGCCGAGGAGCGCTCTACCCGGGCCAGTCGCAGCTGTCCGCGATGAAGGCGAACAGGTCGGCGCGCGCCGAGTCCGGCATGGGCACGTAGACGACGTGCTGCACCACCCCGTCGACGCTCGCCGTCACGGGCAGGAACGTGCCGCGCTTGTCCTCACCCACGGCGTGGGCGTCGCAGCGGGCGGGCACCACGGGCAGGGTGACGCTGCCGGAACGCTGCCCGTCGAGCGCGGAGCCGGTCCAGCCGGAGTCCTCGCCGTCCGGGCCGGGATTGTTCATGATCGTGGTCCCGGCGATCCGGTCGATCGTGACCTCAGGCCCGCCGTCCACCGGGTCGATCCGCAGCGTGACCAGGGCGGTGAGCTCCCCGCCGCGCGTCGCGACGGGGATGTCCGCGTCGACGGCGAGGCTCGCGCCCGACGCGACCGCGGCGGTGGCGCAGTCCACCGCGTGGTTCCGCGCCAGATGCCCGCCGGGATCGCCCACCTCCGCGACGACGACGTCGGAGGCCGGACCCAGGTCGTCGAACTCGCCCAGGGCCAGCGTGATCGTGGCCGACGGCGCGGCGTCCGGCACCGGCTCCTCCGGACCCGCCGGGAAGCCCGCGCACTCCGCCTCGCCGAGCTCGACGTAGACGTCCCGCGTGGTGCCGGGCCGCAGCGCCGGGGTGCGGTTCTCCTTGGTGGGGCGGGACGGCCCGAAGCCGTCCGCGTCCAGGGCCCCCGACACCAGTGTCATCGTCTCGTCCGAGTCGTTGGTGACCGCAAGGACGATCTCGCGGGCGGCGTACTGCGTGCGCCCCTGGTCCACCTGGACGCTGAGGTGGTCGGCGATGTCGTCGGGCACGGGCCCCAGCGTGGACGACGGCGTGGGCGCACCCGAACATGCGACCGCGGCCGCCCCGACCAGCGACGTCAGGACGACGACGAGGACGGTGCGGCCGCGGGCCACAGTGGTCAGGCGGTCTTGCGCCGGCCGAAGATCGCCTGGGCGATCAGGATCACGATGACCGCGCCGATCACCGCGAAGAGCCACGTCGACCAGGACCAGAACTCGCTGAAGCTGATGTCGAAGATGAGGCCGCCCAGCCAGCCGCCGAGCATGGCGCCGAGCACTCCGAGAAGCAAGGTGACCCAGAAACCGCCCGGCTGCTTGCCCGGGATGACGATGCGAGCGATGACACCGGCGATCAGTCCGAGGATGAGAAAGGCCCAGAAGCCCATGGCATTTTCCTCCAGTCGTGTTGCTTGCTTGTGCTCTACTCAAGCACTGATTTGGTTCACTTGCCACCGGACCCGCCGATCAGGCCCATATCGGGACATTGCGCCCAGACAAGTCGGGGTACACCGCCGCGCTAAGGTTCGCCCGGGCAAGGGGCCCTGAGGCACGGCCGGAGCGTGGGCTCCGGGCACGGGAAAGTGGAGGAGACACCCGATGAACCAGGAGATCGGCACACCGGTCGTACCGCGGACCGGACGAGAGCGACTGCGTGCCTTTCTCGACCAGAGGTGGGTCACCAACCTCGTGCTCGGGGTGATCCTGGCGAACGCGCTGGTGCTGGGCGCGGAGATGATGGTGGGCGGCCAGGCCCTCGTGGTCCTGCGCACCATCGACCACGTCATGCTCGGCTTCTTCGTGCTGGAGCTGCTCCTGCGCCTGGTCGCCTACGGCTGGCGCTTCTTCCGCGACCCGTGGAACGTGTTCGACCTGCTCGTGGTGGGCGTCGCCGTGCTCCCGGTCACCGAGTCGCTGTCCGCCCTGCGTGCCCTGCGGGTGCTGCGGGTGCTGCGCGTCATCTCGGCGGTTCCCGCGCTGCGCCGCGTCGTCGACGGGCTGCTGCGGGCCGTGCCGGGGATGGGCGCGGTGGGCGCGCTGCTGGTGCTGGTCATGTACGTGTCGGCGGTCATCGCGACCGGCCTGTTCGGCAAGACGACCCCGGAGTACTTCGGCAGCCTCTGGACGTCCCTGTTCACGCTCTTCCAGGCCATGACGGGCGAGGCCTGGCCCGACATCGCACGCGCGGTGATGGAGACCCATCCCGCCGCGTGGATCTTCTTCGTGCTCTACATCCTGGTGGTCAGCTTCGCGGTGCTGAACCTGTTCATCGCCGTCATCGTCAACGGCATGGAGGAGATCTCCGAGGAGGAGCGGAAGGACGACGAGCAGAAGGACGAGCGGCTCGACGCCCTGGCCGAGCAGAACCGCGAGATCCTCGCCGAGCTCCGCGCCCTGCGCGCGAAGCTCGACGAGAAGGACGGCGCGGCCGCCTAACCGGGCGCCACGTCAGACGGCACGTCGGGCCCGGTCACGACGTTGACCAGGTTCGGCGGGCGGACCACGACCCGCCGCACCGGCCGGCCGCCCACGGCGCGCGTGACCGCCGGTCGCGCCAGGGCGGCCCGCTCCAGCTCGGCCGGGGCGACGTCCGCCGGGACCGGCATCCGGTCCCGCACCCGGCCGTCCACCTGGACCACGGCCTCGGCCTCGGCCGTCACCAGATACGCCGGGTCCACCTCGGGCCACGGCTGCGCCGCGACCGGTGTCGTGCGCCCCAGCCGTTCCCACAGCTCCTGGGCGGTGAACGGCGCGAACAGGCCCAGCAGCACCGCGACGGCGCTGACAGCCTCGCGGTAGGCCTCCGCACCGTCGTCCGCCCCGCCGTCCGACGACGCCCGCCGCACCGCACCCACCAGCTCCATCAGCCGCGCGATCGCGACGTTGAACCGCCCCGCCTCGACCAGGCCGTCGACGTCGTGCACGGTCCGGTGCACCGTGCGGCGCAGGGCGTCGGACGCGCGCGCCCCCGGCCCGCCCGGGTAGGACCCCGCCGGGACCAGCCGCAGCACGCGGGCCAGGAACTTGCGCATCGCCTCGGGTGAGACGTCCGCCCAGTCGACGTCGTCCTCCGGCGGTCCGGAGAACAGCATCGCCAGCCGGACGGCGTCGACCCCGTGCCGGTCCAGCTCCGCGGCCAGGTCCACGCCGTTGCCCAGCGACTTGCTCATCGCGCGGCCGTGGTTGACCACCTGCCCCTGGTTCATCAGGCGGGCATACGGCTCGGGCGAGGGCACCAGGCCCATGTCGTACAGCACCTTGGTGACGAACCGCGCGTACAGCAGGTGCATCGTCGCGTGCTCGACGCCGCCCACGTACAGCGCCGCGGGCATCCACCGGGCGGCGTCCTCGGGTCGGAACGGCCCGCCGTCGTACCCGGGCGACAGGTAGCGCAGGAAGTACCAGGACGAGTCCACGAAGGTGTCCATCGTGTCCGTGTCCCGCTCCGCCGGGCCGCCGCAGCGCGGGCACGTGGTCTCCACCCAGTCGCGGGCGGCGGCCAGCGGCGAGACGTCGCCCGGGGCCAGGCGGTCCCCCTCCAGGTGGGGCAGCTCGACGGGCAGCTCGTCGTCCGGCACCAGCACCTCCCCGCAGGCCGGGCAGTGCACCACCGGGATCGGCGCGCCCCAGTAGCGCTGCCGGGAGACCAGCCAGTCGTGCAGGCGATAGGTGGGCTCGCCGTCCGGCCCCGCGGAGCGGCCGATCCAGTTGCGCTGCATCGTCAGCACGTGCGCGGGCCAGCCCGGCTCCAGCAGCGTCATGTCGTCCAGCAGCCGGTCCGCGTACGCGGTGGTCCGGAAGAACCACTGCGTCAGGCTGCGCGGGACCACGGCGGTGCCGCAGCGCTCGCACGCGCCGTCGACCACCTGCTCGTTGGCCAGCACCGTGCGGTCGTGCGGGCACCAGTTCACCTCGGCCTCGGCCCGGTAGGCCAGGCCTCGCTCGTGCAGGCGGGCGAACAGCCACTGCGTCCAGCGGTAGTAGCCCGGCTCGTGGGTGTGCAGCCGCCGCGACCAGTCGAACGAGACGCCGTAGCGCTCGATCGACGCCGCCTGGGTCGCGATGTTGGCCTCCGTGAACACGGCCGGGTGCTCGCCACGGCGGATCGCCGCGTTCTCGGCCGGCAGGCCGAACGAGTCCCAGCCCACCGGGTTCAGCACGTCGAAGCCCTTGGCGCGCCAGTACCGCGCCACGACATCGGTGATCGCGAACACCTCGGCGTGACCCATGTGCAGGTCCCCCGAGGGGTACGGGAACATCGTCAGCAGATAGCGGCGGGGCCGGGCGCCGTCGTCGGACGCCGCGAACGGGTGGGCCGCGGCCGGACCGCCGCCGGCGGGTTCTGGGGTGGTGCGCTGCTCGCTCATCGCTCTCGCTCTCCGGTACGTCGATCGGGTTCCGGGCACGAAAAAGCCCCTCGCAGGGAGGGGCGGCCGCACCGGTCGTGCCCGATCGAGGGCGAGTCCGGTGCGGCTACATAAGCAGCGAGCGTGCCGTGTGCATGCGTCCACCGTACGTGGGCCGGCCGGACCGGGTAAAGGAAGTTTGCGTGCCGCGCCGAGGGCGGGGCCGCGCGGGGACACGAGCGCCGGTTCGGTCCGCCGCCAGCGAGGTCCGAGCCGGCGCTCACGCCGGAGAGCGGGAGATCGTGGCTCGGCGTGCCCCCAGCGCACTCCGAACCACGGTCTCCCACCCGACGCGCCGGAGCTCGGCCCGCCCCCAGCGAGGTCCGAACTTCGTCCGCGTCGCAGCTAGGACGCGGGCACGTCCCGGATGTCACAGCACTTTTCGATGCATTCACATGTGGCCTGGATCACAGGACTACCGGATGAAATTGCATCGCGCGCGCCGAACGGTGCCCTGGGCACCCATTTCGGACGCCGACATCGGCCCGAACCGGACGTCACAGAACAATCCGAAGAAATTTCCAGAAGTGCTGTGACATCCGGACCGCTCGCGCGTCTGGGCTGCATGGAACACACCGAGCACCCCGAACTCGTTCGTCTGGGCGCCCAGTACCTGCGCGCGTACGCGGAGGGCGATGCCGTCAACCTCTATCGCCTGGCCGACGCGTGGGGGGCGAGCGACCTGATCGCCGCCACCTGCGAGGTCGCGCTCGCGATCATCCACGCGACGTCCGGACCGCAGGGCCTCGACGCAGTATCGACCACGTTCGCGACCACCCGGAGGTGAATGCCTGATGGAGACGACCAGACCAGCGCCCGAGCCGCCGCCCGGGACCAGGTCGGAGGCCGTGCCGGCCGCGCCCCCCAGCGGCGCCGCCACGCCGTCCGATCACGCCGGAAAGTTGCACAAACGTGCATCTGTGGTGCGATCATTGCCGAGCGAGTCGAAACCGGACACTATGCGCAGAGGGGAGCAGGTTCGCGTGACGACCACAGGTGACCTGCGGATTGACGACTGGGTGGTGCACCGGCCCAACGTCGTACGCTCCGTCGCAGCACGCGTACCCGGCATCGACGCCGAAGAAGCCACCAGCCGGGCCCTGGAAAAGATGGTCCGGATCGTCTCCACCGGCGGCACCATCGACGACCCCGCCCCCTACTGGCGCAGAGCCGCGGTCAACGAAGCCATCTCCATGACCCGCGAGGCCGGCCGCGCCCGCCCCGTCGAGGACGACACCCTCGACGGCCTGACACCCCCCGTCGCCGGCGCCGAGCTGGACGCCGAACGCGAAGCAGACGTCTCCATGCTCCGCACCGCACTGTCCGACCTGGCCGACGACGACCGCAAGATCCTCCTGGACCGCCACGTCCACGACATGGCCGTCACCGACATCGCCACCGGCCTCGGCGTCCGACCCCATGCCGTGACCATGCGCCTCCGCCGCGCCGAGGAACGCCTCGCCGGCGCCTTCGCCGCCGCCCACGCACAAACCGTCAACGAACCCGAGTGCCGCACCACCCGCGCCGCCATGCACGACTACCTCAAAGGCCGCCTCCTGCCCCGCCGGCAACGCCGCCTCGAAGTCCACATGGACGGCTGCGGCGAATGCACCCGCGCGTTCATCGACGTCCGCGAGGTCTCCTGGATGCTCCGCGACCTCGGCCAGCACCTCATCGCCGGCGGACTCCTCACCGGCACCGCCGCCGCAGGCGCGGCGGGCGCCGCCGGTGCGACCAAGCCCCGGTTCGGCAAAAAGGAGGCCGCCGTCGCGGCGAGCGTGCTCGCCGCGCTCGCCATCGGCGGCAGCGCCGCGGCCCTGATCGCCAACCAGCTCGGCGACCCGCCGGTCCAGGCCACCGACGACGCCGGGGCAGCCGGCGAGGGCGGCGGGTCGGGCGGCGGGGCCGGTGCCGGCGGGGGTGGCGGCGGCGACGGCACGGACTCGTCCGACACCTCGGAGAAGCCGCCGACGGACGAGAAGCCCCCGTCGATCCCCCCGACGGACCCGCAGCCGCGCCCCGCTACCACGCCCAAGGAGGACGGCGCCGCCGCGCCCGCCGACGCGCCGGTGATGGCCGAGCCGGCGCCGGAGCCGGACTCCGGCGGCACCCCTGCCGACGCCCCGAACCCGCCCGCGGACCCCGGGTCGGACTCCGGCTCCGGGTCGAGCCCCGACGGCGGCTCGGACGAGCCGGACCCGCCCGAGGAGCCGACGGAGCCCGAGGAGCCGCCGGCCGAGCCGGAGCCGCCGGTCGAACCGCCGGAGGTGCCGGAGGAACCGGAGGAGGAGACGCCGGGTCTCGGCACCGCGCTGGACGACCTGCTCGCCAGCCTCGGACTCTCCGACCTGCCCGGCATCGATCTCGCCACGACCACGCTGGACGAGATCTGGCAGCTGCTCTTCGGCACGTTCTCGGACGCCGCCGACGACGCAGAGCCTGCGACCGGGGACTGATGGTCGTGCGGGCCTCCCACGAGGCCCGTGTCCCCTCCATGCTGTGCGAACGCACAGGTGATCTGGGCGCCGGCCCAAGATCGTCCCGCCATCACGGGGGACCCTTCCATGCGCATGCATTCCTTGCGAGCATGCACGCCCGGGGGCACGCGCGCCGAGGTGCCACGGGGTGCCACGTCGCGTGGAGGAGGGGGGCCGCGTGACTGTCACGAGCGCCGACCTCGGCCTGTGGGCGGCACACCGCCGCGCCGTGGTGTTCACGGTGTCCCGGCGGGTACCGGGCATCGACCCGGAGCTGGCCACGAGCTGCGGCCTGGAGCTGCTCTGCGTGGAGCTCCTCAAGGCCCGCGACCTCGCCGACCCCCTCGCGTTCTGGAGCGCCGCGTCCATCGAGGTGGCGCAGCGGATGGCCCGGGAGCAGGAGCCGGCCGCCGAGGGATCCGACGGCGGCGCCGCCGACGTCACGCAGCCCCGGCACGCCCTCGACCCCGAGGTGCTGAACGTCGCGATGGAACGGCTGCCGGCCGGCGAGCAGCAGCTCCTCTGGGACCACCACGTGGGGTCCCGGCCCGTGGCGGCGATCGCCGACGAGATCGGCGTGCTCCCCTACGCCGCCAAGCGCCGCCTGCGCCGCGCCGAGAACCGGCTCGCGAGCACCATCGCCGAGACGCACACCGGCACGGCCCCCGACCTCGAGTGCCGGGCCACCCGGGCCGCCCTGCACGACTTCGTCCGGAACCGTCTGCTGCCCCGCCGGCGGCAGCAGGTCGAGGACCACACGGTCGGGTGCGCCGGCTGCACGCGGGCGTTCGTCGACGTCCGCGAGTCCTACTGGATGCTGCGCGCCGCGGCCCCGGTCCTCCTGCTCGGTGCCGCGGCGTCGGCGGGTCCGGGCACGACGGCGGCCGGTGCCGCGGGCGCCGGGGGCTGGCTCAGCACGGTGGGCACCCGGGCCGTCGTGACCGCCCGGAGCGTGCTGACCGACCCGATCAGCCTGACCGCGACCGTCGCCGGCGGCCTGTTCGTCACCACCGCCGTCACCACCGGGGTCGCGGGCAGCATAGACGCCGCGGCGTCGTTCCCGGAGACCGGCACGGTGTCGGTCTCCGCGCCGCACGACAGGCGACCCGCCGTCCGGCAGGCCGCCGAGATCTCCCCGCACACGGATCCGGCAAACGTCCCCGACCTGGCGGACGTGACCCCGACGGGGCTCGTTCCGTCCGCTCGGGCGACGCCGGTGGAGGACGACGTGCCGCCCGGCCTGGCGAAGAAGGACAAGGTCCCGCCGGGCCATGCCAAGAAGGACAAGGTCCCGCCGGGCCATGCCAAGAAGGACGACGCGACGCCGCCCGGTCTCGCGAAGAAGGACGGCGTTCCGCCGGGTCAGGCGAAGAAGGACGACGCGACCCCGCCTGGCCTCGCGAAGAAGGACCACGTCCCGCCGGGTCAGGCGAAGAAGGAGACACCCCCCGACGAGGCGAAGCAGGAGAAGAAGAAGCAGGACAAGAAGGCGACACCGCCCGGTCAGGCGCGCTCGAGGAGCACCAGCACCTCGTAGTGCGAGGTCTGCGGGAACATGTCGAGCAGCCGCGCCCGCACGGGCCGGAGCGACGGCATCGCGGCGAGGTCCTTGGCGAGCGTGGTCGCGTTGCAGCTCGAGTACAGGACGTGGTCGATCCCAGAGGTCTCCAGCCAGTGCGCCAGGTCCGCGCCGATGCCTCGCCGGGGCGGGTTCACGATCACCATCTCGGGCAGCTCCGGACCCTGCGGCCCGACGGCGAACGCCGTCGCGTCACCCGCAGCGAAGGTGACGTCCCGGAACCGGTCCGCCTGGCCGCCGTCGCGCAGCCGCTCCACGGTGCCCGACGCCGCCACGACCGCCTCGGCGCTGATCTCGATGCCGGTGACGGTGCGCCCCGGTGCCGCGCAGTGCAGGGCGAACCCGCCCACCCCGCAGTAGAGGTCCCAGAGGCTGCCCGGGCCCACCTCGTCGACCCAGGACCGCGCCTGCCGGTACAGCTCGGTGGCGACCGCCGTGTTGGTTTGGAAGAAGCTCTGCGGACGCAGGTCCAGCGTGATGTCGTCGATGCGCATCGGGAGGGTGCCGCGCTCGGTGAGCGGGATCTCGAGGTCGCCCTCCAGCACCGCGGCGTGCGCGGGCTGGATGTTCGCCGACGCCACAGCCAGGGCCGGGAGCTCGGCCCGCAGCCAGGCCAGGTGCTTGCGGATCCGGGCGATCGCCTCCTGGGAGCGCAGCACGAACCGGACCATGAGCTCGCCGTCGGGCGACAGGGTGACCAGCAGGTACTTGAGCTCCCCGCGCTGCTGGGCGCGCTTTCCCGTGCCCGAGACCTGGTAGGGCTCCAGGTTCGCGCGCGTGACGAACGCCGCGAGGGGGCCGAAGGACGCCTGGAGCGCCTCGGGGTAGAGGCCGCAGTCGGTCAGGTCGACGCCGTGCCCGGCCCGGTCGAGGATGCCCAGCACCGGCTCGGCGACCGTGCCGCTGACGACCATCTTCGCCTTGTTCCGGAAGGCGGACTCGACACTGCGGACCGCGGGGAGCCAGGTGGTCCCGTCGGAGACCGGGTCGAGGAGCTCGGCGACGTGCCGCTCCTTGTCGAGCACCTGGGTGGGGTAGTCGATCTCCAGGAGGGTGCAGGAGCGGCAGCGTCCGGCGTCGTAGTGAGGGCACTGCACTCCCCCATTATCCAGTGCCCGCGCACCGCCGCGGTCGGCGGCGGCGCGCGGTGGCACCGGAGGGGCGGTCAGCCCTCGTACTCGAAGTGCCAGGGCTCCTCGCGCCCGGCGCCCTGGCGGGCCCATTCCGGGTGCACCCAGCCGAACTTCGGCCCGTTGGCGGCGAGCCACTCGTACTCCGGCTGGCCGAAGCGGAACCCGTCGTCCACAGGTACGTCCACAGCGAGCGCCCAGCCGTGGTTGGACGTGCCGGGCGCCGCGACCTGCCCGCTGCCGAACTCGTCGAGCGCCTGGAGCTGCCAGTCGTAGGGCCGGTAGCCGTACTCGATGCGCAGCGGCTTGCCGAGCTCCTCCTCGAACGCCGCGCCGAGCTTGCCCCAGGCCTCGGCCGCGTCGCACCGGAGGTACTGGTCCTGCCCCTCGGGGCCGACGCCCACCAGGCACAGGTCGGCCTGCGCGAGCCGGCCGTTGGAGTCGTCGGCGACCGCCGCGCGGGCGGCCCAGGCGGCATCCTCGAGCGCGACGCGCGCCGTCTCGCGCTGCTGGCCGAGCGCCTTCACGGAGTTCAGCCTGCTCGTGTTCACGCCGACCGCGAGCGCCGCCTCGCCCTCGGCGCGGCGGGTGGCCAGGGCCGAGCGGACGCCGTCGGGCGCGCCCACCTCCGCCGTCCAGTCGAGCGTGTACCCGGAGTCCCGTACGGAGATCTTGAGCTGGTCCGTGACCGTGGCGAGCGACGCCTTGGCCTCCTCGAGCTGCTGGGCCATGCTCTCGGCCTGGTCGGCCTCCGACTGGGCCTGCGCCTGGGCGTCCTTGCGATCCTGCTGCCACTGGCGGTAGGAGGCCTGCACGTCCTTGATCGCCGCCGCGAGCGTGGTCGAGGCGGTGCGCATGGACATCGACCACTCGGTCGCCGCGGCCTCCAGGGCGTCGATGTCCTCGGGCGCGTCGAGGCCGGGGGCGCCGGCCTCGGGGATCGACGGCGCCTCCTGCGTGCCGAGCTCCTTGGCCTGGGTGACGTGTGCGGCCAGGGCGGTGCGCACGGCGTCGTCGGCCACGCGGCCCTCGGAGGCCGCGAGCGTCTTCTCCGCCGCCGCGACCTGCTCGGCCAGGCCTTCCTGGGCCGTGCGCCCCTCGTCGACCGCCTGCACGACGTCGGCGCGCGCGGTGCTGAGCTGCTCCAGGTCGTTCTCGGAGCCGACGTGGACGAGGGCGAACGCGATGCTGCCGATCAGCGCGGCCGCGGCGGCGACGAGAAAGACGAACAGCGGTCGCATGGAGCCGCCGTCGGGTCGCCCACCCGCGCGACGTGGCGGGACGATGTCCGATCTACCGGACGACATGTCGGGTGTCGGCGCGGACCGTGCGGGCTTCGGCGCTCCCGCGAGGGCTGGTTCGGGCGAGGGCCCGGAGGATGTGGACGGCTCCACGTTGAGGGGCATGGCCCGCAGTTTGGCGAATCTCGGACGCGGGCGCTAGTTGCCTGCCCGCTCGGCGAGGTTCTTCAGCTTGTCGACGTACGCGGCCATCTGGTCGCCCTGCCAGTCGGGGATGTTCGTGTTGCCGGCGTGGAGCCCGACGGACCGGTCCGTGAGCTCGCGCAGGATGTCGGCGTGGCCGGCGTGCCGGGCGGTCTCGTCGGTGACGTGCACGATGATGCGGAACAGCGTGACCTCGCCGGACCGCCACCAGGGCACCCGGCCGACCGTGCTCAGCGGGAGCGTGTCGATGGTCTCGTCGCAGAACGCCCACCCCCGCCGGTAGAGGTCCACGACGGAGGCGACGGACTCGTCCTCGGTCGCGTACCAGTCGGCCTGCGGGTCCGTCTCGAAGACGTCGTCGGGGACGAGCTCGGCCGGGTTCGGCCACTCCCGACCGAACACCGGCCCGAGATAGCCGATCTCGGTGTTGGCGCAGTGCTTCACGATGCCCAGCAGGTTGTTGCCGGAGGGCACGAGGGGCCAGCGCGTCTGCTTCTCCGTGAGGCCCTCGAGCTTCCACACGAGGGCCTCACGGGTCTCCTGGAGGTACTTCTTCAGGATCTGCTTCTGTTCGAGCTCGACGTCGTTCGCGGTCTGTGACATGGGGACAGTGTGTCCCCCGTCACCGACATCTACCGAGCTTTTTGCGCCCTGACCCGCTTCTTCGGCGTCCGGTGGATCCACCACTCGGCGAACAGCAGGTTCACCACCCAGGACACCCAGGCGGACGCCGCAGCGGCCGACAAGGCTTCGGGCGAGGACGCCATGTCCCCGTCGAACGACGGCACGAAGAGCATGACCAGGGCGACTCCCCAGAAGCGGTTCGCCACGATCGAGAAGGCCATCGCGGTGCTCCGGATCATCCACTCGCGGTGGTCCGCGAAGCGTCGCTGCCGCACGGCCCGGAACCCGAGCAGCGTGAACGTCAGGAACAGCACCGCGAGGAGTGTGTTCGCGATCCGCTGGCTGGGACCTGCGGCCGGGAACTGTGCGGTGACCAGGGCTGCGAGCCCGGTCGGGATGGCCGCTGCCACGTACACCCGGCCGCTCCACCGGTGGACGCGCAGGTGGTTGGCCCGCAGCCACGGCCACAGCTGGAGCACCGCCGCGCACAGCATCACCGAACCGAAGAAGATGTGCGTGACCAGGGCGGGGTAGTAGGCGGGTCCGCGGTCACCGACCTCCCCGGTGAGGAGGAGCGCACGGGACGGGTCGAGGCCCACGTAGCGCGGCAGTACGGTCGCGAGGAACACCGCGGTGATGATCGCGAGCGGTGCTATCCAGGGCCGGCGCCACCAGCGGACCGCCCTGGGCGACGGCGCGGGCTTCGGAGTGGTGGTTGTCGTGTCGGTTGCCATGTCATACCTGCTTTCGCCAGGCCGGATGGGACGCGAGGAGGTGCGGGTCAACGCCGGGCACGGAACGCCAGTCCGGCCGCCACCGCGAAGAGCAGCCCGAGCCCCAGGCACCAGGCGACGGCGAGCACGGCGACGCCGGCCGGGTCGGCGACCGCCGAGCCGCCACCCACGAGCAGCCCGCGCACCGTCTCGATCACGGGCGTGACCGGCTGGTGCTCCGCGAACCCGCGCAGCCAGCCCGGCAGCGTGTCGACGGGCACGAACGCGCTGGACACGTAGGGCAGGAACATCACGAAGAACGAGAAGCCGCCGGCGGCGTCGGGCGAGCGGACCAGGACGCCCACGAGGGTGGCGAGCCAGGTGATCCAGCCGACGAAGAGCAGGATCATGCCCACCGCGGCGAGCCATTCCAGCGCGGTGGCCTGGGGCCGGAACCCCAGCAGGATCGACACGCCGAAGACGATCGCGGTGGTGGCGAGGTTCTTCACCAGGCTCGCCACGACGTGCCCGGACAGCACGGTCCAGGCGTTCACCGGCATCGACCGGAGCCGGTCGACCATGCCGCCGGACATGTCGCGCTCGACCGCCATCGCCGTGTTCGCCGCGCCGAACCCGGCGGCCAGCAGGATCACGCCGGGGGTCACGTAGTTGATGTACTCCGTGCCGGTGTCGAGGGCCCCGCCGAACACGAGGACGAACATCAGCAGGATGATGACGGGCAGCACCACCGCGGTGATCATGGCGTCCGCGTCCCGCGAAACGAGGCGCAGGCCGCGGGTGGTCATGGTCGAGACGTCGCTCAGCACGTGGCTCATGCCGCCACCTCCGCCGTCCGTACCGGACGCTCCTGGCCGGTGTGCCCGGTCAGGGTGAGGAAGACGTCGTCAAGGCTCGGCGCGCGCACCTCCCAGTGCTCGGGCGCCACGCCGGCGTCGTCGACCACGGACAGCACGGAGCGCACGTGCGCGACCGAACCGTCGGTGGGTACGCGCACCCGGGCCCCGTCGACCGTGGCGCCCGCGAGCGCGAGGGCGACCCGCTCGACGTCGGACGCGGCGGCGAAGGTGAGCTCGACGCCCGCCTCGCCCACCTGCCGCTTGAGCTGGGCCGGCGTGCCGTCGGCGACGATCCGGCCGCCGTCCACGAGCGCCACCCGCTGGGCGAGACGGTCGGCCTCCTCCAGGTACTGGGTGGTCAGCAGCACGCTGGTGCCGTCGGCGACCACGCTCCGGACGACGTCCCACAGCGCCTGCCGGGACCGGGGGTCGAGCCCCGTGGTGGGCTCGTCGAGGAACATGACGCGCGGCCGGGTGAGCAGGCCCGCGGCGAGGTCGAGCCGGCGTCGCATGCCGCCCGACCAGGTGCCGACGTGCCGGCTCGCGGCGTCGGCCAGGTCGAACGCCGTGAGCAGCTCGGCCACCCGGTCGCGCACGGCGCGGCGGGGCAGGTGGGCGAGCCGGCCCATCATCGTGAGGTTCTCGGCGCCCGACAGCTTGTCGTCGACGGCGACCTGCTGCCCCGTGAGGCTGATGATCTCGCGCACACGCCGCGCGTCCCGCACCACGTCGAACCCGCCGACCGTGGCGCGGCCCGCGTCCGGCTTCAGCAGCGTGGACAGGATGCGGACGGTGGTGGTCTTGCCCGCCCCGTTGGGGCCCAGCAGCGCGAGCACCGCGCCCTCCTGGAGCTCCAGGTCGAGCCCGTCCAGCACAGGCGGGCTCGTCGAGCCCTTTCTCGCGAAGGACTTGCCCAGTCCCTCGGCCGTGACGATCGCAGTCATGGTCCCTCTCCGCTCCGGATACTGTTTATGGCCTACGCGTTTTAGTGTGGGGCGTAAACAGTATGCGGTCAAGAGAGTTACGGGTCGGGTCACGCAGCGGAGCAGGGCAGGATGGGAGTCGATGAACGCCGACACCACGCCCGAACCCGCCGAGCGCCCGCAGGGACCGGCCGACCAGCCGCAGGACAGGCCGGCGGGTGAGCTGCCCGCCGCCGTGCGGCGCCTGTGGGGTGCCGCCGCACCGCGGCGGCGCGGGCCCAAGCCCGCGCTGTCGGTCGCGCAGATCGTGCAGGCAGCGATGGACCTGGCGGACACCGAAGGACTCGCCGCCGTGTCGATGGCACGCGTCGCGGACGCCGTCGGGTACACGCCGATGGCCCTGTACCGGCACGTGTCCAGCAAGGAGGAGCTGCTGGCCATGATGGCGGACGCCGTGGCAGCCGACCTGCCGGATCTCCCCGTCGACGGCGGCTGGCGCGCCGGGCTCGAGGCCTGGACCCGGGCGCAGATCGCCCTGGGCGTGAGACGGCCGTGGATGATGGACCTGCCGCTGACCGCCGCACCTCCGGGGCCGAACCGGGTGCGCTGGATCGACCAGGCGTTCGGGGTTCTGCGGCCCGTCGACCTGCCGGCCGACGAGAAGCTCGCCGTCGTCGGCCTGCTCGCGCAGCACGTTCTGGGCGAGATCCGGGTGCACGTCGAGTCCCGCCGTGCGGCGGCCGACCAGGTGCGCCGTGAGGCGGGGCTGCCGGACGGAACCCCCGAGTCCGAGCTCGACCCCGACGCGCTCGAGGCGGCCAGCCCTTACGCCGACTTCGAGATCGTGCTCACCCGATACGCCGACCCCGCGACGTACCCGAATCTGTTCGAGGCCTTCGCGACCTGGCCCGGGACGGCGATGACCGCTCCGTCAGACGACGACATCGCCTTCGGGATCGCGACGGTGCTCGACGGCGTCGAGGCCTACCTGCGACGCCGGGGCGCGATCGGTCCTGGGGCGCCCTGAGACCCTCGGCACGACGCCGCAACGGTTCTGGCGCGACCACAGGCAGCGGAATTCGGACGTCGTGCACAGTCAGGCGGCCGACCGGCGCGGAGTGTCGGTGACGTGAGTCAGAGTGGTGCCGTGACCATCGACCACGGGACAGACATCAGCACGGCGGCGGACGACGGCGCCGCCCCTCCCGCGCGCTGCTTCGGCGACGGCGACCCGCTCTACTCGGCGTACCACGACGAGGAGTGGGGCGTGCCCGTGCACGGCGAGTCGGCCCTGCTGGAGCGCATCGCCCTGGAGGGTTTCCAGTCCGGGCTCTCGTGGATCACCGTGCTGCGCAAGCGGCCGGCGTTCCGCGAGGTCTTCGACGGCTTCGACCCGGAGCGCGTCGCGGCGTTCGGGCCGGACGACGTCGAGCGCCTGCTCGGCGACGCCCGCATCATCCGGAACCGGATGAAGATCGAGGCCACCGTCGACAACGCGCGCGCGGTGGTCGCACTGTACGACTCCGGGCGCACGCTCGACGAGCTGATCTGGTCGTTCGCGCCCGACCCGGCCGGGCGCGTGCGGCACGCCACGTTCGGCGACGTGCCGGCGACGACCGCCGAGTCCAAGGCCATGAGCAAGGCGCTCAAGAAGGAGGGCTTCCGGTTCATCGGCCCCACCACGGCGTACGCCGCCATGCAGGCGTGCGGCCTGGTGGACGACCACCTGGCCACGTGCCCGGTGGTGCTCAACCGGGCACGTGCCGAGGACGCCGGGACGGCCGGCTGAAGGTCACAGGTCGGCGCACGGCTCCACGACGGGGAGCACGGCGTCGCGCACCCACGCGGCGAGCGACGTGCCCGGCGGCCGCAGGATCACGGTGTCCACACCGTGCACGGCGAAGCCCCGCATCTCCTCGACGAACGCAGCGGTGTCGTCCGGGCCGATCGGGCGCCCGCGGTGCAGCATCGTGACGCGGATGCCGGCGGGGTCGCGCCCGACGTCGTCGCAGTGCCGGTGCAGCACGTCGAGCAGGTGGCGCAGCCGCTCCGGCGTCTCGGCGAACAGGTTGCACGCGTCCGCGTACTGCGCCACGAGCCGGAGGGTCTTCCGCTCGCCGGAACCGCCGATCATGATCTCCGGACCCGACAGCGGCGGCGGCGAGCACAGCGTCTCGGCGAGCTGGAAGTGCTTGCCCTCGAACGGGCCGTTCTCCTGCGGGTCGTACATCTGGCGAGCGATCCGGACGGTCTCCTCGAGCATCTCGAACCGCTCCTTGACCGGCGGGAACGGCACGCCGAGCCCCGCGTGCTCCTTGTCGTACCAGGCGGCGCCGATGCCGTAGGTCGCGCGCCCGCCCGAGACCACGTCGAGCGACGCGACGATCTTGGCCAGCAGGCCGGGGTACCGGTACGTCACGCCGGTGACCAGGGCGCCGAGCTGTGCCCGCTCGGTCACGCCGGCCAGGTAGCCCAGCGTCGTGTACGCCTCCAGCATCGGGTCCGACGCCGGGAAGCCCTGGTGCTCCATCTGGAAGTAGTGGTCCATCACGGAGATCCACGAGACGCCGCCGTCGTCGGCGTACCGGGCGGCGTCCGCCAGCTCGGTCCGCATCCGGGCGGGCTCCATCGAGTCGAAACGCATGAAGTGGGTGCCGATTCGCATGCCTCGATCCTCCTCCGCCGACGCGGGGCGTCAAGCGCGGGGCGTGGGGCGTCAGACGCCGGTGGGGGCCAGCTCCTCCGCACGGCCCAGGACGCACGCGACGAGCCAGGTGATCGACTCGGCCGTCTCCCGCGGGGACGCCGACGGCTGCATGACGTGGCTCAGCGCGGACCGCACCACGATGTCGATGACCGCGGCGATCCGTTCCGGCCCGAGGGCGATCTCGTACTGGTCCACCCGGTCCTGCACGACCACCTTCACGGTGCCGAGCAGCGCCTCCGAGTGCGTGGTGAGCAGCGGCAGCAGCTCGGTGTCGGCGCCGTGGGTCGCCGAGACCACCGCGCGCAGCAGCGCGTTCCCCTCGGCGAACGTGAGCGTGCTCTCGACCGCGTCGCGGATCGCGGGCAGCAGGTCGTCAGGGTGCCGGTCGAAGGCCTCGGCGATCCGGAAGATGAACTGCGCCGACTCGGTGAGCACCATGGCCTCGGCCAGGTCGTCGCGGCTGCCGACGGCGTTGTAGACCGTCTGGCGGCTCACGCCGGCCTCGGTCGCGAGGCGGCCCATCGTCACCTTGGACCAGCCGTTGGCACAGGTCAGACGCGTGGCAGCACCGATGATCCGATTCCGGTTGGAGATCGGGTCGTCGTCGGGTCCGGCGGTCGCCTCGGCCATGGCCCGATCCTAGGCACCGGGTGAACTTCCGGGCCGAGCGGGGGTCCCCGACGCGACATATTTCACCCGCTCTTCATTTCACCCTGCGGAGCGGTGGCCCGGTGCGGCTCCGCCACCCCCTGCGCCGGTAACCCCCTAGAGTGGCGGGCATGGACCAAGAGGAACGCCTGGCAGTCTTCATCGACTACGAGAACCTGGCGCTCGGCGCCCGGGAGCACCTGGGCGGGATGCAGTTCGACTTCGGCCCGATCGCCGACGCGCTCGCCGTGCGCGGCCGGGTGGTCGCGCGCCGGGCGTACGCCGACTGGTCGTACTTCGACGAGGACCGGCGCATGCTCACGCGCCACCAGGTCGAGCTCATCGAGATGACGCAGCGCATGGGGGCCTCCCGCAAGAACGCCGCCGACATCAAGATGGTGGTCGACGCCATCGAGATGGCCTTCGAGCGCGACTACATCTCCACGTTCGTCATGTGCACGGGCGACAGCGACTTCTCGCCGCTCGTCCACAAGCTGCGCGAGCTGAACAAGCGCGTCATCGGCGTGGGCGTCGAGAAGTCGACGTCGCGCCTGCTGCCGGCCGCGTGCGACGAGTTCCTCTTCTACGACCGCCTCGAGGGCGTCGAGGTGCCGGACGAGGACCAGGGCGCCCCCGCCCCGAAGCGCGGCTCGCGCACCCGCAAGACGGGCACGACGGAGCGCGCCGCCGCGCAGAAGGCACCCGCCGCCTCGCGCCGCGCCAAGGCCGCCGAGGCGGTCGCGGAGGCCGTCGCCGGCACGACGTCGCCCGAGGCCGCGGCCGAACCGGAGACGCCGGCCGAGCCCGAGGCGAAGCCCGCGACCCGCCGGCGCAAGAAGGCGGAGCCCGCGCCGGCCCCCGTCGACGTCGCGCCGGAGGCCGAGCCGGACGTCGACGTCGCCGAGCAGGACGACGCCCCGGCGTCGGACGACGTGCCCATGGAGGTGCGCGTGGCGCAGACCCTCGGCGACCTCCAGTCCTCGACCAGCGGCGCCGTCACGGCGTCCGCCCTCAAGCGGACGCTCCTGCGCAAGGACGCCACGTTCAGCGAGTCGGACTACGGATTCCGTACGTTCGGCGAGTTCCTGCGGTTCCTCGCGGACCGCGGGTTCGTCGAGCTGGCGACGGGCCCGTCCGCGGGCGACCCCGAGGTGTCGCTGCCGGAGCAGGGCGACACCGACGCGGCGTTCGCGCTGCTGCGTGACGTGGTGCAGGAGTCGAACGGCTCGGCGGCACTGTCGGGGCTGAAGAACGCCGTGCGCAAGCGGCGCCCGGACTTCTCCGAGAAGGCGCTCGGCTTCCGCGGGTTCCTCCAGTTCGCGAAGGCGGCGGAGGCCGCGGGCACGGTGTCCCTGGCCTGGGACGACGACGCGGACGACTACCTGGTGACCGCCACCTCCTGAGCCCGAGCCGGCCGGAGCCTAGGCCCCGGCCGGGTCGTCGAGCACGCCCGGGACGGTCGCGAGGCGGCGGGCGAGCTCGTCGCCGTCCCGGCCCGCGACGGTCGGCACCTGCTCGGCGGCCGGCACCTGCTCGGCGGCCGGCACCTGCTCGGCGGTCGGCACCGGTCCGACGGCGGGCGCCGTCGTCGTACCGACGCGCGCCCCGGTCCCCGCGTGCGAACCGCTCCCGGCGTGCGACCCGTTCCCCACGTGCGGGGCGTTCCCGGCGAGCACCTGCTGCCCGCCGGTGAGCTGCCGGATCGCCACGACCCGCACCCGGTCGGGACGACGGCGCGCGACGTCCTGGTAGATCTCGACGTCGTGCTGGCCGTCGTCGCCGATGAGCACCCAGCGCACGTTCGGGAACCACGACATGAGCAGGTCGAGGCTCGCCCGTTTGTGGGCCTGGCCGCTGCGGAACCACCCGGTGAGGGTCGGCCCCCAGTCGGTGAGGAGCAACGGGCCCGGCGGGTAGGCGTGCCGCGAGAGGAACGCGCGCAGCGTGCCCGCGGTGTTCCAGGCGCCGGTCGACAGGTAGAAGAACGCCGCGTCCGGGTGCGCCCGCTGGAGCGTCCGGTACAGCTCGGGCATGCCCGGCACGGCGCGCCGCGCGCTGGAGTGCCGCACGAAGGTGTTCCACGCCGCGAGCAGCGGCCGGGGCACGGCGGTGACCATCGTCGTGTCGTCGATGTCGCTGACCACGCCGGTCCGCGGGCGCTCGTCGAGCACCCGCAGCGGAGCCTCGGCCTCGGCGGGCTCCGGCTCGTCGAGGCAGGTCAGGAGGGCGGTGTGCCAGCCGTCGGACAGCGGGGCGTCCGTCGGGAGCTCGACGTCGACGTACCCGGCCCGGTCGCTCGTCACCTCGGACGTGCCGCCGCCCACCTGGAGCCGCACCCTGCGGTGGGGCGCCGGAACGGTGAGGAAGTGGCGGAACCCGCGCCGGCCGGCCCGGAGGGCGTCGCGGTTCGGGGTGCCGGGCCGCCGCGGTGAGAGCACCACGCGGGCGAGCACCCGCACCTTGTCCGGCGTGCCGTACCCGGCGTAGGCCTCGAGCCGGGGGCGCCAGCCCGCGCGGACGAGCACCCACTCCGCCGCGGCGTAGAGGTGGTCCTCCACGACCGCGGCGAGGTGCGGGCGCTGCGAAGGGTGCGGGGTCGGAGTGGCCACACCCGATTGTTGCCTACTACTGACCACCCATGCCCGTGGTCGCGACACCCTGGACGATGCGGCGCTGGAACAGCATGAACACCACGAGCAGGGGCAGCGCCGCGATCATCGCGGATGCCATGTTCTGCGCGTACTGCACGCCGTAGGCGTTCTTCACGGTGGACAGGCCGACGGGCAGCGTCATGAACTGCGGGTCGGTGGTGACGATGAACGGCCACAGGAAGTTGTTCCACGCGCCGATGAACACGAAGATCGCCACGGCCACGAGGATCGACCGCGAGAGCGGCAGGACGATCGTCCAGAACAGCCGCCAGGTGCCGGCCCCGTCGATGCGGGCGGCGTCGAGCAGCTCACTGGGGATGGCGTCGAAGAACCGCTTGAGGATGAACACCATCACGGGCGCCACGACCTGTGGCAGCACGATGCCCGCGAACGTGTCCACGAGGCCCATGACCTGCATCTGCCGGAACAACGGCACGATGAGGATCTGCCCGGGCATCATGATCGACGCGATGGTGAGCCACTGGAGCAGGCTCCGGCCCTTGAACACCGTCTGCGAGAACGCGAACGCGGCCATCGCGGAGATCAGCACGGTCAGGAGGGTGACCAGCCCGGCGACGACGAGGCTGTTCCACATCCAGATCAGCAGGTCGCTGTTGCTGAGCACCTGCTGGTAGGCGTCGAGCGTCCAGCCCATGGTGGGCCACCACGACGCGGGCAGCGCGGCCTCGGCCTCGTGCTTGAAGCTGGTGACCGCACCCCAGGCCACGGGGAGCAGCCAGAGGGCGGCGAGGACGACGAGGGCGGCCAGGGAGGCGACACGCACCCAGGGCGAGGGCCCGATCGTCAGCTTGGTGAGGGCCCGGTTCTCGGCGCGCTCCAGCTGCGCCTTGGTCCGGCGGTCGGCGACCAGTTCGGCAACGGACACGTCAGGCCTCCTTCCTGGACGGCAGGAGCCGCACCAGCGCGAACACGAGAATCAGGGCGAAGAACACGTACGAGATCGCGGAGGCGTACCCGAGCCGGTAGTTGGTGAAGCCGGTGTCGTAGACGTACTCCAGGATCGGTCGCGTGCTCCCGTTCGGGCCGCCCGCGGTGAGCAGGTAGATCTGGTCGAACACCTTGAGCGACGCGAGGAGCTGCAGCACCACGATGACGCCGGTGATGTTGCGCAGCTGCGGCAGGGTGATCGAGAAGAGCCGGCGCCAGCCGCCCGCGCCGTCGATCGTCGCGGCCTCGTACTGCTGCTGGGGGATCCCCTGCAGGGCGGCGAGGTAGAGCAGGAAGTTGAACCCGACGGTCCACCAGACGGTGACGGCGGCGATGGAGAACATCGCCACGTTCTCGTCGGTGAGCCAGCCCACGGGCTGGAGCCCGAGCGCGGCGAACCACGTGTCGAGCAGGCCGATGTCGGGCTGGAACAGCCAGCTGCTCAGCGCGGACACGACGGCGCTGGTCAGCAGATAGGGCGCGAAGAACGACATGCGCCACACCCATTGGCCCGGCAGTCCGGTGTGCACGAGCAGCGCCATCACCAGGGCGACGACCACCAGCGGGACGGTGCTGAGCACCGTGAACCAGACGGTGTGCCACAGCGTCTGCCAGACCTGGGGGTCGCTGAAGGCCTCGGCGTAGTTGGCGAAGCCGATGAACTCGCTGCCGGTGCCGGTGAGGCTCTGGTTCGTGAAGCTCATCCACAGGCCGTACAGCGTCGGCAGCAGCAGGAACAGGCCGGTCGCCACCGCGAACGGCGCCACGAACAGGTAGCCGGACTTGTCCCGCTCACGCAGGGACTTGCCGGTCGTGGCGGTGCGCGTGCCGGTCCGACCGGAGGGTTTCCGGGAGTCGGGCAGGGCCCGCCCGGGGGGCGCCGTGACGCCGGCGTTCGAGACAGTCATCGTCGTCCTCTCGATCAGGCGGGGTTGGGCTGGGAGAGGAACCGGTCCATCTCGCTCAGCATGCGGGTCACGGCGGTGCGCGCCGGGGCCTTGCCGGCCAGGGTGTCCGTCATGGCGTCGGCCATGCGCGTCTGGAAGTCGCTGCCGCCGCCGGTGAACCAGGCGTCGGGGTCGAAGACGGCGACCTCGGCCGCGGGGGCGTAGTCGCGCTGCGGGGTGAGCTCCTGGTACGCGGGCTCCTGCACGATGGGCTGGTAGGCCGGGATGTGGCCGGCCGAGGCCCAGGTCAGGCCCTCCTTGAGGAGGCCTGCGAGCACCCGGTAGGTCGCCTCGCGCTTGGCGGGGTTCGGTGTGCCCTGCTTGGGCAGCACGAACGCGTGCGAGTCGGCGTAGTTGGCCGGGGTGTCGAAGATCGCCGGGAACTGCGTGGCCCCGACGTCGGGGTTCGCGCCCTGGAACATCGGCAGGTCCCACTCGCCGGCGAACATCAGCCCGGTGCGGTTCGACATGAAGCGGCCGGACGCGGCGTTGCCGTCCTGGTTCTTCGCGGCGACCTTGCCGTCGACCATCGCCTGGAGGAACTCGAAGACCTCGGTCGCGGCCTCCTCGTCGAGCGCGGCGGGGCGGCCCGGCGTGAGCTCGTAGTCGCCGCCGTTCTGGGAGTACAGGCCCCAGAACATGCGCCAGCAGCCGGCGGGATCGCGCTGGTAGCCCCAGCTGACCCCGGTCTCGCCCGTGACCTCGGCCATGGCCCGACCGGCGTCGAGGAAGCGGTCGGCTCCGGCGACGGCCGCCAGGTCCAGCTTGCCGTCCGGCCCGGCGAGGCCCGCCTGCTGGACGATGTCGGGGTTGTGGAACGCGATGTACGGGTGCGTGTCCAGCGGCAGGGCGTAGAGCTGGCCCTCGAACTGGGCCTTCTGCCACACCGCCGGGGCGAAGTCGGCCTCGGTGATCCCCAGCTCGGCGAGCGCGTCGAGGTCGAACGGCTCCAGGAGCCCGCCCGGCGCGTACCCGGCCAGCCGGGACATGTGCATGACGGCGGCCTCCGGCGGTCGCCCGCCGGACGAGGCCATCGCCAGCTTCGTGTAGTACGGCGGCCCCCAGGCGAGGGTCGTGGTCTCGACGGCGATGTCCGGGTTGGCCGCGGCGACCACACCCGCCATCTCCTGCATGAGGGCGCCGTCGCCGCCGGAGAAAAGGTCCCAGACCATCACCGAGGTCTTGCCCGCGCCGGCGGCGCTGGGCGTGGCGCAGCCCGCGAGCGCGCCACCGAGCGCGACCCCGCCGGCCCCGACGAGGGCCGCCCGGAGCAGATCTCGCCTGCTCAGCCCCCCGGAACTACCCACGAGACTGCGGGCTCTCGACGCAGCCGCGGGGCTTCCTTGGCCCGGGACGCCACGTCCTCGTACTACGGTCATCATCGACCCTCCAATGGTGCAACGTTGCGCTCCAACGTTGGATCACGATGGACTAGGACGGGCGTCCAGTCAAGAGGGCACATGGTGGAAGGAAGTGAAGGCTTGGCCGAGCAAGCGGGTCGACGGGTAGGGATCAAGGAGGTGGCCGCGGCGGCGGGCGTCTCGTGGAAGACCGTCTCCAACGTCGTCAACGACACGGGCCGGGTGGGGGACGTCACGCGGGCCCGGGTGGAGGCGGTGATCGCCGAGCTGGGCTACCGGCCCAACCTGGCCGGCCGGCAGCTCCGGCGGGGCCGCACCAACACGCTCGCCCTCGCGGTGCCCTGGGTGCACGCGCCGTACTTCTCGGTGCTGGCGCACGAGGTGATCGACGTCGGGAGCGCCCGCGGCTACCGCGTGCTCATCGAGGAGACGCGGTCCTCGCGCGACACCGAACTGGAGGTGGCGCGCGGCTTCGACGTCCAGGCGATCGACGGCATCATCTTCTCGCCGCTGGAGCTGACCCCCGCCGAGATCGACGAGGTCCGCGGGGCCGTGCCCCTGGTGCTGCTGGGCGAGCGGGCCGACCCGGACCCCGCCCGGGAGCGGCGGACGGACCACGTGAGCATCGACAACGTCGACGCCGCGGCGCAGGTCACCAAGCACCTGCTCGACACCGGGCGGCGCCGGCTGGCCTTCCTCGGCGCCGAGCCGCGCGGCGCCGGACGGACCGGGGCGCAGCGCGTGCAGGGCTACTTCGACGCCCACGCGGCGGCCGGGCTGGAGGTCGACGAGCGCTGGGTGCTCCAGTGCCCGCAGTTCTCCCGACCCTCCGGCGCCGCCACGATCGAGTCGGTGCTGCCCAGGATCGACCAGATCGACGGGATCGTGTGTGCCAACGACGAGCTCGCCCTCGGCGCGCTGCACGCGCTGCGCCTCAACGGCGTGCGGGTGCCCGACGACGTGGCCGTGACCGGCTGGGACAACACCGAGGACGGCCGGTTCTCGAACCCGACGCTGACGACCGTGGCGCCGGACCTGCGGGCCATCGCGGAGACGGCGGTGGACCGCATCATCGCCCAGCTCGAGAAGCCCGGCGTCGACCCGGTCGACGAGGTGGTGCCCTACCGCCTGCTGGTCCGCGAGAGCAGCCGCGTCTGACCAGGTGACGGCGCCGGCGCGGGTGCCGCGCGGGCCGGCCGGCCGGCCGCCGACGGACCCGCCCGGCCGCCGTCAGCGGGTGAGTCGAGTGATACAACGTTGCATTCTCGTCGGAAGACGTGTTGAATCGCCGCGCACCTGTCGTAGACGCAATGGAGCAGCTGATGACTTTCCTCGACCGCTTCTCGCCCGAAGGGACGCCAACGGCGACCGCCGTCCCGCGGCCCGAGTACCCGCGGCCCCAGATGGTCCGGGACCACTGGCTCAACCTCAACGGATCCTGGCAGTTCGAGATCGACCCGGGTGACTCCGGGCTCGAGCGGGGTCTTGTCGAGCGGCCGCTCCAGGACGAGATCACCGTGCCCTTCGCCCCGGAGTCCGAGCTCTCCGGGATCGAGAACACCGACTTCCTCGAGGCGGTCTGGTACCGCCGCGAGATCACCGTGCCCGCGGACTGGTCCGCCGTCGGCGACGACCCCCACGTGCTGCTGCACTTCGGGGCCGTGGACCACGACGCGACCGTGTGGGTCGACGGCACCGAGGTCGTGCGGCACCGCGGCGGGTTCACCCCGTTCGTGGCCGACCTGCACGGCATCGCCGCCCCCGGCGACACGGTCACCGTCGTCGTCCGGGCCCGGGACACGCGCCACGGGCCGCAGGCCCGCGGCAAGCAGTCCAACCGGTACGCCAACTTCGAGTGCAACTACACGCGCACCACGGGAATCTGGCAGACGGTGTGGCTGGAGCCGGTGCCGGCGACGCACGTGCGCCGCCCGCGGATCACGCCCGACCTGTCGAGCTCCGCGTTCGACGTCGTCGTGCCGCTGTCCGCGAACCGCCGGGGCCACACGGTCTCCGTCACGGTGACCGACGCCGACGGCGAGGTCGCGAGCGCCACCGCGCGCGCCGACCTCGACCTGGCGCCCGCGCTGCGCGTCGTCGTCCCGGCGGACCGCGTGCGCACCTGGGGTACGGAGGACCCGCACCTGTACGGGGTGGACATCGAGCTGCGCGACGCCGCCGGCGCCGTCGTGGACACGGTGCGCTCGTACGCGGGCCTGCGGTCCGTCTCGATCGACGGCCAGGCGATCAAGATCAACGGCGAGCACGTCTTCCAGCGGCTGGTGCTGGACCAGGGCTACTGGCCGGAGTCGCTCATGACGGCGCCGTCCGACGCCGCGCTGGTGCGCGACATCGAGCTGGGCCTGGAGGCCGGGTTCAACGGCGCGCGCCTGCACCAGAAGGTCTTCGAGGAGCGCTACCTGTTCCACGCGGACCGGCTGGGCTACCTGGTGTGGGGCGAGTTCGGCGACTGGGGCGTCAGCGGCTACGGCACCCCGCAGGACGGCCAGCGGCAGACGACGTCGTTCGTCGCCGAGTGGCTGGAGGCGCTGCACCGGGACCACAACCACCCGTCGATCATCGGCTGGTGCCCGCTCAACGAGACGCACCAGGACCTGCACGACCGGATCACGCAGCTCGACGACGTGACCCGCAGCATGTGGCTCGCCACCAAGGTGGCGGACCCCTCGCGGCCGGTGCTGGACGCCAGCGGCTACTCGCACCGCGTGCCCGAGACCGACGTCTGGGACTCGCACCTGTACGAGCAGGACCCGGCGAAGTTCACGGAGCTGGTCGGCGGCCTGGCCGACGGCAAGCCGTACGGGAACGAGCGGGACAACGGCACGCCGATCTCCCAGCCGTACAACGGGCAGCCCTACTTCGTCAGCGAGTACGGCGGCATCTGGTGGAACCCGGAGACGGCGGCCAGCGCGTCGGGCAGCTCGCCCGACTCGTGGGGCTACGGTCAGCGCGTCGTGGACGAGGAGGAGTTCCACACCCGGTTCGCCGGCCTCACGGACCCGCTGCTCGACGACCCGCTGATGTTCGGCTACTGCTACACGCAGCTCACGGACGTGTTCCAGGAGGAGAACGGCATCTACCGGTTCGACCGGAGCGTCAAGCTCGACGTCGACCGCGTACGTGCCGTCCAGGTGCGTCCCGCCGCCTTCGAGAAGGGCGGCGACGAGGCGTCCTGACCTCGCGAGCCCACGTGTCAGACGTACAGGTCACCCGGGTGACCTGTACGTCTGACACGTCTACCGGACTGTGCACCTTGTAGGTCTCTTTAGTATTTTTCACCACATAACACCCCGTCCACAGGAGTGCTTGAGGGGTGCACAATAGGCCGGTGACGTACCGGTTCCTCAAGCTCATCCTCTCGATCCTCGTGCTCGTGCTCCTGCGCCCGCGCGTGACTGGGCTGCAGAACATCCCGAAGCGTGGCGCCGTGATCCTCGCGAGCAACCACCTGTCGTTCATCGACTCGCTGCTGATCCCGATCATGGCTCCGCGGCACGTCGCGTTCCTCGCCAAGGCCGAGTACTGGACCGGCAAGGGCATCAAGGGCCGCCTGTCGCGCTGGTTCTTCACCAAGATGGGCGACATCCCGGTGCAGCGGGACGACCCGCGCGCCGGGCAGCGCTCCCTGGAGGACGCGCTGGCGGTGCTGCAGCGCGGCGGCGCGTTCGGCATCTACCCCGAGGGCACCCGCTCCCGGGACGGCAAGCTGCACAAGGGGCACACCGGCGTCGCGTGGCTCGCCCTGACGGGCAAGGCCCCCGTGGTCCCGGTCGCGCTGCTCGGCACGGACAAGGTCAAGCCGATCGGCAAGATGCCGCGGTTCGCGCGGGTCGAGCTGCACTTCGGCACGCCGATCGACCCCTCGCGCCAGATCGCGGCCGGCACCAAGCCCGCGCAGGCGCGGCGCGAGCTGACCGAACAGGTCATGCAGTCCATCCAGGCGATGAGCGGGCAGGAGCGCGCGGACAGCTGACCCGCCCGCCCGCGCGCCCCTCACCCGCCCTATCTCGCCAGAGCTCTATCTCGGCGAGGGTGGGGTCAGAGGCGGGTGATCCGGATCGCGTCGGCCACGACGTACGCCGTGCCCTGGGTCCAGCGGCTGACCGCCACGACCGTACGGGTGCCCGCCGTCATCGCGTAGGTGCCGAGCGAGAGCCACGCCCCGCCCGCCGCGGACTGGTCCACACGGATGGTCGACGAGCCGGTGCCGGTGTAGACGATGAACGGCGTCGACGTGTTGTAGCCGGCGATCCCCGGGAACCAGGCCTCCACCCGGTACGAGCCGCTCGACGGGATCGTGGCCGAGTACGTCGCCAGGTCGCTGACCTCGGCCGGCGTGGCGTAGCGGTAGTCGGCGCCGTAACGCTCGGCCGAGAAGGACGACGTCAGCCAGGAGGAGCCGGCGGAGAAGCCCGCCGAGGTGTTGTCGACGATGACCGACCAGCTCGTGCCCGCCAGCGCCGCCGCGACCTCGGACCGGAGCTGCGGCAGCATCGAGTACAGGACGTCGCCGGGGCAGGCCGTCGCCGTGTAGTCCCTGTGCCCGTAGATCTGGGTGGGTGCGATGCCGTACTGGTCGCAGATGTAGGCGCACAGCTCGACCAGCCGGCTCCAGAGCTGCGCGGGCGGCGTGGCGCTCGTGTAGGTGCCCTGGTTCTCGATGCCGATGGCCTGGCTGTTCTGCCCGGGGGCGTGGGCGCCCACGACCGTGCCGCTGCCGTTCTGCAGCCGCGACAGCGAGCCGTGCCGGCCCTCCATGACGTACCCGCCGCGGCTCACCGTGAGGTGCTGCCCGGTGTCCACCCAGCCGTTGGCGAAGTGCCACTGCTGGATGTCGCGGGCGATCTGGTAGCCGGCGGCCTGGGAGTAGTCGGTGACGTTGGCCGACGCCGTGTGGTGGATCAGGATCTTGTTCGGGTTGGTCGAGACGGTGTCGATGGTCCCGCGGGCCGCCGCGGCGCCCCAGGTGGCGCAGCTCGCGATGGCCGGCGCGGCCACCTCGACCCCGGCCACGGCGCCGGGCGGCGCGTCGGCGGGCGCCTCGGGGTCCGGGGCCAGGGACGGCGGGGCGTCCGTCGTCCGCGCCGGGGTGGCGCCGGGCGTGCTCTCCGTAGGAGCGGGCGCGGCGACGGCGGGCGCGGCGATCGTCGCGCCCGCGGCACCGATGCCGAGGACGACGGCGCCGCGCAGGAGGTCACGCCGTCCGAACGCGGCGTGGCTGTCGGGACTGCAGTCGGTGGAGCTGTGGTCGTGTTCGTGCACGGTGGGGCCTCCACGGGTCGGTCGCGCTGGTACGTGCCGATTTCATCCGTAGTATCGGCCGACCCCGCGACCCCCCGGTACATCACATCCGGGGTATATCCCGCGCGCGATGCCTGCGCCCGGAAGGTCCCGCCGGACATGTCAGACGCTCAGGCCCCCCGGGGGGAGACCTGAGCGTCCGACGCGGCGAACGGAGGAGACTACTGCTCGATGGTCTGGCGCCCCTCGGACGAACCCTGACCGATCGACGTCGACCCGGCTGTGTGCGCCACGTCGATCTTGCGCGGCTTCGCCTCCTCACTGACCGGGATCGTCAGCGAGAGCACGCCGTCGGTGTACGACGCCGAGATGCTGTCGAGCGCAAGCCCCCGGCCCACCGTCAGCTGCCGCGCGAACGTGCCGGTAGGCCGCTCGCGGACCAGCCACTGCGCCTCGGCGTCCGACCGCTGCGTGCGCTCGGCACGGACGGTGAGCGTCCGGTCCTCGACCGAGACGTCGATGGTGCCAGGGTCGACGCCGGGCATGTCCATGGACAGGACGTAGTGGTCGCCCGTGCGGAACAGGTCCATCGGCATGCCGCCGGACTGCCGTGCGTTGCCGGCAAACGTGCTGAACAGCCGATCCATCTCCTGGATCGGGTCCCAATAGGTAGCCATCGCGCATCACCTCCTACGACGATGCGGCCCCGGCCCCTCCAGGGCCGCCGCGCAAGATGACGGCCCTGCCGTCATCCGGCTACACGCCCAATCTTGGTACTCCCGACCCGGGGGTGCCAAGGGTCCATGGGCCTGGCTCGCCGGACCGGCAGGTCACTCGGTGACCGCCGGCCTGACAGTCCGCGGTCAGGCGGCCGCGCGGCCCGACAGGCCCACCCGGTCCAGCAGGTCGAGGGCGGGGCGGTGCTTGTTGAACGTGTACACGTGCAGGCCGGGCGTGCCGGCGTCGAGCACCTCGCGCGCGAGCGCCGCGGAGTACTCGATGCCGTGCGCGTGCTGGGCCTCGGGGTCGACGGCGCCGTCGGGCGCGGTGAGCCGGTCGAGGTCGCGCAGGAGCTCCGCGGGCGCCGCCACCCCGGTGAGCTCCTGGACGCGGCGCAGGCGGCGGGCCTCGGTGGTAGGCAGGATCCCGGCGAGGATCGGGATGGTCACACCCTCCGCCCGGGCCGCCTCGACGAACCCCGTGTACGAGTCCGCGCGGTAGAAGAACTGGGTGATCGCGAAGCTCGCGCCCGCCTCCTGCTTCTCGAGCAGGCGGCGCACCTCCTGCTCGCGCGTGGTGCCGGCCCCGGGGTTGCCGTCCGGGAACGTGGCGACGGCGATCGCCAGCGGCCGGGCGGCCGAGCGCAGCGCCGTGCTGACGTCGGCGGCACACCGCCGCTCGTCCACCTGCCGCAGGAGGCGGACGAGGTCCACGCTGGAGCGCACGCCGTCGGCCGGCGGGCGCCAGTCCGGCTCGTCGCGCGGCGGGTCGCCGCGCAGGGCGAGGAACGACCGCACCCCGGCCTCGAGGAACTCCTCGATCACCGCGGACACGTCCTCGCGGGACGCGCCCACGCAGGTCAGGTGGGCCACGGGGAGCACGGGCGTGCCGCGCAGCAGGGTCGCGAGCACCTCGCGCGCGGTGGCCCGGTCGCCGCCGGCCGCCCCGTAGGTCACGGACACGAAGTCCGGGCGGGCAGCCACGAGCCGCTGCGCCGTCTCCCAGAAGTTGGGCGCGGCGTTCGGCCGACGCGGGGGCATCAGCTCGAACGAGACGGTGGGGCGGTGCGGGTGTGGCTCGGCGACCATGGCTGCTCCATCGAACCTGGCGTGAGCACCTTGCGTCCCTCGCTCCGCGGCGACGCGGCGGAAGGTCGGCAGGTTGCTGCGGTGTCAGTGAGCCAGGACTCTCGACCGCTCTGGATGGGGTTCGCCACCATGCTAAGCGACCGTCCAGCACTGGGACAGAATTCGTCCGGAGACCGAGACGGCCCGGTCCACGGTGTGTGGACCGGGCCCGTCCGTTACTTCACCGACCCGGCCACCAGGCCGCCCACCAGGCGCTTCTCGATGATCATGAACAGGATCACCACGGGCACGATCGCCACGACGGACACCCCGAACACGTAGTGCCAGGACGTCTCGTACTGGCCCACGAACTTGGTGAGCGCCACGGACAGCGGCTGGTTGCCCGCCGTGGTGAGCAGCACCAGCGAGGCCGCGAACTCGTTCCAGGAGGCGACGAACGTGAACACGACCGCCGTCACGATGCCCGGCCAGACGAGCGGCAGGTTGATCTTGGTCAGGACGGCGAACGTGCCGGCGCCGTCGAGCTGCGCCGCCTCGTCGACCTCCTTGGGGATGCCCGCGAAGAAGCTGTGCATGATCCAGACCGCGAACGACAGGTTGAACGCGGCGTTGACCAGGATCATCGCGACCCACGTGTCGAGGATCCCGATCGCGATGAACTGCCGGAACAGGCCCGACGTCAGCACGGCGGGCTGCACCATCTGGGTCACGATCACGAGGAACAGGAAGAAGAGCCGGCCCTGGAACCGGAACCGCGCCGTGTAGTAGGCGGCGGGCAGCGCCACGGCCAGCACGAGCAGCGTGGCGCACAGCGAGATCACCAGGGTGGAGATCAGGTTCTGCGCCAGCGGCGTCTCGGGCGTGGACCACATCGTGACGTAGTTGTCCCAGTGCCACTCCGTGGGGAAGTAGGTGGGGTCGACCGACCTGATCTCGGCCTTCGTCTTCACGGAGCCGAAGAACATGATCAGGTACGGCAGCAGGAAGACCACCAGCACCACGAGCCCGGCCAACAGCCGGAGCAGCAGCGACCCGAGCGGCACCTGGTCCGTCGTGTACCTCCGCACCCGTCGCCGGTTGTCCGACGGCGGCCGGGTCGCGCTGCGGGAGGTGGTCCCCGGGTCGGTGATCGCGGTCATCAGACCTCCTCCAGGGGGCGGACGACCCGCACGTAGACGGCGACGATGGCGATGACCACCAGGAACGCGATGACGGACAGCGCGCTGGCCAGGTCGATCTGCCGCTGGTTCTGCATGTACTTGAAGATCATGGTCATGACGGTGTCGGCGTCGTACCCGGGGATGGACCCCGTCATGACGCGCAGGATCGGCAGCGAGTTGAACACGTTGATGATGTTGATCAGCACCGCCACCGAGATGGCGCCCCGCAGCTGCGGCAGCACCACGCTGAAGTAGGTGCGCGCCCCGCTTGCGCCGTCGATGCGCGCGGCCTCCACGGTCTCGCCGGGCACCGTCTGGAGCCCGGCGAGCACCGTGTAGGTGGTGAACGGCAGGGACACGAACACGGCGACCGCCATGGCCCACGCGAACGCGGTGCCGGGGTGGCGGGTCCAGCCGTAGCCCTCCGGCGTGCTGATCAGGCCGACGTCCACGAGGAACGAGTTGATGATGCCGAAGTACGGCTCCAGGCCGTAGTGCACCACGAGCGTCGTCATGACCACGCTCGACGCCCACGGCACGATGACGGCCATCCGCACCAGCCGGCGGCCGGGGAACGCCTTGTTCAGCAGTGCCGCGAGCGCCAGCGACCCGATCAGGGTGCAGGCGACGACCACGACGACCCACACGACCGTGCGGCCGAGGATGGGCCAGAAGTACTGGAAGCCGATCACCGTCGCGAAGTTCGCGAGGCCCACTCCCCCGTCGTCCACGCCGCTCTGGCTGATGTCGCGTGTCGAGTTCCAGAACATCAGGCCGACCGGGAACAGGACCACGGCCGCAATGAGTGCGACCGCGGGCCCGATCCACGGCAGGGCCTTCAACAGGTCCTTCACCAAGTTCCCCGTGCTTTCGGTTCGGCGTTGCGTGTGGTCAGCCGTGCCGCGGCACGGCGGTCGGAGCGGGCGTCAGCCCGCGTCGACCTGTCCCTGGATCTCGGTCAGGACGTCCTGCGCCGACTTCTTCCCGTCGAGCTGGCCGAAGAGCGCCTTGAAGGCGGAGTCGGCCGCGGCCCAGTCCGGGTTGGTGCTCGGGTAGAACTGCGCGTCGGGCAGCACCTCGAGGAACGGCGCGAGCGCCTCCTCGCCGGCGAGCTCCTCGGAGCCGGACAGGGTGGTGGGCAGGAAGCCCTCGGCCTGGACCCACGGCACGTAGACGTCGGCGGAGTAGAAGTAGTCGAAGAAGGCGGTGATGGCCTCCTGCTTGTCGCCGTCGTTCTGGAACGCCATCAGGTGGTCGGCCACGCCCAGCGTGAACGGCGAGCCGTCCTCGGTGGGGATCGGGTGGATCGAGTACTCGAGGTCGGGGTTGTCGGACTCGATCTGCCCGACGCTCGGCGGCAGGCCGATCTGCATGCCGACCTTGCCCTGGACGAAGATGTCGAACAGCGGGCTGCGGTCCGTCGCACCGGCGTCGGCCTGCGTGGCGCCCTCGTCGATCATCTTCTTGACGAACTCGGCGCCCGGGAGGTTCTCCGGGGTGTCGATGGTGATGGCCTCGGCGTCGCCGAAGGTTCCGCCGCCGCCCCACAGCCACACCGCTGCCTCGGCCTGCGCCTCCTCGGAGCCGAGCGGCATGCCGTAGCCGGCCACACCGCCGCCGAGCTCGGAGACCTTCTTGGCGGACTCGAGCAGCTCGTCCCAGGTGGTGGGGACCTCGGCGCCGGCCTCCTCCAGGAGCGCGTCGTTGACGAACAGCGCGCGGGCGGAGGCGATGAACGGCAGACCGTAGGTGGTGCCGCCCACCTGGGCGTTCTCCAGGAACGTGGGCTGGAAGTCGGCGTAGGTCTCCTCGGAGGTGACCTCCTCGACCGGGTACAGCAGCTCGTCCTCGGCGAAGCCGGCGAAGGGGCCGCCGTTGTAGATGTCGGGTGCGTCGCCGCCCTGGATCTTGGTGGCGATGACGGACTCGAGGTTGTCCCAGGACTCGACCTGCAGGTTGACGTCGATGTCGGGGTTCTGCTCCTCGAACCCGGCGATCACGTCGTCCCAGTTTCCCTGGGTGGCGTCGGAGTAGCTGGGGACGAGCAGGTCGAGAGTCGTCCCGTCACCGGTCGCCTCCCCGCTGGACCCGCCGAACCCGCAGGCCGTCAGTCCGGTCGTAGCGGCGAGCGTGATCGCCATGATCCCGCCAAGCCTCTTGTACTGCGCCATTGCCGTCCCTCTCCTTCGTGGTGGTGCAGGTCACGTTTTCACTCGGGTCGTAATCTGTCAATGGTTCTAACAAACCTGTGACACACGGGTGACACAGCGTTTCCAGACCTGCCCCTGGGGCAACCGAGAGACAGCAAGAAGGGCCGCAGCGCGCGGCTGCGGCCCTTCTCCTGGCGCGTTTCCAGGCCGACGGCGAGGTGCGCCGACCCCTGTGATCAGCAACCGCAGAGCTCGGGGATCCAGCCGGTGCCGGAGGCGAAGCGGGAGGTCCCCGGGTAGGTGACCTTCCAGTACCCGTCACGAGCGTTGACGACCGTCGAGATCCGGCCGTCGGACCCGATCTTCAGGTCCCGCACGAAGACGGCTCTCTTCTCGCCCCACGGGCCGTCGGGGTCGTACGAGAGGATCGCGGTGCCCGAGCGGAGCCGCAGCCACGAGACGGAGCCGTCGTCGGCGACCCGCAGCACCTTCGGGCTGGCAGTGATCCGCACGGGACGGCCGTCGGTCGCATCCGACGAGATGCCCGCGTCGACCATGGTGGCGCGGCGGAACTGCACCCGCTGCGCCTCGTTCACGTCGATCTGGTGCCGTACCCGGGTCCCGTCCGCCTTGCGGATCACGGTGAACACCTCGACACCCACGCGGTAGGTCCCAGGGTCGATGGTCCCGGTGAAGTTGATGGCTCCCCGCTTGACCATGGCGGTGCTGCTGGTGCGCTTCATGACGATCGTGCGCTTGCGCACCGGCTCACGGTTGATCTTCTGGAGCGTGACCTCCACCTCCGCCCCGAGCATGGTGCCACCGGAGGCCTTCAGGGCGACGGTGTACCCGAACCTGGCGGGGCGGAGCTCCTGCTCGTCCACGTCGGCCCAGATCGTGGAGCCCGAGGCGTACATCGACGTGGTGACCGTGGTGCCCTGGCGCTTGTGGACATCGACGACCGGCAGCGCCGCTGCCTGCGCCGCCGGGGCGACGACCAGGCCCCCGGCGAGCAGGGCCGTGGCGGAGGCCAGCGCCACCAGGCCACGGCGGAAAGGAGAGGTACGAGACGTGCTGTGCAGAGACATCGTGGTGTTCCCGTCTTTCGGAGGATGCCCGTCCCGAGCACGTCGCTCGCCGTCGGGCTTGTACACACCAGTACGGTCAGGTGCCGGGAAACGTTGTGGGTGAAGACGGCGAAGGGCCGCGGCCCGCGGCCGCGACCCTCCCCCTGCCCTGCGGCCGACGGCGGGATCCCCCGCCGGCCTCGTGCGGTCAGCAGCCGCAGCCCACGTCGCCCTGACCGATCCACGCCACGGAGGAGGCGCGGCTCGAGGTCCCCTCGTAGGTGACCTTCCACCAGCCCTTGCGGGACTCGACGACCGTCGAGATCCGGCCGTCGATCCCGATCTTCAGGTCCCGCACGAAGACGGGCTTCTTCGGCTCGTTCGGACCGTCGGCGTCGAAGGAGAGGACCGCGGTGCCAAAGTGGTTCGGCGACCACGCGAGGGTCCCGCGGTCGATGGTCAGCATGCGCGTGGTGGCGTTGATCCGCGCGAGACGGCCGTCCGTCGCCTGCGTGCTGATGGTCCCCTTGGTCCACGTGTCACGGCGGAGCTGCACCGTCTTGCCGTTGCTCACGTCGACGAGGTGCCGGACCCGGGTGCCGTCCGGCTTGCGCACCACCGTGAACACCTCGACGCCCACCCGGTACGTCCCGGGGATGATGACCGCCCCGTTGAAGTTCAGCGTTCCCCTGCTGAGGAAGCCGGTGGTGGTGCGCTTCATCTCGATGGTGCGCTTGCGCACCTGCCGGCTGTTGACCTTCTGCACCGTGACCTCGACCTCCGCGCCCAGCATGGTCCCGCCGGACGCCGCGAGGGAGACCGTGTAACCCACCTCGGCGGGGTACAGCTTCTGCTGCTCCACGTCGCCCGTGATCGTCGAACCCGAGGCGAACATCGACGTGGTGACGCTGGTCCCCTGGGACCGGTGGACGTCGACCACCGGCAGCGACGAGGACTGCGCCGACGGGGCCACGACGAGGCCGCCGGCGAGAAGGGCCGCGGAGGTGGCCAGCGCCACCAGCCCCCGGCGGAAGAGCGGGGTACGGGACGTGTTGAGCAGTGACATCGCGAGTTCCTGTCCGTTCGACGGCACCTGTCCCACCGCGCACACCGCTCGGCGTCAGGCTCCACCACCGTCCACGGACGGGGGCACCGGAACGTTGTGGGTGAAGAAGACACGAGAGCACCCGCCCGGTCGGGGACCGGACGGGTGCTCTGCGTCGCTCGCGCCGCTTACCGCGCGGTGCTCATCTTTCGGTGGCGCCGATCATCGGCAGGCCGAACGACAGCCCGACGGCGAGGATGCCGCCCACGAACACGTACGGCGACGACGCCGCCTCACCCAGCGAGCCGACGGCCATCAGCGCGAACCCGCCCAGGAACAGGGCGAAGCACACGATGAAGCGAACCACCAGCGCCGCCGTGGGCTCCTGCTTCTGCCTGCGTGCCACCTCGAAGTTGCTCATGGGGCAAATCTACCGCCCTACCGGCTCGTGCCGACGGTCAGCTCGCCCCGCGCCCCGTTGACCGTGACGGTCACCGTGGCCCGGCCCGCGCGCAGGGCCGTCAGCTCGTGCGACGCGGGGTCCAGCGCGAGCACCGCGTGGCGGGAGCAGTCCCGCAGGGCGGCGCGCCCCCGCTCGTCCGTCACGCACACGCCCGCGCCGCCCCAGTGCGCCGAGACGGGCCAGGCCACCGGCACCTCGCGGGTCCCGTCCTGCACGACGACGGCGCTCGCCACCGCGGAACCACCCACCTCGAGCGACTCCGGCCCGGAGACCGTCACCTGTTCGGCGCGGGTGTTGACCTCCCAGGCCAGCCAGGGGTCGGTGGCCCGGCCGCCGCCCGACGGCCCGGACGCCCGGCCTGACGCCGGGTGGACGCCCAGCATCGACCAGCCGGTGAAGCCGCCGTCGGCCGGGGTGCTCGCCGGGCCCTTCCCGGAGTTGCCGTTGACGAGGTACGGCACGCCGTCCTGCGTGCTCGCGTGGAAGACGCCGACGTGGGAGCCCACCGAGGCGATCGACTTGCCGGTCGTCTCCTCGAAGTCCTCGAACCACCCGCGCAGCGTGTCCGCCTCCAGGCGGTCGGTGAGCTGGCTGGCCTTGGTCGGCAGCGGGTCGTCGAGGGGGTGGTGCGCGAACACCAGCACACCCGTGACGGCGCGGTCGGTCGCGGCGTCGTCGAGCGCCTCGCGCAGCATCTGCACCTGCGCGAAGTCCGTGCCCAGCCGGCCCGACGACGAGTCGAGCATGACGAGCCGCGTGGTGCCGGCGGGGCGGCCGGGCCGGCCCGGCGCCGGGACGTCCAGCACGCGGGTCCGCTCGCCGAACTCCTCCTCGAAGTTGGCGATCGAGCCGCCCATCACCTCGTGGTTGCCGGGCAGGTAGTACCAGGGGAAGTCCGCGTCGGCGAGCTCCTCGGTGAGCACCCGCCGGGCGAGGTCGAAGTCCTCGGGGGCGGCCTCGTCCACCAGGTCGCCGTTGATGACCAGCAGGTCCGGGTCGTCGGCGACGATCTCGCGGAGCGCGTCGCGGGCACCGGCCACCGCACCCGACTCCGGGTCGCGCGCGACGAACTGGGCGTCGGACAGCACGGCGACCCGCAGGGGCGCGTCGTCCGTGGCGCCGTCGGCGGCCACGACCGGGTCCTCGACGCGGGGCGCCTCGGGGGCGTCCACCGCTGGCGGCACCTGAGCGGCGATCGCCGACAGGGTCAGCGCGCCCGTGTACTGCTCGCCCGCCGTCGTCTCCAGGGCGCGCACGCGCTGCAGCCGCAGGGGGAACGCGACGCCGTCGGGCACCGGGAAGGTGACCTGCCGCCAGCCGGTCCAGGTGACCTCGGGGCCGTCGAGCTGCGTGACCACGCCGTCGCCCTGCCGCACCTGGAGGCGCAGCCAGGCGCCGTGGCCGTCGCCGTCCACCCACATCGTCACCGCGCGGGGTGCGCCGGGCAGCTCGCGCCCGCCCGCCGCGGCCTCCGGGAGCACCGCGTACTGGCCGCGCGTGGCCGTGGACCGTGTGAAGTCGTACGTCATCCGCAGACCCGCGGCGCCGTCGTAGCCCGTCGCCGGGGCGAGCGAACCGCCCGGCGCCCGGTCGTTCGCCGAGGTCCAGGAGGCGGCGTCCGCGAAGTCGGCGACGACGTCCTCCTCCAGGCTGACCGTCACGGCCACCTCGGTGGTCAGGTCCGTCCCGTCGGGGCCGGGCACGGACAGCTCGAAGGTGGTGCCGCCCACCGCCGCGAGCGCGCGGACCTCGAAGGACCCGTCGGCCTGGGGGACGAGCTCGGCGACCGGTTCGCGGGTCGCGCGCACCCCGGCGATCCGGGGCTCGCCCGGCTCGACGGCCGTCACGGTGACGTCCCGCGCCTCGATCGGCGCGGTGAAGCCCCGCGCGTCGTAACCGGTCAGCACGAGCGGCGCGGTCGCATCGGCGTTCTCCAGCCCCACGACGGGGGTGTCCACGCCCGCCCGGACGAGGTGGCCCAGCACCTCCACCTCGGTGGTGCCGGTGGCGAGGCCGAAGCGGCTCAGCGACGCCGCCGTCACCGTGGTGCTGCCGGTCCGGCGGCCGGTGACCACGCCGTCCCGCACGGACGCGACCCGCCCGTCGCGGGCGCGCCAGGAGGACGGTTCGGTGGCGACGGGTCCCATCGCGTCGTCGTACCCCTTGCCGGTCAGGGTGCGGTGCAGGCCGGGGAAGACGCGGTCGGCGTCGTCCGCCGGGACCGTGGTGCGCACGTCGTAGGCCGCGACGCGGCCCGAGCCGGCCGGCACGAACAGGCCGAGGCCGTTCGCGTCGGACCGCTCGTAGCCGTCGGACGGGCTGTTCAGGATCGTGTTGGCGGCGTCACCGGGCAGCCGGGCGACCATCTCGGAGGAGCCGCCGCCGTCGAGGTTGATCGCGTCGTCGGCACCGAGCTGGGCCATGAGCTCGCCCAGCTCGTAGAGGTTCATCCCGAAGCTGTGGGTCTGGCGGCCGTCCACCACCACGAAGTACGCACGCGTGCCGGACGCGTCGAAGCCGACCGCGGTCCTCGGGTGCCGCAGCTCCACGTGGTCGCCGGTCGCGGAGGTGACCTCGCCGTCCTCCAGCAGCGGGTCCTCCGGCCCGCCGCCGATGGCGACGGCGACGTCGTCCGCGTCCCCACGGACGCCGTAGGCCAGGTCCACGTGGTCGCCGGGCCGCAGCGCGGCCAGCGCGTCGGCCGCGGCGCCGGGCCGGGCCACGACGGCGCGCGTCCCGTCCAGGAGCTGCCCGTCCCCGGGCAGCCCGACGGCGGTCACGGTGCCGTCGGCGTCGACCGTCACCTCGACCCCCTGCTCGCCGGGCGCCAGGGGACGGGCGCGCGTGAAGGCGCCCCACCCGGCGTCGAACACGGCGACCCCGCCCTGGGGCAGAGCCGTGACGTTCAGGCCGCTGACCGGGACCTCGGTGCGGGCGCCGGCGCCGTCCTCCGAAGGAGAGGCCGAGGCCCAGCTCACCGAACCTTCCAGGAAGATCTGGGCGAGCCGCCCCACGCCGTCCGACCCGAACGCGACCGAGCGCTCCCGGCCGGGGGACGCGGACTTGACCAGCGCCCCGTCGTCGATGCTCGCGCCGAGCGCGGCGCCCGAGTTGTTGATGTCGAAGTAGTCGCCGTTGATCGCGGCGATCGCGCCGCGGGAGGAGGCCATCTCGGAGACCGGCGCGGTGCCGGCGACGCGCTCCGGGCCCACGTAGCCGACGCGCACCGTGCCCCGGGGCACCTGCCCGTCCGCGCCCGCCGCGCCGAGGTCGGCGACGAGCACCTCGCCGCTGAGCCAGCCGTCCTCGCCCAGCCGCGCGAACCGCGTGAGCTCCAGGCCGGGAGCGATCCGCCGCTCCTCACGGCGGGTGACGATGGCGTCGCCGTCGTCGTCGAGCCGGAGCGGGGTGACTTCCCCGGAAGTTTCCGCGGATCTGCCGGACGACAGCGGAGCGCTCACGAAGGGCGTCGGAGCGGTCAGCGCCGTGTCGGCACGTGGTACGTCCTCCGGTGCGGGGAGCGGCGCCGCAAAGGCGCCGCTCGCGGGGGCCACGAGAAATGCGGTGGCAACAGTGCAGGTCAGCGCTTTGGTGAGTATTCCTCGCGGCTTTTCCGGCCGCGCTCCGGACAGAACTCGTCGCATGCTCGTTCCTTCTGGGGAGTCGGGGGAGCGTTCTGCGGCAGGGTTGCGCGGCGAGGTTATGGCCCAACGACCAAAGTGTGAATATCACCCGAATCGCAACGTTGTTCACTGAACGCGAAACATGGGCGAGTTCGGGTGACACTACGATGCGTTCGTGGCAAACACGTCCCCGGCCTTCGACCAACGTCCTGCCCGTGTGCGCACGGACTGGGGCATCTCCGGTGCGCTCGCCCTCACCGCCACCGATGCGCGCTCGTCGCTCGTGGTCGTGGTGGACGTGCTCTCCTTCTCGACCACGGTCACCGTCGCCTGCGAGCAGGGCGCCGGCGTGTACCCGTTCCCGTACCACGATCCCGCCGGGGCGGCCCGGCTCGCGCGCACGATGCGCGCGGCCCTCGCCGGCCCGCGGTGGGAGGACGGCATCAGCATCTCGCCCGCGTCACTGCAGGACCTCGACGCCGAGCGCCTCGTGATCCCGTCCCCGAGCGCCGCGCAGATCTGCCACACCATCGCCAACCGCGGCGCCCTGATCGTCGCCGGCAGCCTGCGCAACGCGAAGGCCGTGGCCGGCCTCGCCGCCGCGCACCTGGCCGCGTCCGAGCGGCACGACGTCGTGCTGGTCCCCGTGGGCGAGCGCTGGCCCGACGACACGCTGCGCCCCGCGCTGGAGGACTACCTGGCGGTCGGCTCCATCGCCGCACGGCTCACGGCGATGCTGCCCGACGTGAGCATCTCCCCCGAGACCGAGGCCACGGTCACGCTGTGGAAGGGCACGCAGGACATCGTCGACTCCGTGGGCGGCACGGCCAGCGGCCGCGAGCTGCTCGACTCCGGGTTCGCCGAGGACGTCATGATCGCCACCGAGGTCGACGCCACCGACGTGGTGCCGGTGCTGATGGACGGCGCGTTCGTGCCGCTGGGGCACCGCGTCGCCGCGGCCCGCAGCCGCCGGAACGTGGGCGCGAGCGCCCGCTAGTCCCGCGTGAGCCGGCTCGCGAGGGCCGTCACGATCTGGACGTCGCCGTCGAGCCAGGGCACGTCATCCAGCTCGGCCGCCGTGAGCCAGCGCAGCTCGTCGTGGTCCTGAAGCGGCTCGGGCGTGCCGCCCGTCAGCAGCGCGAACCACACCCGCATGCGGTGCCGCTCCGTGATCGGCCAGGCGCCGTCGTCGGGCCCGGGCACCTCGGCGCCCACGTCGACCCGCACCCCGAGCTCCTCGACGAGCTCGCGGCGCAGCGCGTCGAGCTCCGCCTCACCGGGTTCCACCTTGCCGCCGGGGAGCTCCCAGCGGCCGGCAAGGGACTCCGGCGCGGAGCGACGGGCGGCGAGCAGCCGGGTGGGGCGGTCCAGGTGGTCCACGATCGCGGCGGCGACCACGTCGACGAGGGTCTCCTGCATGCGGAGCAGTCTCCCACCGGCCGGGCCCGGACACAGATCGACGACGGCACCGCTGGGGACGGCGCCGTCGTCGGGAGAACTGCGGTCAGGCGACGATCTCGAACTCGCCCGCCCTGGCGATCGCCTCCGCTCGCGAGGAGACGCCGAGCTTGCGGTACACGCTGCGCACCTGCGTCTTCACCGTGTTACGGGTGACGTACAGGCGCCGAGCGATCTGCTCGAGAGTGGCGTCCTCGGTGAGGTTCGCCAGGATCACCCGCTCACGACGAGTGAGGCTGGGCAGACGGTGGTCAAGGGTCATCGCGGTCATGATCAGTTTCCTCCACACAGCGGCCGGTTCTGGGGTTCCGGCCTAGGGATGCTGCTACGAGAAGGACTGCGCGGTCGTAACTTCATGACGCGGTTCTGAAAGAACTTCCTGACTGTTACCTTTCCGAGACCGGAGCGGGCCCCCCGAGTGCACGAAAGTGCGCCTCGGGGGGCCATTTCGCCCGCTCGGTCCTGCCGGATCGAGAACCGATCAGCTTCCGGTGTGCTCCGCGTACTGGGCGGCGGTGAGCAGCTCGCCCGCGCCGGTCACCTCGACCTTGAACAGCCAGCCCTTGCCGTACGGGTCCTGGTTGACGATCTCCGGGTTGTCCACGGCCTCGGTGTTCACCTCGGCGACCGTGCCGCTCACCGGGGAGTAGAGCTCGGACACCGACTTGGTGGACTCGATCTCGCCCACCACGGAGCCCGCCTCGATGGTGGCGCCCACCTCGGGCAGCTCCAGGTAGACGACGTCGCCGAGCGCCTCGGCCGCGACGTCGGTCACGCCGATGACGGCGGGGGTGGACTGGTCCAGCCACTCGTGCTCGGTGGTGTACTGCAGGTTCTCGGGGAAGTCAGCCATGACAGCTCCTTGCGTGTTAGGTCAGTTCTGAGGACGACGGTAGAACGGCATCGGCACCACCACGAACGGTTCGGCCCGCCCGCGCACGTCGACGGCGAGCTCGGTGCCCTCGGCCGACACCTCGGGCGTCACGTAGGCCATCGCGATCGGGTAACCGAGCGTGGGCGACGGCGCGCCGGACGTCACGCGCCCGACGACGGCGCCCACCTCGGTGCCGACGCCGCGCTGCACCACGTCGTAGTCCGCACGCGCGGGGCGACGCCCCTCGCCGCGCAGCCCGACGAGCACCCGCGCTGGCGCCGACTCCTTGCGCGCGGCCAGCGCGTCCCGGCCGACGAACGGGATCGGTGTACCGTCCTCGGTCGCCTTGTCGAGCCGCACCACGCGGCCCATCCCTGCCTCGAACGGCGTCGTCGTGGTGTCGAGCTCATGGCCGTAGAGCGGCATCCCGGCCTCGAGCCGCAGCGAGTCGCGGGCCGAGAGGCCGGCCGGGACCAGCCCGAGGGGCTCGCCCGCGGCGAGCAGGGCCCGCCAGAGCGCGACGGCCCGGTCGGCGGAGACCCAGAGCTCGAACCCGTCCTCGCCGGTGTAGCCGGTGCGGCCCACGAGCAGCGGCTCGCCCTGGAACCGCATGCCCATGCACGCGTAGTACTTGAGGTCGGCGAACGCGGTGCCGCCCGAGATCTCGGCGTCCTCCACGAGGCCCTCGGTGGCGAGCATGATCTCGACGGCCCGCGGACCCTGCACCGCGATCAGCGCCTGGCCCGGCTGGACGTCCTTCAGCACCACGTCGAACCCGGCGGTGCGCTCCTGCATCTTGCCCAGCACCAGCTCGGCGTTGGCGGCGTTCGCGATGACCGAGTACGCGCCGGGGGCGTCGTGATAGACGATCAGGTCGTCCAGCACGCTGCCGTCCTCAGCGCAGATCATCGAGTAGCGCGCGCCCATCTCGCGGACCTTCGAGATGTAGCCGACGAGGGCGTGGTCGAGGAACGCCGCGGCGTCCGGCCCCGTCACGTTGATGTTGCCCATGTGCGACAGGTCGAACAGGCCGGCGGCGTCGCGCACGGCCCGGTGCTCGGCCAGGTCGGACGTGTAGCGCAGCGGCATGAGCCAGCCGCCGAACGGCGTCATCGAGGCGCCGAGCGCCACGTGCTCGTCGTACAGCGGGGTCTTCTTGTCGGTCACTGCTGTTCCCATCTGTCGGCCACTCACTCGGCAAATGCTTCGACCGGCGGGCACGAGCACACCAGGTTGCGGTCGCCCTTGGCCCCGTCGATCCGGCGCACCGGCGGCCAGTACTTGTTCCCGCGGAGCGACGCCACGGGGAACGCGGCCAGCTCGCGCGAGTACGGCTTGGTCCACTCGTCCGTCATGACCGACGCCGCGGTGTGCGGCGCACCGCGCAGCGGCGAGTCCTCGGCGGTCCAGCGGCCGGCCGCGACGGCGTCGATCTCACCGCGGATGGCGATCATCGCGTCGACGAACCGGTCGAGCTCGGCGAGGTCCTCCGACTCCGTGGGCTCCACCATGAGCGTGCCCGGCACCGGGAACGCGAGCGTGGGGGCGTGGAAGCCGTAGTCCATGAGGCGCTTGGAGACGTCCTCCGCGGTCACGCCCGTCTCGGCCGTGATCTTGCGCAGGTCGAGGATGCACTCGTGCGCCACCAGGCCGTTCGGGCCGGTGTAGAGCACGGGGAAGTGCGGGTCGAGCCGGCTCGCCACGTAGTTCGCGGTGAGGACGGCGGCCTTGGTCGCCTCGGTCAGCCCGTCCGGCCCCATGAGGGCCACGTAGGCGTACGAGATCGGCAGGATGCCGGCGGAGCCGTAACGCGTCGAGGCCACGGGGATGCCCGCCGCCCCGGCCTCGCCGGACCCGAGACCCGGCGTCGGGTCGCCCGGGAGGAAGGGCACGAGGTGCTCGGCCACCGCGACCGGGCCCACGCCCGGGCCGCCGCCGCCGTGCGGGATGCAGAACGTCTTGTGCAGGTTCAGGTGCGAGACGTCGCCGCCGAACTCGCCCGGCTTGGCGAGGCCCACCAGGGCGTTCAGGTTGGCACCGTCGATGTACACCTGGCCGCCGGCCTCGTGCACCAGGTCGCAGACCTCGCGCACGTGCTCCTCGTACACGCCGTGCGTGGACGGGTACGTGATCATGATGCCCGCGACCTGGGGGCCGTGCTGGTCGAGCTTGGCGCGCAGGTCGTCGAGCAGGATCTCGCCGTCGTCCGCCGTGGACACCACGACGACGCGCAGGCCCGCGAGCGCTGCCGAGGCCGCGTTGGTGCCGTGGGCGGACGCCGGGATGAGCACGATGTCGCGGTGCTCCTCGCCGCGGGAGGCGTGGTAGCCCTTGATCGCGAGCAGGCCGGCGAACTCGCCCTGGCTGCCCGCGTTGGGCTGCACGGAGACGGCGGCGTAGCCGGTGATCTCGGCGAGCTGGCTCTCGAGCGCGGTGACCAGCTCGGTGTAGCCCTGGGTCTGGTCGACCGGGGCGTAGGGGTGGATGTCCGCGAAGCCGGGCCACGAGATGGCCTCCATCTCGGCGGTCGCGTTGAGCTTCATGGTGCAGGAGCCCAGCGGGATCATCGTGCGGTCGAGCGCCAGGTCCTTGTCCGAGAGCTTGCGCAGGTAGCGGAGCATGCTGGTCTCGGAGCGGTGCTGGTGGAAGATCGGGTGTTCCAGGAACTTGGTCGTTCGGGTCACCTCCGCGGAGAAGTCGGCGAACGCTCGCGCGGGAGCGTTCACGGGCGCCAGGGCGCCCTCCACTTCGGGAAGGGATACTCCCGCGCGAGCATTCGCCGACTTCTCCGCTCCCTGCACCGTGTCGGCTTCTGCGGTGGGGGTCCGCTCCAGGCCCAGGGTGGTGAGGACGGAGGTGGCGACTGCTGCGACGTCCTGGGCAGTGGTGGTCTCGTCCGTGCTGATCTGGACGTGGTCGGCGTCCGGGACGTAGAGGTTGTAGCCCGCGTCGGCCGCCGCCGCCGCGATCTCGACGGCGTTGCCCGGGACGACGGCGCGGACCGTGTCGAAGAAGGTGGTGTGTTCGATCTCGACGCCCGCGGTGCTCAGTGCTGCCGCCAGGTCTGCCGCGTGGGTGTGGACTCGGGTGGCGATCGCCTTGAGGCCCTCCGGGCCGTGGTAGACCGCGTACATGCTGGCCACGATGGCCAGCAGGGCCTGCGCGGTGCAGATGTTGCTCGTGGCCTTCTCGCGGCGGATGTGCTGCTCGCGGGTGGCGAGCGCCAGGCGGTAGCCCGCGGCGCCGTCGACGTCGATCGAGACGCCGACCAGGCGGCCGGGGAGCTGGCGCTCCAGGCCCTTCTTCACGGCCATGTAGGCGGCGTGCGGGCCGCCGTAGAACAGCGGGACGCCGAAGCGCTGCGCGGAGCCCACCGAGATGTCGGCGCCGAGCTCGCCGGGGCTGGCCAGGAGCGTCAGGGCGAGCAGGTCGGTGGCGACGGTGACGAGCGCGCCGGCGGCCTTGGCCTCGGCGATCACGCCGCGGGCGTCGAGCACGCGGCCGGAGGCGCCGGCCTGCTGCAGCACGAGGCCCACGAGCTGGCCGTCCGGCAGTTCGGCGGGCAGGCCCGCCTGCAGGCCGTTCGAGAGGTCCGCGACCACGACGGGGAGGCCGATCGCCTCGGCGCGGCCCCGGGCCACGGCGAGCGACTGCCCGAACAGGTCGGCGTCCAGGACGACGTAGCCCTCCTTGGCCCGCGAGGCGCGCCACATCAGGGCGACGGCCTCGGCCACGGCGCTGGCCTCGTCGAGCAGGGAGGCGTTCGCGATCTCGAGGCCCGTGAGGTCCTCGACCGCGGTCTGGAAGTTGAGCAGCGCCTCGAGGCGGCCCTGGCTGATCTCCGGCTGGTACGGCGTGTAGGCCGTGTACCAGGCGGGCGACTCGAGCACGTTGCGGCGGATGACGGCGGGCGTGTGCGTGCCGTAGAAGCCCTGCCCGATCATCTGGGTCTTGACCTGGTTCTTCCCCGCGAGCTCGCGGAGGTGGGCGAGCACCTCGGCCTCCGTGCGGGCGGCCGGTAGGTTCAGCGGCGCCTGGCTGCGGATCGCCTTGGGGACGGCCCGGTCGACGAGGGTGTCCATCGTGTCGATGCCGAGCTGGTCCAGCATGGTGCGGACCTCGCGGCCGCGCGGGCCGAGATGCCGGTCGGCAAAGACGTCGGGGTTGTGGGGCGTGCTCACGGCGGGCTCCTGGCTGTCCGAGGGCGTGGGGACGACTGCGGTCCCTCCCCGCTCTGTCATCCGACACCCTGCCCACCCGGGCATGCGTCTACCTGAGAGTTTTGCCGGTCCGTCGTGCTCCGACCGGAATCCGGGAGGAGGGCGGGACGCGCCGGCTTGCACCGTCGGTGGAGCCTCCGCACCGGTTGCCCGATCGCGGCCGCTCGCTTTCCAGAGTTGCCTCACCGTGGCGGTACGGGGGCCTGAGAGATTCCCGGGGAGGAAATTGCTCCTTCGGCGCCGGTTCGCGCGGCGTCTGGACGACGACGGCGCGGGGCCGGACTCTCCCGCCGCGGTTCTGGCGGCACGGTCCTGGTCGACTGAGCGAACCAGAGCCGTTGAAGATGTTCAGTTATGCGGACATCGTAGCGGCGCGGGCAGTGTCCCGGAGAATGCCGCGGGCGGCTCAGGCCGATTTCGCTCCGTACACCACGAGGCCACGCGCACGCGCCTTCGCCGCGAGCTGTACATCGAAGGTCGCTAGTGGCAGACCCAGCCGATCGGCAGTCGCCAGGACCACTGCGTCGGGCATGCGCAGACCAAGCGCTCGTGCGGCCGCCATCTGGATGGCGGTCGGACCGTCGCTGGGCGCGACCTCCACGAAGCCCGCCCGCCAGAGAACCTTCTCGAGGCGCAGCACCTCCTCCAGTCCAGCGTCCCTGGCAGGCCCGGCATACACCTCAGCCAGCGTCAGCCGATGCAAGCACTTGGCCTCATCGACGTGCTGTCGGAGGAGCGCCATCGCCGCACCGTGAACGGCGTTCGCCGGCGCAACGGCTGAGATCACGATATTGGCATCGACAACGATCCCCTGGCTCACTCCGGCCATCCATCACGGACCTCGTCGAGATACCCGTCCGGGTAGTAGCCAGCAAACTGGGAGAGCTCATCGAGCGCTGCCATCCGCTCATGTCGCGAACCCTCGATCTCGCGAGCGTGCTCCACCACCATGGTTGCGATCAGCTGGCCTCCGTCCAGGCCGGTCGTCGCGCGGCCGACATCCATCGCATGCGCTAGCGCGCCTGTCTCAGTGACCATGATTCGTCGCTTCGTCGTGGGCATGCACCCAGTGTTGCACTAGGGAACCCCCAGTGCAACACCCGGCTCAGGTACAGACGGCGTGCTGTGCACCTCGACCCGCCGCACCATCGTCAGCCGCTCCAGCGTGCGGACCAGCGACAGCGCCAGCCGCGCGCCCGCGCGGAACCGGAGCTGCACGTGGTTCGCGCTCCCCGGGCCGGTCGACACGGCGTCGACCGTGACACCGCGCGTGGAGAACACGCTGGTCAGCGTGGCGACGACGCAGACCTCGTCGGCGCCGCGCACCTCGGCGTCGACCTCCCACGTCCGGACGTCGGCACCGGCCGCGGACGGCACTGCGGCAGCCATGCCCACCACCGGATCGGCACCGGCGGGAGCGATGCCCAGGCCGTCGAGCATGGCGTCGATCATGCGTCCGGAGGCGGCGAGCGCGGCGGCCTCGTCGTCGGCCAACGGGTCGAGGACCACACGGCTCCAGCCCTCCGGACCCAGGATCACCGGGACGCCGAGCACGCGGCCGGGGCTGGTCGACCCGTCGATCCGCACCTCGTCCTCGAGTGCGACCTGACCGGCGACCACGATCTCGCGGCCGTCCAGCAGCGTGGCGATCATGTCGACCGTCGCGGCGGCCGTGCCGGCCGGGGTCTTGGCGCCGCTCTGGTGGGTCATCACGGGCCGGGCGACGACGCGCACGTCCGGGGGCCAGGTGTCGACCAGGGCGAACGCCTCGGCGACGTCCCGGGCCGCCACCGCGTCGAGCTGCACCCTGGCCTCGGCCAGCTCGTCCGCGTAGGTGTCGAGCGTGCGGCCACGGCGCAGGTCCGCGACGGCGGCCTGCCGCTCGGCGACGTCGAGCCCGGCGATCCGCACGGTCGACCACAGCGGGACCGCCCGCTCCCCGTGCTGACCCGCGACGAACCCGGACACGCGCGCCCGGCGCACACCGAGCGACAGCGCGATCTCCCGCTGGAACCGCAGGGTGTCGAGCCAGGCGCCCATGCCGATCACCCGGTGCCTGCCGAGCGCATCGGCGAACACCGCCACGCCGACCTCGACCGGGTTCGAGACGACGATCACGACCTCGCGGCCCGAACCGTGCTTGCGCAGCGCCGCCGCGTGCTGCTCGAAGACCTGCTTGTTCGCGGCGGCCAGCTTTCTGCGGTCGGTGTCCGAGCCGACCTCGGCGGCGGCGGTGAGGCCCGCCGCGACCACGACGATGTCCGCCACCACGTCGGTCGGCGCGAGGGCGACGTCGATCAGGGGCGCGCGCTCGTCGAACGCGTCCATCAGGTCGGTGCGCAGCCCGTGGACCGCGCTGGCGCTGCGCCCGTCCGGTCGGCCCACGAGCTGGAGACGTGAGGTCGGGGACAGCACGCCGTGTGCGATGAGCTGTGTGCAGACCTGACGGCCCACGTCCCCCGTGGCCCCGAGTACGGCGACGTCCATGCGCAGGAGCCTACGTCGACGGAAGTGCACGGAATCGCCGGCAGGGCGGGCGCTACCCCAGGTCGATCTCCCGGGCCGCCACGACCATCTCGTCCACCACGGCCCGGACGATCGGGCCCGGCTCGTGCCGGTTCTGCCGGTGCCGCACCACGAGCCGCCGCGAGCCGAGCCCGGCGAGCGCCACCACGGCGACGCCGTCCGGCACCTCCTGCTGGAGGGCCAGGGCCGGCAGCATCGCGACGCCCTGGCCGGCGGCGACGAGGGAGATCGCGGTGTCGAAGTCGTTGTAGGCGTGGCGCGTCTCGAACGTCGTGCCGAGCTGCGCGGCGAGCCGGCTCGCGGCGCGCTCGGCCGCCGACCCGGCCTGCGGGCCCACCCATGTGAGAGTGGCGAGGTCGTCCAGCCGCTCGGGCTCGGGCAGGCTGGTGGGGACCACGATGCGCCACGGCTCGTCGAGCAGCGGCACGTCGTGCGCACCGCGCGGGGCCGGCGCGTCGACGGCGACGTCGCGCTCCAGCACCACCGCGTCCAGGTCGCCGGCGCGCAGCCGGCGCACGGAGTCGGTCGGGTCGTGCTCCTGCACGTCGACCTCGATGTGCGGGTGCCGTTCCGCGAGCGAGACGAGCATCGGCGCGACGACGGTACGGATCGCCGTCTGGATGGACCCGACGGAGATCCGGCCCGTGAGCTCACCCTCCAGGGCTGCCACGGCCTGCCGCGCCTGGACGAGCTCCGCCTCGATGCGCTCGGCCGCGTCGGCGAGCACCCGGCCGGCGGGCGTGAGCGTCACGCCGCGCGGCCCCCTGTCCAGCACGTCGATACCCTCTTCTGCCTCCAACCGGGCGATCTGCTGGGACACGGCGGACGGCGTCACGTGCAGCAGGTCGGCCGCCGCCAGCACCCCGCCGGCGCGATGCACGGCCAGGAGGAAAGCGAGTCTTCGCGGGTCAGTGGCCATGTAGCGATGCTACATCCCGGAGTCACAAACATTCGATTGTGCTGAAGGCGCAAGTGGCTCATGATTGATCCTGGCAGCGGCCGGACCCAGCTCCTCCCGGACCGTCGGCCACCCCTCCCCCATGGATACCGGTTCTCGGTCTCCGCCACATCCTCGAATCGTTTCGAGCAGTTTCCTCAGGAGTTCCTCATGTCCCTCATGCTGGTCGTCACCGTCCTCGGCTGGGTTGGCGCCATCGCCGGCCTCGTGGCCTATGCCATGGTCAGCCGCGGGCGCTGGAGCGCCGATTCCCTCGCGTTCCAGGGCACCAACATGCTGGCGGCCGGGACCCTGCTCACCGTGGCCGCGGCGAACGGCATCTGGCCGTCCGCCGCGTCGAACATGGCCGCCATCCTGATCGGCGTGAACGCCGTGTACACCGTGGTGCGGGCCAAGAGGCGCGCCGCGAAGGAGGCGGCCGCGCTGCGGGTCGTCGAGGACGCCGTCGACACGGTGCCGGACCACGTCCCGGACCACCTCGCCGACCACGCACCCGCGGCACGGTCCGCGGTCAGCTACCGCGCGTTCGCCGAGGCCGCCTGACGGGCTGAGCCCCGTCCCCGCGCCGCGGGATCCGGTGTCTCCCCCCGGATCCCGCGGCGCGCTCCCGTTGCACCGCGGGCGGGATGTGGTGCGCTGGAGCCATGAGACCGCGCATCCGACAGGTGGTGCTCGACACCACGGACGCCCGCGCCCTCGCCGAGTTCTACCGGGAGCTGTTCGGGCTCACCTACCGCACCGGCGACGAGGCCCCGGCGGACGGTGAACCCGACCCGAACGGCAACGACTGGCTCGTGCTGCACGACGACGACGGGGCACACCTGGCGTTCCAGCAGGTGTACGACCTGCCGCGCTCGACCTGGCCGGAGTCCGGCATCCCCCAGCAGCTCCACCTCGACACGACGGTGCCCGACCTCGACTCCCTCGCCGAGGCACGCGACCACGCCCTCGCGCTCGGCGCGACCCTGCTCTACGACCGGTCGGACGATCCGGAGGAACCCCTCTACGTCTTCGGCGACCCGATGGGCCACCCCTTCTGCGTCTTCGTCGGCTGACCGGCCGCGCGGCGTCACGCCGTCGGGCGGGGGAACGTCACGTCCACGACCAGCGCGCGGTGGTCCGAGACCCCCGTGTCCACGACCCGGCCCTCGGCACTGATCCGCCCGTCCGGGAGGTCGCCGTCCGGCCCCGCACCCTGCGGCATGCCCTCGTCCAGGAGGACGTGGTCGATCTGGAACCGCGGGTCGTGCCGGGGGAACGTGTCACCCGTCGCGAGGGGGCGCCAGCCGGTGCGGTCGGCGGGCACCGATCCCCGCAGGTTGAAGTCGCCCAGCAGGATCAGGGGGCGCCGCAGCCCGACGAGCCGACGGCGCAGGTGGTCCACCTGACGTTCCGCGTGCCGCTCGCCCGGGGTGCCCCGGCGGTAGCCGGCGGCGCGCCGGGCCATCCCGCCCGCCCAGCTCACGGCGGAGAACCGGTACACGCTCAGGTGTGTGCACACGACGGTGACCGGACCGGACGGCGCGTCGATCCGGGCCGCGAGCGCCACCCGCGGCTCGTCGGTGCCGAGCTGCACGCGGCCCCACACCCACGGCGTCGCGGGCGGCAGCAGGATCGTGTGCCAGCTCAGGACGGGGTACCGGGACAGCAGCGCGATGCCGTAGCCAGGTGCGTCGGCCCGCTCCGCCCGGCGGGCGCGGCGTCGGATGCCGGGGTAGCGGAACGGGCCGGCGAGCGCCGGCCGGAACCGGTGGTCGGCGGCGCCCATCGCCGCCGCGCAGAGTGCCGCCTGGTCCGCTCCCCCGGACCGCACCTGCCCCTGGTCGACCTCCTGCAGGCCCACGACGTCGGCGTCGAGCGCGGCGACGGCGCGGGCCAGGCAGTCGTTGTCGACGCGGCCGTCCGGGCCGAGGCCGTGCTGGACGTTGAACGTGGCGATGCGCACGTGTCGATCCTGTCCTCGGCGTGCGGCGGGCGCCACCCCGGCTCGCGGGTGCCGTGGCCGGACCTTCCGTGGCGACCGTGTCACCGCGTGGAGCGACGGTGTGTTCCCCCGACCCGAGGGATCGGGTGCGCGCCAGTGGCTCGCCGAGGGCACCGTCGCCCCGACGCTCGACCGCGGCTGACGGGCAGCCCCGTCCGGCCGCGGCCCGACGCGGACCGGGTCAGAGGTCGCCGGGAGCGATCGGGGCGGTCAGGAACGCGTCGATCGCCTCGCGGGTGGGGAACACCGTCACGCCCGGCCCGGAGAACAGGTGCACCAGCGTCAGGGCGATGTCCCGCACGGCGATGTTCGCCGCGTTCGACGCCTCGCGGAGCAGGTCGAAGGCCGCGTCCTCGTCGGCGCCGTAGACCACCATCAGCACGCCCTTGGCCTGCTCGATCACCGCGCGGCGTTCCGCCGACGCCCGGATCGAGACGGTCGCGTCGCGGGCCGCCGCCTCCCGCTGCGATTCGGTGACGTCGATGAAGTACCCGAACAGCTCGGTCACCCGGCCGGTCTCGGGATCGCGCCGGCCCTGTCCGGTCACCGCGAGGGTCCGCGTCTCCCCGGAGGCGTCGAGGATCCGGTGCACCGAGCTGAAGGGCTGGCCGGTCTCGGCCGCCTCCCGCAGCACGCCGTCCACGCGGGCGCGGTCGTCGGGGTGCTTGTGGGACAGCATCAGGGGCGTCGTCGGCACGATCTGGCCCGGCTCGAAGCCGTGCATCTCGTACACCTCGTCGGACCATGCCCACTCACCCGTGGCCAGGTCCAGCCGGTACCGGCCGACCGGTGACGCCTTGCCGCCGGCGAGCACTTGCTCGACGCCGTCCACGATCGTGGACTCGCCGGGAGTCGGTGCAGAGTTCACGAAACTCCTTGCAGGGTGATGTTCCGGGCCTGGTGGGACAGAGAGTACGGGATGTGCGGGCCGCCGAAGCACGGGCTAGCGTGAACAGTGGTCGAGGACGATCGTGTCGGCCGAGACATCGCACGACGATGGAGGACGGCATGAGCCAGAACCAGGCGTTCCCACCGCAGCAGCAGAATCCGCCGGGCGCCACGGACCAGATGGTCCCCGCACCCGATCACGGCGAGACCAGCTACGTCGGCAGCGAGAAGCTCCTGGGCCGGAAGGCCCTGGTGACCGGCGGCGACTCGGGCATCGGGCGCGCGGTCGCCATCGCGTTCGCCCGCGAGGGCGCCGACGTCGCCGTGTCGTACCTGCCCGAGGAGGAGCACGACGCACGGGCGACGGCGGAGTGGGTGCGCGGGGCGGGGCGCCAGTGCGCGCTGCTGCCGGGTGACCTGCGGGACGAGCCGACGGCGCGCGGCATCGCGCACCGGGCGGCCGGTGAGCTGGGCGGCATCGACGTGCTGGTGAACAACGCGGGCTACCAGATGGCGCGCCGCACGTCGGTCGCGGACGTGACCACCGAGGAGCTCGACCGCGTGGTGAAGACCAACCTGTACGCCCTGTTCTGGGTGACGCAGGCGGCGCTCGGGCACATGGGCGAGGGCGGCTCGATCATCAACAACTCCTCGATCCAGGCCTACCAGCCGTCCACCTCGCTGCTCGACTACGCGGCCACCAAGGCCGCGATCAACAACATCACCGTGAACCTCGCCGCCGAGCTGGGGCCGCGCGGCATCCGGGTGAACGCCGTGGCGCCCGGGCCGATCTGGACGCCGCTGCAACCCGCGACCCAGCCGGAGGAGAAGATCACGTCGTTCGGCGCCGACACCCCGCTGGGCCGGGCCGGGCAGCCCGCCGAGGTGGCGCCGGCGTTCGTCTTCCTGGCGTCGCCGACCACGGCGTCGTACGTGTCCGGGACGGTGCTCGGCGTGACGGGCGGCAAGCCCGTGTTCTAGGAGCGGGCGGGCTCTAGGAGCGGACTGTCGGCGTGAGCACCTCGACCGTGCCGTGCTCGCCGTCCACCCGCACCAGGTCGCCCGTGCGCAGCCGCATCGTCGCGTTGCCGCACCCGACGACCGCCGGGATGCCCAGCTCGCGGGCGACGATGGCGGCGTGCGAGAGGGGCGCGCCGACGTCGGTCACCACGGCGGCCGCGCGGGGGAACAGCGGCGTCCAGCCGACGTTGGTCACGGAGGTGACGAGCACCTCGCCGGGCAGCAGTGCCTCGCCGTCCTCCACCGAGCGCACCACCCGGGCGACGCCCTCGGTCACGCCCGACGCCCCGGGGAAGCCCCGAACCTGGTCGGAGCGCGCGGACTCCTGGCCGTTCTCGTCGTAGACGTCCGACCTCCGGTCGGGGTCGGCGGCCCACCGCACCGGGTCGAACCGGCCGCGGATCACCGCCGGGTACGCCGGCAGGCCTCGGTACAGGTCGTAGGTGGCGCGGCGCACGGGGACGACGTCGGGCGCGTTCTCCCCGGCGCGCGACCCCGCGCCGGCGCGGAGCACGTCGAGCAGCTCGTCGAGCGTCAGGCAGAAGACGTCGTCGCCCAGGCCGGTGAGCTCGCCGGCCCGCACCGCGAAGGCGCGCAGGGCCCAGAACGTACGGATCACCTCGGACCGCGCGCGCTCCCGGTCTCGCGCGTTCCGCGCCCACCGGTCGAGCTGGCTGCGCAGGCGCGCCGCCTTGCGCGGCGACAGGCGTTCGAGCCGCTCCCAGACGGCGGCCCGCGCCCGCTCCTGCCGCTCGAGCAGCGCGTCGACGTCGGTCCCGGACGCCGCCGCGATCTGCCGGTCCAGCCAGGCGGGATCCTCCGCCGGGCGCGGCCGGGAGACCTCGAACTCGTCGACGCACCGGTGCCCGTACCGCGTCACGTACGTCTCGCGGTCGAGGCGGCCGAGGGCCACCTCGCGCAGGTTGACCAGCGTCTCCATGCTGGCCAGGTGCTGTCCGCCGGAGGACAGGCCGGACGTCAGGGTCTCCGTGTCGGCGTCGCCGAGCAGCGTGCGCAGGTCCCGGCGCAGCGTCAGCAGCTTGGTGCCGTCCTGCCGGGCGGCGCCGCGCAGCACGCGCGACGACGCCTCCAGGTAGGGACCGAGCTCCGCGGTCCAGAACTCCGCCAGCCCGGCCGGGTCCCCGACGTCGGCCGCGCGCCGGCGCAGGTCTGTGCCGCGCTGCTCGGCGGTGCCCAGGAATCCCTGCACGGCCCGGACGTCGCGCACGAGCGACGTGAGGTTGCGGCCCACCATCGGGAGGAGCCGCCGGATCAGCTCCCCGCGGCCGATCGGGACCACCGGGATGTCCGGCTGACCCGGGAGCCGCCCGAACACCTCCCGGTACGCCGCGTCGACCGCCTTGCGCATGCCGAGTGCCTGGGCGACCGTCTCCGTGGTGCTGAGGTTCATGTAGAACCGGCCGCCGATGGTGCCGTACGCGGGGACGCCGATGTCCGTGTCCGCCATCGCGTTCGCCATGAAGATCCGCACGAGCGACCAGGTCAGCGGCGTCATCACGCTGGGCAGTGCCTCGCCGAGGTTCGCGTTGGTCCACAGGAAGTCGCCCAGCAGGCTGTCGTTCCACACCTCCGTGACCGCGACCTGGCCCGCCGCACCCGTGACGGGCCGCGCCTGAAGGATCGCGGGGGCGCCGTCGTGCAGCGCCCACTCGACGTCCATCGCCACGCCGTACAGCTCCTCGATGCGGACACCGAGCGCGGCGAGCCGCGCGGCCTGCTCGTCGGTGAGCGCGGGCTCGTCCCGCAGCGCGGCGGGGACCGGCTCGTTCCGGGTCCCGTCGGCGGTCCGCACCGTGCGGACCTCCTTGGTGCTCACCGCGCGCTCCACCGCGCCGCCGACCCGCGCCACCAGGAAGGTGTCGGGCGTGACCTGCCCGCCGACCACGGCCTCGCCCAGTCCCCAGGCCGCGTTGATCAGCACGCGGTCCCGGGACCCGGTCATCGGGTCGACGGTGAACAGGATGCCGGCGGCGGCGGCGTCGACCAGCAGCTGCACCACCACCGCGAGCGCGACCTCCTCGGCGGGGATGCCGTGCCGCGCGCGGTAGCCGATCGCGCGCGCCGTCCACAGGGAGGCCCAGCAGTCCCGGACCGCCCGCAGCAGGGCGTCCTCGCCGCGGACGTTGAGGAACGAGTCCTGCTGGCCGGCGAACGACATGCCGGGCAGGTCCTCGGCCGTGGCCGAGGACCGGACGGCGACGGCGGGGGTGCCGCCCTCGGCACGTAGCCTCGCGTACCGGGCCCGGACGGCGTCGCCCACCGCCGCCGGGATCTCCAGGCCGGCGAACACCTCGGCGATCCGGGCCGCCGCGGCGTCGTGGGTCTCCGGCCGGTCAGGGTCCACGTCCTGGGCCGCCGCGACGATCGCCTGCTGCGGCGCGCCGGCGACCGCGGCCCGGTAGGCGTCCGTGGTGACGTGGAAGCCGCCGGGAACCGGCAGGCCGGCCGCGGCCAGGCGGGCGAGCGACGAGCCCTTGCCGCCGGTCGTCGCCAGCTCCACCGCCGCGGGATCAGCGAGCGGCAGTGTGAACGACTGCGTGACCTCGGTGCTCACGACGGGTCTCCTTCTGCTGGCGTGGGGTCGCCCTCGGGCGGGAGGTCTGCTTGCGGAAGGTCGTCGTCCTGCGGAAGGTCGTCGCCGAGCGACTCCCGCAGCCTGGCCCGCGCCACGGCGTATGCCTGGTCGACGAACGCGCGGGTGGCGTCCGCGCAGACGGCGCGCGCGGCATCGGACGGCGGGTGGTCGGCGGCGAAGGCGCGCGCGAGCGCGTCGCCGATCAGCTCGCCGGCGCGCTCGTCGGACACCCGCAGCGAGTCGGGCATCATCCGCAGCGAGACCAGGGAGCCGTGCAGCACGGCGGCGACGAGGGTGAGGTGGTCCTCCAGGCTGAGGTCCTCGCGCACCAGGCCGTGCTCACGGAGCGTGGCGAGGTACTCGCCGAACGGGGCCACCATCTCGGGCGTGGTGGTGCTGGTCTGCTTGCGGGCAACGAGCTTGCCCAGCACGGCGGAGTCCTGGACCATCGCGGCCTGCAGCAGCGGATGCCGGTGGAGCTCGTGGGCGAGGAGGCCGAACAGCCCGGGCAGGGTGGCGGTCTCCGGGTCTTGCTGGAGACGCCGCCGAACCGCGCCGATCATCTGGGCCCGGTCCCACCGCATCAGGGCGGCGAACAGGTCCTCGCGGCTGCCCCAGTGCAGGTAGATGGTGCCCTTGGCCACCCCGGCGAGCCGGGCGACATCGTCGATGGTGGTCTTGTCGTAGCCCCAGCGCAGCACCAGCTCGGTGGCGGCGTCGAGGATCCGCTCCGCCCGCTCGGACCTGCGCTGCGCGGTCCCCCGTCGCTGCGTCGTCGCGCCCATGCCTGGTGCCTCCACGCTGGCCTCCGTGAAACTATGACCAGATTCGTTCATCTGGTCATCTTGGAGGCTAGACCTGTGCGCTGCCTCGGTCAACTGCCTGGCGAGGGACTTCTGACCTGCGGATTCGGAGGTACCTCGTGAGGCATGGAACCTTTCCGATGGGTCGCCGCGTGGTGGGGGACATGACGAGGGAGAGCGCGCGAACATGTTCGCCGAGGTGAGCGACGACCCACAGGTCCGGGTCGACGTCACACGCACCAGGGACCAGGAGTTCATCGCGTTCGTACACGAGGCGGGTCCGTACCTCTACAAGACGGCGCTCCTCCTGTCCGGAGACCCGCACCGCGCGGAGGAGCTGGTCCAGGCGACGTTCGAGCGCACCTACCGGTCCTGGCACCGGGCCCGCGCCGGCGAACCCCGGGCCTATGCCCGCCGCATCCTGCTCAACCTGCGCATCGACGGCTGGCGGCGCACCAGGGGCGAGGTGGTCTCCGACGTCGTCCTCACGGGGTCGGTCGCTGGACCGGCCGAGGGTGTGGCCGTGCGCGACGAGGTGGTGCGCGCGCTGGCCAGGCTCCCGCTGACGCAGCGTCGGGTCGTGGTGTTGCGGCACCTGCTCGACCTCACCGAGCAGCAGACCGCCCGCGAGCTCGGGATCGCCGTCGGCACCGTCAAGTCCGCCAACGCGCGCGGGATCACCCGCCTGCGCGAGATCTTTCAGGAGGGTGAGCGATGAGCATCGACGACACGGACGTCGTGGCACGCCTCCAGGCAGGCGCCGACCAGGTCGAGCGGCATGCGTTCGACGCGGGACAGGTTGTGGCCGGGAGCCGGCGCGCACTGCGGCGGCGGCGTACCTGGCAAGCTGCCGGCGTCGGCACGACGGCGGTCGCGGTCGCCTTCTCGCTGGCCCTCGCCGGGCCGGTGCCGGTGCCGGGGCTCGGCGATGTCGCGCTGCCCGGGAGCGAAGAGCTGCGGGAGCTGTTCGGGCTGGCGAAGCCGGAGTGCGTGCCGCCGGAGCCTACGGCCAGGCGGAGCCCCGTCGAGTCGGGTACGAGCCTCCGTCCGGGGGTGACGTTCCACCTGGCGGATGCTCGGCCCCTGTCCACCTGCTCCGATGTCCGGATCGACGGCATGGTCCGAGGAACCATGCTGTCGCCCGACGGTCTGACCGAGGAAGGAAAGTTCTGGACGGTGCTGGAAGATGCCGGCGCCGCGTCCAGCACGACCGGCACGAACATCACACGGGTCGATCCGTTCATCGACGGTATCGAGCAGGTCATGGCCCCTCTGGTCCCGACACCGGTGGATGGCGGAGTAAGCACTCCTGGTCGCCTCACACCGCAGGGCGACGAGGCCGCCTGGTTCGTACGCACCGCGCAGAGCGCTGACGAGCCGCCGGACCGGGTCTTCCTGGCCGCGGGCGGCCGCCGGGTCGATCCGCTGACCGGCGAGTTCCACCAGTCCCGAGTCGTCTCCGAGATCGAGGGTGACTTCGACGGCAATCTTGCTGTGACCGCCCACCGCGTGGCGTGGCGCGAGGAGGACGACCCCACGGGGTCCTCTGACGCGGGGGACTCATGGGGCATGACCGCATGGGTGGCCGACATCGAGTCGGGTGAGCCCAGGCTCCTCGCGGAACGAGCGACAGCCATCGGGGGAGACGACGACGAGATCGTCGTGGCCACCCTCGACCAGCCTGCCGCCGGCTCCTGGACCACGACTTTCACCTCGTACGGCGATGACGGCGGCGAGCAGACGGTCCTGACCCTGGAACACCTACGCGAGACATATGTCCAGTTCGTCGATCTCACGGATGACGTCCTCACCTATGCGCTGGACGGGGGCTACCACCTCGCTGCCGTCCCGAGGAAGGACGGAGTCGCCGGCACGGGCGGCGGCCAAGCCATCGCCGTTCGACTCGGCGCCACCACGGTCGTCAGTGTCTCCGCGGCAGGTGATTCGGTCGCATGGGTCGTGTCCAGCCACGAGGCCTATCTCCTCCGTGACGTCGGGCTGGAACCCGACCTGGTACGGATCGGGTCGACCGGCCTCAGGAGCCGGATCATGGTGGGTCTCGCCGGTGACCGGATCGCCTGGGGCATGAGTGACTCGAACGACCGAACCAGCGAGACCGACACCACTGCGACCCTGAACGTCGGCACCCTGCTCGGAGAGGGGACGACGAGTGCGACGCGCCCAGATCCGGCGACGCCCGGGGCACGAGCGGTGCCCGCCGCACCCACGGTCACCGTCCCGGAGGACGCCGTCTTCCGCACCTACGACTGAGGCGCGAGGTGCGCTCCGGACGGACCCAAGGTCCGCCCCGTGCCGCCGCCGCTCCCAGCCGCCCGGGCTACTGGACCGTGATGGTCACGGCGTGCTGGGACGGCGCCTGGAGGGCCGTACCCGGGTACTGGGCGATCCAGCGACCGGAGATGCTCGTGCCGACCTTTGTGGAGTAGTACCCGTCCGAGCCCGTCTTCACGGTCTTCTTGTAGACCGGACCGGCCGAACCGGCGGGGTCGAAGTACAGCTTCACGGGGGTGTTGGGCGACAGCCGGTTCGCGACCTTGGTGTCGCTGACCAGCTGCACCTTCCGCACCGCTCCGCTCAGCGTGACGGTCTTCGGCCCCGTGAAAGTCTTGGACGACGCCGAGACGCTCGTGCTGCTGGCGCGCTTGACCGTCATGGTGGTGATGGTGCGGTCGTTGACGGTGACGTTCGACTTGCAGCTGGAGCGTGACTCGGGCGCAGGCGAGAAGCAGATCGAGACGGCCTGCTGGTCGACCCCGACGTCGTAGACGCCGGCGGGCATCAGCGGGCTGACCCGCGCAGTCGTGTGGGCCGACTGCAAGAAGTAGTCGGTGCCCACCTCGTGCTGCCATTCCAGGGTCGCCGTCCGGACGATCCCGTTCGGGTACCGACCCTCGCCACGCCTGCTCTCGAACCAGAGATTGCTCGCGCTCCTGGCCCAGCCGAGGCCGCGGATGCCGGCGTCGAACCGCACCGTCGCCGGCTCCGTACCCACCACGACGTCCGTCGCGATGATCCGGACGCCGCCCGCGTAGCCCTTCGCTGTCTTGGACGCGGAACCTGAATGAGTTGTCCTGTCGATCGACCGCGTCTCCTGCGGCGTGTCGACTGGATACGAGCGCTTGTACCTGTCGGACGCGGGGACGACCGCCCGCCAGGTGCCGTCCGACGGTGCGACTAACGTCGTCTCGAAGTAACCGCGAGCGTCGGACGTCGCCGAACCGCGATAGACGCGCGGAGCTGTCCCCTTGGGGTCGAACCAGATCTCAACCTGCTCACCCGCAAACGGAACCTGGCTGGGTGGTGACCCGAGCACCGCAATACCCGAGACCACGGCCTTCTCCCCCGCCGGAATGTGCTGGGGGGTCGCCTGGAAATCCCTGAGATATGGAGTTCTGCGCTGGAAGAACTCGACCGCGTCCGTGCCCGCGACACGAACATCCACCGGTCCGGACTCGGTCTGCACCACGACGACGGCATCGAACGACACCAGGTAGCGACCGAGATCCCGGCCAGCCGGAAGCTCGAAGTCAGTCGCCTCCCACCTGGTCCCGGGCCGCTCGAACGCAGTCTCCCGGGCGTAGATCTCCTCGTTCGAAGGGTTCGTCACCCGGATCATCGCGCTGGTCAGCTCAGCCGAAATGCCGTTGTGCTCCAGCCAGACAGCCATGTACGGAGCTTGATCGGGCACCTGAACCTGGGCGGTGACCTGGATGTCTCCGTTCGAGCCGGAGATGATCCCGACGCCGGCAGTCGCCGGGACCGCACCGACGATCAGGCCCGCGCACGTCAGGACCAACGCCGACAGGACACCTACTACCCGCCGCACCGACGCGCGCATGAACAGCCTCTCTGTTTGCCAACCAGTACTGATGGGACCGGGGTGATGTCGCGACGCCGCTACTTCACCGTGATCGTCACGGCGTGCCGGGACGGCGCCTGGAGGGCCGTACCCGGGTACTCGGCGATCCAACGACCGGAGATGCTCGTGCCGACCTTCGTGGAATAGGTGCCGGCCGAGCCCGTCTTTACGGTCTTCTTGTAGACCGGACCGGCCGAACCGGCAGGGTCGAAGTACAGCTTCACCGGGGTGTTGGGCGAGAGCCGGTTCTCGACCTTGATGTCGCTGACCAGCTGCACCTTCCGCACCGCGCCGCTCAGGGTGATGGTCTTCGGCCCCGTGAACGTCTTCGACGACGCCGAGACGGTGGTGCTGCTGGCGCGCTTGACCGTCATGGTGGTGATGGTGCGATCGGCCACGACGGCGTTCGACTTGCAGCCCAGGCGATCCATCCAGGGGACCGCCGTGCAGATGGCGATGCGCTGCTCGTCGACCCCGACGTCGTAGACCCCGGCGGGCATCAGTGGACTGATCCGCACGAGAGCGTGATCCGACTGAGCCTCTGTCTCGATCGAGCCACCGTCGGGCGTGAGGGTCTCCGGCCACTCAAGCATCGGGCTGAGAAGCATGCCGTTCGGGTACTTGCCTTCGCCGCGCCTGCTCTTGATCGACATGTGGCTCGAGCCCCGCGCCCCACCGAAGCCGAGGATGCCGACGTCGAACCGTGCGTTCACCGGGTCGACACCGATGACGACGTCGGTGGCGATGATCCGCAGGCCGCCCGAGTAGCCCCCGACGGTCTTGACCGCGGAGCCGGAACGGACGGTCCGGTCGATGACACGCGTCTCCTGCGTGGTGTCCACCGGCGTCGACGCCACGTACCTGTCGGACGTCGGGACCACGGCCTGCCAGGTACCGTCCGAGGGCGCGACCAGCGTCTTCTCGAAGTATCCCCGGGCGTCGGGTGTCGCAGAACCGCGATACACCCGCGGGGCCGTGCCCTTCGGGTCGAACCAGATCTGGACCGGCTCGCCGACCAAGGGCGTCCACCCGGATGTCCCGTGCAGTGCGATGCCCGAGACCAAGACCTTCTCACCCACGGGGAGGTTCTGCGGGCTCGCCTGGAGGTCACTGAGCCGGGCACTCATGCGCTCGAAGAACTCGACCACGTCCGTGCCCGCGAGGCGAACGTCCACCGGCCCGGTCTCGGTCTCCACGACGACGACGGCGTCGAACGAGACCAGGTAGCGACCGAGATCTCGGCCGAGCGGAAGCTCGAAGCCGACGGCCGTCCACACCGAGCCGTTGAGCTCGAACGCTGTCTCGCGGGCGTAGATCTGCTCGCCCCGCGGATCCGTCACTCGGATGTTCGCGCTGCTCAGGCTCACCGAAGTGCCGTTGTGCTGCATCTGGACCGTCATCCTCTTGGCACCGTCAGGTACAAAGACGTGCGCGGTGACCTGGACGTCTCCGTTCGAACCGGTGATCTTCCCGACGTCGGCACTCGCGGGCGCCGTGCCGACCACCAGACCCGCGCCCGTCAGGACCAACGCCGACAAGACACCTACTACTCGTCGCAACGACGCGCGCATGAACAGCCTCTCTTCGTGCCAACCAGTGCTGATGGGCCAGGGTGATGCGGCGACGCCGCTACTTCACCGTGATCGTCACGGCCCGCTCGGACGGCGCCTGCAGATCCGTGCCCGGGTACTTCGCGATCCACTGACCCGACCGCGTCGTGCGGTACGTCGTCGTGTAGACGCCCTTCGAGTTGGTCCGGACCGTCTTCTTGTACTGCGGCCCCGTCGCACCAGCCGGGTCGAAGTAGAGCTTGACCGGCGTGTTCGGCGACAGCCGGATCGCAGCCTTCGTGTTGCTGACCAGCTGCACCTTGCGCACCGCACCGCGGAGCGTGATCGTCTTCGGCCCGGTGAACGACGTCGCAGACGCCGCGATGGTCGTGCTGCTCGCCCGGCGGACACGCACGGTGGTGACCACGTCCCCCGGCATCGAGACACGCGCCTCCGCGGCGTCCCAGCGATCCGTGTAGACGGCCATCTCGCCCGTGAACCGCACGTCGTACAGGCCGGCCGGATGCACGGCGGAGAGCCGGTAGGCCCGCGTCGCGCTGTAGTTCGTCCGCCACGGGAACTCGCCGCTGCTGTAGTAGACGTCACCCGCACCGAACCGCCCTTCCGCACGGCGGTTGGTCATGAAGGGTCCGGAGAACTTGAGGTTGCCTGGGTATCCCGCAGTCAGGAGCCCCGCGTCGACATAGACCGTCTGCGGCTCGATCCGGGTCACGACGTCCTGGACGATCACCCGCGCCTTCGCGGTGTGCCCGCCCTTCGTACCCGACACCACGACCGACCTGACCGGCTGAGTGACCTTGCGGCTCGTGAACGTCGCGGTGCCCGGGCCCAGGACCGTGTCCTCGTCCTCGCCCGGCCGGACAATGTCGTAGGTGCCGGACGTGCTGGGCCGCACCGTCTTGGCGAACCAGCCGTCGGCGTTGCTCGTCGCGGTCGCGACGGCCTCGCGAGGCGCCGAGCCGGCCGGGTCGAAGTAGATCGTCACGGACTCCCCGGCCGCGGGCGCGGACTGACCGTGACCGACGAAGCCGTGCACCTGGACCGGCGAGCCGGCCGGTGCCACGTTCGGGGCGAGGGCGATGTCGTTGTAGCTGTACGTGGACAGGCCTGCCTCGTCCTCGGCGGTCGGTGCCCCGACCGCCGCCGGCCCGCCCAGCAGGCTCCCGACGAGCGCCAGGCTGAGCACCAGACCGAACGACTTCCGGACACCGATGACCATGGGTTACCTCGCGGTGGGGTGGGAGTGTGGCCCGGCGACCGGGAACAGGCTTGATCCTGTCAGGCACCGCGACAAAAGGTGCAGGTCGGCTGAGAATCGCCGAGGTGAACTTTCGGGCGGACGGACAGCACAAAGGTCCGCCCCCACCAGGCGATCAGGCATGGATCCGCGTGAGAACCCATGCCTGACCGCCTGGCGGAGGCGGACCTCCGTCCACTCGCAGCCGACGCCTGCGGGTCAGCCCACCGTCACCGTCACGACCGCCTGCGACTTGGCCAGCAGGCTCGTGCCCGCGTACTTGGCGATCCATCGGCCCGACGAAGCGGCGTTGACCGTGGCCGAGTAGGTCCCGTCGGCGCTCGTGGTGAGCTCCTTCTTGAGGACCGCAGGCGACGATCCCGTGGGGTCGAAGTACAGCTTGACCGGCGTGCTCGGCGCCGGCCGGATCGCCGCACCACCACCGCTGACCAGCTGCACCCGCTTCACGTCACCGCTGATCGTGATGTTCCGGGCCGAGGGCACCGACGTCTGCGAGGCGGCAACCGTCGTGGTGGTCGCACGCTTGACCACGATGGTCGTCACCGTGGGGTCCTCGACGAGCACGTCGTGCGTGCAGTTGCTGGTGCCGCCCTCGAGCCCGTCCCAGTCCGGTGCCGAGCAGGCCTTCATGGCGTCCCGGATGCCGATGTCGTAGACGCCGGCCGGCAGCGTCGGGTTGAAGGTGAACGTCACGTGGCTCGTTCCGATCCCGGAGTGCGTCAGCTCCCGCTGCACCCGGTACCCGTCAGGGAAGCTGCCCTCGCCGCGTCGGCTCTCCGCGCTGACCCAGCCGGACGTGCCGCCCACGGTGAAGTCGAGGCTGCCGACGTCGACACGGCGCTGCACAGGGGCGAGGCCCAGCACGACGTCGTGCGTCATGAGGTGGTCACCCGCGGTGAAGCCGTTCTGCGTGGCGCTGACCGTGCCCTGCCGCAGCGTGGTGTCGCGGGCCCGCTCCGCCGAGGTCAGGGTCCACACCGCCTTCGCGCCGGTGTCGGTCATCGGCATCTCCGCGCGCCACTTCCCGGACGCGCCCGGCTGCTGCCGGGTCGTGAAGTAACCGCGCTCGTCGGTCGTCAGGGTGTCGATGAAGATCTCTGGCGCGTCGCCCGTGGGGTCGAAGTACAGCTTGACCTCCTGGCCGGTCGCCGGTGCGTACTCGCCGGTGCCGAGGCTCCGGATGTTCGCCGCCCCGGAGACCGAGATCGTCGATCCCGCGGGCGCGCTCGCCGGCGACGTCCAGATCAGGGGGATGTTCCGCTTCGCACGGAAGGGCACCAGCACCGGGTCCGCGGTGCGGATCGGCACCTTGACCACGCCGTCGGTGGTGGTCACGTCGATCTCCGCGGACACGGACACCTCGTAGACGCCGGGCTCGGCGTCGGCCGGCAGCGTGACCTTCGAGGTCCACGTGTTGGCCGTGCCCGACGCCACGAACTGCGCCCCGGTCAGGCTGCGACCCTCCGGGTCCACCATCGTCATCCGCCCGGAGCGCATGGCCGCGGAGGACCCGTTGTGCGTGATGGACATGGTGCCCGTGATGGACCCCACCACGTCCCCGCCCGGCGGCAGGGAGATCTTCGCGGAGACGACGACGTCGTCCACCTTGTTGGTCACACGGTCGGCGGTGACGCCCGGCGGCGGTGCGGTGCTCACCTCCGCCGCGAGGCTCGGAGTCGCGGCGACGCCGGTCATCAGCAGTGCGGCCCCGAGCACCATGCCCAGCGACGCCCGCATCCTCGATCTGTTCAAAGCAGCCCCCTCGTCAGAGGGACGCGGACGCGTCCCGCCCAGCCGCATGTTCTCCCGGCGCACAGGGGCGGGCCACGGGAGGCGGTGATGAGAGCGGGTGAATTTCCCTCGCCGCGGACGCTAAATCGGACGTTGAGTGAGAATGGGGATTATGCAGACCGACGGAAGGCAGGAGACACCGAACGAACGCGCGGACCGCAACTGGAACGAGCTGCTCCAGGAGCTCCGGGTCATGCAGACCGGCGTGCAGATCCTGACCGGGTTCCTGCTCACGCTTCCGTTCCAGTCGCGGTTCACCGATCTCGACCAGTACCAGGTGAACGTCTACCTGGCGCTCGTCATCGCGGCGGTGATCGCGACCGCGCTGATCGTCGCCCCGGTGAGCGTGCACCGCGTGCTGTTCCGCAAGCAGATGAAGGGCAACATCGTCACCCTGACCGACCGCATCACCCGGATCGCGCTCGCCGTGCTCGCCCTCGTGATCACGGGCGTGGCGGTGCTCGTCTTCGACGTGGTGGTCGGGCGGACGGCGGGCATCGTCGCTGGTTCCGCCGCGTTCGTGCTGATGGCACTCCTGTGGTTGCTGCTCCCGGAGACGCTGCGCCGGCGCGGCTGAGCCGGCGCAGCCGCTCGAACTACTTCACGGTGATGGTGACGGCGCCCTGCGACGGCGCCTGGAGGTCCGTACCCGGGTACTTCGCGATCCAGCGGCCCGACATCGACGTGCGGTACGTGGTCGTGTAGACGCCCTTCGAGTTGGTCCGCACGGTCTTCTTGTACTGCGGACCGGTCGCGCCGGCCGGGTCGAAGTAGAGCTTCACGGGCGTGTTCGGCGAGAGCCGGATCGCAGCCTTGGTGTTGCTCACGAGCTGCACCTTGCGCACGGCTCCGCGGAGCGTGATCGTCTTCGGCCCGGTGAACGACGTCGCCGACGCCGCCACGGTGGTGCTGCTGGCGCGCTTGACCACGAGGGTCGTCACTGTGGAGTCGTCGACCATGATGTCGTGCCGACAGCTGTACGTCGCGCTGTACTGCTCCACCCAGTCCGGGGTGGAGCAAGCCTTCATGGACTCGGTGACACCGACGTCGTAGACACCTGCGGGAAGCGTCGGCCGGAAGGTGAAGGTCGGCGCGCTCTGGCCGCCGCCATGGGCCTGCATCCAGACGTGTTTGTCGTAGCCGTCCGCGTAGTAACCCTCGCCGCGACGGCTCGCGATCATGACGTAACCACCGTCAGCACCGGTCGAGTAGTCGAGGTTGGCGACGTCGACCCTCCGGGTCACCGGGTCCAGACCCACCACCACGTCATGAGTGATGAGGCGGTGCCCGACCGTGAGCCCGTTCTTGGTCCTGAGCACCACGCCCTCACGCAATGTCGTCGACCGTGCGCGGACAGAGGAGGTCGCCGACGTCATCGCGCGTCGCCACGCGTCCGTCGTCGGCATCAGGGCTCGCCACTCACCCGACGAGGTGGTCCGCTGCTGACTTGTGAAGAAGCCACGCGAGTCAGTCGTAAGGGTCGCCCGAAGGGTCTCGGGGGCCGAGCCCGAAGGATCGAAGTAGAGCTCGACGGGCTGGCCTGCAGCCGGCACGTAGCCCTTCGCGAGATCCCGCATGTTGGCGACACCCGAGACGGTGATGGTCGCGCCGGTGGGAACGCTGGACGGCGACGTCCAGAGCTCCGGGATGTCGCGCGATGCCCGCAGGGGGGTCGAGAACAGATCGGTACCGGCGAGAGGGACTGTGACCACACGCCCGTCCACCATGGTCACATCGACGTCCGCCGTGACAGACACCGTGTAGAGGCCGGGCGCGGAGTCCGCAGGCATCATGACCGTCGCGTCCCAGCGGTTCGACAGGGCGGACTCGGTGAACTCGGAACCGACCACCGGCCGGCCTCGCGGATCGGTCAGTGTGAAGTGGCCGGACCGCACCGTCGCCGAGGTGCCGTTGTGCGTGATCCGAAGCGACCCGTAAATGTGCGACGCCAGGGAGTCACCACCGAGGCGAACATCCCCGGTCACGACGACATCGTCGACCTGACCTGTGACACTACCGTCGGCGGCCGAGCTGGGCGCCGCCGTCAGTCCAGACACCAGCAGAACCGCTCCGACGGCCGCGCCGAGCACGCGCCGCATCTTCGACATCACCGTCGCGACCTCGCAAGAGAGAGGGATTCCCGGAGAAACCGGGCAGCGGGATCCTCCCAGACGGCAACACCCGGAGTCCGCCGCCTAACAGTTATCCACAGGGTGATCTTCCCGCCGGCGTCAGAGCGTCTTGTGCCAGGCCACGATCCGGTCCACCGCACGCGACACCGTGTCGAGCGACGACGCGAACGACAGCCGCACCCACTCCCCGCCGTGCACGCCGTCGAAGTCGGTGCCGGGCGTGATGGCGACGTCGGCCTCGGCGAGCAGCCGTGCGCAGTACGTGACGGAGTCGAGCCCGAACGAGGCGATGTTCCCGTACAGGTAGAACGCGCCGTCGGCCGGCGCGACGGGGCGCCAGCCGAGCTCGCCGAGCCGCTCTAGGAGCAGCCTGCGAGACGCCGCGTAGTGCGCCACGTTCTGCGCCGCCGCCTCGTACCCCTCGGGTGTGAACGCGGCGATGCCGGCATGCTGCGCGAGCGCGGGCGGCGAGAGCGCCACGTTGCTCGCGAGGGCGTCGACGGGCGCGACCAGCTCGTCCGGCAGCACGAGCCAGCCGAGGCGCCAGCCGGTCATCGCCCAGTACTTGGAGAACGAGTTCACGACGACGGCGCCCTGGTCGACGAACGTGGCCGCCGTCGCCTGCGCCACCTCGTCCGAGTAGGCGATGCCGTGGTAGATCTCGTCGCTGATCAGGCGCACGTCGTGGTCGGCGCACCACTCGGCGATCGCGGCCAGCTCGGCCGGCGTGATCATCGTGCCGGTCGGGTTCGCGGGCGAGGCGACCATGACGCCGTCGAGCCCGCCGCCGTAGTAGGCCTCGTTGAGCTGCGACACCGTGGGCTGGTAGCGCGTCTCGGGGCCGCAGTCGAGCTCCACGACCTCGCAGCCGAGCGCCGACAGGATGTTCTTGTAGGCGGGGTAGCCCGGACGAGCGAGCGCCACCCGGTCGCCGACGTCGAACGACGCGAGGAACGCGAGCACGAACCCGCCGCTCGACCCCGTGGTGACGGCGATCCGCGCGGGGTCGACCTCGACGTCGTACCAGCGCCGGTAGTGGCCCGCGATCTCGGCACGCAGCGCCGGGACACCCATCGCCTCGGTGTAGCCGAGGTTCCCGTCGCGGAGCAGCGCGATGGCGCGCTCCCGCACCACGTCGGACGCGCCGGTCGACGGCTCCCCCGCACAGAGGTTGAGCACGTCCGCCCCGGTGGCCCGGCGCGCGTTCGCGGCGGCGAGCACCTCCATGACGGCGAACGGGGGCACGTGGGACCGGCGAGAGACCTTCATGCGGCCATCATGGCCCACCGAGGTGCCCGACGGCGGTACGAGCCGGTGCGGTTCACCAGCGCACACGGGCGAACGTCAGCGACGCGACGCCGTTGTCGCCGAGGGTGGTCCAGGCGATGCGGTCTCCATCGACCCCGACCGCGGCCTGGTCGCGAGACAGCCGGACGACGCCCGGCGCGCCGTTCCTGTCCACCATCGCGTAGGCCGCGCCGTCCTCCGTCGACCACGCGATGGTCCCGGCGGACACGTCCAGGGCGGTGACGGGCGAGGTGCCGCGTACCTGGTAGGCCGTGAGCGTGGGGACGTCCACCAGGTAGAGCAGGTCACCGGCGGAGAAGACGAGTCGCCCGAGGTCGTATCCGAGCGTGGACACCGCTTGGTACCCGATGTCCTGGTTCCGGACAGACAGAAGTGTCTCCGACTCTGCCTCGCCCGGACCGGAGAGCAGCTCGAAGACGGTCGTCGTACCGGACCCGGCCCCGAAGGCCGGGCCTCCAGAACCCTCCTCGTAGGCAAGCAGCAGGCCGTCCGGCGTCGAATCCAGAGCACAGACCCGCTCCCGTACACCCGGGCGGACGTCCGTGGATCCGTCGAGCGCCGCTGTGTGCAGCCTCTGGGTGCAGCTGGTCCGCGCGACGTTCGGCGCGGTGGTCCACCCGAGCAGCGTGTCCGCGAGCGCCACCGTGCCGGCCTCTGCCTCCAGCACCGACGAGTCGCTGACCGTCGTCACGTTCCCGTCCTCGTCCAGGGCCCGCAGGGTCCAGGGCAACGTCCCGACGATCTGGGTGTTCGGCGTCTCGAACCAGGCGGCCCGGTCGCCCTGCCGGACCAGGCGCAGGGGCTGCGGCCAGCGTCCGTCGACCTGCTCGGTCTCGGCCACCTGGACCATGTCGCTCCGCCCCTTGCCGTCCGGGGCGAGCGCCTCCAGCGTGGACGGCCCCGGGATGAGGTCGCCGTCGAGCGCCGGGTCCGGGTCGGACCAGTTGAGCACGCTCTCGCCCGCGCCCAGGGTCGTGGCCTCCGCCTGGACCTTGGCGGCCGTCGTCCACCGGTGGTCGACGATGACGTCGACGCACCGCTCGACGTCGTGCGCGTCCGCGGTGTCGATCATCCCGACGAGGGTGAGGTCGCCCCAGCCGGCGGACATGGTGTCGACCGGGGTCGTGGGCGCGTCGTCGTCGGGCCGGGTGCACGCCGCGGTGTCCGCGTGATCCGAGGGCAGGCCGGAGATACCCCGACCGTCGATCCCGAGCACCTCGCGCAGCCACTGGCTGCCCAGCAGCGCGACGGGTCCCAGGCCGGGCACCCGGACCGGCCCGGCCAGCAGGAGGCCGAGGACCAGCACGAACACCCCCGCGACCGTCGCGACGGCCCGGACCGCCTGGCGGCGTCGGACCGCCGCCCGGGCCTGGAGCAGCACCTGGTCGCCGTCCACCTGGAACTCCGGGACTGCCTCGATCGCCGAGGCGCTGAGCAGGGAGCGCAGCCGCGCGAGACCGCGCGCGTTGGCGGACTTGACCGAGCCGAGCGAGATGCCGAGCTCCTCGGCGACCTGCGCCTCGGACAGGTCGAGCAGGTGCCGCAGCACCACGACCCGCCGCTGCCCGAGGGGCAGTGCCCGCAGCGCCCTGCCGAGCTCGTCCCGGACGGCCACGTCGTGTGCGTGGTCGGGGACGGGCGAGAGCGGTATGACGCCGTCGTCCGTCACCCCCACCCGCCGGTCCTTGCGCCAGCCGTCGATGCGGAGGTTCATCAGGATGCGCCGCGCGTAGGCCCGCGGCTCCCCCACTCTGGCCTTGGCCCACGCGCGGTACGTCCGCTCGAACGTGGCCTGGACCAGCTCCTCGGCCTGGTCGACGTCGCCGGACAGGAGATAGGCCGTCCGGTAGAGGTACGCGCCCGCCGACGTCACGAAGTCCACGAACTCCGCGTCGAGGTCGGGGGCGACCAGCACCCTGGCGCGCCCCGGATCGACCACAGGCTGCTCGGTTGTCTCCGCGTTCACACCGCCCACCACGGGCGAGCCGGCGCAGAGGTTGCCTCGTCCTCGGACACGACCACGCGGAGCATCGCGTCATCATCCCGCCAGAAATAGCCCGACAAGCACAAGTCGGCGGCGCGAATCGTGGCGAGTCAGCGTTCACCGGGCTCAAACCTCACTCACAATTGTGGTGCTAGACTCATAATTGTGTTTCTAGCTCCACAATTATGAGTCGCTGGATGGCTCTGCCACGACCGGAGGACCACCATGGACTGGATCCACCCGGAGCACGTCTTCGGATCGGGACTGGAGCCCGTCATACTCCGCACCTTGTGGCGCGCAGGTGCGCCGATGACGGGTGCCGAGGTGCATCGCGTCGCGGGAAAGGGCTCCGTCGGAGGCATCCGGCTTGCTCTCTCGCGACTCGCCTTGCAGGGGATCGTCCTGACTTCCCGCGTCGGCACGGCGGCGACACACGCCCTGAACCGGGATCACCTCGGATTTCCTGCGATCGACGCGGCCTTCTCCGTCCTTGATCCGTGGACGCAGTTCCGGTCGCGCGTCACCGAGGTCATGGCGGAGCATGGTCCGGACGATCCTCTATCTGTCACCGTCGCAGTTTTCGGCTCGGTCGCGCGTGACGAGGCCCGGCTGGACTCGGACCTGGACCTTGCCCTAGTCGTCGCCGAGGCGGACGAGCAAGCCCAGAACCTCGCCGACGAGCTCCGCCAAGAGCTCAGTGCGGCCACAGGCCAGGCCATACAGGTCTACCTGACCACGCCGGCGCGACTCGGCGACGCAGTACGCCAAGGAGACCCGATCGTCGATTCCTTCCGGTCGGATGCTCGCGCCGTCTCCGGACCGGACATCCGCACATACCTTCAGGAGCATCGATGACGCCACGCCAGCAGCCTCGAACCCGAACGATGACCAGAGCCGACGTCCGGGTGCGCGCGGCGACAGCACGTAAGTATCAGGAGGTCGGCGAGATGGTCCTCGGTGAAGCGCCCGACGAACGCCAGGTAGCGGGTGGGCTCGCGGCACTTGCCGCCATCGCAGCTTCGGATGCGATCTGCGGTGCCCGGCTCGGACGGTGCGCCATCGGACAGGATCACGGGCAAGCCGAAAACCTTCTCGCCACCGTCAATCCCGACGGACGAGAACTCGCGAAGAAGCTCTCACGTGTGCTGGCGGAGAAATCGAACGCACACTACGGGACCACCTACCTGAGCGGAGCGGAGACCCTGAGCATGATCAGAAGCTCCCGCGCACTGGTCGACGCACTCGACGCCCACCTGAACTGAGCAATGTCGGCTCACGTTGCCTTTCGGGCCGCTTGTGAAAGTTGTAACATGCTTGCCATGGCGCCGGGACCGCGCGATGACGCAGACAACGACCCTCTTCGCCGAGCCGCGCAGTACCGCGTGGACCGGGAGGCCGGGGCTGAGCGCGCGGAACAGCCCGGATCCCCCGACGACGCGGAGCCCGACGACGCCAACGACGGCAAGCGGCCCGGCAGCATGACCGTCGAGGAGCGCTCGCGCTACGTCGACGTGGTGATCGACCAGGCGATGCGCCGCGGCGAGTTCGACAACCTGCCCCTGCACGGCAAGCCGATCCCGGGCATCGGTGGCAAGCACGACCCCGACTGGTGGGTCAAGGGTCTGATCGAACGCGAGAACATCACCGGAATGCTGCCCTCGGCCCAGCTCCGCAAGGACGACGCCGAGCTGGACGCCCGGCTCGACCTCGAAGCCATGGAGGAGCGCGTCCGCGAGATCGTCACGGAGTTCAACGCGCGCGTCGTGGACGCCCGGCGTCAGCTCCAGGGCGGCCCGCCGATCGTCACGCCCACCCGCGACGTGGACGAGCAGGTGCGCAGGTGGCGGGAGCGCCGGGCGGCCCGCCGGACCGCGGCGTCGGCACCCTCGCCGAGCCCGGAGCGCACGCCGCGCACCGTGGCCGACCGGCCGTGGTGGAAGTTCTGGTGACGGCGGGTCAGAACCCGTAGGCCGTCACGATGACCACGGCGGTCATCAGCCAGTAGGGCACCGACCCGAGCGCGAACCCCAGACCCGCCGCGATGGCCATGCGGCCCCGGTGCGCGCCGAACCGGCTGGACACGGCTCCCACTGCCATCGTGAGACAGCCCACGATCGTCACGCCCTCCGCGGCGCCCTGCGAGATCAGCATCCCGAGGATGAGCGCGACCACCCCGACGACGGCCTCGCCGCGCGCAAGGTACGGCCCGCCCCGACGAGCCCGCGGGTAAGTCTCCTGGTGCGTTGTCATGGCGCATCGCCCCTCGTGCCCGACATCGGTGTGGGCACCTCGTCTCCAGGATCGCACCATGCCCCCTTCTTTGCCAGGCGCCGGCCGGCTCAGGCGCGAGGCGCGCCGGCATCGGCCGGTGCGAGCACGTAACCGCGGAACCACCGCGCCGTCTCGCGCCAGACCTGTTCCCGTGCGGGCGCGGCCGACAGGGTCGCGTCGTGCAGTCCACCCTCGATGCGCACCAGCGTGGTGAGGGAGCCGACGTCGGGCACGCGGCGGGCGATGCCGACCACGTCCAGCACCGAGTCGGTGGACCTCATGTCCTCGGTCCAGCGCGTCGGGATGCTGCTGCGGGCGCTGAGCAGCACGAGGACCGGCACGTCGATGCCCAGGCCGCGCGCGACCTGGTCCTGCCCGCGGAAGATCGCGGCGAGCCAGGCGGGGGTGGCGCGCCATCCCGCGTCGGGCCGCCAGGCGACGTCGTAGTCCCACTCGCCGTCGAACCGCGACGAGATGGAGCGTGCGTACAGGCCACGGTCCAGGTTGACGAGCTGGCTGCGGGGCACGAGCACCGACTGCACGCGGATGCCGGGCTCCATGAGCTTGCGGCCCGCCTCGCGGGTCTGGAACTCCAGCCACGGCCCGTTCAGCACGAGCCCCGCGACGCGTTCCTGGTTGCGCGCCGTCCACAGGCTGAGGGTGAGCCCGCCCGTCGAGTGGCCCATGAGCACGAGCTTGCGGTCGGGCCGGTCGTCGAGCCCGTGCCCCATGACGTGGAGTGCCGCCTCGATCTCCTCGTCGTAGGTGGTGAGGCTGCGGACGTACCCCGGGGTCTGGCCCTCGCGCAGGCTGCGCCCGTAGCGCCGCAGGTCGAGCGCGTGGAAGCGCACGCCGAGCGACTCCCAGAAGTCCGCGAGGTGGGTCTGGAAGAAGTAGTCGAGCCAGCCGTGCACGTAGAGCACGTCGACGCCGGCGTCAGGCGGTGCGGCGGGTGTCGCGGCCGGTTCCCCGTCCATGTGCTGTCGTCCGGCGCTCGGCAGGCGCAGCCGCCGGCCGATCTCCGACAGCTCATCCCAGAGGCGCGCCACCTGCGGGTTGTCCGCGCCGATCCGCCGGATCCCCCGGTGGTGCTCGGCCTCGCGTGCCTCGTGCGTGGCGGCGGGATCGGCCGCTGCGTCCGGATCGGCTGCCGTCCCGGAGCCCGGCCGGGCGCGGCGCACCAGGGTCGCCACCACCTCGGGCTCGTCCTCGTCGGGCTCCAGCGGCAGGGTCAGGCGTTCGAAGCCCGGCAACACATCGGGCTCCCAGGCCGGCTCCGGTGCCGGCCCGTCGTCCAGACCGGGGGAGAGGCTCGTCATCTGACCGACGGTAACCGGAGGTGCGCCCACTCCGCCGGGTAGTCGTCGAGCCAGACCTCGAACGAACGCGGGGCACGCCCGGCCAGGTGCCCGACGTCGTGGCTCACGTTCGCGAGCACACCCGCCTCGATCGCCTGGCACCGGGTGATCCAGTCCTCCACCTCGGTGGTGGTCGACCGGTAGAACTGGGCACGCGCCTGCTCCACGGTCTGGGGCACGTACCGGATGGTGCGGCCGACGGCCGCCGACAGCGTCGCCGCGATCTCGTCGAAGGTCAGCGCCTCGGGACCCGTCAGGTGGTAGGCCCGGCCCACGTGCCGGCCCGGGTCCTCGTCGAGCAGGACCGCGGTGGCGACGTCGGCCACGTCGTCGTGCGACACGGTCGCGACCCGGCCGTTGCCGGCCGGCGCGCGGAGCAGCGCCTGCTGCCCGGAGCCGGACGACTCGTCGTGCACCGCGAAGGTGGGCGTGCGGTGGAACATGCTGGTGCGCAGCATCGTCCACGTGAGGTCGGTGCCCCGCAGGTACTCCTCGGTGAGCCAGTCGTCACGGGCGCCGGACGCGATCGCGTCCGGCGCGGCACCGATCGACGAGACGTAGACCACGTGCCGCACGCCCGCGAGCACCGCGGCGTCGATCGCCGCGCGGTGCCTGGCGAGCCGGCCGGGACGTTCTCGGCCCGGCACGAGGAACACGGCGTCCGCCCCGGCGAACCCGCTGGTCAGCGCCCTGGTGTCCGCTTCTGTCGGGATCGCGACGACCTCCGACTCGGGCAGCGGGGTGCCGTCGGGCAACCGGGGGGCGGCGCCCCTGCCGGCGACCAGCAGGCGCTGGTGACCGCCCGCCGCGGCGACACGGAAGGCGAGCCTGGAACCCAGCCGGCCGTCGGCCCCGGTGAGGACGATCAGCCGGTCCGGCGACGCGGGCGTCATTCCCACACCGTAAACGGCGGACCGCCGACGAGCCGGTCGGGACGGGGTGAAATGCCGGTCAGGCGCCCGAGGGCACGCCCAGCTCCGCCCGGACGAAGTCGACGACGCCGTCCGCCGCCGCCTCGATCTCGGCGAGGCACTCCTCGAAGTCCTCGGGACCCCCGTACCAGGGGTCGGCGATGTCGAGGTGCTGCTCGGACGCGCCCTCCGCGGCGGGGTCGAACGACCGGTACATCCGGATCGTCGTGTCGGCCTGCGCGCGGCCCGCGAGGTTCCGCAGGGCCTGTGCGTGGCGGGTGGTCATCGCGAGGACCAGCTCCCGCGAGCCGACGTCGTCCCTGGTCACCTGGCGGGCCCGGTGGCCGTCGCCGGTGGGGTAGCCGTGCTCGGCGAGGACGGCGCGAGCGCGCCGGTCCATCGGGTTGCCGTGCTCCTCGTCGCTCACGCCGGTCGAGTCGACCACCACGGCGTCACCCAGGCCGGCGGCCTCGAAGCGGTCACGCAGCACGATCTCGGCCATCGGGGACCTGCAGATGTTTCCGGTGCAGACGGTCATCACGCGGTAGGCAGTCACGCGCACATTCTCCCTCGCGACTTTCTTCCGGATGCCTCCGGGCGCGGGAAAGCCCGCGGGGCGACATGTGTCAGCCGTGCTGGACGAGGGCACGGCACCCGCGGGCTCCGGTGGTCGCGAGGAAATCGCCACCAGTGTCCCGTTGCGCCTGAGCGATCAGGAAGGCCCCGTGCTGAGCCACCCGACCGCCGTCGGCGCGAAACGCTTACGCGTCACGCGACTAGCGCGCGACCACCTCATGGGTCCGATGTGAAATCACTTCTCGGATCACCTCCCTTCTCATGTGCCACAGAACCTACGCCGCCCGGCGACGTACGCACAGGCTTTTTCCTCGCGGCGAAATTCGCAGCTCCGGGCATACGGCCGAGCGACGACTTTCGGGGGACCGGCGCGTCTGCCCTGCATGACCATCACCACCGTCGACGCGTTCACGACGTCGGCCGACGGCACGCGGATCGCCTTCGATCTCACCGGCCCGGCCCGCGGCCTGGCGCCGGCAGTCGTCGCTGTCGACGGCGTCCTCGCCCACCGGATGCCCGTCACGCTCGCCGTGGCGTCGGAGCTGGGCGACCGCGTGACCACGCTGCGGTACGACCGGCGCGGGCGCGGCGGGAGCGGCGACACCCCGCCGTACAGCGTGGACCGGGAGGTCGACGACATCGCCGCGTTGTTGCAGGTCACGGGCCCAGCCGTGCTGCTGGGCATCTCCACGGGGGCGTTCCTGGCGCTGCGCGCGGCCGCCGACCTGGGCTCCCTGGTCACCGGGGTGCTCTGCTTCGAGCCGGGCTACGACGTGGCCAGCGGTGAGCCGCCCACCGATCCCCGGATGATCGCGGGGGTGGAGGCGTGCGTGGAGGCGGGCGACCCGGGCAGCGCCGTCGAGCTGTTCCTCGACGTGGTGGGCATGCCGTGCCGGCTGGTGCCGCGGATGCGGGCGTCGGCGTCGTGGGCGGACCTCGAGTCGATGGCGCCGACCATCGCCTATGACGGCCGCGTCCTCGCGGCCGTCGCCCTGGGGCGACGTGCCCTGATGTGCCGGTGGGACCTGATCACCCAGCCGGTGCTCGTGGTCCACGGCACCGCGAGCGCCGCCGCCGTCGCGGCGGCGGCCGGCTCGCTGGTGGCCGTGCTTCCGGCGGCACGCCGCGTGACCGTTCCCGGTCACGGGGCGGACGTGCCGCCGGAAGCGATGGCGGAGGCCGTCGCGGGCCTCCTGGGTGTCGTCAGTCCGTGAGCGAGGCGCGGGAGCCGACGACGGGGGACGAGCCGATCAGACCGCCGAGCTGGGACGCACCGGAGCCCGAGCCGGCGAGCGTACGGGCGGACGTCCCCGCGAGGGTGGTGTCGAGGCTGTCGTACTTCACGTACTGGTGGTACACCTGGCCGTCGGACCGGTCGGTGATGCGCCAGCGGCCACCCACCCAGACCGACCGCGGGGCCTCGGTGTACGCGCCGAACTCGCCGCACCCGTCGCCGTCGAGCGCGACGCCCCGGGAGATGTGGTCGGCCTCCTCCTGGCCGGCGCCGGGGTAGACCACGCCGTTGCTGCCGATGAACTGCACGGACAGGTCACCGGTGCCGTAGTAGCCCGGCGCGGCGCAGATGGCGACGGCGGCCGCCAGGTAGCCGTCGTAGACGAAGGACTCGCTCATCACCGCGTTGTAGTTCCAGAGGCTGAACCACTGGTAGGCCGCGAAGGGCGACGACTGCGTGGACCGCACCCACAGGTAGGTCCGGTTACTGGTGTCCTTGCCGGCCATGTTCGACACGACCACGCGGAACTGGTTGAGCTCGTGCGCGGGCGCGGCGGTGAACCGGTACGTCGAGCTGTTCGACCCGATGTTGGTCCAGGTGCCGGACGCCGGGGTCCAGCGCTGCCACTGGTACTTGAGGCCGCCACCCGTGGCCGACACCTTGAGCGTGACGGTCTTGCCCACCGTCGTGTCCACGTAGCGCGTCGGCTGCGTGGTGACGTTCGGCGTGCTGATGCCGACGGGCCACTTCACGGTGACGGTCGCCGAGCTGAGGCGCTTGGCCGGCAGGTAGGCGTACTTGCGGCCGACGATCTCGACCGAGATCTTCTTGCCGTGCTCCTTGGTCGTGAGCCGGTAGGTGCGGCTGGTCGCGCCTGCGATCGGCGTGCCGTTGGCGCGCCACTGGTAGCTGACCACCGACGGGGTGGGCGACCAGGTGCCGCGGTTGGCGGTGAGGGTCTGGCCCACGCGAACGGTGCCGCTGATCGTCGGCGCGGACGTCCGGGCGAACGGCTTGGAGACGACGGCGGCGGCCGACGTCAGGCTCTTCGTCGTGTAGCCCGCCTTGGAGCCGGTCACCGTGACGGTGAGCTTGTCACCGTGGAGGCGGCTGGGGATCGTGTAGGTGCGGCTGGTGGCGCCGGAGATCGAGCTGCCGTTCGCCTTCCACTGGTACTTCAGCGTGGCCGTCGGCGAGAAGAGGCCGGTCGTGGCGCCGACCAGGCCGCCGACCTTGACCGTGCCGTTGATCTTGGGCGTCGTGGTGACGAAGCTGGCCTTCGCCACGGTCGAGAACGCGCTGTAGGCGGTCTTCGGGGCGTAGCCGGCCTTCGTGCCGGTCACGACGAGGCGCAGGGTCTTGCCCGCGTGCGCGGCCTGCGGCGTGAACGTCGTCGTGGTGGCGACCGTGGTGCCGCTGATCTTCCACTGGTAGGCGAGGGAGGTGCCCTCGGGCCAGGTGCCGGGCCGGGCGGTGAGCTTCGAGGCGACCTTGACCGTGCCGGAGACGGTCGGGGTGCCGGCGACGAGGTCGCCGACGGTCACGACGCCGGAGGCTGCCGCGACGGGGTCGCTCGTCAGACCGCCCGCGGTCGCCGCGACGGTGCCGATCACGTACTGGTCGAGGTAGGCGGGCAGGACGTCGAGCGTCGTGTCACCGGCCCCCTCGACGAGGGTGTCCGCGGCGTCCAGGACCGGGTCGGCGCTGAGGTACCACGCGTAGGCGACGGACTCGGGCTCGGGTGCCCAGGTGCCGCCCGTCTGGTCGAGGGTGAGCGTCGAGCCGACCGCCGCCGCACCGTTCACCGCGAGGGTTCCGGTGAAGACGGGCGCGTCGGCCTCCGCGGCGGACGCCGGCACAGCGGCGAACGGCCCGGCGACCAGGGCGAGCGTGGCGAGCGATGCGCCGGCGCGCCAGCGCCGGGCGGTTCTCGGGGTGGGGGCGGCGAACGCGGGGTGGGCGTCGCCGAGGGGTATCTGCTTCATGGGGGTCCTTCGCGATCCGTGACAGGACGGGGCACCGGGGACCGCCGTCGGTCCCGGGCTTCGCGAACGTAACCTGCCGCGAATGCTGCCGGAAGCAACATTGAGCGGGAATCGGCTTAAAACCGTCGAAGTTCACCCCTGGATTCACCCGCCGTGAATCCTTCGGCACAGCAGGGCCCGTCGAGACGCGTGTCTCGACAGGCCCTGGCAGTCTCGGAACGGGCGGTCTCAGAACGGGCGGCGAGCCGTGACCAGGATCCGCGGCGCCTCGTCCACGAGCACGTTGCCCGTCGCGAAGTGCATGTGCAGCCCGCGCAGCGCCGCCTCGTGGCGGGCGACGGCGGCCGGGGTGAGGTCGGCGAGGTCGGGCACCTGCCAGGCCGCGACCCGCAGGTACCACAGCACGGAGGAGAGGTCCTTGAAGGTGCGCGTCCCCGCGTACTCCGTGGCCTCCACGATCTCGAGGCCGGAGGCGACGAGCCCGTCGGAGATGACGTCGATCGTCACGCCGTCCGGGTCCCAGCCCAGCGGCACCCGGAGCGCCTGGTTGAGGACGAAGCCGTCGCGCGTGTCCACCTGCTCGGTGAGGAACGTCCCGCCCGGCTCCAGCACGCGACCCACCTCGTCGGGGTCGATGGTGCTGAACCGGCTGAGCACCGCGCTGTACTGACCGTCGAAGAACGGCAGCAGCACGTCACCCGTCCAGGACGGCTCCACGCGGCGCACGTCGACGCCGAGCGGCTCCAGGCGCCGTCGGGCGGCGAGGAAGGCCGGACCGAGCTCCGTGGCGGCCGAACCCTTGGGGAGCGGGCCGAGGCCCGCGAAGAAGTCACCGTCACCGGTGCCGATGTCGAGCACGGCACCACGGGACTTGAGCACGATCTCGCGGGCCAGCGTGGGGTAGTCCCACTCCGGCGCGTCGATCGTGAGACGGTCGTCGACGGGAGCGTTGTCGAGACCACCCGTGAACAGCGCCGCGGGTGTAGCAGGAGTCGCAGGGGCGTTACGCGCCCATTCGACGTGGTCCTCGAACGGCGCGTCCGGCGCCGGAGCAGGGGCGATCGAGACGTCAAGCATGTGGGAGATTGTGACGCAAACGGGGAGTAAGGGCTAACACTGGTGCAAACACGACCGGAGGCGTCGCCGTGATGGTGAATCCCATACCCACGTCGCACATTTCACCGGTGGAACCCGCGTTCTCGCTGCGGGTGGTCGGCCTGATGTCCGGCACGTCCCATGACGGGGTCGACGGCGCGGCGTGCGATCTCCGGCTCGCCGGCGACACGCTGACGCTCACGCCCCTCGGACACCTCTCCACCCCGTACCCGGCGGCCCTCCGGTCCGGGCTGGTGGCGACCCTGCCGCCGGCCGCCACCACCGCGGAGGCCGTGTGCCGGCTCGACACCGGCGTCGGACAGGCCTTCGCCGACGTCGCGACCCGCGCCGTGGCCGAGCTCTGCGGCGGGCGCGCTGACCTCGTGGTCTCCCACGGCCAGACGCTCTTCCACTGGGCGCCGGCGGGCGGCGGTGTGCAGGGCACCCTGCAGATCGGCGAACCCGCGTGGATCGCCGAGGCGACCGGGCTCCCCGTCGTCTCGGGCCTGCGCACGCGCGACGTCGCCGCGGGCGGGCAGGGCGCCCCGCTCGTCGGCCTGTTCGACGCGCTGTGGCTCGCCGGCCGCCCCGGCGCCGTCGCGCTCAACCTGGGCGGCATCGCGAACGTGACCGTGCTGTCCGGGGCGACGCCGGTCGCCTTCGACACGGGCCCCGCTTGCGCGCTGCTCGACGCCGCGACCCGGCACGTCACGGGCGGACGCCTCACCTACGACGCCGACGGCGCGCTCGCCGCCCGCGGCCGGGTGCTTCCTCGGCTCCTGGAGCGGCTGCTCGACGAGCCGTACTACGCGCGCCCGGCGCCCAAGTCGACGGGCAAGGAGCTGTTCCACCTCTCCTACCTGCTGGACCGCCTCGGCCCCACGGAGCCGACGGCGGAGGACCTGTTCGCCACCCTGGTCGCGCTCACGGCCCGCACCGTGGCCGACGCCGTGCGGCACACCGCCGCCGAGGTCGTCGCCTCGGGCGGCGGCACCCGCAACCCGGTGCTCATGGCGGCGCTCCGGTCCGAGCTGCCCGGGGTCGCCGTCCGCACCTCGGACGAGCTGGGCGTGCCGAGCCAGGCCAAGGAGGCGCTGGCGTTCGCGGTGCTGGGTTGGCACACGTGGCACGGCTTGCCCGGCGTGCTGCCGGGCGCGACCGGGGCGCGGCACGCGAGCGTGCTGGGGTCGGTGACGCCGGGGGCGGACGGGCGGTACCCGCCGGGGCGAGGTTCGGGTGTGGGGGTGCCGGGGCGGCTGGAGATCTTGCGGCCGGCCTGAGGCGCCGGAACGGCACCGGGTGAAGATGGGCGAGGCGCCCCTTATTTCGGGGCAAACGCGGCTGCGCGGCGGATACAGTCACGCGACTTGTCGTCCCGCGTGTGAACCATGCGCGGCTACTGCTGGAGCGCTCGATGTCGACCTCGGTAATACGGCGATTCCTTCCCTCAGCCCGGCGGACGTGCGTGTCGCTGGTGGCCTCGGGTCTCGTGCTCGGACTGGGTGCGACGACCGCTGGTGCGTCACCTGCCATGGACGCGCTCGCGGCGAGCACGACAGAAGTCGTTGCGCCAACCCTCGCGGCGGATGCCGAACCTCTCGATCCCAGCTTCGTGCAGGAGGGGATGCCGAGCACGCACGGCGGACAGGTCGTGGGATGGGGCCGCCTGAGCGGGGCGTTCAACGGCAACTCGCCGCGAGCGCTCCCGGACGGTGTTCATGCCGTGGCGCTCTCCGCCGACGATCGCCAGATCCTGATACTGCGGAGCGACGGAGAAGTGGACATCCATGGGTCCGGCACCATCAGCGGATCGGGCCGCCACCTCACGCCACCGGAAGGCACGACATTTACTGCCGTGTCGGCGGGATCGGGCTGGACCCCACAGATCCTCAGGTCCGACGGCATAGTGGTCGATGCGTCGGGGACGCCGGTGAAGACACCGCCCCAGGGTCTGAGGTACACAGCAATCTCAGGGCACCTGGCACTGCGTTCGGACGGGACACTCGACCCTGCCTCCGCCCCGGGCGAGTCGTGCTCCGCGGCACGCGATCCGGGTGCCGACCTTCGCTACACCGCCATCACAGCCCGGCGGGACTCGGGAGACTGGGCCGCGCTGCGCAGCGACGGCGTCATGCTGAGCTGCCACGAACTGGTCGACGGGTGGGAGACCCGGGTCGTCGACCCCCCGGCGGGCACACGGTTCATCGGCGTCGACATGGGCAACGGGGAGGTGGTCGGCGCCACCGCGGACGGACGCGTCATCTCGTCGGGCGGGACGCAGCTCGCTGCCGCCCCGGCGGGACGTTCAGTCGTCTCGCTCGCTGCGATGGACCCTGGACAGGGCAGTGCCGCACTCGACGACGGGTCGATCCTCAGCTGGGGACTCATCGGCAGGGACGCGGTGCTGCCGCTGGTTCCGGCCCAGCGCGCCGTCTTCTCCGCCGTCGTCGGATACAGCACCATTGCACAGCACTGGGCGATCGTGGTCGGCGACCCCGTCCCGGTGGAGGTCTCCCTGCGGCCAGTGCTGCCGTCGGGCCATCCGTTGCGCGTCACGGACTGGGTTGGGTTCGAAATCACCGCTGCCCTTCCCGACGGGACGCCGGTACCTGGTCAGGCGGAAACGACGACGCATGTGCCAGACGGGCAGGAGCGCACGCTTGCGTCCGTAGCCGTGAGTCCGTCCGATCCCGAGGAGATCAGGTTTCCGACCGACCAGCACGAGCAGATCGGTACCTACCGGCTGGACGTGACCTTCTCGGGGTCGCCCTACGTCACCACCACGGTGGCGACCACGCTCGACTTCACCGAGCCCAGCCCGGTCGTGCTCACCACCTCTGGCCCGACCACCTGGCACCAAGGCACCGAGAACACGCTCTGCTTCGCGCTGGCCACGGAAGACGAATCGTCGCTCTGGTGGACGAGCGAGCAGCCGGCCGCCATGCGGGTGGAAGGCGATCCTGACCAGATCTGGGATCTGGAGCAGCCCCGGGAGGCTGGCGGCGCGGCCGAATCGTGCATGCACTACTTCTTCCTGGAGCCTGGGACCCACACGGTCCATTTCGACTACCAAGGTTGGGGCGAGGCCGACTCGGTGTCGTGGACCGGTCAGGTAGTCGTACTGCCGCCCGCCGCCACACGTGTCGAGAGCGACCTGCCGTCCTCGTGGCGCTACGGCCAGATGCCGGACTTCGTCTCGTTCGAAGTGCAGTCCGACTCGATCGTTCCGGTGGGAGTCGCGGGCCTGCAGCTCGACGACGGGACCTGGTTCGGAGCCGGTGCCCAGCTCGACGAGGATGGTCGCGGGAAGATATCGATCGGCCACGAGGATGAGCTCGCTCCCGGCACCCACCCCATGACCGTGCTGTATCGAGGCGGCTACGGCTTCGCTCCCGCCCGCCTCGAGCGGACAGTCACCGTCAAACCTGGTGTCTTCACGGCGGCGACACCGAGGGTCACCGGAACTGCGAAGGTCGGCTCGACCCTGACCGCCGCCACCGGCATCTGGTCGCCGACACCCACCAGCTTCCGGTACGCGTGGAAGGTCGACGGCGTCGCCGTCACCGGCGCGACGTCGAGCACGTTCACCGTCCCCGCCTCGGCGGCGGGCAAGCAGGTCACCGTCACGGTCACCGGCCTCAAGCAGTACTACGAGTCGTCGGCGACCAGCGCCCCCACGGCCGCCGTGGCCCCGGGGACGTTCACGGCCCCGAAGCCGACGATCAAGGGCACGGCGAAGGTCGGCGCGACGCTGACGGCGACCCGCGGGACGTGGTCACCCGCGCCGTCGTCCGTGAAGTACGTGTGGAAGGCGAACGGAACGACCATCTCGACGCGAACGTCGAGCACCTTCGTGGTGCCGGCGTCGGCGAAGGGGAAGCGGCTGACGGTCACCGTGATCGGCTCGCGCACCGGCTACACGACGAGAACGGTCGCGAGCGCCGCGACCTCGACGGTCGCCGCGGGGACCTTCACCGCGCCGCGGCCCACGATCACGGGGACCAAGCGCGTCGGGTCGACGCTCACGGTGAGCCGCGGGACGTGGTCGCCCGCGCCGTCGTCAGTGAAGTACGTGTGGAAGGCGGACGGGGTGACCATCTCGACGCGGACGAGCAACCGGTTCGTGATCCCGGCGCGAGCACGGGGCAAGCACCTGACGGTCACGGTGACCGGCTCGCGGGCCGGGTACACGGCCAAGTCGGTGACGAGCGTCCGGACGGTGACCATCCGCTGAGCCGCGCGACGGCCCGGACCAGCCGGGGTGGCGATGTCCTCCGACGTCGCCACCCCGGCTTTTCCACGCGTGACCCCGGAAATATCGGGGGAGAAGTACCCATCTCGGACACCCGACCCGGGCCCCGAAGCCGGGACATGACGAAGGCCCCGACTCTCTGAGTCGGGGCCTTGCGTACAACGTGCGCGAGGGGGGAGTTGAACCCCCACGCCCTTTCGGGCACACGGACCTGAACCGTGCGCGTCTGCCTATTCCGCCACTCGCGCGCTGCGAGGATGACGCTAGCACGACTCGGAGGGCAGTTCCGAATCCAATAACCGTGAAGTGGTTCACGTCCCGCCGCAGGTCTAGTAGCGTGCGGATCCGCCCACGCCTCTCCTCGCCGCGCCACCTGAGGGAAGATCGGAGAAGATCCGCAGGACATCCACAGTATTGGAGTCTGCGGGGACCTACCGGTCTATACGATCTAGGTAGTCTGCCCGGCGCAGACCCTGGAAGGAGGTGGCATGGGCGCCCTGGACCGCTTCGAGAAGAGCGTGGAGCGCATGATGAACAACGCGTTCGCCAAGGTGGGACGTGGCGAAGTGAAGCCTGTCGAGCTGGCGAGCAGGCTGCGGCGTGAGCTGGACGACCGTGCCGCGGTCGTCGGACGCGACCGTACCGTCGCACCGAACGAGTTCACGATCGAGCTCGCTCCCGACGACTTCGCCCAGATCGAGGCGTGGGGTGCACAGACCCTCGCCGACGAGCTCGCGTCCAACATCACGGCGTACGCCGCGACGCAGCACTACGCGTTCGTGGGCCCCGTGAGCGTGACGTTCGACGAGCAGTACGAGCTGGTGCCCGGCCGCTTCACCGTGCGGTCGCGCAGCGTGCAGGGAAGTGTCGCCCCGGCGACCTCCGGCGCGCCGACGGGACGGCACCCGCTCATCGACATCGATGGTCAGCGCTACCTGCTCACCGGACCGGTGACCGTCATCGGGCGCGACGCCGAGGCGGACATCGTGGTGGACGACCCGGGTGTCTCCCGGCGTCACCTCGAGATCCGCGTGACGCCGGACGGCGTCGTGGCGACCGACATGGGCTCCACCAACGGCCTGTACGTCGAGGGCCACCAGGTTCCTGCCGCGACCCTGCTCGATGGCAACACGATGACCATCGGCCGTACCCGCATCATGTTCTGGACCGGCAGCGCGTCCGGTGCGGACAACGAGGACTGGTGAATAAACCGAAATGAGTGAGCTCACGTTCACCCTGCTCCGGCTGGGCTATCTCGTGCTGCTGTGGGTGTTCGTGCTCTCCGCCGTCGCAGTGCTCCGGCGCGACCTCGCGGGGCCACGCACGTCCAGCGGCCGGCGGCGCCGGCCCGAGCTGGCAGGGCCGGCGGCGACGCCGACCCCCGGCGGCGGTGCGCCCCGCGCGCCCCAGCGCGGTGGCCCGTCGCGGCTCGTCGTGGTGGCCGGCCCGCTCACCGGGACGACCATTCCCCTCACCTCCTCCGGAGTGCTGATCGGGCGTGCGCCGAGCTGCACCCTCGTGCTCGACGACGACTACTCGTCCTCGCGCCACGCGCGGATCTTCCCCCAGGGCGGCCAGTGGTTCGTGGAGGACCTCGGTTCCACGAACGGCACCTACATCGGCGAGGAGCGGGTGCAGGGCGTCATCCCGCTCGGTCCCGGTGTGGGCGTGCAGATCGGACAGTCCGTCGTCGAGCTCCAGGGATGACCACCACGTGACCGTGACCTTGCGGTATGCCGCGCGCTCCGACGTCGGCCTCGTCCGCTCCAACAACCAGGACTCCGCGTACGCGGGGCCCAACCTCCTCGTCGTGGCCGACGGGATGGGCGGACACGCAGGCGGCGACGTCGCGTCCGCGCTGACCATCGCGGCCCTGGTGGGCCTCGACCGGCCCGACCACAGCTCCGACCAGTCGATGTCCGAGCTGGAACGCTCGATCGACCGCGCCCGGCAGGACCTCGTCGACGCCACCACGGCCGACCCGGACCTGGCCGGCATGGGCACCACCGTCACCGCGCTGCTGAAGTCCGGCAACACGCTTGCCATGGCCCACCTGGGCGACTCGCGCGCGTACCTGCTGCGGGACGGCACGCTCGCGCAGGTCACGGTGGACCACACCTTCGTGCAGCACCTCGTCGACACCGGCCGCATCACGCCGGACGAGGCCGAGAGCCACCCGCAGCGCAACGTCGTCATGCGGGTCCTCGGCGACTTCGACCTGGACCTCACCCCCGACCTGTCGATCCGCGAGGCGGTGCCCGGCGACCGCTGGATGCTCTGCTCCGACGGTCTGTCCGGATTCGTGCCGGACGGCGAGATCGCCGAGGTACTCAGCACCGTCCCCGACCCGTATGACGCCGTCGAGCGGCTCGTCTCGATGTCCATGCGCGCGGGCAGCACCGACAACATCACCGTCGTCGTGGCCGACGTCCTGGACGACGCCGCCGCGGCGGGTACCACGGCCACCGTCACCCCGGAGATCGTCGGCTCGGCCGCCCTCGCGGGCGTGACCGCGGCCGGCAGCGGCACGCCCTCCGCGAGCGCCGCCCCGCACGCGGAGATCGACGGCGACACCGTGACCGGCTTCAGCCGCGGCGGCGCGGCGCAGGGCGGGCAGCAGGCGCCGGTCCCCGTGGCTGTGGGCGTGCTGTCCGACCCGGCGGCGCAGGACAACCTGGCCGACACGCTCGAGCAGGCCATGATCGCGGGCGGCACCGACGAGGAGCAGTACCAGCCGGACATCCAGCCCGACGACGACCTGGCCGAGGAGGCCGACGAAGAGGCGCCGACGCGCAAGAAGCGCGTCTGGCTCACCGTGGTCGGTGCGCTGCTGCTGGTCGTGGGCCTCGTCCTGGCGGGCTGGGGCGGCTACCGCTGGACCCAGACCCAGTACTACGTGGGTGAGTCCGACGGCCAGGTCGCGGTGTTCCGCGGCATCCCGGCCACGGCCGGACCACTGACGTTCTCGACGGCGGTCGAGCTCACGGGCACCCGTGTCGACGAGCTGCCCGCGTTCGTCGCGGACCGCGTGAACGAGACCATCCGCGCGACCTCGCTCGAGGACGCCCGCGGGCGCGCCGAGCGGCTGATCGCCGAGGCGACCGAGGAGACCGAGCCGTCGGCATCGCCGTCGCCCTCGTCCACCCCGACGCCGACCACGAGCGAGCCGGCGAGCACCTCGTCGCCGAAGTCGACGCCCACCGCCTCCAAGGAGACCGGTACGGGAGGGAACGGATGAGCGTCCTCCAGCCCGAGGAGAAGGCCCCGACCCGCATCGCTGAGGCGATCCTGCTGGTCGTCGCACTGTCGCTCGGCATGGGCGGCATGTGGATGGTGGGCTACTCCCTTGAGGACGGCCTGCCCGACGGGTTCTGGACGTACTCGCTCGTCCTGGCCGCGCTGGCCTTCACGGCACACATCGTGCTGCGGCTGCGCGCGCCCTACGCCGACCAGGTGATCCTGCCCGCCGTCGTGCTGCTGAACAGCGTCAGCATGGCGATGGTGCTCCGGCTCGACCTGTCGACCAACGTCGCCATGGCGGGTGCCAACGCGCCGCGGCACATCATGTGGTCCGCGATCGGCATCATCCTCGGCTGCATCGTCATCTTCGTGATCCGCGACCACCGCAGCCTGCGCCGCCTCACCTACACGGCGATGATCGTCGGCATCGTGCTGGTGATCCTCCCCCTGGTCCCCGGCCTGGGCGAGGAGATCAACGGCGCGCAGATCTGGATCTTCATCGGCCCGTTCTCGCTGCAGCCGGCCGAGTTCGCCAAGATCGCGTTCGCCGTGTTCTTCGCGGGCTACCTGGTCGCGAACCGCGACACCCTGGCACTGGCGGGCAAGAAGTTCCTGGGCCTCCAGCTCCCGCGCCTGCGCGACCTCGGCCCCATCCTCATCGTCTGGGCCGTCTCCCTGGCGGTCCTGGTCGGCGAGAAGGACCTTGGTACCTCGCTGCTGTTCTTCGGCCTGTTCGTCGGCATGCTGTACCTGGCCACCGACCGGGTCGGCTGGATCGTCATCGGCCTCACGATGTTCGCCGCGGGCGCCGTCGTCGCCTGGTCGATCTTCAGCCACGTGCAGGGTCGCGTCGACGTCTGGCTCGACCCGCTGAACGCCGAGCTCTACGAGCGCGACTTCGGCGGGTCCTACCAGATCGTCCAGGGCATGTTCGGCATGGCGTACGGCGGCATGTTCGGCGCCGGCTGGGGCGAAGGTTTCCCGGACCGCGTGCCGTTCGCCTTCTCGGACTTCGTGTACGCCGCCCTCGGCGAGGAGCTCGGCCTCACCGGCCTCCTGGCGATCCTGCTGATCTACCTGGTGATCGTGCAGCGCGGCCTGCGCCACGCGATCGGCGTCCGTGACGGCTTCGGCAAGCTGCTCGCGGGCGGCCTCGCGTTCGTCATGGCGCTGCAGCTCTTCGTCGTGGTGGGCGGTATCACCCGCATCATCCCGCTCACCGGTCTGACCCTGCCGTTCATGGCGCAGGGCGGATCGTCCCTGCTCGCGAACTGGATAGTCATCGCCCTCATGCTGCGCATCTCCGACGCCGCCCGGCGACCGTCGGCCCTGCCGACCCGCGGCACCCTGGCCGACCCCGCGCCCGCCGTGGTGGGCGGCGGCGCGATCGAGGTAGGGGGGCCGGGTGCGGCCCCGGTCCAGGCGGGGACCGACGCCGGTGCGGGCCGCGGCCCGACGCCCAACGAGGCGACCCAGATCGTGCGGGGGGTGGACCTGTGAACGCGACCTTGCGCCGCCTGTCGACCGTCGTCATGGTGATGTTCCTGGCCCTCATGGTCTCGACGACCTGGATCCAGTTCGTCTCGGCAAAGAGCCTGAACGAGGACCCCAGGAACGTCCGGGGCACCTACAGCGCACTCGGCCGGGACCGTGGCCCCATCGTCGTGAGCAACGGCGACCCGATCGTCACGTCCGTCCCCGTGGACGACAACTTCAAGTACCAGCGCACCTACTCCGAGGGCGACGCCGGAGCGGCCGCCGTGTTCGCGCCGGTCACGGGTTACTTCAGCATCAACGGCACCATCACCGGCATGGAGCGGTACGCGAACAGCTACCTGGCGGGCGAGGACGACTCGCTGTGGCTGGACCGCCTCCAGAACCTCATCACGGGCGAGGAGGCGCAGGGCTCCTCGGTCGAGCTCACGATCGACCCCAAGGTGCAGAAGGCCGCCTGGGACGCCCTCGGCGACAACGTCGGCGCGGCCGTGGCCATCAACCCGAAGACGGGCGCCATCCTCGCGATGGTCTCCAAGCCCTCGTTCGACCCGAACGCGCTGTCCTCGCACGACAACGATGCAGCCACGGCAGCCGCCGAGAAGGTCCTCAACGAGAAGCCGCAGGTCAACTCGATCGGCGGCGAGGAGCGGCTCAGCCCCTACGGCCCCACGATCAACCGCACCATCAACGCGATCTACCCGCCCGGCTCCACGTTCAAGCTGCTGACGTCGGCCGCCGCCATCGAGTACGACGGGATGACCCCTGAGACCCGGATCCCGGCACCGAACGTCTACCAGCTCCCCGGCACGACCGGGGACGGCGGCAAGGTGCAGAACTTCGACGGCGAGACCTGTGACGCCAGCGGTTCGATGACACTCAAGGACGCCCTGCGGATCTCCTGCAACACCGCCTTCCTCGGACTCGCGAACACGGTGGGCAAGGACGGCATGCAGCAGATGTTCCAGGACTTCGGCTTCACCGAGTCCCTGGAGATCCCGATGACCACGTCGGTCGGTGTCTACCCGGGCCTCTCCGACACCGCGACGGACGACTCCGACGCCCGCATCGCACTGTCCGGCATGGGCCAGGGCGACCTGCGCCTGACGCCGCTCCAGGTGGCCATGATGTCCGCGGCCATCGCGAACGACGGCGACCTCATGGAGCCGTACCTCATCCAGAGCGTGCGGGACAGCGACCTCGAGCTCGTCAGCCAGACCAAGCCGAACCGCTACAAGAGCCCGTTCTCGTCGTCCACGGCCGACGCGCTGACGGAGATGATGGTCGCGGTGGTCGAGGACGGCTCCGGCACGGGCGCGCAGATCCCGGGTGTCCAGGTGGCCGGCAAGACCGGTACCGCCGAGGACGACCCCCGATCGCCCACGCTGTGGTTCACCTCGTTCGCGCCGGCCGACGACCCGCAGGTCGCCGTGGCCGTGGTGCTGGAGAACGAGGGCCAGTCCACCAACGAGACCACGGGTGGCGCCCTCGCCAGCCCGATCGCCGCGCAGATCATGCAGGCGGCGATCTCGAAATGAGACCGGTCGAGGGTCTGTCGCTGGGTGATCGCTACAAGCTGGTACGGCGTATCGCCATGGGCGGCATGGGCGAGGTCTGGGTCGCGCGCGACGAGAAGCTCGCGCGCGAGATCGCCGTGAAGGTGCTCCGCGAGGAGTACACGGGCAACGAGGACTTCCTCCGCCGCCTGCGCACGGAGGCCCGGAACTCGTCGACCCTCGTCCACCCCAACATCGCGCAGATGTTCGACTACGGCGAGGAGAACGGCGCCGGCTACCTGGTCATGGAGCTGGTCCTGGGCGAGCCGCTCGCCGACCTGCTCGAACGGGAGCCGGTGCTGCAGCCTGCCAGGCTGCTGCCGATCCTGGCCCAGACCGCGCGCGGCCTGCACGCCGCGCACCTCGCCGGCGTCGTGCACCGCGACGTGAAGCCGGGCAACATCCTGCTGGAGCACTCGGGCACCGTGAAGATCACGGACTTCGGTGTCTCGGTGGCCCAGAACCAGGTGCCCATGACCGCCACGGGCATGGTCATGGGCACCGCGCAGTATCTGTCGCCCGAGCAGGCCGTCGGCCAGTCGGCCACGGGCGCCTCGGACATCTACGCACTCGGCGTGGTCGCCTACGAGGCGACGGCGGGCCGCCGTCCCTTCACCGGCCGGACGCCGGTCGACATCGCGATCGCGCACGTCAACGCGCCGATGCCGCTCCTGCCGACCTCGGTGCACCCGGGACTGGCAGAGACCATCACGCAGATGCTGGAGAAGGACCCGGCGCAGCGCATCGCCTCGGCCGACCAGCTCGCGCGGCACCTGGACATGCTCGCCGCGGAGATCGCCGAGGACCCGTTCGGCAGCTCGCGCTACGCGCGCCGTTCGCGCCGCGACGGTCAGGCATCCTCTACACAGCGCTCCGGCAGCGGCCGGTCGAGCGCGCCGCAGCCCGGCCCCTCGCACGCCCGCAGGCAGTCCCCGTTCGGCCCGACCAGCGGCGGGCGGCACACCACCGTGGCCAACGCCCAGTCCGCACCGCCCCAGCCGTCCCCCGGTCCGGGGGCGCCTGCCGGCGGTTACGGCTCGGGCACCGCGGCGGGCGGCTACGGTTCCGGCAGTCCAGCAGGCGGTTTCGGCCCGGGCACCCCGGCGGGCGGCTACGGTTCCGGGCCGTTCGGCTCCGGGTCCTACGGTTCCGACTCGGCCGGGTACGGCACGACGTCGGGCACCTACGGGACGGACGCCTACGGACGGCCCTACTCACCGGCTCCGGGCAACCCCGCCGGCGGACCGGCCTCCGGGGGATACGGCTCGGACTCGGCCGGGTACGGCGCCGACTCCGCCGGATACGGCTCGGACTCGGCGGGCTACGGTTCCGACTCGGCCGGGTACGGCACGACGTCGGGCGCCTACGGCTCCGACTCCTACGGCAGGCCGGCCGCACCCGGCTACGTCCCGCCGCCTGCGGCCGGGGGCAGCGGGGCCGCACGAGCCTATCCGTCGCGCCGCGACCTGCACTCGACACGCCAGGACGGGCGCCGGGTCCCCCAGCAGGGGCGCTCGGGAGGGCACCCTGGGAAGGGACGGCGCAGCCTGTCGTCCGACATCCGGGGCTGGGTGAACGGGATCGAGGATCGTCTGGGGATCCGCGTGTCCTGGCCGCTCGTCGCACTGGTCGGGCTGCTGCTCGTGGTCATCCTCATCATGCTGGTCACCGGGGGCGGCGACGACGGCGCTCTGCGGGAGCCGTGGGGTTCCTCCGAAATCTACGCCGAAACGCTGAATCCCCCGGCAGCGGCCGGACTGGCCGCTTCTGGGATGATGCTCCTCAACGAGTCGTATGCCCTGAGGCAGACGGCCACGACATCAAAGGACCTATGAGTGGTGGAGAACACGCCCCGCGTACTCGCCGGCCGTTATGAGGTCGGCGAGCTCGTCGGCCGTGGCGGCATGGCCGAGGTGCACATCGGCCACGACACCCGTCTCGGTCGTACCGTCGCGATCAAGGTGCTCCGTTCCGACCTCGCCCGCGACCCGTCGTTCCTCACCCGCTTCCGGCGCGAGGCGCAGTCCGCCGCGGCGCTGAACCACCCCGCGGTCGTCGCCGTGTACGACACGGGGGAGGACATCCACCAGAACGCCTCCGGCGAGGACGTGCACGTGCCGTTCATCGTCATGGAGTACGTCGAGGGGCACACCGTCCGCGACATCCTGACGGACGGCGCCGCGGTCCCGATCGAGGAGGCCGTCGAGATCACGGTCGGCGTGCTGAGCGCACTGGAGTACTCGCACCACGCGGGCATCGTGCACCGCGACATCAAGCCCGCGAACGTGATGATCACGCCCACGGGTGCGGTCAAGGTGATGGACTTCGGCATCGCCCGCGCCATGGCCGACTCCGCCGCGACGATGACGGCGACCAACGCGGTCATCGGTACCGCGCAGTACCTCTCGCCGGAGCAGGCCCGTGGCGAGCAGGTGGACACCCGCTCCGACCTGTACTCCACCGGCTGCATGCTGTTCGAGCTGCTCACGGGGCGGCCGCCGTTCCAGGGCGACTCCCCGGTCGCCGTGGCCTACCAGCACGTGGGCCAGGAACCGCAGCGCCCGTCGGAGGTCGCCACCGACGTCCCCGACGTGCTCGACCGCATCACCCTCAAGGCCCTCACCAAGGACCGCGACCACCGGTACAGCACCGCGGCGGAGTTCCGCCGCGACCTGGAGGCCGCGATGCGCGGCGGCCAGGTCACCGCACCCATGGTCGGTGCCGCGATGATGGGCGCGACCCAGGTCGCGGGCCAGCCCGCGTACGGGGCCACGCAGGTCATGACGCCGGGCCAGGGCAGCTGGGGTCCCGCGACGGCGCAGCAGAGCCCGATCACGCCGGGCAACGGCTACCCCGGGCCGCAGACCCGCAACGGCCAGCGCGAGCCCGAGAAGAAGAGCAAGGCCCTGATGTGGTGGCTGCTCGGGATCGCCCTCGCGGCGGTCGCGGCCATCATCATCGCCATGGTCATCAACGGCGGTGGCGAGGAGGAGCCGACGAAGGTCGCCGTGCCCACGATCTCGGAGGGCATCAGCGCCGAGGAGGCACGATCGCAGATCGAGGCCGCCGGGCTGACGTTCCAGTCGGCCATCGACAAGGAGTCCGACCTCGACGAGGGTCAGACCACCGGCACGACCGAGCCGGGCGCGGGCGAGGAGGTCGAGCCGAACTCGACGGTCACCGTCTTCGTGGCGGGCGCGCCGGGCCAGGTCACGCTGCCCGAGCTGAAGAACCTGTCCGAGGCGGACGCCCGGGCCAAGCTCGAGGAGCTGAACCTCACGGTCAGCGGCACCGAGTCCGAGAACAGCCCGGACGTCAGCCAGGGCCAGGTCACCAAGACTGAGCCGGGCGCAGGCCTGACCGCTCAGGAGGGTTCGGACGTCGTCCTCTACCTCTCGACCGGCAACACCACGCTCCCGAACGTGGTCGGGCAGTCCAAGGAGGGCGCCGAGGCACAGCTCGCGAACCTCGGTCTCGGCACGATCCAGTGGGACACCGAGGAGAGCGACGAGGTAACCCCGGGTACGGTGTCGCGCACCGACCCCGAGGCCGGCGACGTGAAGCAGGGCACCTCGGTGACGGTCTACATCGCGGAGGCGCCGGCACCCACGGAGACGACCGTCCCCGCGGACCTGGTCGGCAAGACGCTCGACGAGGCCCAGGTCGCGTGCACCGGCGTGCAGATCACGTGCCAGCAGGCGTCCGAGGAGCCCTCGGACATCTTCGCCGCCGGCCAGGTGATCCGGTCCGACCCGGATCCGGGCTCCACCGTTGACGTGGGCTCGTACATCAACCTCGTGATCTCCACCGGCCCCGCGAACGGCGGGGAAGGCGACGGCGAGGACATCATCCCGTAACGCAGTCGGCCCCTGACCGGAGACCGGTCAGGGGCCGCACCGCGCACATGGCGTCGCAGGTCACGAGATGACCAGCGGCGCCATTCCTTGTGCCCGCTCCACGGCGCCCTCGAGCCCGCAGGTCTCCAGCCAGTTCGCCAGCAGCCGGTGCCCGCCCTCGGTGAGCACGGACTCGGGGTGGAACTGCACGCCGTGCAGCGGCAGCTCGCGGTGCTGCAGCCCCATGACGATGCCCGACGCCGTCGAGCAGGTCACCTCCAGCTCGGCCGGCACGCTGTCCGGCGTCACCGCCAGCGAGTGGTAGCGCGTCGCGGTGAACGGCGCGGGCAGGCCGGCGAGGACGCCCTGGCCCGAGTGCTCCACAAGGCTCGTCTTGCCGTGCATGAGCTCCGGCGCGTGCGTCACCTTGCCGCCGAACACCTCGGCCAGCGCCTGGTGCCCGAGGCAGACGCCGAGCATCGGGGTGCGCGACCGGGCGCAGGCCCGGATCACGTCCTCGGAGGCGCCGGCCTCCGCGGGGGTACCGGGGCCGGGGGAGACGAGCACGCCGTCGTAGGGCACGGGCGCGCCGTCGTCGCCGTCGTACCAGAAGCGGCCGTCGGCGTCGGGGGTGGGCACGGCGTCGTTCCGGACCACCACGGTCCGGGCGCCGATCTGGTCGAGATAGCCGACGATCGTGTAGACGAACGAGTCGTAGTTGTCGACGACGAGGATGCGCGTCATGCAGGCATGCTACGCGCCGACGGTGGTGTCGTTGAACGGCATGTAGTCGCTGAGCCACGGGAAGAACTGCGTGAAGCACACCGCGATCACGCCGAACGCCAGCACGAGGCACACCAGGAACTTGAACCACCCGGGGCCGGGGATGGCCCGCCACAACAGCGCGTACATCAGCTCACCAGCTCCTTCGGCTTGCCCTCGCCCACGGGCGACCAGTACTCGAGCTCACCGTGCACGATGTACCGCTCGGTCGCGGAGAACATCGGGTGGCAGGAGGTCAGCGTGATGAACCGCTTGGTCAGCTCGGGCATCGGCTCGTCGGCGGTCACGCCGGGGACCGGGGCGATGACCTCGACGTTCTGCGGGTAGACGATCTGCGACTCGGTCACCTTGTACACGTACCAGGTGTCCTCGGTGCGGACGACCAGGGGATCACCGGGCTTGAGCTCGGCGATCTGGTTGAACGGCTTGCCGTAGGTCGTGCGGTGCGCGGCGAGCGCGAAGTTGCCGAGGTCACCCGGCATCGCGGTGCCCACGTAGTGCCCGATGCCGATGGTGTCGAGCACCGTCGCCTTGTCCGTACCCTCGGCGATCGGCTTGACGTAGTCGTCGCCGAACCGCGGGATGTACATCTGCGCGAAGAGCGTGCCGGCCTCCGGTGGCTCCTCCATGAGCGGCGGCGGGCCGTGGTTCTCGGGGGCGGTCTGCGGGCCGGTCGGCGCGGCCTCCCAGTCCATCTCCGCGATGATCTCGCTCTGGGCGCGCGCGCCCTCGACGTCCGTCCACCAGAGCTGCCACACCACGAACAGCCCGAGCACCAGACCTGCCGTCACGAGGAGCTCGCCCATCACGCCGATCAGCCAGGCGACGGGCCGCATGGGGGATCCCGACGACTGGGGACGCCGCGCGTTGCGCGGCCCCATCCCGGACGGACCGCGCTGATACGCGATGGGGAACACCTCCTGTGGCAGCGGCACGTTGTGGCCGGCCTGCGCGTGGGTCATCCAAAGACCTCCGTACCATCGGGAACCGTCGCGTACTGCAGACCGCCGCCGTCGTACGCGGGGAGGTCCAGGTGGTCGCTACGCCGCACGTCCCAGCCCAGGTGTACCCAGTCCACGTACTCGAGGTACGTCTGCACACCCTCGGACCCGTCGAGCGACGCCTCCATCTTCGCCGGGTCTCCCACCGCCGTCACCTTGTACGGTGGTGAGAAGACCTTGCCGTGCAGCAGCAGGATGTTTCCGGAGCACCGGAACGCCGACGTCGACGTCACCCGCTCACCCTGCAGCGTCATCGCCTCGGCCCCGCCGGCCCAGAGCGCGTTGATGACGTGCTGCAGGTCCTGCTGGTGCACCACGAGGTCGTCCGGCTGCGGCTCGACGCCGCCAGGCCCGGCGCCGACCGACGTCGACGGCGCGTCGTCGAGCGTCACGGTCAGCCCGGCGCCCCGCACCGGTTCGGATCCCGACACCACGCCCTCGCGCCGCACCAGGTCGTCGTCCAGCGTCGGCACGGTCGTGCCGGCACGTGCGCTCAGCCCCTCGATCTCGCGGTCCAGCTCGGTGCTGCGCTCGGTGAGGTCGGTGACGCGGTTCGTCTCGGTGTCCACGAGCTGCGCGAGATCCTGCGGGTCGCGGTTGCCGGCGCCGCCGCCGTCGGCCAGCCGGGCGCTGGCGCTGAACATCAGGCCGGCCAGCACGGCGACCGCTCCCACACTGAGCCACGAACGCCATCGTGCGTGGGTCAGGGCACCAAGAAAGCCTCCGGCACCGCCCTTGGACGACGGCGCGGGCGTCGGCTCCGGCTCGGTCACACGCGTCCCTCCTGCAACATTCGACAAACCCGCGGACGCGTCTGGTCACGACTCGGGCTGTCGACCACTACGCTAGTCCACGAGCAAGCAGACGTCGGCTCGGCACACCCGTCGGGCAGACCCCCCAGGACAGGAGCCCGCCTCGTGCCCGAGTCGAAGTCCCGCAACAAGAAGAAGGCCACGCCCAAGGCTGACAAGGCCGAGGCCAAGGTCGCGCTGCCCGGTGAGGCGGTCAACCCGCGTTGGCTCGCCCCCGTCATGGTCGGCCTCATGGTCCTCGGCCTCGCCTGGATCGTGACGTACTACCTGACCAGCGCAGACCTCGCCCTGCCGATCCCGCAGATCGGCCAGTGGAACCTCGCGGTCGGCTTCGGCCTGATCATCGTGGGCTTCGGGCTCACCACCCGCTGGCGCTGAGAACGGCGGCTCCGCGGCCCCACCGAGGCGGCCGCGGAGCCGTGTACCCATTTATCCACAGCTGTGGGTAAAGCTGGGGAAAAGAGACTGGCGACGGTCCGCCCGCTAGTCCCGCGGCCTGTTCACAGGACGCCGACCGCGCTGTAGCGCCACACCGCCAGCGCGATCAGGACGGCGATACCGACCACCGGAACCAGCCATGCGACGAGCGCGCGCCGGTCCTTGGGCGCGTACGCGTACGCGGTCGCCACCAGCGCACCGGTGACGAGACCGCCGAGGTGCGCCTGCCACGAGATGTTCGGCACGAAGAAGCCGATGGCGCCGTTGATCGCGAGCAGGACGAGCACCTGACCCATGCTGCGGCCCAGGCGGCGCATCACGGGGAGCATCGCCCCGAACAGCCCGAACACCATGCCGGACGCGCCGACGACCGGTGTCACCCAGGCACTCGACGTGAACGGGTCGCCGGCCAGGAGCAGCACGCCGACCGACCCACCCACGGCGGACAGCAGGCACAGGACCGCGAACCGGGCCCGGCCGAGCAGCGGTTCGAGGAACTGGCCCGTGATCCACAGCGCGTACATGTTGAACAGGATGTGCAGCGGTGACGTGGAGTGCAGGAACGACGCCGTGAGGAACCGCCACGGCTCCATCGCGCCGCCCCAGGGCCAGAACCACAGCGCCTCCGTCCACGCGCCCCTCGTCACCAGCTGCAGCAGCCAGCTCACGACGCAGATGCCGATGATCGTCAGCGTGACGACCGGCCGGCCGTTGGCGGCGGTGCTGGTGGCCGAGCCGCCGAACGCCGTCCGGATGCGCGGAGCGGCGCGCTTCGTCTCCCGGACGCAGTCGACGCACTGGACGCCGACCGCGGCCGGTCGCTGGCACTCGGGGCACGTCGGGCGACCGCAGCGCTGGCAGCGCACGTAGGCCACCCGGTCGGGGTGTCGCGGGCAGACGGGAGCCTCGGCCTCGGTCGGCTCCTCGGCGGCCGGGTCGTTCATCGCGATACGTCCTCAGTCCCCTCGGTCATCGGTGCTCGGTCGTACGTGTCCGGGCCGGCGGCGCGAGCGCCGCGACGGCTCAGGGCTCGATGGTGACGGACTCGATGACGATGTCCTCGACGGGACGGTCGCCGGGACGCGTGCGCGTCTTGCCGACCTTGTCGACGACCTCGCGCGACGCGTCGTCCGCGACCTTGCCGAAGATCGTGTGCTTGCCGTTGAGCCACGGGGTCTCCGCGGTGGTGAGGAAGAACTGGGAGCCGTTGGTGCCCTCGATCTCGCCGGTGACCGGGTTCCGGCGCTTGCCGGCGTTGGCCATCGCGAGGATGTACTTCTCGTTGAACTGGAGCTCAGGGTGGATCTCGTCGTTGAACGTGTACCCCGGGCCGCCGGTTCCCGTCCCGAGCGGGCAGCCGCCCTGGATCATGAAGTCGTCGATGACGCGGTGGAAGATCAGGCCGTCGTAGAACGGGTCCTTGCGCTCCTCGCCCGTGCGCGGGTCCGTCCAGGCCTTCTCACCCGTCGCGAGGCCGACGAAGTTCTCGACAGTCTTGGGCGCGTGGTTCGGGAAGAGCTCGATGCGGATGTCACCGGAGGTGGTGTGCAGGATTGCGAACATGCATCAATCCTCCCACGGAGCGGCCCGCGGATGCTGCAGCGTCGCCGCCTTACCTCGCCAGTAAGGGCAGGCGATGGCAGAGTGGCACCTTGAGGAGTATTGAACAGTTCGGGGGGAGTTACATGACCCGCAAGAAGGTGACCGACTACGTGGACACGAGCAAGATCGACACCGAGAAGGTCAAGGAGAGGGCCGTGGAGGCCACAGCTCTGCTTTCCGACGTCAGCTCCAAGGCCGCGTCACAGGCCGGGTCCATCGCGGCCCAGGCCAAGGACCGGGCCTCGAACGCGAAGGACTGGGCCCAGCCCCGCGTGAACGACTTCATCGCATGGCTCACACCGCGCGCCGAGAAGGCCTGGCAGGACAGTCTGCAGGCGGCCGCGCCCCAGGTCGAGAAGGCGGCGGGCAAGGCCGCGCCCCTGATCGACTCCGCGCACGACAAGCTCGTGGACGACCTGCTCCCGAAGATGGTCTCCGCGTTCAACGTCGCGGCGGCCAACGCCGCGGCGGCACAGGGCAAGACCTCGCTCGCCGAGACCGTCACGGACGCGGTGGACAAGGCCAGCAGGAAGAGCTCCAAGAAGGGCTGGCTCATCGCGCTGGCCGCGGGCGGTGCGGCCGTCGCGGGCTACGTGTTCTGGAAGCGTGCACAGCCCCAGACCGACCCGTGGGCCGAGCCCTGGGAACAGAGCTCGGGAGCCGACTACTCCGACGGCGCCGCCAAGCACTCCTCCGGCGTCGGCTCGGCAGCAGGCTCCGCCATCGCCAAGGGCAAGGAGGCGGGGGCCAAGGCCGCGCAGACGGCCAAGGACCTCGGTGCCCGGGCCTATTCGGCCGCGAGCCCCGCGTTCGAGGCGGCGAAGGAGAAGGCCGGTCCGGTGCTCGAGAAGGCAGCCCCGGTGATCGACGCCGCCAAGGAGAAGGCCGGTCCCGTCATCGACGCCGCGAAGTCCACGGCACAGAAGGCGAGCAGCGCGGTGTCCGACGCCGCGCAGAAGGCCGGTTCCGACAGCCCCGAGACTCCGGTCAAGGCGACGGAGCCGAAGGACGCCAAGCCGGCCCCGCCCGCCAAGGACGAGCCGATCGTGGACCAGGTCCCGCCGGGGGAGAGCAAGCAGGGCGGCTGACCCCCAGCCTGTCTCATGCACGCCAGGAGGGCCCGGCCGAAACGGCCGGGCCCTCCTGTCCTGTGCGGGTCGCGATCAGCCGCCGATCGGCGTGGCCGCCCCCGTGAACGGGTCGAGCTGGATGAAAGCCTCGGTCGGGTCACCGTCGTGCACCAGCGACTCCTGCGCCATGACGTCGTCGAACGCGAACGCGTAGGCCTTGCCGTCCGCCATCTGCTCGTGGATGTACTTGGCGTAGTAGTTCGTCACCGAGTCCTGGTAGAAGCCGGCCGGATCCTGGGTCGGCTGTGTGCTGCTGTCGAGCAGCGAGGACCGGTTGAACCCGGCGCACAGCGTGCGTGCGATGGCACCGATGTCGTTGTTCGGCGCGGCCAGGTCGCCCGCGCAGCCGAAGATCGACTCGCCCGACGGCTTCGGGAAGGTGGTGACGACGGCGCCCGACGTGTCGGTGAACGTCATCGTGTCGCCCGAGACGGTCCCGAGGAACTTCTTGTCCGGCTGGTCGCCGTACGGCACGACGGTGAGGGTCTCGCTCGCGTACTTGCTCCAGACGCGGTCGACGTAGTCGGACAGGACGTTCGCGTCGACCTGACCCGTCCCGACGCCGTGGCCGGGGGAGAGGACCCGCAGCACGGATCCGTCGGGTCCGGTCTGCGCGAGCCCGTCCCAGCCGTCCTGCTGCGAGAGCGACGACACGACGTTGTCCCAGCCGTCGGGCTTGAGCATCCCCGTGCGCAGCAGCTCACCGCTCGAGGAGCGCAGGCCCGTCTGGTACGGCGCGGAGAAGAAGTCGACCTGGGTGCTGTTGATCCACAGGCCGGAGTCGTTGAGCGTGTACTCCGTCCAGTTGAACAGGATGTCGCGGTTCGGGTCGCTCGGGTTCTGCACGGCCGGCTGTACGAGCTGCCCGTCGTTCACGATCTTGAGGTCGAGCTTGCTGCCGTAGGAGAAGTACACGCGGCCCGACAGCTTGGGCATCTGGATGGTGACGTCCTGCCCGTCCGCCGGACCCGCGATCGATGCGTCCGGCGCCGGCTCGGGGACGCTCCCGGCGTCCGGCCAGGGGTGGAACGTGCCCTGGGCGTCGGCGTAGCCGAGCTGGCCGCCGGACTCGCCCAGTACGTAGACGAACACCTGGTCGCCACGACCTGAGTCGTTGGTGATGGTGAGCGGGATGGTGCTGGGCACTGCGGTGGCTGTCGGCGTGGCGACCACGGCAGCCGACAGGGCTGCGGTCACTGCGGCGGCGGTGCCGATGAGCTTCCTGGTCAGGGACACGCTGTCCTCCTCGGATCACGAGGGGCCGAACAGTTGGGTGGTGCTGCCCCTCGCGCTCGACGATATGGAAGGGGTCCTGCCTTGTCAGTAGCCCAAGGCGGATCAGGGGTGAAAAATTCGCCGGACCGGCCGAACATACGGGTATCCCACTACACGCGCCTCAGTGATCCCTCGGACAGGCGGCGTCCGTCCACGGCAGAGCGGGCCGACCGACCCCGGGAACGACAAAAGCCCGGACGAATCCGGGCTTCGGTCAGGGGTGGAGCCAGGGGGACTCGAACCCCCAACCCCCTGCTTGCAAAGCAGGTGCGCTACCAATTGCGCCATGGCCCCGACGAGGGCCGCTCAGTCGATCGAGTCGGTGACCTCGGACCAGAGATCGCGGCCAGCCGCGTCCTCACTCAGCTTGCGCCAGAGGACGTAGCCGGCGCCGGCCGCCAGCAGCACTATCAGCAGCTTCTTCACGAGTTCCTCCTGGGGAGCCTCTGCAGGTCCGGGAGTGGGGCTAGGAGGACTTGAACCTCCGACCTCTTCCTTATCAGGGAAGCGCTCTAACCGTCTGAGCTATAGCCCCGGACGAGCGTTACGCACGCTCTTGCGACACTGGAGGTTACCCCAGGTCGGGACGATGTCCCAAACCGAAATGATGGTCCGCGGTGTGACGTGCGCCGAGCCGTGCGTGCGAACGCACGAGAACGCTCTGGCAGCGCTGGTCAGTCGTCGGTCAGCGTCATGTGCACGCCGCCGACGAGTGCTGCCGTGATGTTGTACAGGAACGCCATGATCGTCGCGATCGCCGTCAGCAGCACGATGTTGCAGATGCTGATCAGGGTCGCGAGGGAGATGACGCGGGGGAACTCCACGAACTGCGTGAGGTTCACGTTGCTCTGCGGGCCCACGGCGTCCTCCACGAAGCTCTGCACCGTGGTGAAGACGCCGAGGCTGTTGAGCACCGACCAGAACACCGCCGTGGCCACGACGGTCATGATCGCGACCGCGACGGCCAGCAGGAACGCCAGCTTCATGACGGACCACGGGTCGACCCGGGAGATCGCGAGCCGCACGCGGCGCGGGCCGGCGGGGGCCGGACGCGGCACCTCGGGCGTGGGGGTCGACGCCGGGTGCGTGGGCTGGCCCTGCGCGCCGTCCGCGGGCGTACCGACCGGAACGGCGCTGCCGCGCACGCCACCCGCGGTGTAGTGCATCTCGGGCCGCGGCTTGGGCTCATTCTGAGCCGCCGTCTGCCCATCGTCGTCAGGCATGATCGAGGACACCTTCTTCGCAGCGCTGCGGGCCGCGTCGAGGGCGGCCTGGGCGGCCTTCATCGCGCCGGCCTTCACGCCGTCCGCGGCTCCCGTCGGAGCGGCCGCCGGAGTGCCGGGCGCCGGGACCCGGTTCCACGACTTCGCGTCCGGCTCTGCCGCGGGCGCGCTCTGGGACGCCGCGGTGTCGGTCTTGGTCGAGGCCCGCCCGATCGCCGAGACGAGGCCCGTGGAGTCCTTGGACCCGCCGTTCGACTCCGCGGCGGGCTTCTGCTCCTTGCCCTGCTTGCCCGCCTCGTAGGCGGACCGCCAGACCCCACCCGTGGTGGGGACGGCCGTGTCGTCCGCAGCGGGCGTCTTCGTGGCCTTGCTCTCCGTGGACTGGTCCCCCTTCGCCTCGGGGGAGGCGACCACGACGGGCTCGGACAGCTTCTCGCCGCCCGTGGCCTGGCCGGCGCCGGCAGCGGCGCCGTTCGACGCGCTGCCGCCGTCGGCGGGCTTGTCCGTGGCCGAACCGTTCGACGCGGAGGTCTTCTCCGAGCCGGCCCCTGCCGACTCCGCGCCCGAGGTCTCGGCCGCGTCCTTCTCCTGCGTCACGGCCTTGCGATCCCGGGTGATCTCCAGGTCTTCTTCGAGCGAAGGCGTCGCGATGCGCACGTGCCCGTTCTTGTCACTCGTCATCAGCTGTCCTCGCGTCCGGTGCTGTCCTGCTCAGGGGTGCTCGGAACTTCGTCGGGGGTCGGATTGTCTTCCACGGTAACCCGCTCGGCGGGTTCACCGTCGGAGTTCTCGTCGGTGGCAGCCACCGCATCGCCCGCGTCCTCACGCTCCGCGTTGCGCGCGACGGCGATGATCCTGTCCCCCTTGTCCGGCTTTGCGAAGGTTACCCCCTGCGTGTTCCGGCCGGTGAGGTTAACTTCCGCGACGGCCGAACGCACGATCTTGCCGCGCTCCATGATCACCAGCACCTCGTCGTCCGCGTGGGTCACGAGCGCGCCCACGAGGTCACCGCGCGCCTCCACGAGGTTGGCGACCTTGATGCCGAGGCCGCCGCGGCCCTGGATCCGGTACTCCGAGATCCGGGTGCGCTTGGCGAACCCGCCCTCGGTGACGACGAACAGGTCGGCGCCGTCGATGACCACGTCGGCGGACAGCAGCTCGTCCTCCTCGCGGAACTTCATGCCGGTGACGCCGGACGTCGCGCGGCCCAGCGGGCGGATCGACTCGTCGTCCGCGTGGAAGCGGATCGACTGGCCCTTGCGCGACACGAGGATGAGGTCGTCGTCGGCGTTCACGAGACGGGCCGAGACCAGCTCGTCCGCGGCGCCGTCGGCGTCCTCCCGCAGGTTGATCGCGATGAGGCCGCCCGACCGCGGCGAGTTGTACTCGCTCAGGCGGGTCTTCTTCACCAGCCCGCGGCGCGTGGCCAGCACCAGGTAATCGGCGGCCTCGTAGTCGGGGATGTCGAGCACCTGGGCGATCTTCTCGCCCGGCTGGAAGGCCAGCAGGTTGGCGACGTGCTGGCCCTTCGCGTCCCGGCCGCCCTCGGGCAGCTCGTAGCCCTTGGCCCGGTAGACCCGGCCGAGGTTGGTGAAGAACAGCATCCAGTGGTGGGTCGTCGTCGTGAAGAAGTGGTCCACGATGTCGTCCTCGCGCAGCTGCGCGCCGCGCACCCCCTTGCCGCCGCGCTTCTGCGAGCGGTAGTTGTCCGTCCGCGTCCGCTTGGCGTAGCCGCCGCGCGTGATCGTGACGACCACGTCCTCCTCGGGGATGAGGTCCTCCATCGACATGTCGCCGTCGTACGGGAGGATCGTGGTGCGACGCTCGTCGCCCCAGCGCTCGGTGACCTCGTCGAGCTCCTCGCCCACGATGGCCCGCTGACGGTCCGGCTTGGCGAGGATGTCCAGGTAGTCCTCGATCTCGGCGCGCAGCTTGGCGTGCTCGTCGAGGATCTTCTGCCGCTCGAGGGCGGCCAGGCGGCGCAGCTGCATCGACAGGATCGCGTTGGCCTGCTGCTCGTCGATCGTGAGCAGGTCCATCAGGCCGGTGCGGGCCTCGTCGACGTCGGGGGAGCGACGGATGAGCGCGATGACCTCGTCGAGCGCGTCGAGCGCCTTGAGGTAGCCCTCGTAGATGTGGATCTGGTCCTGCGCCTCCGCCAGGAGGTACTCGGTGCGCCGGCGGACGACCTCGATCTGGTGCGTGGTCCAGTGCCGGACGAACGCGTCGACGCTGAGCGTGCGGGGCACCTCGTCGACCAGCGCGAGCATGTTGGCGCTGAAGTTCTCCTGCAGCGGCGTGTGCTTGTAGAGGTTGTTCAGCACCACCTTGGCCACGGCGTCGCGCTTGAGCACGATGACCAGGCGCTGGCCGGTGCGGCCCGACGTCTCGTCCCGGATGTCCGCGATCCCCTGGATGCGGCCGTCGTTGACGAGGTCCGCGATCTTCGAGGCGAGGTTGTCCGGGTTGACCATGTACGGCAGCTCGGTGACGACCAGGCAGATCCGGTTCTGGATCTCCTCGACGTTCACGACCGCGCGCATCGTGATCGAACCACGGCCCGTGCGGTACGCGTCCTCGATGCCCTTGTGGCCCAGGATCTGCGCGCCGGAGGGGAAGTCCGGGCCCTTGATGCGCTGCAGGAGCGCCTCGAGCAGCTCCTCGCGCGAGGCGTCGGGGTGGGCGAGGTGCCACCGGACGCCCTCGGCCACCTCGCGCAGGTTGTGCGGCGGGATGTTGGTGGCCATGCCGACGGCGATGCCCGCAGAGCCGTTGACCAGCAGGTTCGGGATGCGCGCCGGGAGGACGACGGGCTCCTGGGTGCGGCCGTCGTAGTTGGGCCGGAAGTCGACGGTGCCCTTCTCGATGTCGCGCACCATCTCCATCGCGAGCGGCGCCATCTTGCACTCGGTGTACCGCGGGGCCGCAGCGGGGTCGTTGCCCGGCGAGCCGAAGTTGCCCTGGCCGGCGACCAGCGGGTAGCGCAGCACCCAGTCCTGCACCAGGCGCACCAGGGTGTCGTAGATCGCGGTGTCACCGTGCGGGTGGTACTTGCCCATGACGTCACCCACGACGCGCGAGCACTTGGAGAACGCGCGGTCGGGCCGGTACCCGCCGTCGTACATCGCGTAGATGACGCGGCGGTGCACCGGCTTGAGGCCGTCGCGCACGTCGGGCAGCGCGCGCCCCACGATCACGCTCATCGCGTAGTCGAGGTACGACCGCTGCATCTCCAGCTGCAGGTCGACCTGCTCGACACGACCGTGGTGGACCGCTACCCGCGCGTCCTCCAGGGGAATGCCGTCGTCGGAGTTCTCCACGCCGGGGGTCTCGTCCGTCACCGTCTGTACTTCCTTTCCACGCCGCTGGGCGTGTCACTTCGTCTCGTGGGCCACCGTCTCGACGCAGGACGTCGCAGGGCCCCGTGGGGCACTGCTGCGACGACCCTGGTCAGATGTCGAGGAACCGCACGTCCTTGGCGTTGCGCTGGATGAAGGTGCGGCGGGACTCGACGTCCTCGCCCATGAGCACCGAGAAGATCTCGTCGGCCGCGGCCGCGTCGTCCATGGTGACCTGCAGCAGCGTCCGGTGGTCCGGGTCCATCGTGGTGTCCCAGAGCTCGGAGTAGTCCATCTCGCCGAGACCCTTGTAGCGCTGGATGCCGTTGTCCTTGGGGATCCGCTTGCCCTGCGCGGCGCCGGCCTCCAGGAACGCGTCGCGCTCCCGGTCCGAGTACACGTAGTCGTGCGGGGCGTTGCTCCACTTGATCCGGTACAGCGGCGGCTGCGCGAGGTACACGTGGCCGTGCTCGATCAGGGGTCGCATGTACCGGAACAGCAGCGTCAGGAGCAGGGTGCAGATGTGCTGGCCGTCGACGTCGGCGTCGGCCATGAGCACGATCTTGTGGTACTTCAGCTTCGAGATGTCGAAGTCCTCGCCGATGCCCGTGCCGAATGACGTGATCAGCGCCTGGACCTCGGCGTTGGACAGCGCCTTGTCCAGGCGGGCGCGCTCGACGTTCAGGATCTTGCCGCGCAGCGGCAGGATCGCCTGGTTGTGCGGGTTGCGGCCACGCACCGCCGAGCCGCCGGCCGAGTCGCCCTCGACGATGTAGATCTCGCACTCGTCGGGGAAGCGGGACTGGCAGTCCTTGAGCTTGCCCGGCATGCCGCCGCCGTTGAGGATGCCCTTGCGGCGGGTCGCCTCGCGCGCCTTGCGCGCCGCGATCCGGGCCTGCGAGGCCTGGATCGCCTTGCGGATGACGTCGCGGGCCTCGTTCGGGTGCGCGTCGAACCAGTCGACGAGCTGCTCGCGGACCACGCGCTGCACGAAGGTCTTGGCCTCCGTGTTCCCGAGCTTGGTCTTGGTCTGGCCCTCGAACTGCGGCTCGCCGAGCTTGACGGAGATGACGGCGGTCAGGCCCTCGCGGATGTCGTCACCCGTGAGGTTCTCGTCCTTCTCCTTGATGATCCCCTTGTCCCGCGCGTAGCTGTTGACCAGCGTGGTCATCGCGGCACGGAAGCCCTCCTCGTGCGTGCCGCCCTCGGTGGTGGAGATCGTGTTGGCGAACGTGTGGACCGACTCGCTGTAGGCACTGGTCCACTGGAGCGCGACCTCGACCGAGATCTTGCGCTCGGTGTCCTCGCTCTCGAACGAGATGATGTCGGGGTGGATGAGCTCCACCCGCTTCGCCGAGTTGAGGTGGTGCACGTAGTCCATGAGGCCGTCGTCGTACTTGAACGTGACGGTGCGCCAGGCGCCCGCGTCCTGGGACGTGCCCTCGGCGTCCGGCTGGCCGTCGGCTCCCGCGACCTCCTCGACGCCGTCGGCCGTCGCCTCGGGCTCGGCACCCGTGACCTCGTCCGTCGCGGACGAGTGGCCGGCGCGCTCGTCGGTGAGCGTGATCTTCAGGCCCTTGTTGAGGAAGGCGTACTGCTGGAACCGGGCGCGCAGCGTCTCGAAGTCGTACTCGGTCGTCTCGAAGATCGACCCGTCGGCCCAGAACGTCTGCGTGGTTCCGGTGTGCTCGTCGGGGCCGAGCGGCTCGAGCTGCTCGACGCCGGTGATCGGGTTACCGCCGTCGGTGTACTCCTGGCGCCAGTTGAACCCGTCGCGGCGCACCTCGGACACGAACCGGGAGCTCAGCGCGTTCACCACGGACATGCCGACGCCGTGGAGGCCGCCGGAGACGGCGTACCCGCCGCCGCCGAACTTGCCGCCGGCATGCAGGATCGTCATCACGACCTCAAGCGTTGGCTTGCCCTCGGTCGGGTGCATGGCGACCGGAATGCCTCGGCCGTCGTCGGAGACTCGCACTCCGCCGTCGGCCAGAAGGCGTACGTCGATCTCGGTGGCGTGGCCCGCGAGGGCCTCGTCCACAGCGTTATCCACAATCTCGTACACAAGGTGGTGGAGCCCACGCTCACCGGTCGATCCGATATACATGCCCGGTCGCTTACGAACGGCCTCGAGACCTTCCAGGACTGTGATGTTCCCGGCGTCGTAGCCGCCGTCGATTCGCTCTGTCACGGGCGGGGTTGCTCCTCGTCTTTCAGGCACACGATGTGCACGACGACGGACGTACCAGCTGCTGCGCGAGCGGCTCGGACCAGGTGAGGTCCATGCCGTGCTCGGGTGCCACGTACGGTCCGACGGCTCGTCGGTGCTCAGCGTTCCGGGCCCTCAGGACGTTCCTGGGAACCCGGCGCGGTTGACCCCCTCATACTACCTTCTGAGCGGCGAAAACCCGGGATCCTGGGGTGTTTGTAGCCACTCCTCCACAACCTTTCTCCACAGGGTGATTCCTGGGGCCTTGAAGCGGTTCCCGAACGGCCTCCGGAGCCTCGATCCGACCCTCGCCGGAGGTCCCGTCCGGCGGTCCGATCCCGCCCTCGGACGGCCGCGGTCGACGACCTCGACGACGCCGCTCCGGACGACTCGTCGAGAGCGCGTCCCGGCATGCGATTCCCCTTCGAATCGTCATGTCGCCGTCTGTTGAAGGTCTGAAAATTTGCACGCAGAAGGTGACATTTCGTTGATTTGTCGTTTTCTGCTCTAATAGCGCCGACCGGTCACATGCGCGCGCACGCGCACTCTCACTTCGAAGGGCTACAGAGTGAAGAAGCTTCTTGCCGGCGGAACTCTCGCCATCCTGGCATTCGGCGGCATGATTGCCAGCGCCGCACCCGCCTCCGCACACACCCCCAACGTCACCGCCGACTGCGGCGCTGTGAACGTGGACCTCCGCCAGTACTCGGGCGCCGACCTCACGGTCGTCATCGACGGCGTCGAGGTGGAAACCGTCACGTTCGACCGCGAGTACGTGAAGTCGTACGAGATCACCCGCACCGCCAACCACGAGTGGTCGATCGACGTGCAGGCGCACGACAACGACCGCTACGACTACCAGCAGTCCGGCTCGACCACGGCCTGCGAGACCACGCCGCCCGCCGAGGTCGTCTCCCCGGCCACGCCGGAGACCGTGGCCGGTTGCGCCGCGAGCCTCGACGACGTGGTGCTCCCCGAGAACACCGAGTCGATCACGTACACCAAGACCGAGGCCGGGATCGTCGCCGCCCTCGTGTCCGACAAGTACGCCTTCCCGGAGGACCTGGGCAACTACGTCCTCCAGGAGGACGGCACGGCCTTGCTGCCGACCGAGTACATCGTGATCGAGGAAGAGTGCGCCGAGCCGACGCCGGAGCCGTCTCCGTCGGTCGAGCCCAGCGAGGAGGCCTCCGTGCCGCCCGCCGCCGAGCCCTCCGCGTCGCCCAGCCCCGAGGCTGAGGAGCCCGCGGAGCTCGCCGCGACCGGTGCGACCGTCGGTGGCGCCATCGCGTTCGCCGCGCTGCTCGCCCTCGGTGGCGTCGCCCTGGTCTGGGCCCGCAAGCGGATGCAGCAGAACGCCTGATCAAACAGCTCCTGGCTGACGCTACGGCGTAGCTGAGCGACGAAGGGCTCCCCGGCATCGGCCGGGGAGCCCTTCGTGCGTCTGCGGCCCGTTCCGGACCTGGTACGTGCCGTGTGCGCGGTCCCGCCGGCGGGCAACTTGCTGCCTGTGGATAGTGGGCCGTCAGCCCCAGGTGTCCCGGGGGCCGGGGCCACGCACGGACCGAGGGCCGCGCCGGAACCCGGGGCCGGCCGGGCCGAGCACCGTGACCTCCTCGACGACGCCCTCCCCGATCTCCTCCGCCATACGCCGGATCAGGGTCGGCACCAGCAGCCGGAGCTGGGTCGCCCAGGCCGTCGAGTCCGCGCGCACCACGAGCACCTTCTCCTCGAAGGTCTCGGGCGTGCAGTGGTCGGCGATCTCCGAACCCACCACCTCGCGCCAGCGGCCCACGACGCCACCCACCGACACCTCCTCGGTCCAGCCCTTCTCGCGCAGCAGCCGGCCGACGACTGCCCCGAGGAGCTGTGGATCCCGCGCGCCAGGCCCCGAACCGCTCGACCGGGGCTCGGCCAGGGGAGACCGGCGGGAGGGGGATCCGGGTCGCAGACCGCGGGCCCGGGCCGCCGCCTTGGCCCGGTTCAGGGCAGCGCGAGCCACCTCCGACGGCGGCGTCAGAGCGGGCTCAGAGTTATCCACAGGCCCCTGTGGAGATTCGTCAGTCACGGGTCACCGTCCCGGGTTCCACGTGAAACCGTACGCCGTCCAGAGCCGACGGGATGTCCTCGGGCACGGCCGCCGTGACGAGCACCTGGCGAGCCGGGAGCACCAGGTCGGCGAGGCGTTCCCGGCGCCGGACGTCGAGCTCGGCGAACACGTCGTCGAGGATGAGTACCGGGTCGGCGTCGGTACCCAGATCTGGGTCCCAGAAAGCGGGTGAATCCGCCGAATTCTGCGGATCCCCGCCCAGCAGTCGGAACGATGCGAGCCGCAACGCGAGCGCGAACGACCACGATTCGCCGTGGCTCGCGTACCCCTTCGCAGGTAGTCCGCCAAGCGTCAGCACGAGGTCGTCCCGGTGCGGGCCGACGAGGCTGACACCACGCTCCAGCTCCTGCGGCCGGGCCTCGACGAGGGCCTCGAGCAGCAGGTCACGGAGGCGGCCGACGTCCGAAAAGTTATCCCCAGAGGCTGTGGACAACTCCGGTGGATTGTCCGCCGAGAGGGCTGGCAGCGACGACCGGTAGGCGATCTCCGCGTCGCCGTCGGCATCACTCACCTGCTCGTAGGCGGCGGCGACCGCGGGACGCAGCGCGTTCACCAGCTGCACCCGCAGCGAGAGGATCTCCGCGCCGAGCTCGGCCAGTCGCGCGTCCCAGACGTCGAGCGTCGCCAGCTCGGCGGCCGCCGAGCTCTCGGACCGCGACGACCCACCGGAGCGCCGGGTCGACCGCGCCGACTTGAGCAGTGCCGAACGCTGCCGCAGGACGCGGTCGTAGTCGGAGAGCACGGCGGACACCCTCGGCATCATCAGGACCAGGAGCTGGTCCATGAACCGCCGCCGACCGTCCGGGTCGCCCTTCACCAGGGCGAGGTCCTCGGGTGCGAAGAGCACCGTGCGCAGGACCCCCAGCACGTCTCGCGCCCGGACCGGCTGGCCCCGGTTGATCCGGGCACGGTTGGCCTTGCCCTGGGTGATCTCCAGCTCGATCGTGCTCGCCCGGTCGCCCCGCACGATCCGCGTCCGGATGACGGCTCGCTCGGCCCCCGACCGCACCAGCGGCGCATCCGTGGCGACCCGGTGCGAACCGAGCGTCGCGACATAACCGATGGCCTCGACCAGGTTGGTCTTGCCGCGGCCGTTGCGCCCTACGAACGCGTTGACCCCGGGTTCGAGCTCCAGGTCGGCCGACGCATACGACCGGAAGTCCAGCAGGGAGAGGTGGGAGACGTACATCGGTAGGAGATCGTACGTCCCGGCCGCTACTCCGCCGACTTCACCGCGTGCCCGCCGAACTGCTGGCGGAGCGCGGCGACGGCCTTCATGGCCGGCGACTGCTCCTGGCGCGAGGCGAACCGCGCGAACAGGGCGGCAGAGATCACGGGGAGCGGCACGGCCATGTCGATGCCCTCGTCCACGGTCCACCGGCCCTCGCCGGAGTCGTCGACCCAGTCGTCGAGCAGGGCGAGCTTCGGGTCCTCCTCCAGCGCCTTGACCATTAGGTCGAGGAGCCAGGAGCGCACGACGGTGCCGCGGCTCCAGGCCTTCATGGTGCCGTGCACGTCGGTGATGACGTCGGACTTGGCGGCCAGGAGCTCGTAGCCCTCGGCGTAGGCCTGCATCAGGCCGTACTCGATGCCGTTGTGGACCATCTTGGCGTAGTGGCCGGCGCCGACGCCGCCGGCGTGCACGAAGCCCTCCTCGCGGGGCCCCTCGGGGCGCAGTGCGTCGAAGACCGGCAGCACGCTCTCGACGTCCGCGGCCGCGCCGCCGACCATCAGGCCGTACCCGTTCTCGAGGCCCCAGACGCCGCCGCTCACGCCGACGTCGAGGTAGCCGATCCCGTTCTTCGCGAGCTCGGCGGCCCGCTCCTGGTCCTCGACGTAGTGCGAGTTGCCGCCCTCGATGACGATGTCGCCCTCGGAGAGGATCTCCCCGAGCTGGTCGAGCACACCGCGGGTGGGCTCGCCCGCCGGAACCATCACCCAGATGACCCGCTTGTCCTCGGGGAGCGCGGCGGCGAGGTCCGCGAGCGTCGCGACGTCGGACACCTCGGGCCGCGGGTCGAACCCGGTGACCTCGATGCCGCCCTTGCGCAGACGGGCCCGCATGTTGTTGCCCATCTTCCCCAGGCCGACCAGACCGATGTGGGTAACCATGTGCGTGAAATCCTCCTGGGTCGTTCGACGGGGTCGCTCGTGGCGGCCGTCCTTGGTGCTGGCTGACGTCGGTTTGAGGGCGCGCGCCGTCGATCAGGACGGTGCGTCGAACCCGTCAGCCGGTGAAGCGGATCGGCACCAGCAGGTACCGGTAGGCGGAGTCGTCCTCGCCGTCCAGGCTGCCCTGACCGGTGAACTCGACCGGCTTGTTCGGGTGCGTGAAGGACAGCCGGACGAAGTCCGTGCCCAGGGCGCCCAGGCCGTCGAGGAGGAACTGCGGGTTGAACGCGACCGCGATGTCCTCGCCGACCAGGACTGCCTCCAGTGCCTCGGACGCCTGCGCGTCGTCCCCCTGGCCGGCATCCAGCACGACCTGCCCCTCGCTGAACGAGAGCCGGATCGGCGTGTTGCGCTCCGCGACCAGGCTCACACGCTTTGCAGCCTCGATCAGCGGGGCGGTGGCGACGACGGCGTGGATGGGCGTGCTGTCCGGGAACAGGCGGCGGACGGCGGGATAGTCGCCGTCGACGAGCTGGGAGGTGGTCTGCCGGCCGCCGGCCTCGAAGCCGACGAGGTCGAGGCCCTGGCCTGTGGACAGACCGACGTTCACGAGGCCGCCCGAGCCGAGCGACTTGGCGACGTCGTTCAGCGTGCGTGCCCGCACGAGTGCGACCGCGGAGAAGCCCGGCGTGGCCGGAGTCCACGTCAGCTCGCGGAGCGCGAGGCGGTAACGGTCCGTGGACAGGAGGGTGATGCGCTCACCCTCGATCTCGACGCGCACGCCGGTCAGCAGGGGGAGCGTGTCGTCGCGGCTGGCCGCGACGGTCACCTGGGCGACGGCGTGGGTGAACGCGTCACCCGACACGGTGCCGCTGACCTCGGGGAGCCCCGGAAGCGCCGGGTACTCGTCCACAGGCATGGTGAGGAGTGTGAATCGGCTGGCGCCACAGGTGACGACGACCTTGTTGCCCTCGAGCACCACGTCCACAGGCTTGTTGGGCAACGCACGCGAGATCTCGGCGAGCAGACGGCCGGAGACCAGCACGGTGCCCGGCTCCGCCACCTCGGCGGGGATCTCGGAGCGCGCGGACGTCTCGTAGTCGAAGCTCGCGAGGTTGATCACGCCCTGCGCGTCGGCCTCGATCCGGACACCGGCAAGCACCGGTGCCGGCGGGCGCGTGGGGAGCGTACGGGCGGTCCATGTCACGGCATCGGCGAGAACGTCGCGCTCGACCCTGAACTTCATGCCGTTACATCTCCTCTTGTTCCTGGGCTGTCGAGGGAAACCCTACGCGAGTTGGGGACCTCGCGGCACTCGACAGGCCAGGGCTGTGGATGGACTTCATGGAGGCTCTCGTACTAGTGTTCGAAGAGGTAGCCGAAGCGCTCGACCGGCTTATGAAGGCGTGTGGATTCCCCCTGATAGATAACTGTCGTAGTAGTAGTCGGTGTTGTGGAAACTGGGGAAATCGTGTCTTTCCGCAGGTCAGAGGGCATTTCGTCCTGTGGAGGAGCTGTGGGTCGATCTGTGTATGAACTGGGGACCGCTGTGGACGGCCAGTTTTTACACACAGGCTGTCCACCGATCGGGGTCCCGTCGCCCACAGAAAACAGGCCTTCGTCCACACCCGTCCACAGGCTTGTCCCCAGGTGTGTATCGGCTGGTCAGCGCGGCACACCAAGTTCTGCACAGGTCGTGTCCACAGTGCTGGGGACAACCGAAGCCGAGTCCAGGTATTCCGCCGTTCCGCGTGTGGACAGCCCTGTGGAGGTGCGTATACGCAACACCCCTGTGCACCGGTCCGGCTGTGCACAGGGGTGTTGAAAGATGTGGAAGTGGGCTCTATGCCCGGATTTCGGGCAGCGCGCGGCCGGGGAAGGCGGCACGTGTGAGGTGCGGCTCGTCAGCCGCGCTGCTGCTGCTTGATCCGGCTGGTGAGCTCGGTGACCTGGTTGTAGGTCGAGCGGCGCTCCGCCATCTGGCCGGCGATCTTCTTGTTGGCGTGCATGACCGTGGTGTGGTCGCGGCCGCCGAACTGCTGCCCGATCTTGGGGAGCGACAGGTCGGTGAGCTCACGGCACAGGTACATGGCGATCTGCCGGGCGGTGACGAGCACGCGGGACCGTGACGAGCCGCACAGGTCGTCGATGGTGAGGCCGAAGTAGGCGGCCGTCTGCGCGATCACGACGGCGGGTGTGATCTCCGCGCTGTCGTCGTCATCGGTGATGAGGTCCTTCAGGACGATCTCGGCGAGTGCCAGGTCGACCTGCTGCCGGTTGAGGTTGGCGAACGCGGTGACCCGGATGAGTGCGCCCTCGAGCTCACGGATGTTCGTCGAGATGCGGGAGCCGATGTAGGAGAGGACGTCGGCCGGCACGTCGAGGTGCTCGCTCGCGGCCTTCTTGCGCATGATCGCGATCCGGGTCTCGAGGTCCGGGGGCTGGACGTCCGTGATGAGGCCCCACTCGAAGCGGGACCGCAGCCGGTCCTCGAAGCCGTTGAGCTGCTTGGGCGGGACGTCGGACGTGATCACGACCTGCTTGTTCGCGTTGTGCAGCGCATTGAAGGTGTGGAAGAACTCCTCCATCGTCTGTTCCTTGCCCTGCAGGAACTGGATGTCGTCGATGAGGAGCACGTCGACGTCGCGGTACCGGCGCTGGAACGCGCCCGCCTTGCCCTCGCCGATGCTGTTGATGAAGTCGTTCGTGAACTCCTCGGAGTTCACGTACCGCACGCGGATGTGCGGATAGAGGTTGTGGACGTAGTGCCCGATGGCGTGCAGCAGGTGGGTCTTGCCCAGTCCCGAGTCGCCGTAGATGAAGAGCGGGTTGTACGCCTTGGCCGGAGCTTCTGCCACGGCGACGGCCGCCGCGTGCGCGAACCGGTTGGACGAGCCGATGACGAACGTCTCGAAGATGTACTTCGGGTTCAGCCGGGTGGGCTCGGCCGACGGCTTGGGCGCGGGCTGCGGCGCGATCGGCATCTGCGCCTGCTCGGGCTCCGGGGGCTCGTGCTCGAGGGAGAGAGCCGCCGGGCCGGAGATCTGGGACGGGCCGGCGAGCGTGCTGCTGCTCAGCTCGGGGTCCACGGTGATGCCGAAGCGGACGTCGCGTCCGAGGACCGACGACATCGCGGAGACCAGGTCGTCGCGGACGGCCGTCTCCAGATAGGTGCGCGTCTGCTCGTGCGGGACGGCAATGAAGACCATGTCGTCCAGCACCGCCATGGGCTTGGCGAGACGGATGAAGGCGAGCTGCCGGGGGCTCATGTCGGGCCGGGCCTCGAGCGCTGTCAGGGTCTGCGCCCAGACGTCGCCGATGTTCTCGTCCGGGTTGGCCACTGGCTTTCCTTAGTCTCGTGCGTGGGGTGGTGCGCGACGCTGGGGGTGTGTTGGAGTCTGCCATGATGAGGCACCGTCCACACAGTTGTCCACAGGTTGTGGATGGCGCGGATCATGCCTGGGTAAGTGGTACGTAGCCAGGGAGGACGGCCCGGCGGGGAAGGCCGGCGAGGCGCGCGGTGTGGCGCGTACGACACGCATGATCCCGCGGTTCTGGTTTGACCCGAGGGGCCCGCGCGGCGTAACGTCAGACAGCCGTTCCAGGTACTTCTGCGCGCCCATACACGGATTCGAGCCACGTCCTCCGACGTCGGCCAGGACCGATGGGCCAGGCCCCGGGTCGGTTAGGTCGATCGAACTACTGAGCGGCCACCATTCACTGCATCGTCGAGGACAGACGGTGTGCCTACCCCGACGTTCTTGGAGTACCTCGTGAGCAAGCGGACCTTCCAGCCGAACAACCGCCGTCGTGCGAAGACCCACGGCTTCCGGCTGCGCATGCGCACCCGTGCCGGCCGCGCCATCCTGGCAGCTCGCCGGCGTAAGGGTCGCGCCGAGCTCTCAGCCTGAGCCATGTTGCCCGCGGCGCACCGTTTGCGCCGTTCCGTCGACTTCGAGCGGACGGTGCGCCGCGGCACGCGCGCAGGTCGATCGACCTTGGTGGTTCACCTCCTGGTCCCGGACGAAAATGTCCCGGACCCAGGATCGGGAACTCCACAGGTCGGTTTTGTCGTTTCCAAGGCTGTGGGTAACTCCGTGCAGCGCAACCTGGTGAAGCGTCGGCTCCGTGCCGCCGCGTTCGGCCAGCTCTCCGTGCTGCCCAGCTCCGCTCGTGCTGTGGTGCGCGCACTGCCGCCGTCTGCAGACGCGACCTACGCGGACCTCGACCGCGACCTCGACTCGTGCTTTCGGCGTGCTCTAGCGCGCGTCTCCGGAGACGGGAAGAGATGACCACCATTCCTGCACCCGAGGGTGAGGCGCCGACGCGTGAGCCTTCGCTGATCGGCCGGCTCCCGGTGACCCTCCTTGTGGGGATGGTCCGGTTCTACCAGGCGTTCATCAGCCCGATGAGCCCTCCGAGCTGCAAGTACTACCCGTCCTGCTCGCAGTACGCCCTGATCGCGTTGCGCCGACACGGTGCGCTGCGCGGGCTCGGTCTTGCGCTGTGGCGCCTGCTGCGGTGCAACCCGTGGAGTCTCGGCGGCGTCGACGACGTGCCGCCCGCGCGCGGCACGCACACTCACGCCGAGGGCTGACCTGCCCCGGTTCGTGCCGCCGTACACGACCCCTCGCACCTACCGCAGACTTCGCGTCACCAACTCTGGAGCTTCTTGACCGATGGACTTCTTCGCCTTCCTCTACCCCATCGAGTGGGTCGTGGCCTGGATCATGTACGGGTCACACTGGCTGTTCACCTCGCTCGGGATGTCCAGCGGCCCGGGGACCGCGTGGGTGCTGTCGATCGTCGCACTGGTGATCGTGATTCGTGTGGCACTGATCCCGCTGTTCTTCAAGCAGATCAAGGCTTCGCGCGGGATGCAGATGATCCAGCCCGAGCTGCAGGCCGTGCAGAAGAAGTACAAGGGCAAGACGGACCCGGCGTCCCGCGAGAACATGACGCGCGAGACCATGGAGCTGTACCGGAAGCACGGGACCAACCCGTTCGCCTCCTGCATGCCGATCCTGCTGCAGTCGCCGATCTTCTTCGCCCTCTTCCGGGTGCTCAACGGCCTGGAGCCGATCTCGACCGGTGCCCAGGATCCGATCGGCCCGATCACTCGTGCGGTCGCCGGTGACATCGAGTCGTCGACGCTGTTCGGCGCCCAGCTGAGCGACGTCTTCCTGCAGACCGACTCGATGACCTCCCGCATCGTGGTCATCGTGCTGATCGTCGCGATGAGCGTCACGACCTTCACGACGCAGCGCCAGCTGACGATGAAGAACATGCCGCCGTCGGCCCTCGAGGGCCCGATGGCGCAGACGCAGAAGCTGATGCTCTACATGCTGCCGATCGTCTTCGCGATCTCCGGCGTGAACTTCCCGGTCGGTGTGCTGATCTACTGGACCGTCACGAACCTCTGGTCCATGGGCCAGCAGTACTACACGATCAAGCGGATGCCGACGCCTGGTTCTGTCGCGGAGAAGCAGATGAAGGAGCGGCAGGCCGCGAAGGCCGCGCGCAAGGCTGCCCAGAACGGCGGGATCATCGAGGAGGATGTCCCGGTGGTCGAGGAGCCGAAGAGCGGCCAGCGCGTGCAGCCCAAGCGGAAGAACCGGCAGAAGGGCGGGGCCCGTCCGGAGCCCACGCGCCCGGCGCTCGCACAGTCCGCTCCGCAGGACGCGACCGACGGACCGGCCGATGCGCCGACTGACGGATCGACCGATGCGCCGACTGACGGATCGACCGGCAAGCAGCAGGTCGCCTCGTCGAAGCAGTCGAGCACGTCCAAGCAGTCCGGTACACCGAAGCAGTCCGGCTCGCCCAAGCAGTCCAGCACGCAGCCCGGATCGAAGCCCAAGCAGTCCGGCACCGCACCCGGGACGACCCCGGCGTCGTCGGGCAAGCGCAAGCAGAAGAAGTAGGAGGAGACGCGATGAACGCGAGCACAGGTACGGCCGCACCCGATCCCGCGGCCACGGTCGCGGATCCGGAGGACCGCACCAAGCGCCTCGAGGAGGAGGGCGAGATCGCCGCTGACTACCTCGAGGAGTTCCTCGACATCGCCGACCTCGACGGCGACATCGACCTGGACATCAAGCACGACCGCGCGGCGGTCGAGGTGGTCGCCGACGACCCCGAGTCGCTCGCGCACCTGATCGGTCGGGAGGGCGAGGTGCTCGACGCGATGCAGGAGCTCACCCGCCTGGCGGTGCAGACCAGGACGGGGGACCGGAGCCGGCTGATGCTCGACATCGGCGGCTACCGTGCGGCACGCCGTGTCGAGCTCACGCGGATCGCCGAGCGGGCCGTCGAGCAGGTGCAGGAGTTCGGTGCCGAGGTCGAGCTCGAGCCGCTCAACGCCTTCGAGCGCAAGGTCGTGCACGACGCCGTTGCTGCCGCCGGCCTGGTCAGCGACTCGCGCGGTGTCGAGCCGGAGCGGTACGTCGTGGTCCAGCCGGCCGGGACGGCCGCGGTCACCGACTGATCCGATGGTTTCGGCCGAGGGCCGGTGCGCGTCCCGAGGACGTGCACCGGCCCTCGGTGTGTTTGGCTTCTTTTCGACAGCAAGTGGAGGGACGGGACGTGGAAGGTTCGGACGTGGCAGGGGATGCCGGCTCGACCGACGTCGAGGTGTTCGACGGCGAGACGCTGGGTGCCAGTGATGCGGTCAAGGCGTACCTGGGCGACGCCTATGACGGCGTGGTGCGCTTCGCGGAGCTGCTCCGTGATCAGGGGGAGCTGCGTGGGCTGATCGGTCCTCGTGAGGTGCCGCGCATCTGGGAGCGGCACATCCTCAACTCCGCGGCCGTCGTCCCGTACCTTCCGGAGGCCGGATCGGTCGCCGACATCGGATCAGGTGCCGGGCTGCCGGGCGTCGTGATCGCGGCGATGCGGCCCGAGCTGCAGGTGATCCTCGTCGAGCCGATGGAGCGACGGACGACGTGGCTGGCCGAGGTCGTGGCCGAGCTCGGCCTGGCGAACGTCGAGATCAAGCGTGGGCGAGCCGAGGAGTATCACGGCGCCTTCGAGGCGGACGCCGTTACCTCGCGAGCCGTCGCCGCACTGTCGAAGTTGGTCCGGATGAGCATGCCTCTCGTCCGGGTGGGCGGCGAGCTGGTGATCCTCAAGGGGCGCAACGTGGCTCAGGAGGTCGAGCCCGCACGCAAGGTGCTGCGGAAGTACGCCACAGGGGATCCGGAGATTCTTGAGGGCGCCACGGTGGAGGGCGTCGAGACGACGACGATCGTTCGGGTGCGCCGCGGGAAGTAGGTCTCCGGGCAGTCATGTTTCACGTGGAACGGGAGCGGTCGCCTCTGGCGATCGCTCCCGTTCCTGGTTCTCGGATGGCCCCGTGCTGAGCGGGGCGGGCCGGCCTGCCGACCTCAGCAGCCGCCGCAGTTGTAGTAGAGGATGTCCCAGTGGTTGCCCTCGTCGGTGTAGAGGTTCCCGGCGCCGGACCGGTACTGGTAGCCCCAGCCGGAGATGTACCCGACGTACGTGAAGTTGTTGCTGATGTAGCTGTCGATGCAGGTGCTCTGCCGGGTGTCGAGCTTGTAGCCGTTCCAGTGGCTGTAGGTGCCGCTGGAGTGTCCGGTCTCGGTGCCGCCGGTGATCGTGATGGCGCATCCGCTGGCCGAGCGGAGCGTCTTGATCCCGTCGATCGTGGTCTGCCGCACCTGGTCGAAAGAGGTGCACGTGGCAACATTGCGATTGCTGCATCCGCCGCTCGACGTCCAGGAGATGCCGGCTGCGCTGAGCTGAGCGGTCGCCTGTGCGTGAGTGAGGAACGTCGCGGCGCTGGCGGGGGCCGCGAAGGCGAGCACGAGCGCTGCTGTGAACGCGGTGATCAGTGCGGTGGCTCGGGTGATGGGTCCGGACAAGACGCCTCCCTGCGTGGAGTCAGACGTACCTGGGCGATTCGAGGATAGGTGGAGACGGGACGGGTCTGGGCATACCAGTTCTGACATAGCGACGGCGGACTGGCGGGGGGTGCTGACCTGAGGCGGCGCCGTCCCCGGCGCCGGGGACGGCCTGGGTCGAGATGAGCCGTGCAGACCTGAGCGACGGCGGACCTTAACGGGGCCAGACCTGGACGGAGTTGTGAGCTCCGCTGTTCGCGAGGGATCGGCGAGCCGGGGTGAGGGGCCGGGGACGTGCGGGCGGCCTGTCGGCGAGTCGTCGGGCCTCGGGCGGTGAGGGCATGCAGGCAGAGTCCGTTTCACGTGAAACACGGAAGCAGGTGTGAAACGAGGCTGAGCACATGCGACGCTTGCTCGGGCTGCTCCTAGGGGGTCGGAGCCGTTTCACGTGAAACCGAGCGGTGGCGATCTGAGAAACGGTCGGCGTGGAATCGGCCCTGCGAAGAGGGGTGGCGGTCGATTCTGCGCCTCGGTTCGTCGTGTTCCGGACCCGACGTCGCGCACTCGGTGTGCCTCGGCTGGTCGAGGAGGATCTGATCGCCTCCGCGACGGCGTTTCGGCACGCTCGAAGAGGCACCCGACCGTAGCGTTACACGGGTGTGCTTCTTCAGACGAAAGTCCAAGCGAGCGGCGGCGGCTGCGGCTCTGGCGGCGTCCGCCGCGAAGGCAGATACGTCCGACTCGTCCGCTTCGGAATCGGCAGCGACGGTCCGGAGCGCCAGTTCGGTGGATTCCGCGTCGCGAGCGGCGCCGTCAGCGGCGCTCTCTGCGGAAGAGCTGACCGATGGGCTGTCCGTGGAGGTGGAGTCGGCGGCGCCGTCAGCACCCAGCTCTTTGTCGGCTGAACCTCGGGCCAAGGACGCGGCGGCAGTTGGAGTGGTCACCGAGGGAGAAGGGTCGGACCGCGTCGCGGACGAGTCCTCGGAGGGATCGCCCGCCGTCGCCGTCCTGAGCGGGACCGCGCGCCACACGCCGGACGACGTCGCGGGCAGCGCCGGTCCGGACGGCGCCGAAAGCAACGCCCCGGTCCGCGCGGGGAGCGACACTCCGGACCCCGTCGAGAGCGGCACCCAGTTCTCCGACACCGAGGCACAGGCCGAAGCAGCGGCACAGGCACACTCCGCGACGCTCGGCTCGGCCACCGCGGCGGCGAGCGAGGTCGCTTCGTCCAACATGTCCAGGTCGTCGGCCGAAGAGGAGCGGAACGGCGAGGCCGCCGTCGAGCCGAACCAGGAGGCGATCGGTGCGCCGACGCCCGCGATGTCTTCCCTGGCGAGCCCGGGTGAGGAGCCGGCGGAGGACGCCAGCGTGCCGCCGTCCCAGGACATGGCACCGCCGCCGGCCGAGATCGTGACCGGTCGTCCGCGTGATGAGGTGTGGGGCCAGGACAAGCCAGACCCCGAGGGAAAGAACGTGGCTGAGCTCAGCCAGCTGATCGAGTCCGTGACGAGGTCGGCCACGGCCGGCGACGACGAGGCCACGAAGGTGGCAGAGGTACTGGAGATCGACGAGATGACGGAAGTGCTGGAGCCGGTGCCGGATCAGGTCGAGGTACCGCCCCCGTCAGATGCAGTGGCAGACGACCCGGATCGGATGGAGGAGCTGCCCTCACGTCGTCCGATCCCGGCAGATGCGATCAAGCGGGCAAGTGAGGCACTCGACGCGGCAGTGAACGCCGCTCCTGCTGTGATCGGCTCGGCGACCATGACGGTGGACGACGAAATGGTCGACTTCGTCGACGCCGAATTCACACATTTCGACGGAGAAACCGCCCCGGAGGCCGAGCCAGAAGCAGGGGCCAGCGATTACAGTGTCCGCGTGACGGATCCGATTCCTGTGCAGAGCCTCTCCGCTCCCGGTGTTTCACGTGAAACGACCGGGTCCGTGCAGACGCCCAATGGCACTCAGCAGCCCACGGGCGGCCCGCACGGTGGCGATGACGAGCGGCGATCGGCCCTCATCGCGACCGTCCCGGCCGTTGACGAGACGACTCCTGTCGCCGCCGAGCTCGCAATGGACGCTCGCCGACGCATCGAACTCCAGGGGCGCAAGTTCCCGCGCCCGCCGAAGACCCGCATCATCACGGTCGCCAACCAGAAGGGTGGCGTCGGCAAGACGACCACCACGGTCAACATCGCGGCCGGGCTCGCGCAGTCCGGCCTGAACGTCCTCGTGATCGACAACGACCCCCAGGGCAACGCCTCCACGGCGCTCGGGATCGAGCACCGGGCGGGGACGCCCTCGGTCTACGAGATCCTCGTCGAGGGTGAGCCCCTGGCGAACACGATTCAGCAGTGCCCGGACATCCCCAACCTCTGGGGCGTTCCCGCGACGATCGATCTGTCGGGTTCCGAGATCGAGCTGATCTCCCTTGTTTCACGTGAAACGCGACTCCGCAAGGCGCTCGACAAGTACCTGGCCGACAGGGTCGCCGCAGGGGAGGAGCGCATCGACTACGTGCTCATCGACTGTCCGCCGAGCCTCGGCCTCCTGACGGTGAACGCGTTCGTCGCGGGCCGCGAGGTCTTCATTCCTGTCCAGTGCGAGTACTACGCGCTCGAGGGCCTGAGCCAGCTGCTCAAGACCATCGACCTGATTCGCTCCCACCTCAACCCGGAGCTCCGGGTCTCGTCCATCCTGTTGACGATGTACGACGGCCGGACCAACCTGGCGCAGCAGGTGGCGGGGGAGGTGCGGTCGCACTTTCCCGCCGAGACGTTCAAGACGACGATCCCGCGGTCGGTCCGGATCTCCGAGGCGCCGAGCTATGGCCAGACGGTGATGACCTACGACGCGACATCCACGGGGGCACTCGCGTATCTTCAGGCGTCCCGAGAACTGGCCGAGCGTGGGCAGGGCGGATCGAGCCCGCGCCGCGCGCTGAAGGCGGAGCCCGTCGGAGCGCAGGACTGATGCTCGGCAGTGACGAACGAGATGCGTTGCATCCCGTGTTTGAGATGAAGCCCGTCCACGCTCTGCGCTGGACCGGAACCGACGAGGAGACACGATGACTGCGAAGCGACGCGGGCTCGGGCGGGGCCTGGGCGCCCTGATCCCGACCGGTCCGGAGCTGGACGAGCGGGCTTCCGCAGCTGGGGAGTCGGACGGCACGGACAGCGTGCTGGGCGGCTCGGTCGCTACCGTCGTCGAGGAGCGTCCGACTTCGGTCGAGACTCCGACGGACGAGGTGCCTGCGGGTGCCGTCCCCGCCGACACGATCGCGGAGCAGGCTTCTGAGCAGGTCGCGGAGAAGAAGGCCGCTCCGAAGAACACGGGCCCGCGTCCCAGCACGGTGAAGTGGGACTCCGCGATCGCCAGCGGCCGGCTGTCGGTCGCCAACGAGGCAAGCGAGGGCACCGGGGCGTCGGCACTGGACGATGCGTTCTTCAGCCGGGAGGAGAGCGCACCCGAAGCCGTTTCACGTGAAACACCGGATCTTGTCCCCGTGCCGGGCGCGCGGTTCGCGGAGCTGCCTGTCACGGCCATCCGGCCGAACACCTGGCAGCCGCGCACGGTCTTCGACGAGGGCGACCTCGACGAGTTGGTCGACTCGATCAAGGAGATCGGTGTTCTCCAGCCGATCGTCGTCCGCCCGGACAAGGACCACCCGGGCGAGTACGAGCTCATCATGGGTGAGCGGCGCTGGCGCGCGACGCAGGCCGCCGAGCTGGAGACCATCCCGGCGATCGTTCGCGACACCGACGACGGCGACATGCTCCGGGACGCGCTTCTGGAGAACCTGCACCGCTCGAACCTGAACCCGCTCGAAGAGGCTGCCGCGTACCGCCAGCTGCTCGACGACTTCGACTGCACTCATGAGGAGCTGGCGAACCGGATCGCGCGCAGCCGTCCGCAGATCTCCAACACCCTGCGCCTGCTGCGGCTGCCCCCGCTGGTGCAGCGCCGCGTCGCTGCGGGCGTGCTCTCGGCCGGCCACGCGCGTGCCCTGCTCGGCCTGAGCGACGGTGCGGAGATCGAGCGCCTCGCGCAGCGCATCGTGTCCGAAGGTCTCTCGGTCCGGGCGACCGAGGAGATCGTGATGCTCACGGAGTCCGACGGCAACGGCACCAAGGCGCGCAAGACGCCGCGGGCCGGTACGCGCAGTGAAGCGGTCGACGAGCTGGCGACCCGGCTCTCCGACCGCTTCGAGACGCGGGTCAAGGTGGCGCTCGGCAAGAACAAGGGCCGCATGACCGTCGAGTTCGCCTCGGTCGAGGACCTCAACCGCATCCTCAACGTCATGGCACCCGAGGAGCGCGGCCTGCTGCGGCCGGCGTCCGAGGACTGACGCGGACGCTCAGCGGACAGGCACAGAGCTCAGGGCCGGCACCCACGAGGGATGCCGGCCCTGAGCCTTGTGTCGGGCGATGCCGACGCGTTCGGCATGCCGGGACTGCGAGAACGGCCTGTTATCGCGCGGACACCAGCGCCGTGTCGATGATCGTCCGGTACAGCGCCGACAGGTCGTGCCCGCTCGCGGCAACTGCCTGGGGCAGAAGCGACATCTCTGTCATACCTGGCGCGACGTTCACCTCGAGCACGTGCGCCGTGCCGGACCGGTCGAGGATCATGTCCGTGCGCGAGAGGTGCCGCAGGTGCAGTGCGCGATGTGCGCGCACCGCGACGTCCGACACCAGGTCGGCCTGCTGCGGGGAGAGCCGGGCAGGGGCGAAGAACTCGGTCTCGCCGGCCACGTAGCGTGCGGCGTAGTCGTACCCGCCGTCGGCCACGATCTCGACCGCGGGGAGGGCGTCGGGACCGTCGGCGCCCTCGATCACGCTGACCGCGAGCTCCACACCGTCGACCGCCCGCTCGACCAGGGCCGTCTCGCCGTACGCGAAGCACTCCACCATCGCCCGGGGCAGGTCCTCGGCGCGGGTCACGACCGTGACACCGAGCGCGGAGCCGCCCTCGGTGGGCTTGACCACCAGGGGAAGGCCGATGCGCCGCAGGATCGTGTCGAGCACCGGCTGCGCGCCGAGGTCCCGGAACAGGCTCTGGGGGAGCGTCACGTAGTCCGGCGTCGCGAGCCCGGCGTCGAGCAGCGCTGCCTTCGAGATCGGCTTGTTCCAGACGACGCGGCTTGCGCGTGGCCCGGTGCCCACGTACGGCAGGCCGACCATGTCGAGTACGTCGCGCACGGAGCCGTCCTCACCGGAGGCGCCGTGCAGCAGCGGCCAGACGACATCGGGCCGGGTCGTGCGCAGGAACGACAGGAGGTCGGCGTCGACGTCGTGCAGCAGGACCTCCAGGCCGGTGGCGCGCAGCGCCTCGGCGACCCGGCGCCCGGAGCGCAAGGAGACGTCCCGCTCGTGCGACAGGCCACCGGCGAGGACGACCACCAGTGGCGAGCGGCGCCCGGCGTCGTGCGACTCGGGGTCGAGGGGTGCACCTGGCGCGGCCGGCTCGGTCGGGACGGGAGCAGGACTGGTCATCGAGGGCTCACTCGGTCGGGGATGGAGAACGGTCAGCTGCCATCGTGTCAGACCCGCAGGTCACCGGGTGACCTGCACGTCTATCGAGGGGAATGGGCTTACGCCAGGTCGGGAGCGGGGCCCTCGACGTCGTCCGTGTCGGTGCCGGGCTGCGCGGAGGTGCCGAAGATCTGCACCAGCTCGGACTCGCCGTTGACGACGCCGGCCAGCCGCCGCACACCCTCCCGGATGCGTTCCGGGGTGGGGAAGCAGAACGAGAGACGCATGTGGTCCGAGCCGCTGCCGTCGTAGTAGAAGGCGGTGCCCGGCACGTACGCGACGCGCGCGGTCACGGCGCGGGGCAGCATCGCCCGCGCGTCGAGGCCCTCCGGCAGCCGCACCCACACGAAGAAACCGCCCTTCGGCACGTTCCACGATGCGCGGGGCAGGTACTCGCCGAGCGCCCCCACGAGGGCGTCGCGCCGCTCGCGGTAGGTTTCGCGGTACGCCTTGATCTGGGCCTTCCAGTCGCAGGTCTCCAGGTACGTCGCCACGGCGAGCTGGGAGGCGTTCGACGGGGACAGGACCGCGGACTCGCTGGCGAGGACGAGCTTGTCCCGCACCGCGTGCGGTGCGATGACGAAGCCGACGCGGTAACCCGGGGCGAAGGTCTTGGAGAACGAGCCGAGGTAGAGCACGCCGTCGGTGTCGTAGGAGCGCAGCGCGGGCATCGGCTCGGTGTCGAACCCGAGCAGCCCATACGGGTTGTCCTCCACCACGAGCACGCCGTGCCGGCGACAGATCTCCAGGATCTGGGGGCGCCGCTCGACGGAGAGCGAGACGCCGGCCGGGTTCTGGAAGGTCGGGACGGTGTACAGGAACTTCACGCGCCGGCCCTGGGCCGTCAGACGGGTCAGCGTGGCGTCGAGCTCCGCCGGGACCAGGCCGTCGGCGTCGAGCGGCACCTGGACGACGTCGGCCTGGTACGACCGGAAGACTCCCAGCGCACCCACGTACGACGGCGCCTCCGCGATGACCACGTCGCCCGGGTCCACGAAGATGCGGGTCACGAGGTCGAGCGCGGACTGCGAGCCGGTGGTCACCACGACGTCGTCGGGATGGGCGGAGACGCCCTCGAGCGCGACGACCTGGGTGATGTGCTCGCGGAGCACCTCCTCGCCCTGGCCAGAGCCGTACTGGAGCGCCGTCGTGCCCTTGGTGGCGATGAGGCGCTGCATCGCGTCGGCGATGACGTCGAGCGGCAGGCCCTCCAGGTACGGCATCCCGCCTGCCAGCGACACGACCTCAGGGCGGTTGGCCACCGAGAAGAGCGCTCGGATCTCCGAGGCGCGCATGCCGTGCGCTCGCGCCGCGTACGAACCGAACCACGGGTCGAGGCGGTTACCGGCGGTCTCGGGAAGCTCGTTCACGCACGCCAGTCTCGCACGCACCGTGTGCTCGACCCAGTACCCGTTCGTAGCGAAACGGTGAGACTACGCGGCTCCTGTGCCGAGGCCGGGCGCCGGACCTGGGCGCCGGCCGACAGTTTCGGACCAGGGCGAACGAAGAGCGCGTGCCCGGTGCCGCACCCTGTGAAGGGTGGGCCGGACACGCGCTCGATCACGCGGCGGGCAGGCAGATCAGCCCGCGAGGACCTCGTCGATCTCCTCGGTCAGCGCGCGCTTCGGACGGGCGCCGATGATCGACTTCACGACCTCGCCGCCCTTGTAGACGTTGAGCGTCGGGATCGAGACGATGCCGTAGTCCATGGCGGTCTGACGGTTCTCGTCGGTGTCGATCTTGACGATCTTGATCTTGCCCTCGTACTCGTCGGACAGCTCCTCGAGGATGGGCGCCACCATGCGGCACGGCCCGCACCAGGTAGCCCAGAAGTCCACGAAGACGGGAATGTCAGAGTCGAGGACCTCGCTCTTGAAGGTGTCGTCGGTGACCTTGATGGTGCTCATCCAGCATCTCCTTGTTCATGGCCCCGCGGGGGGCCCAGTGGGGCGCGGCCGGTGGCAGCCGGCCGGAGATCAGTCGTTCAGCGAGTCGAGGAACGCCTGGGCGTCGAGCGCCGCGGAGCAGCCCGAGCCGGCGGCCGTGATCGCCTGGCGGTAGGTGTGGTCGACGGCGTCGCCGCAGGCGAAGACGCCGGGAAGGTTGGTGCGGGTGCTCCGGCCCTCCACGAGGATGTAGCCGTTCTCGTCGAGGTCGACCTGGCCCTTGACCAGGTCGGTGCGGGGCTCGTGACCGATCGCGACGAACAGGCCGGTCGCGTCCAGGTCCCGGACCTCGCCGGTGACGGTGTCGCGCAGGCTGAGCCCGGCGACCTTGTTGTCGCCCGTGATGCCGGCGATCTCGCTGTTCCACGCGAACTCGATCTTCGGGTCCGCGGTGGCGCGCTCCGCCATGATCTTCGAGGCGCGCAGGTCGTCGCGGCGGTGCACCACGGTCACCTTCGAGGCGAACCGGGTCAGGAACGTCGCCTCCTCCATCGCGGAGTCACCGCCGCCGACGACGGCGATGTCCTGGTCGCGGAAGAAGAAGCCGTCACAGGTGGCGCACCACGAGACGCCGCGGCCAGAGAGCCGCTTCTCGTCGGGCAGCCCCAGCTCGCGATAGGCCGAACCGGTCGCCAGGATCACGGAGCGGGCGCGGTAGGTGTCGCCGCCGCCCGTGACGATCGTCTTCACGTCGCCGGTCAGCTCGACCTGCTCCGCGTCGTCCCAGATGACCTTGGCGCCGAACTTCTCCGCCTGCTCCCGCATGGCGTCCATCAGGTCGGGGCCCTGGATGCCGGAGGGGAAGCCCGGGAAGTTCTCGACCTCGGTGGTGTTCATGAGGGCGCCGCCAGCGGTGACCGAACCCGCGATGACCACGGGCGCGAAGCCGGCACGAGCCGCGTAGATGGCCGCGGTGTATCCCGCGGGACCGGACCCGACGACTACGACGTCGAGCACGGGGGCGTCGGTGGTGCCGGCGGCCGGAGCGGTGGTCTGTTCGGTCAAGGTGTTCTCCTCGAGTTCCATGGGCACACGCAACAACACGCGAGCGGGTCCCAGTGTTCCAGCCCTGGTCCCCTGGGGCTCGGTCGTGAACGTGAATCTCGCCACACAACATCGACATTCGTCGATGCGTTCGCTGTCCGAGCCGATCCTGTCACGAAAGAACACCGGCGGGAACGAACCCATCGACATGATGTGGTTCGGACCCGCCGGCGTTCCGTATTGCTCGTGGTCGTCAGTTCGTGGTCGTCCGCGACGACCATCGGTCAGCTCAGCACGACCTCGCTCAGCTCGAGCCGGAAACCGTCCGAGACCTGCGGCAGCTCGGTGACCCAGATCGTGAACGAGTCGCTCACGACGGGTTCCGGCAGCTCGAAGGTGGTGGTCTCCGCGAAGGTGCCCTCGGCGAGCACCTCGCCGCCCTCGCCACCCTTGAGGATCTGGACCTTGCCGCCGGGGGTGTTGGTGAGCAGCTCGATCTTGGAGACCGACGCAGGCTCGCGCAGCCGCAGCTCCATGCCCAGGAAGTCCTTGAACCCGCCGAACTCCGCCCGCTGGTAGGTGGTCGTGAAGTAGAACGTGGCCGGGTCGGTGTCGAAGGCCCGCTCGACCGCCTCAGGGTGGTCGAGCGTGCTGCCCTCCCAGTCGAGCTGGCCCAGGAGCGTCCCGGAGTCGATCACCGGACGCGCCTCTGTCTCGGTGGGTGCCGACGGCTCGCTGCTGCCCCCCTCCTCGCCCGCGGAGGTGGAGACCGTGGGCGACGGGGTCGCGTCGGCGATCACGTCCGGGGTCGGCGAGAGGACGGCGTTGATGGCCCAGATGAGGCCCGCCACGACGGCCACACCGACGAGCCCGAGCACGATCGGCGTCGGGTTGACGCCCCCGCGCTTGGGCGCGGGCTGGGTGGCGAAACCGCCGTCCTGCTCGTAGTAGCCACCGGTGTTGGGGTCGTAGCCGCCCGGCGCGTAGGACTGCGGGGGGTACTGCTGCGGCTGCTGCTGCGCGTACTGGTCGTAGCCGGGCTGGGCCGGTGCGACGGGCTGGCCGTACTGGTCGTAGCCCACCGGCGGGTAGCCGGCCGGCGCCGCCTCGGGCGGCGGGGGAGGCACGGGCGCGTGCTGCCCGTAGGCCTGTGGTTCGTAGGTGTAGTCGTTCTGGGGCTCGGGATAGCCGGCGGGCACGTTGCCGCCCGCCCCCATGGCCATTGTCTCGTCGGTACGTGCGATCCGGCCGGTGACGGGGCGCCGCGCGGGCGGAGCTCCTTCGCCTCCGAAGGCGTCGGCGATGGACTGCCGCCGCGGCTCCTCCGGCTCGGGCTGCACGAATCCAGGCAGCGATGCCACTACGGAAACCTCTCCCCACGGCTGGAGAGCCGCGGTGACGTCGTCGGGGTTCTTCGGCCCTGCGGTGCCGCCGGACGTGTCGAACGTCCGGGCCACCAGGTCGTCGATCTCGGTGTCCACGTGCGGGACCAAGCTGGAAAGTGGCGCCACGGCGCCGGAGTCGTCGAGCTGCGCTGGCAGCGGGATCAGAGTGTCCTTCGCGATCCAGTCGGCCTCGAGGTCCTGGCCGGGCCAGCGCGCCGTCATCGCGTAGTAGAGGAGAGCCACGAGGCCCTGGGCGTCGAGCTCGGCCGGCTTGACGTTGAGGGTGTCGCCCGAGGCGAGCCCGCCGTCCAGCCCGAGGCCCGTGACGCGGACCTGGTGACCGTCGACCCGCACGGATTCCGGGCGGAGCGCGGCGTGATGCACGCCGCGGGCGTGCCCGACGGCGAGGGCGCTGGCCGCCTCGCCGACGATCGCGCGGGCCTGCTGCTCGTCCACGAGGCCGCTCGAGATGATCTCGGTCAGCGTGGTGCCGGTGTAGGGCTCGGTGACCACGTACTTGCGGCCGTCGGCGTCGGATCCGGCGTCGAGCACGCGGACCAGGCGGGGGTCCGTCACGAGTGCCGCACGCCGGGCGGAGTCCAGGGCGTCACCGGTATAAGGCCCGGTCACGAGGGTGACGCGGACCTCACGGTCCAGGATCAGATCGTGCGCCTCCCAGGCGGTCGCCGCGGCAAGGTCGGTGGACGCCTGCTGGCGCAGCCGGTATCTCTCGACCAGCACGGTGCCAGGTTCGACAATGCTCACACGGACCTCCTCGCTCGGTCGGGGGACATTAGCAGGTACGTGACCACGACCGTCACGCACCGTCGCCATGCTACGCGGAACCGCAGCCCACCCGCCGAGGCATCGTCCGTATGTACGAAAGCGCAGCCCACGCGCGCGGGCTGCGCTTCCGGTACGACGGCGGGCGGATCAGCGCCGCAGGCGCGCGAGGACCGGGCCGAGCAGCCCGTTGAGCTCCTCGACCCGCAGCAGGCGCAGGAGCAGCACGTAGACGGCAAGCATGACCAGGCCGCACAGCGCCGTCACCCAGAGCCCGCTGAGCATGGTGAGCACCCAGCCCTTCCCGAACGACAGCACGTCGAACCCACCGACGAGCTGGTAGACGCCCCACCCGGCGCCTCCGGCGACCGTCGCGGCGAGCACCGTCTTGGCGTGCAGGACGAAGATGCGCCCGCCGTCGAGCCGCCCGCCGAGCTTGCGCTTGAGGCCGCCGGTGCGCAGCAGCACCGTGATCCAGTTCGAGAGGGCGTAGGCACCACCGGCGGCGATGACCCAGAGCTCGACCGGCAGCCAGATCTGCGCCGCGGCCAGGCCGGCCACGAGGGCGACCGTCGACGGCACGGTGATCCAGAAGACGGAGCGGCCGTCCTCGTAGGCGTAGAAGACCCACTTCATGAGCGCCATGCCGCCGAGCGGCACCAGCCCCAACGACAGCGCGACCAGGACGGGCGCGATGAGCGCCGTACCCTGCTCGCCCGCGGTCGGGACGATGAACGCCGTGGCCGGACCGGCGAGCACCACGAGGGCCGCGGTGGCGAACACGGTGAAGACGCCGATGGTGCGCAGGCCCAGGGACAGGTCGGACCGGACCCGGTCGGTGTCGCCCGCCTGCGCGGCCTTGCTGATGCCCGTGAACAGCGCCGTCGCGATGGAGACCGTGACCAGGGAGTGGGGCAGCAGGTAGATCAGGAGCGCCTGGGTGTAGGACGCGTTGCCCGCGACGGCCTCGCCCGCGTTGCCGGCCTCGGCCGCGACCCGGGTCAGGTACAGCACGCCTGCCTGCTCCAGGACCACGGCGGCGAACGTCCACATGGCGACGGCCCCGGCCGAGCGGAGGCCGATGCCCCGCAGGCCCAGGCGGAGGTTCCAGCGGAAGCCGGAGCGCAGCAGCGGCACGAGCAGCACGAGGGCCTGCGCGACGATGCCGAGCGTGGCTGTGCCGGCCAGCAGGATCGTGCGCGGGGTGTTCCACTCGGAGAGGTCGTTGATGCCGGTGTCGGGGGCGCCGCCGAACACGATCAGGAACACGGCGAAGCCGAGCACCGAGACCACGTTGTTGGCCACCGGTGCCCACATGAACGGACCGAACTGCTCGCGCGCGTTCAGCACCTGGCCCAGCAGCGTGTACAGGCCGTAGAAGAAGAGCTGGGGGATGCACCAGTACGCGAAGACGGTGCCCAGCGCGAGCTGCTCGGCCGACCAGCCGTCCGTGTAGAGCATCACGACCCACGCGGCGCCGCCGGTGAGGACGGCGGTGATGGCGAGGATGCCGACGGCCGAGACGGTGAGCAGCTTGTCGACGCGCTCCTGCGCGTTGTGCGCACGGAACGCCTTGACGATCTGCGGCACCAGCACGGCGTTCAGCATGCCGCCCGCCAGGATCGCGAACAGGACGTTGGGCAGCTTGTTCGCGACGTCGAACGCGTTCGCGACCGTGCCCGCGGAACCGATCGCGGCCACCAGCATCATGTTGCGGACCAGGCCACCGAGGCGGGAGGCGGCCGTGCCGGCCGCCATCACGATCGAGTTGCGGCCCAGGCTGCTGGTCGACGACGGCGGCGTCGCGGGCGTACCCGGCCCGCCCGAGGCCTCGGCGCTGGGATCCGACGCGGGGTCGGTCGGTGCGGTCACGGCGTTCTCCTGGGTCAAGCGACTACTCCCGTGGTCTGGGCCCCTGCCCGGCGCTGTTCGGCCGACGTGTGCGGCGGCCGAAACACTACTCTGCCCGGGCGGCCACGGAGTCCGCCGTCGCCGCCTCGGCGGGCTCCGGCGTCTCAACGGCCGCCCCGGTCGCCTCCTCGACGTCCTTGCTGGTGGCACGGTACGGGGAACGGCCGCGACGCACGGTGCGCCAGATCCCGGACAGGAACAGCAGCGCGACGAGGCCGGCGGCGATCCAGGTGCCGAGCTCCTCCCAGCCCGCCCGGACGCGGACCTGGAACGACGAGTCGTCGCTGATCTTGGCGCCGGTCGGCGTGAGCACCTGGGCGGTCACCGCGACGTCGCCCGAGCCGATGGCCCGCACCGGTACCTGCACGTCCATCTCCTGGCCCGCCGGGATGACCTCGGTGCTGCGCGCGTCGACGGTCAGGCGCGGGTGGTCGGGGCGCAGCACCACCGTGACCGTCGCGTCCACGCCGAGCGTGTTGCGCACGCGCACCGGGATGTTGCCCTTGTCCGTGATGAAGTTGACGTCCTGGCGCGGCACCACGGTCACGGACTGCTGCGTGAGCGCGTTCGAGGCCTCCAGAGTCTGCTTGACGAGCGACTCCCGTAGCCCGGTGTCGGCGCGGTGCGCGACGGCGAGCGGGGCGATCAGGCGGGTGACACCCGGTCGCCAGATCTGGGAGGAGTGGTCGACGGCGACCGACGAGAACGTGACGACGGCGTCGCGCGCCCGCTCCAGGGCCGCGACGTTCGTCGCGCCGAGCTCGGCCTTGGCCACGGCGCGCTTCGACAGGGCCGTGCGGGCCACGTCCGGGGCGTCCTGCGCGAACAGGGTGTCGATGGTGGTGACGTCGACCCAGCCCGCCTCGTCGAGCTCGTTCAGGATCTTGCTCGCGCCCTCGGCGTCGGGCGTCCAGGTCCGCGGCGCGACGATGGCCAACGACGGCGGGTCGACCGGCGTCTGGGTGACAACGGCGGCCGTCTCGGCGAGGAGCCGCTGCGCGCCCTCGGTCGGGGTGGACGCGGTGGTGGCGGCGTTCGTGGAGGCGGAGCTCTCGGCAGCCGTCTCGGTGTCCGCGCCCGACAGGTCGGTGGCGGCGAGGAAGGCTCGCGTGAGGTCGGTGTCGGCCACCACCGCGCGTGCGGTGCCGGACGGCGTGCGGACGTCCGCCCGGCCCGCCACGGTGCCGGCGCCTTCGTACGCGAGCCCGCCGCTGCCGACGACGACGTGCCCACGCTTCGCCGCGATCCCGAGGCTGAGGGTCTCGACGTCGGGCACGACGCCGTCCGCGGGCCAGGACAGGTTGCCCCGCCACGACTCCGGGACCTCCCAGTTCCCCCGGCGGGGCGCCTGGAGGAAGCTGCGCGCGCCGGTGGTGCGCACGTTCGCGTGGGCGAGCGCCGCGAGGTCGGGGTCGTGGCTGGGGAGGGCGTACGTGGTGGTGCTCGCGGCGGCCGCCGTCATGCGCTCGGACCACTCGATGAGCGCCGGGTCGTCCGACGCCGCGGCCACGCCGATGGTGTCGGGGTCGATCGCCAGCGAGAGCTTCGTGTTCTCCGCGACCTGCAGCACGCCGTCGAGCCGCTGGCCGGAGGCGGCCTGCTGGGCCAGCTCCAGCTCCGCCGTGCTCGGGTCGGCCGGATCGACGGCGGGGCTCGTGACCGCGGCCAGGACGCTGACGTGCATGGGTTGGCGCTCCAGACCGTCGGCGTCGTACACGAGGAACGAGCGCGCGATGCCGAGGCGACCCGTGGCGTCGCCGGCGGCGACGGCGAGCTTGCGCGCGCCGAAGCCCTTGAAGGTCTCGGCACCCGGGTCGTAGGTGAACGAGACGTTCTTGGACGCGCCCGGCGCGAGGTCGCCGATCGTCTTCGGGATGGGCCTGCCCCGGGTCGGGTCGAGCAGGTCTGCCGTGGTCCACTCGTCGATCTCCGTGCGCGTCGTGATCGCCACGTAGTCGATGGTCAGCTGGGCCACCGCGTCGGACACCGTGGCGTCGCTCGTGTTGGTGACCCTCGCGCGGATGGTCACCTTGTCACCCGGGTGCGACACCGGGTGCGAGATGTCGGTGACGGCGACGTCGAGCGCCCCGGCGGCGGCGGAGGAAGTCGTGGCGAGCGGCTGGGCGGCGGCGTCCGCGGTGGTGCGGGCCGCCGTCGGACCGGTGGCCCAGGCCGCGGGCAGCGCGGACCCGACGAGCAGCGCGCCCGCCAGGAGCACGGCGCCGAGCGCGCCGGTACGGCGGGCCGCCCGGCTGGGGGCGGGACTGCGGGAGAAGTCGGCGTGCTGCGTCATGGCAGGTCTGGGCGCTCCGTGGGGAAGGCGTCGGCGCGCAGTGCGTCCCGGAGGTTCCTCGACGAGACGAGGAGATCCAGGGCGGCCGCGGCCAGTCGCTGCTCGTTCGGGTACGACAAACGCTCGGCGAGCTCGTCGACCCTGACCCAGAGAGCGTCCTCGGCTTCGCCGTCCGGATCGTTCTCCACGGTCAGGTGACCGCCCTCCGCGCGCAAGAGGTAATGGTGCACCACCTTGTGCACCCGCCGGTCCTCACCGGTGAACCAGTAGTCGATCACGCCGAGCTCCGCCTGGATGGAGCCGTGGATGCCGGTCTCCTCGTGGATCTCGCGGATCGCGGCCTCCTGCGGCGTCTCGCGGCCCTCGAGGTGACCCTTGGGGAGGCACCACTCGAGTCGGCCCGTGCGGTTGCGGCGCAGCAGCACCGCGGCACTGAACTCCTCGGGCCGGTCGGACTCGGCCCGCAGCACAAGTCCGCCGGCCGAGGTCTCGTCCACGATCGGCAGATGCACGGGGGCGGTCGCGGCCGCGGCACGCCGGGCAGGGTTCACCCGCAACGGGGCCCCGCCGGGCGGCGTGGGCACCTCCGGGCGACCGTCTGGACCGTCGCTCGCCGGGACAGGGGTGGACATGCCCCAACACTACCGACTGACCACCGTTGATCTGGTCAGGCGCGGGGCGCGGGCGGTTTCGGGCACCCGGTCGACTCGGCACGTTCGCACCATGTCCGCATGAGGGCGGGGCGGACCCGCAGGAGGCCTCGCGTGGGCCTGGCGGGTGCCCTGCGGGTGCCTGGCGCGCGCCCCGCGAGTGAATCTCGGTGAGTAAGGCCGCGCCGGGTCTGGGAGAATCTTGGGCTGTGTCTACCCCTGAACAGGATCTGTTGCGTCGTGCGCTCGGCGTGCTGACCGAGATGGCGCCCGCCGCGCTCGAGCTGGGCGAGCAGTTCCGCGCCGCCGGACACGAGCTGTCGCTCGTCGGCGGTCCGGTCCGTGACGCCTTTCTCGGCAGGACGAGCAACGACCTCGACTTCGCGACGTCGGCCTCGCCCGACCAGACGCAGCGGATCCTCGCCCGGTGGGGCGACGCGCACTGGGACATCGGCAAGGAGTTCGGCACGATCGGCGCGCGCCGGGGTGACGTCGTGGTCGAGGTGACGACGTACCGCACCGACAAGTACGACCCGGCGTCCCGCAAGCCGCTCGTGGAGTTCGGCGACAACCTCGACGGCGACCTGTCCCGGCGCGACTTCACCGTGAACGCGATGGCGGTCCGCGTGCCCGACCTGACCTTCGTCGACCCGTTCAACGGGCTGAGCGACCTCGCCGCCGGCGTGCTCCGCACCCCGATCGCGCCCGAGCGCTCGTTCGACGACGACCCGCTGCGCATGATGCGCGCCGCGCGGTTCGCGGCCCAGCTGTCGTTTCACGTGGAACCAGGGACGCTCGCCGCGCTGGTCGCGATGGCCGAGCGGATCGAGATCGTCTCGGCCGAGCGGGTCCAGGCGGAGATCACCAAGCTGATCCTGAGCGACAACCCGCGTGCGGGCCTGGAGGTGCTGGTCGACACCGGCCTCGCCGAGCAGGTGCTGCCCGAGCTGCCGGCCCTCCAGCTCGAGATCGACGAGCACCACCGGCACAAGGACGTCTACCAGCACTCGCTCACCGTGCTCGACCAGGCGATCGCGCAGGAGACCGGGGCCGACGGTGCGGTGCCCGCGCCGGACCTGGTGCTCCGCCTCGCCGCCCTGCTGCACGACATCGGCAAGCCGGCCACGCGCCGCTTCGAGTCCGGCGGCGGCGTGAGCTTCCACCACCACGAGGTGGTCGGCGCCAAGCTCACCACGAAGCGGCTCCGGGCGCTCAGGTACGAGAAGCAGGTGGTCAAGGACGTGTCGCGACTCGTCGAGCTCCACCTGCGGTTCCACGGGTACGGCGACGGCGCGTGGACCGACTCCGCCGTCCGGCGCTACGTGACCGACGCCGGCCCGCTCCTGGAGCGCCTGCACCGTCTCACCCGCGCCGACTCGACCACGCGCAACAAGCGCAAGGCCAAGCGCCTGTCCGACGCGTACACCGACCTGGAGAACCGCATCGCGGCGCTGCGCGAACAGGAGGAGATCGACGCGATCCGGCCGGACCTCGACGGGACCCAGATCATGGAGATCCTCGGCATCTCGCCGTCGCGCGCCGTCGGCGAGGCCTACAAGTACCTGCTGGGCCTCCGCATGGAGCACGGACCGCTGGGCGAGGACGCCGCGGCCGAGGAGCTCAAGAAGTGGTGGGCCGAGCGGGCCTAGACGTGGGTCGGGTCGAAGAGGGCGCTGACCGACTCGCCGCTGTGGATCCGGCGGACCGCCTCGGCGAAGGCCGGGGCCACGCTGATCACCGACAGCTTGTCGTGCGCCAGCAGTCCGGTCGACGGCACCGTGTCGGTGGTGACGATCTCGACGACGTCGGGGTCGGCTGCGATGCGGTGGGCGGCGTCGTTGGCGAAGATGCCGTGCGTACAGGCGATCCGGACGCTGCGCGCGCCGTGCTCGCGGAGCAGGTCGAGGATCGCCAGGATCGTGGACCCGTTGGCGATCTCGTCGTCGAGCACGATGATGTCGCGGCCGGTGACGTCGCCGATCAGGGACGTGATCACGACCCGGTCGCCGTCGAACCGCTCCTTCGCGGCCGCCGCGACCGGGACCCCGAGCATCTTCGCGAACGCTGACGCGCTCTTCGCGTTGCCCAGGTCGGGCGAGACCACCGTGGCCTTGGAGAGGTCGTTCGTCATGAAGTGCGCCGCCAGCTCGCGCAGCGCGTTGAGCTGGTCGGTCGGCACGCGGAAGAACGCGTGCACCTGCGGCGCGTGCAGCGTCATCGTGAGGATGCGGTTCACTCCCGCCGTCTCCAGCAGGTCCGCGACAAGGCGGCCGCCGATCGAGATGCGCGGCGCGTCCTTCTTGTCCGAGCGCGCGTACGCGAAGTGCGGCATGACGGCGGTGATCCGGGCGGCCGACGCGCCCTTGGCGGCGTCGATCATCAGCAGGAGCTCCATCAGGCTCTCCTGGGCGGGACGCACCACGGGCTGCACGAGATAGACGTCGCGCTCGCGGCAGTTCTCCAGGAGCTGGACCTGCAGGCAGTCGTTCGCGAAGCGCTGGATGTTGATCGGGCTCAGCGGGACGTCGAGATCGGCACACATCTCCCGAGCGAAACGCTGACCACCGGTACCGGCAAAGACCCTCACCTCGGCCATGGCTGGAGTCTACGGAAACTCGAGCCGACACGCCCAGCAGGAGCAGGCATCATGTGGACCGTGAGCCTCACCGAGTGGCAGACCTGGGAACCGTTCGTCGACGCGTTGCGCAGGTCTGCACCGCCCGGGACGGGCGTCAGCGAGTTCGCCGGCACGGTCGGCCGCGGCGCGTGGGACGGCACCTACGCGGACGACGGCGACACCGCCGCCCGCCGCGCTCACCACCGCGAGCTCGCGCGGGAGGCCGCAAGGACGGGCGGTCCCGGGCCACGCGCCGAGCTCGACGACGCGCTGCGCGCGATCGCCGGCCTCCTGCCCGACACCGAGCAGGTCGTCCGGGTCGTCGCCGGCGCCCGACCCGGCGACGACGCGGTCGAGCTCGTCGCGCTCCCGCCCGCTGTCGTGTCGGGGCCGGCCACGCCGGTGCTCGAGGTGGTGCTGGAGCCCGGTGCGCTCCCGGCGCAGTACCGGGCGACGATCACGCCACCGTCGGGCGGCGCACAGGCGGCGTCGGCCGATCCCGACGCCGTGGCCCGACTGGTCGCGGAACGGATGCCCGACGCGGTCGGGGCGCCACCCGCGGAGATCGACGAGGCGGAGGCCGCGCTTCCCGCCGGCGCACGGCTGCCCGACGAGGTGCGGGCGCTCTACGCGGCGGCGGCCTCGGGCAACCTGAAGCTCGCGGAGGAGGAGGGCCGGTTCGCCGGCTTCGAGATCGTGCCGCTGCGCGGGAGCTTTCTCCGCGAGGCGTTCCTGCCCGCGGCCCGCTTCGACACCTGGAGCGCGGACGCCGACACGTTCGCCCCCAACGACCCGGCCGGCCGGGTGCAGGCCGCGATCGGGTCACCGCTCTGGTTCCCCGTGGGGACCGACGGCGCCGGGAACGTCTACGCCGCCGACCTCGCGCCCGCGGCGCGGGGGCACCTGGGCCAGATCGTGCTGCTCGACCACGAGCAGCACGCCGGGGCGGCCTACCGGGCGGAGAGCCTGGCCGCGCTGCTCGTGGGGCAGGTGTCCGGGACCGACGACGCCGTTCCGGACGGCTCCGGTCGAGCGGGCTCCGGCCAGGCGGCGGACGGCGACGGGGCCGGCCCGCGCTCGTCGTCGGACACCGAGTTCCTGAATCTCGACCCGGCCGCATGGGCCGAGCGGCTCGACGCCGGAACCGTGCCGACCGGCCTCGATGCCGCCGGGTTCGTGCCCGACCGGGCGAACCCGCCGGCCCTGCCCGAGGCGATCGCGGTGGCGAACCGGCTGCTGGAGCTGCACAGCCAGGCGTTGATCGAGGTCACCCGGTTGACGCGCCCGGAGGGGACCGGCCGTCCGGAGTCCACGAGGTCCCCGGAGAATACGGATCGTCCGCGGCGCACGGGTCTGCTCGGGCGTCTCCTCGATCGCTGACGGGTTCCGCTCCGTCGGAAGGCATACCCGGTCCGAGGGTGCCGGGAGAGCGCGTCGGCTTGGGCGCGCGACGCGACGAGGGCGGGAACCCGGATGGGTTCCCGCCCTCGTCAGGCGCGCGCGGCGACCGGTCGCTCAGGCGTCAGTGCCCGCCGTGGACCTCGCCGTCGGTCTCGGGCCGCTTGATCATCGCGGCCAGAGCGATGGTCAGCGCCATCACGCCGGCGCCGATCCCGAACGCCAGGCTCGCACCGGACGTGAGCGCGTCGGCGGCGGACTCCCCGGCGGCGGTCAGCGTGTCGGAGCGGAGCGTCATGATCGCGATGAACAGCGCGATGCCCGCGGCACCCGCGACCTGCTGCACCGTGTTGATCGTGGCCGAGCCGTGTGAGTACTGGTGCGGCTTGAGCACCCCGAGCGCCGCGCTGAACAGCGGCGTGAACACCGCGGCCAGGCCCAGGCTCAGCAGGATGTGCGCGCCGAGCACGTAGAACGGCGAGATGCCGGGGTGCAGGAACGCGAGCATGCCGATGCCGAGGGTCACGAGCACCGTGCCGGGCACGAGGATCGGACGCGGACCCACGCGGTCGTACCACCGGCCCACGACCGGGCCCAGGAGACCCATCGCGAGCGCGCCGGGGAGCACGATCAGCCCGGACTGGAGCGGCGTCAGGCCCATCGCCTCCTGCAGCACCAGCGGCAGGACGATCAGGGTGCCGAGCATCGCGAGCATCGCGACCGCCATGATGCCGATCGCCACCCGGAAGTTGGGCTCGAGGAACGTCCGCAGGTCCAGCAGCGCGGAGTCGGTGCGCTGCCGCACGATCTGCCGCCACACGAACAGACCGAGGAACACCAGACCCGTGCCCAGCGGGATCCACGGGTTCAGCGTGCCGCCGCTCGCGTGCGCGCCCTCACCCAGGCCGGACAGGCCCCACACCAGACCGCCGAACGCGACGAGCGTGAGCAGGAGGGACAGCGGGTCGAGCGTGTGGTGCTCCTTGTCGTTGACGTCGCGGATCCAGAGCAGGCCGGCGACCAGCGCCAGCACCGAGATCGGCAGGACCACGCCGAACACGCCGCGCCAGCCGAGCGGCTCCAGGATCGCGCCGGACAGCGTGGGACCGAGCGCCGGCGCCGCGGCGATGACCAGACCGACGTTGCCCATGACCCGGCCGCGCATGTGCGGGGGCACGATGGTCATGATCGTCGTCATGAGCAGCGGCATCATGATGGCCGTGCCAGTCGCCTGCACCACACGTCCCGTCACCAGGACCCCGAAGCCGGGCGCGATCATCGCCAGGGCGGTACCGGCGGTGAACAGGGACATCGCCAGCAGGTACGCGCCGCGCGTGCCGAGCCGGTTGATGAGGAACCCGGTCGCCGGGATGACGACCGCCATCGTCAGCAGGAAGGCCGTGGTGAGCCACTGGCCGACCGTCGGGGTCACGCCCAGCTCGTCCATGATCGGAGGGAGCGCCACCGACATGGTGGTCTCGTTGAGGATCACGGTGAAGGCGCTCGCCATCAGCAGCGCGATGGCACGGAAATGGCCCGGGGCGAGCTTGTCGGCGCGCGCCGGTGCGGGTGCGTCGACGCTGCCCGACGGCGGTCGGGTGGCCGGACGGTCGTCCAGCGGATCAGCGGTGTCAAGGATTTCGGTCGTCATGGGGTATGCCCTCTCGGTACGGAACGCGGGCCGAGATCGAGAGCGACATTGCACACGACCTACGTCTAACGACGCCGGATCATCGTGCGGTATTCCCGATGATGATCGCGACCTGTTTTTGTCGACGTCTGCGGTCAGCAGAAATCATCGGTCAGTTCGCCGAGGCGTCCGTGCCGTCCGACCGGTCCGACCCGTCCGGGGAGACGGGCTCGGTGACCGGCGTCGCGACGCCGAGGGTCACGCCCTGGCCCGCCATGAAGGGTTCCGGGTCCACGGCCTGGCCGTTCATCCGCACCTCGTAGTGCAGGTGGCAGCCCGACGACGTGCCGGCACCCGCCGGGTCGATGCGCGAGTCGCCGCCCATCGACGCGATCTGCTGTCCTGCCTGCACCGTCTGGCCCACGCGCACCAGGTTGGTGCCGGTGAGCAGGTGGCCGTACGTCGAGTCGAGGCCCATGCCGTGCTCGATGCGGATCGTGTTGCCGGTGCCCCAGCCGGTCGCGCCGGAGATCACCACGCGCCCGGCCGCGGCCGCGTACACCTGGGTGCCGCAGGACGCCGCGATGTCCTGGCCGAGGTGGTAGGTCGACGCCCCGGCGATGCCGGTGCTGCGGGGCCCGAACCCGGAGGCCTTGGACCCGACCGCCGGGTTGGCCCAGCCGCCGGCGCTGACGGCGGCCTGCCCGATGGAGCCGGACATGCAGGGCGCGGCGGCCGCGGAGCCCTGGATGGACTGCGACAGCGCGTCGAGGTCCGCCTCGTCGGCGCCGCTGACCAGCTGGATCACCTGGAGCGCCTGGTCCCAGTACTTCTGGTAGTGGTACGGGTCGGCGTTGCGCTGCGCCTTGTGGGCGGCGATCGTCGGCTCCAGGGTCTCCCAGCCGGTGACGGCGAGCAGCCGGTCGTAGAACCGGCCGGACGACTGCACGGGGTCGAGTCGCTCCTCGACCGTGCCGTACCACTTCTGCTCCTGGAACATCCCGATCGAGGAGGTCAGCGAGCCGTCCGGGTTGCGCACGCCGAAGCGGTCGTCGCCGTAGTCGAGGTTGCGCATGCCGGACTCGCCGAGCGCCGTCATCACCGCGACGGCCTGGGCGCGGGCCGGGACCCCGCGCTCCTGGCCCACCTGCAGGATCACCGCGGCGTTCTGCAGCTGCTCACCCGTGAAGCCGCCGGCCGCCGGAAGCTGGCCGCCCGCGGGCACCACCGACGCCGACATGCTGCAGCCGTTCTGCGACTGGTTCTCGCTCACGGCGCCGCCCACCAGCACGACCATCGCGACCACCGCCGCGGGCACCGCCAGGACGGCCGCGACAAGAACGGCCAGCACGAGCACCGCGCGCCGGGTCCCGTCGTCCTTCTTCCTGCCTCTGCCGGACCGCGAGGACCGGGCCGCCTGCGAGACGACCCGCGTCGCGAGCCCGACGGTGTCCCGCCCGCTCACGACCCCTCCGGCGGCCTGATCTGCTCGGCCAGCCAGGGCGCCGCACCGTCGGCCCGGGTCAGGAGCACCGTGTACGGGCCGACGTCGGTGGGCACCGCGACCTCCGCGAGCAGCGTGGACGTCTCGTCGGTGACCTCCGGGTCACCGGTCACGTCGGTGACCGGCACGAGGCGCGGGTCGACGTCCTGGTAGACGGGCTGCGCCTGTGGCGTGAGGAGCGGCTTCAGGCCGTCCCACCACGCGTCCTCGGCCTGGTCGGTGGCGGCGAACGCGCTGACGGTCGCGACGGCGGCGTCCCGCGCGGCCTGCCGGACGGTCTCGTCCCACGTCGCCTCGACGGGCTCGGTGGGCGCGGTCTCGTCGAACTCCGGCTCGGCCGTCACCTCGACCGCGGGATCCCCGGCCCCCGGGTCGCCGTCGACCTCGTCGGTGGCGACCGCGTCATCGGCGTCGTCGGACGTGCCCACGGGGTTGTCGAAGTCGTCCTGGCTCCCGGGAGCGGCGGCGCCCGGGTTCACCTCCGCCGTCGGGTCGGCTGCGGGACCGCCCTCGCGGGGCCAGCCGATCCAGGTCCCGATCGCGAGGGCGACCACCGTGAGCACCACGATCACCGTGCGTTTCATCAGCGGCCCAGCCCTCGCATCTGACGCCGTCCCGGGTTGTGCACGATGGCGGAGGGCTGCGGTCCGGCGCCCGGCGCCGCACCGCCCTGGCGTGCGGCGTTGAGGGACTGGGCGAGCCGCGCTGCGCTCTGCGACCGCTCGCCCCGCCGCCCGAGGCCGCGTACCGCGCCCAGCACCTGCCTGGCCTGTCCCGCCTTGCGGACCACCGTGAGCGCCTTGGATGCCCCGGCCGCAGCGGCGGACGTGCCGCCGCTCGCGACCATGGCGCCCGCCTGCAGCGCGACGGAGGTTCCCGCGCGGCCCGCGCTGCCCAGCCGGTCGCTGAGCCGCTCGCCGGCCGTCGGCGGCAGGTGGGGGGACGGCTCGTTCCCCGCCTTCTCGCCGGCGTTCGCCGCGTCGGGGACCTGGTCGCCGCCGCCCACACGTCCGCCGTCGGGCGAACCGTCCTGGACGGTCCTGGCGGCGGTGCTCCAGGCGTTGCCGCCGCCGGTCCCGTTCCCCGGCCCGCCGTCCGGTCCGCCGTCGTAGCCGGAACCGTCGACCGGGATGGGGACGGTGCGGTTGTCGTCGCCGGTCGCGCGCCCCGCGACCGCTCCCGCGGCGGCTCCGGCGGCGGCACCGCCGACCGTGCCGCCGCCGGGGGTGCCGTCCATGGCGGACGGACCCGCGGCCGGGGTGTCGTCGCCGTCGACCTCGACCGCGTTGCCGTTCGGCTGCACGGGGGCCGGGCCGAGCCCGACACCCGCCCAGGACTTGGCCTTGTTGTACCGGTCGCGCCACTTCGCTGTGCCGTCCCACGGCATCGCGGCCGGCTCGCCGATCTGGGACGGCACGCCGGCCGCCGCGAGCTTGTCGGCCAGCGCCCGCAGGCCCTGCCGCACGCTCGCGCCCATGAGCACGTAGAACACGGCGCCCGCGACGACCAGGGTGTTGAAGAGGTACAGGCGCACGAGGAACGGCAGCCCGCTCGTCGCGTCGTAGAAGCCGAGCAGCATCTTCATCCACGCGACCAGGAACATCGTGGCCATCGCGACGAGGACGGCACCGAAGGCCACGCTCGCGAACGTGCGGAACAGCTGGGCCCGCGTGCCGCTGGAGATCACGCCGACCGGTAGCTGCCAGAGCAGCTTGATGGCCGACCAGCCCAGCAGCAGCACCGCGAAGATGGTGCCGCCCACGATCACCACGGACAGCAGCAGGAACACGAACCCGGTGGTGAGCAGGCTGAGTGTCGAGACGACTGTGCCGGCGTCGACGGTGGACGCCGCCTCCTTGTAGGCCGCGTCGCACCCGCCGATCTCGTCGACGGCGTTCTCCCGGCCCACGTTCTCGGTGTAGGTGTCCTCGCAGCCCGTGCCGTCGATGACCGAGCCGTAGTTGATGATCTGGTGCGGTGCGCGCAGCAGCGTGTCCACGAGCTGACCCTTGAGACCGTCGCGGATCACTGTGGAATCCCGCTCGAACGACGCACCCTCGGTGGCGAAGCCCGTGGCGATGTCCATGCCGGCGTTGCGCGACTGCATGATGACGCCCTGCTCACCGCCGATGGTCGCCATGGGGTTGGCGAGGAACCCGGTGGCCAGGGCGGCGATGACGCAGCCGATGAGCAGCTCCATGAAACCGCCCGCGTACCGGCCCTTGAGCAGCCAGAACCCCACGACGAACGCCAGGATGATGAGCATCAGGTTGAGCAGGCCGATCTGCGCGACCATGCCCTGCACGATGATGCTCAGCCCGGCCAGCGGCGCCAGGATGTAGCCGAGCCAGTCCATGCCGAGCACCCAGTCGAGCACCCAGATCTGTACCGCGACCATGTCGCGGTACCAGACCCAGAACATGCCGGCGAGGGTGGAGAAGATCTCGGAGTCGACGTTGAGCGGGTTCCACGGCGAGCCCGTGTCCCACTGGAGCATGAACCGGTCGACGGCCACGCCCTGCGTGTCCTCCAGGTTCAGCCCACCCTGCGGGTCGGCGAACGGGAGGGGCGCCAGCCCGATCATGCCCCGATCACCGCACCGGTCGAGCTCGTCGGCGTCGTCTTGACCGTCTGGGCGCGCTTCTCCACGAGCGGCGCCATGACCTTCGCCCGGCCGTACCGGGCCTGGAAGTCGCGGATGAGGCACTCGCCGCGGCGCTCCTCGACCACGCCGACGGCGGCGTCCGTCACCGGGGCGGTGCCCTCGGTGACCAGCTTGACCAGGCCCTCGTCCACGGGGGCGTCGGTCGGCAGGCCGTGCAGCCAGCGCAGGCCTCTGCGGGCGAGGTTGGAGTCACGGTGGCGCAGCAGCACGCGGAACGGGATCAGACCGCGCACCACCTCGTTGCCGAAGTCCTCCTCGGCGTCGTGGCTGCCGAGCAGCAGCGCGGCCTTGTGCTTGCGGCCGTCGCGGATGAACGTGCCGATCTCCTCGGCCGCCTCGGGGGACGACATGGTCTTGGACGCCTCGTCGGCGGCGAAGATGTCGAGCCGTGAGCGGTCCGCGAAGCAGCGGTAGCGGGCGAGGGCCGCGATGAGCGCGAACGTGGCGCGGCCGAACACCTTCTCCGCCTTGAGCTCGGCGAACAGGTGCCCGTGCTCCATGTCGGCGCGCGAGGGCAGCTGCATCTTGTGCGTGTGCAGCACGATCGCCGGCGAGCTCAGGTCGAGCGGCGGCAACGTGTCGTCGAAGAGGGCGCGCCCGAAGTCGAGCTCGGAGAAGATGCGCATCTCGTCGGCCAGCATCCGGGCGCCCGGGTACTCGCAGTCCTCCTCGAGGTGCCGGGCGAGCGAGCCGAGCGACGTGATCTTGTGCCGCCACATGTACTCGGTCTGCAGCACCTTGGACAGCAGCACGTTCTGCTCGGACTTGGTCTGCACCGACAGCAGCACCGTGAGGAAGGCGCGCGCGACCCGCGGTGCCTGCGCGGGCGGCAGGATCCGCAGCGGGTCCATCGACACCGTCGCGTCCTCGGAGATCTCCACGACCTGCGAGCCGGGGATCTCCGAGACGGCGATGCCCCACTCGCCCATCTCGGTGTGGTCCACCGCCATGAGCGTGGCGCCCATGTCCACGTTGTCCATGGCGACGGTCTTCATGCTCACCGACTTGCCGGAGCCCAGCTCGCCCACGAAGCCCATCGCGAGCGCGACGTCCAGCTTGTCCGTGGCGCCGGCCAGGTTCACGAACACCGGGTTGGGCCGGGCCGCGCCGTTGGAGATCTCCAGGGCGAACAGCGCGCCGGAGGTGTCGCCGAGCTCGGTGGTCGCGAAGGGCACGGCGGCGGAGAAGGCCCGCGCCGTCGTGATCTGCGAGTACTCCCGCACCGCGCGCGGCGTGGGCATGCCCGGCAGGGTGGCCTCGAAGAGGGTCGGCTGGATCGTGGGGTCCGTCCGCAGCGAGAACTGCATGGCGGCGAAGTACTTGGTCAGGTCGCGCGCGTCGTCCAGGGCCTGCTCCGGGGTGTGGCCCGAGACCGTGAACATCGTGGTGGCGTCGACCTCGACCTCGAGCTCGTCGGCGTCCATGACCGCCTGGTACTCGCCCAGCGCGCGCGCCGTCGTGTCCAGTGACGACCCGGCCCGCTCCTCCTCGGAGCGCTGGTCGAACTGGTCGTTGAGGGTCCGCACCGCGCGCCGGTTGCGGTTGGTGACCTCGTCACGCGAGCGCACCGTCATGCGGATGGCCCAGTCGCAGGGCACACCCGACTCGTCGACGCGCCCGATCCACTCGCACCCCGGGTAGACGATCCCGCCGGACGGCGTGTCGCTCACCACGAGCGTCGTCTGGTACGACGCGAGCTCGGGGTTGGTCGGGTCGAGCACCTTCACGTACGGCCGCTTCAGGATCTGCAGCGGCCCCAGCTTCTTCTCCGAGTCCGTCTGCCCGGCCGGGTCCACGAGCGCGGACGGCAGGACCGAGGGACCGGACAGGTGCATCTCGGCGTCCAGCGACCCGTCGACCGGGACCGCCGTGTCGAGCCCGAGGCCGCGCTGCATCGCGTGGCCGAACATCCACGCCATCTCGGCCACCGACGCCGGCTGGGGGTCGAACGCCGAGGGCATCTCCTTGCGCAGCGCCTCCGCCTGGGCGGCCCGCTCACCGATCGCGTGCCGGCCCGGGACGGACCTTGGCATCATCAGCGTGTCCTGGAGCGTGGTCCAGCTCGCGTGCAGCGGCTCCATGAAGGCCTTGGCGCCCGGGTTCGCGAGCGGTGCGGCGATCCAGTGGACGCGGCGCCCGATCGGGATCTGCTCCAGGAAGTCGAGGGTGGCCTCGCACTCGGCGGCCCAGGCCTCGCGCTCGGACAGGTCGACGCCCTCGATCATCGAGAGCACCACCGACGCCGGGTCGGTGGCCGCCGTCAGGCCGAGGTGCAGGGACTCGCCGCGCAGTGCGCGGTACAGCGCGGTGTGGTGCCGCCGCGCGGCGTGCTTCTTGTCGTCCGGCTGGAAGGCGTAGGGAACAGGTGACACGCGCCAGACCGCCCACACGGTCCCGGTGCGGGTCCACATGAGGCCGTCCGTCAGGGCGGAGATGTGGCTCAGCATGGGGGCTCAGTCCTCTCGCGGGGTGGTCGGTGCGGGGCGGTCGGTGTTCTTCGGCTTCCCGGCCAGCAGCTGGCCGACGCCGGTGAGGTCGGCGTTCCGGCGGTCCGCCGCGGCCGTCGCGGCTGCTGCCGCCCAGTCCGCCGGCGAGCGTCTGCCGGGTGGTGAAGCGGGTTGTGCGGCGGGTTGCGGGTCGGGTTGCCGTCCTGGTTGGTGGCCGGTCTGCGGCCCGGGGCCCGGGTCGAGCCGGCGGCCCTCCGACGTGGCGTCCGCGGGACCGCGGCTGGTCAGCTCCGGCAGCAGCTCGGTCGGCACCGGCTGCACGACGACGGGTCGCGTCGCCCCGGCCGGCACTGCGGGTACGACGGGGCGCGGCGTCGGCTCGGCGAGCTGCTCCCTCCGGACCGCGGCGCCCGGCACCACGACCATGACGCGGTGCGTCAGCAGGCGTGGCTTGGGCAGGGACACCTGGCCGCCCACGAGCCGGCCCGGGCTCGACGTCAGGTTCATCGCGTCCATGACGAACGCGACCGGGTTACGACCGGAGCTCGGCAGCTTGCCGGTGGCCCAGACCACCCCGACGACCACCCCGACGGCGACCACGATGTTCATGAAACCGCCGAGCTGAGCCCACAAGGGGGCGGTCTTCCACAGGGCGAACGCCACAACTGCGCCCGCTCCCACCTGGGTGATGGTGTACGGACCACCCCAGATGCGCCCGCCGCTGGGCAGCTTCCCCACGAGCATGGGGATGCGTCGGGCCTTCGTGTAGAACTTCGCGGTCTCGGTCACCGGACACCCTCCTCACCACACGCCGGGCGCACGAACGCGCCCGTCCGACCAACCCTGTGCCTTGCCCCCAGCGCCATGCCCATGTTCCTGACCTGCTGCTCTGCTCCCGCGACCGTCAGAGGACGGTCTGCGTGTTCACGATCGCCGGAGCGGAGTCGAACTCGTCCCGGGCGAGCTCGGAGGTGACGTTGATGCCACCGTTCACGAGCCACAGGACGATCCCGCCCACGATCGCGGACATCAGGATGGCCGCGATCGACATCTTGGTCTTCACCGCGGTGATGACGACCATGAGGATGACGACCACGAAGGTCACGGACTCGATCGCGCTCTTGACCTCCTCGGACTTCACGGTGATGAGGTCGAGGAAGCCGTCGGCCATAACGATCTCGCTGATCATGGTTCTCTCCTTCGTTACTCCCCGGCGGTGCCGGGGTCGGTCGTGCCGGTTGGCGTCGTGTCGATACGGACAGCCGGCTCAACGCCGGCAACCTCCCAGCGGCCGTCCCGCGCGACGAGCGTGAGGACGTACTGGGCGGTCGTCTTGTTGCCGTCGAGCCGCGTGAGCTCGACGGTGGTCAGGGCGTGCGTGCCGTCGCCGTCGGCCGGGTCCTCCGTGACCTCGTGCGAGCCCTTGATGCCCGTCACGGCCACGGCCGTGTACGGGGCCGGGGTCACGGCCGAGACGGAGGTGCCGGGGCGCAGGTAGCGCGTGATCTCGCCGTCGCCCGCGACCATGGCCGCGAGGAACCCGGCCACGGACTGGCCCGCCGGCGACGTCGGGGAGATGGTCTCGGAGTAGCCGAGGTCCGGCGGGTCGGCGGCGGCCGCGGGACCGGGCACGGGCGACGGCAGCGCGAGGGCCGTGACCGCGAGGTCCGGGCCGGAGTACCTGGTGTCCGTGCGCTGCACGAGCACCGGCACCTGGAAGTAGCGGCGCACCCACACGAGCGGGACCTCGGCCTGCTCGCCCTCCTTCGCCTGTCCGTCCGCGGGCGGGGGCGTCGAACCCGGGGCCGGCTCGGCGACGTCGACGCCGACCGTCACGGACCAGACGTCGTTCTCCGCCTCCTCGACCTGTGCCACCGACGAGTCGCGGATGGTCAGGCCCTCCTGGGGGAGAGTGCCGACCGGGGCGTTCGTCAGGGAGGCGATGAGCTGCTGGTCGTTGCTGTCGGCCCGCAGCCACGTCTCCACGAGCTCGACCGCGCGCTCGGTCGCCGCGGCGGACTCCGCGGTGCTCGCCGTGCCGGCGGCCGCGGTGACGGGGGCAGGCGCGGGCCGCAGTACGGTCCACACCAGGGCCGCGGGGCCGGCGAGCAGCGCCAGCGCGAGCAGCGCCCCCCAGGCCTTGGTGGCCAGGGCGGGGCCGTTGGACCACTCCACGACGGCGGGCGGCGGGTCGTCGTCCGCACCTCCGCCGCCCGACGACGCGGGCGTCGCGGGCCGGTCGGGACCGTTCGCCCAGGGGGAGGCGGTGCCGGTGGCGCCGTCGGCGGAGCCGGGCAGCTCGGCCGGCTTGGCGGCCTTCTTGCCCCGACGGCGCACGAGGAGCGAGCTCATCGGGTGTGCACCTCGTTCTGCAGGTCCGCCCGGATGCGCGCGCGGGCCTCGCGCGCGCTGCGCACGCGAGGGTTGTCGAGCGCCTCGGTCAGGCGGATCGTCGTGTCGTTCTCACCGAGGGGGTCCTCGGCGAGCGATGCGATGAGGTCGCGCACCACAGGCGCCACCTCACCGCGTGCGGCATGCACCTCGGCGGTGTCCCGGAGCAGGGACCACGTGTGGTCGAAGGCCGTCGGACCGGGGTCCGCGGCCTGCAGGTCCGTACTGCCGAGGTCGGTGCTGCCGAGTCCGGCGCCGGGCGCCTGGTCGAGCTCGTCCTTGCTCATCTCGCCTCTCCCGTTGATCCGTCAGTTGCGTCTGCTCAGCACAAATGGCTGGTGATGTGTTCGTGTGACATCGGTCGAGCAGGGGTTTTGCCCGAGTGTGACGCAGGTCACATGGGTCTGGAGCGAGCGGGCAACAGTGGCGGGCAACACCCTCCCGATGGACTCGGGGCAGACGGAGGGGGGAACCGCCATGCCTGCACGCACACCGGCGTCGGCATCAGGAACACTGATGCGAGAGCTTGACCACGACTGGGCAGACCTGGTCCGTACGCGGTCGTTCGCCACCGAGATCGACCGCTTCGTCGCACGGTTCCCCCGGCTCGCAGGGCTGCGCCGAGGCGAGCCCGTGCGGCTCGCGCCCGACGAGGCGGACGAGGTGCTGTACGCGCTCATCGTCGAGCACGCGAGCGGCAGCTTCGCCGCCGGGCGCGCGGTGCTGCAGTGCATGCTGCCCGCGGTCCGCACCATCGTGCGGCGGTCGCGCCGGCACTACCCGGACGTGCAGGACCTCGAGCAGGAGGCCGCCGCCGCGATGTGGGACGCGATCACCCACTACGACCTCGAGCGCAGCAGCCGGGTCGCGATGCGTCTGCAGGGGCACACCCTGACGCGCGTCGTCGGCGACCGGGCCCCGCACGCCCGGGGTGGCCGGGCGAGCCGCGGCCCCCAGGTGGCGGAGATCCCCACCGACACGGACATGCTGACCGTCCTCGAGCGGCCGATCGTGCCCGAGCCGGGCCCCGATGCGGTCTACTCGCTCGCGAGCCTGTCCCTCGGCCCGACGGGCGAGGTCCTGGATGTCATCGCGTGGGGGCTGGACAAGGACGTCCTGACACGCGACGAGTCAGCACTTCTGGCGCGGCTCTACGCGCCGGACCCCGATCTCCCGGAGTACGCCGAGCTCGGCTCGGGTCGCGGGAACTATCAGCGGCGGGTGGCCCACGAGCTGGGCATCTCGCACGCAGCCTTGCGCCAGCGGGCGAGTCGCGCAGTGCGACGGCTGGCGGAAGCCGTTCAGTCCGGTGGTCTGTCTGGGGGACAACCGGGCGAACGGGATGGTGAGGGACGACGACGGCCGACGGGCTGAGCACTGGGGGGTGCGTGATGCCCTGAAGTCGTCCGAAGTTCGCCTCATCGCGAGAGGGTCCCACCGCCAGCGGGGCCCTCTCGTTCTGTCCGGGGCCGAGCTGAGGCCGGTCGAGGGTGCTCGTCGGCACGGCATCGTCAAGGCCGCCTCGACGATTCCTCCACGGCCGACGCCGGGTGGAAGACCCGCCATCTCATGGCTGACCTGCAGAGTCAATGCCACATCTGTGGTTCTGACGTGCCAGGGAACGATTGTCTGAGGGTCACTCAATATTCAAGCCATCTCCACACTTTTGAAGTCTCCTTGACCTAGCGGGCATCCTGGACGCTGATTAGCGTTCAACCTGCCGGGTTCGCCCGTCTGGATGAGGATTACCTGCGGTGACACGCATGTGACACCGCAGGTAGCCCTCGACAGCACGGGCGGGAGCACGGTGGAGACAGGCGCAGGCATGGGATCCTCGACGGGTTCCGCTCCGGGAAGACCCCTGGCGGACTCTGTCGATGGGCTCGGAGGAGACGGCACGGTGAGCAGTGGCACGAAGGTCGCGAACCAGGAACAGCACGTCCGGTCCGCGACGAGACCCCAGCGACCCGCACCCCCCGGGCCGCTCAAACCGACGCGCGCCCGCCGCAGGCCCGCCCTCATCGCCCTGGGCCTCGCGCTCGTGGCGCTGAGCGTGCTCGCGAGCGTCTACCTGACGAGCTCGCTCGGCGAGACGTACCCGGTCCTGGCCGTCAACAAGGACATCCCGCGCGGCACCGAGATCACGGCGAGCGACCTCGCGCCGGTGGACCTGCCCACCGGGCCGACCTTGCTCCAGGCGATCCCGGCGGATCAGCTCGACCAGATCGAGGGCCAGGTCGCGGCTGCCGACCTCAAGGAGGGGCAGCTACTGACGCGCAAGGGTGTCGTCCCGGAGCTCTCGCCCCCGTCCGGACAGTCGATCGTGGGTGTCGCACTCGCTCCCAACCAGATGCCCACGACACCAGTGCAGGCCGGCGACGCCGTCCGCGTGGTCGAGACGCCGGCGACCGGCGGCGAGCCGCCCGTGGAGGCGCCGTTCGCCATCGCCGCCACGGTGGTCCGAGTCAGCACCGATGTCGCCCTCGGCGACCAGACCGTCGTCGACGTGCAGGTTGCCTCGTCCAACGCCGCAGCGCTCGCTGCGCGCGCGGCGACCGGCCGCGTCGCCATCGTCATCGACGCCGTCGGGGCCGGGTGATCCGGTGGCTCTCATCGCCCTGGCCAACGCGAAGGGTTCGCCGGGTACGACGACGGCGGCCCTCGTGCTGGCGCTCCAGTGGCCCCGCCCCGTGCTGCTCGTGGAGGCCGACCTCGCCGGGTCGTCGATCCTGGCCGGGTACTTCCGCGGCCAGCTCCCGCACGACCGCGGCCTGCAGCCGCTCGCGATCGCGCACTCCCACGGCGACCTCGAGGCAGCCTTCTGGGAGCAGACGATTCCCCTCGTTCGAAACGATCCGGACAAGAAGGTGCTCCCCGGCATCGTCAGCCCGCACACCGCACCCGCCGTCGCGAACCTCTGGGGGCCGCTGGCCAACCAGCTCGTCGCGCTGGAGCGCGGGGGCATCGACGTGCTGGTCGACCTCGGCCGGCTCGGCACCGGCGGTGCCGTGCGCGAGGACCGCGAGCCGATCGTCCGCCTCGCGGACCAGGTGCTGATCACCACCGGGTCCCGCCTGCCCGACATCGCGGTGACGCGCGAGCTCGTCAAGTCCCGCACGTCCGTCGTCGACGCCGCGGCACGCGACCTGACCAACCTCACGGCCCTCACCATCGGGCCCGGCCGGCCCTACGACGCCAACGAGATCGCGCGGACGCTCGGCCTGGGCACCGTCGGCTCGCTCGCCTGGGACCCGGTGAACGCCGAGGTGCTGTCGGTGGGCTCGCCCGCCGGACGGCGCTACTCGACGTCCCCGCTCGTCCGCTCCGCCGCCCCGGTGATCGCCCGCCTCCAGGACCGCACGGAGAAGCGGCGCGCCCGGTTCTCCACCGGGCCGCGCGAGGCCGGCCGGGGAACCGGCCCGCGGCGTCCGCCCGAGCAGTCCGGTACGAGCGCACGCTCCGCGTCGTGGAGCGTGCAGGGTGCCGGACCGTGGCAGGGCGACGGAAGGGGTGACGCGTGAGCACACCCGAGTTCCCCGACCTCTCCTCCCTGCCGATCTTCCACGACGCGGACGACCGGGCCCCGGCCCTCCCGCGTCGTGCCCCTGCCACCGATGCGGAGACCATGCCGGGCCGACGCCCTGCCGCCGTGCAGAACACCTGGACCCCTCCGGCCGCGGAACCGGGCAACGGCGGGCCCCGCGCCGTCGACCCCGGGGGCGCGGGCCCGGCACGACCCGCGGGGGGTACGCCGCCGTCGTCGGGCGGCGGGGCCTCGCCCTGGGTCGGGGCGCTGGCCCGGGCCGAGCGGGAGTACCACGGCCAGCCCGGCAACCCACGGCTGCGCGACTCCGAGTTCTGGCGCCAGGTCAACAGCCTGCGCGGCGAGGTGTCCTCGCGGCTGACGACGGCGCTCTCGACGCGTGAGCTGGACGAGGAGCAGCGTGAGGCCCTGGGCCAGGAGCTGATCCAGCAGGTCGTGCGCGACCACAACGACGCCCTGCTGTCGGGCGGTCAGCGCAATTGGACCACCGAGTACCAGGTCGAGGTGACGCGTGCGCTGTTCGACGCGCTGTTCCGCCTGGGCCGGCTGCAGCCGCTCATCGACACGCCCGACGTGGAGAACATCGAGATCACGGGTACCGCACCCGTGCTCCTGCTGATGGGCGACGGGCGCCGCATGTACGCGGAGCCCATCGCGGACTCCGACGCGGAGCTCATCGACTTCCTGCAGTTCCTCGCGGCGCGCGACCCGGCGAACGAGCGGTCGTTCACCCGGGCCAACCCGTTCCTCAACCTGGACCTGCCCGGGCGTGTGCGGCTGGCCGCCGTCGGCTGGGTGGTCCCGTGGCCGCGCGTCACCATCCGCCTGCAGCGACTGCAGTCGGTCGACCTCGACCTGCTGCGCGAGAACCACACCATCGACGCCGTGCTGGTCGAGTTCCTCACGGCGGCGGTGCGCGCGCGCAAGTCGATCGTGGTGTCCGGCCAGGGCCAGGGCAGCGGCAAGACGACGCTGCTGCGCGCGCTCTGCGCCGGGCTGGACCCGTGGGAGTCCATCGCGACGATCGAGACCGACTACGAGCTCTACCTCCATCTTGAGCCCGACAAGCACAAGCGCGTGGTCGCGCTGCGCACGCGCGAGGGCTCCGGCGAGATGAATACGTCGGGGCGCCGCGTCGGCGAGATCAACACGAACGTCAACGTGTACGAGTCGCTGCGGCACAACATCTCCCGCGTCATCGTCGGCGAGGTGCGCGGGCCCGAGATCGTGTCCATGTTCCAGGCCATGCAGATGGGTAACGGCTCGCTGTCCACGGTGCACGCCGACGGCGCCCGCGACGTCGTCGAGCGCCTGGTCGGTATGGCCGTGCAGGACTCGACGCTGTCGGAGACGTACGCGTACCGGCAGGTCGCGCAGTCGATCGACCTCATCGTCTTCCTGCGGGTCGACTCCGAGGGCGACGGGCGGCGCGTCCGCTACGTCTCCGAGGTGATCGAGGTGACGCGCGGCGAGGCCGGCAACCCGGTGGCGATCACCGACGTGTTCGAACCGGGGCCGGGCGGTCGCGCGGTGCCCAAGGTGACGCCGTCGTTCCTCGCGGACCTGGAGGCCGAGGGCTTCGACGCGAGCCTCCTCAACTATCGCGACGGGCTCTGGGAGGCGTCATGACCACCCTCATCGCGGTGCTGACCGGCCTGGGCCTGGGCCTGGGGGTGTGGTTCGTCGTCGTCGGCGCGCAGCGGTACGAGCCGACGCCGAAGCCGAAGCGCACCACCCCACCGTTCCACGGGCTGCTCCGCCTGCTGGGCCTGACCAAGGGCGGACCGCTCTACCCACAGCGCAAGATCCTGGGTATCGGCGCGGCCGTGGGCCTGGTGGTCGGGATCGTCACCGGCTGGTGGTCGCTCGTGCTCATCGTGCCGGTGCTGATCGTGGGCCTGCCGTCGCTGTTCCGTACCACCACCCAGTCCAACGAGGTGGAGAAGCTGACCGACCTGACGGCCTGGGTGCGGTCGCTGATCGGCGTGCTGTCGGGCGGCGCCGTCGGGCTGGAGCAGGGGATCGCCGCGACGCTGCACAGCGCCGCGCCGTCCGTACGGCCGTCCCTCGCACGGCTCGTGGCGCGCCTGGAGGCGCGCCAGCCCATCAAGCCCGCCCTGTACCGGTGGGCGGAGGAGATGGACGACTACTCGGCCGACATGATCGCGTCGGCCATGATCCTGGAGTCGGACAACCGGACCGGCGCCGTGGCGCCCGCACTCCGGCAGCTTGCCGAGTCCCTGTCGGCGCAGGCCAAGGCGCGGCGCGAGATCGAGACCGAGCGCGCGACCGGCCGGGCGACGGTGCGCTGGGTGACCATCGTGACCCTCGTGGTGCTGGGGGCCACGGCGATGTCCGGGTACCTGAGCGGGTACGACTCGCCGCTGGGTCAGGTCGTGGCCGTGGTGTTGTTCTGCGCCTACGTGGTCTGCCTGCTGTGGATGCGCAAGATCAGCCTCGGCCAGCCGATCCCGCGGTTCCTGCCGCACGAGCGGGAGGTCTGACATGTGGCCCTGGGCAATCGGCAGCGGCCTGGTCGCGGGACTCGGCCTGTTCCTCGTGGTGCGGGAGCTCCTCCCGTCGACCCCGCGGCTCCAGTCCGCGCTTGACCGGATGAGCGGCGACGACAAGGTCGAGCCCATCACGGTGTCCGACGGCACCGAGCTCACCGCGACCCAGCGGTACACACAGGTCTTCGGGGCGTGGGCGCAGCGCCGGCTCCCACTCTCCCTGCTGGGGCGCGGCGGCCCGACCCGGGCCGACCTGGACCTGATCGGCAAGACCGCCACCGACCACTACGGCGAGAAGGCGCTCGGCACGGTGATCGTGCTGGTGGCGGTCCCCTTCCTGGGGCTCTGCGTCGGGCTGCTCAACCTCGGCATGCCGGTCTCGGTGCCGTTCGGTGCGGCACTCGTGCTCGCGCTCGGCGCCTGGTTCCTGCCCGACCTCGACGCGAGGTCGAAGGCCAGGCGGGCCCGGCAGGAGTTCGCGCGGGCCGTCTCGACGTACCTCGAGCTGCTCGCGATCGAGCGCGTCTCCGGGGCCGGCGCCACCCAGGCGACGTTCGCCGCGGCGCAGGTCGCGGAGTCGTGGCCGTTCCGGCGGATCTCCGCGGCGCTCGAACGGAGCCGCTGGGAGGGTCAGGCGCCGTGGGTGGCGCTGCGCGAGCTGGGCGAGGAGGTCGAGGTCGACGCTCTGGGCGAGGTCGCCTCGATCGTGGAGCTCGCGGGTACGCAGGGCTCGGCGATCCACGACCAGCTGCAGTCCAAGGCGGCCGCGATGCGGGACGCGCAGCTCGACGTCGAGCAGCAGCTCGCGCACGACGCGACGGTCCGGATGACCGTCCCTGGGACACTTACCGTATTTGTGTACTTTTTGATGCTCATCTTTCCAATCGGGGTCACTATGTTTCAGACTGCACCCTGAGCCGGCTCGCCCCCGGCGGCGTCGCGGTGTCACACGAGCCGCTTCTTACCCATTTGTTGAAGTCGACATCACCCCAGGAGTCACCATGAACCAGCACCTGAGCCAGGGCCGGACGGCGGCGTCGCGAGTCGCCGCGCGGGCGTCGCTGCGCGCGGCCGCTGCGCGCGGTCGCGTCGACGCCCTCAACGCCCGCTTCGCCGAGCGCTCGGCCGAGCTCCGCCGTCGGCTGTCCGCCGGTCGCGCGGGCGAGCCCGACGACGCCGGACTGGAGTCCATCGAGGTGGTCGTGCTGTCCGTCGTGGGTCTCGGCATCGCCATCGCGCTGGGTGCGGCGATCAAGGGTCTGGTCGACGAGTACATGTCTCAGCTCTAGGGATGTAGCGGATGAACGAGCGCGGTGCCGCCTCCCTGCAGACCGTCCTGACCTACCCGATCGTGCTGATGCTCATCTTCGGGATGGTCCAGGGGGTGCTCTACTTCCACGCGCAGAACACGGCGCAGTCCGTGGCCAACGGGGCCGTGCAGGCCGCGCGCGTGGAGGGCGGCAGCGTCGACTCGGGGTACGCGGAGGCCGCCTCGCGGCTCGCCCGCGGGGGCGACGCGTTCGCCTCGGTCCGGGTCTCGGTGACGCGCGGCGAGGAGATGGCGACCGCGACGGTGACCGGGCTGGCGCCGTCGATCGTGCCGGGTTTCCGCGGGCTGCGGGTGGAGCAGTCGGCGACGGGTCCCGTGGAGAGGTTCACGTCGGCGGTGAACGGCTGATGGGCGGTGCCGGCGAGGGCTCCGACGACCGGGGCAATGTGGCGATCAACACCGCCGTGATCTTTCCCGTGCTGCTGCTGATCGGGCTGCTGCTCATCATGGCGGGCCGGATCGTGCTGGCCGAGGGCGTGGTGCAGTCGGCCGCGAACGAGGCCGCGCGGGCGGCGTCGATCAGCCGGACGGCGGCCGTGGCCGGGGTGCAGGCGACGTCGACGGCGACGTCGACCCTGGTGAACTCCGGGGTGCGGTGCTCGTCGACGTCGGTCCGGCCGACCACGGACGCGTTCGACCTGCCGCTGGGGACGGTCGGGACCATCACCGTGCGGGTGGAGTGCGTGGTGCCGCTCCGCGACCTCGGGCTGCCGGGCGCGCCCGGTTCGCGGACGATCAGTGCGACCGGGACATCGGTGCTCGACGCCTATCGGGGGCGGTCATGACCAGGGGGGCTGGGCGCATGTGGGTACGGCGTGGGCGGACGGCGGCGACGCCGGCGGGAGCGCGGAGGGTGCGGGAGCGGGGCGAGATCAACATCCTCGCGGCCGGCATGGTGCCTGCACTCATCATCGCGATCGGTCTCGTGGTCGACGGCGGCGGGCGACTGCACGCCGAGGACGAGGCCGAGTACGCGGCTGACCAGGCGGCTCGGGCCGCCGCACAGCAGATCCGGATCGATCGCGCGCAGATGGGACTGCCCCCGGAGGTGGATCCCGCGCGCGCGACACAGGCTGCCGCCGACACGCTCGGCGCGCTGGGAGTGCAGGGCGGGGTGACCGCCGTGAACGGCGCCACCGTCACCGTGGGCACTCAGGTCACCTACAAGACGACGTTCCTGACGTTGATCGGAATCAGCTCGCTCCGTGTCACGGCCGATGCCGAGGCGCGGGCGGTCCGCGGCATAGGACAGGAGGAATCCTGATGAGCACCTCGACAGTCCAGGGTCGTGCGGTGACCGGTGAGCCCGGCGGACCGCGGCGGGGTACCGGCGCACGCGTGCTGAGAGGGCTCGGTGCGGCGCTGCTCCTGTGCGCGCTCGTCGTCGGGATCCCGGTGGGCCTGTGGGTGCTCGGCGGGCCGGTCTGGACCGGACCCGTCAGCGTGGGCCAGATCATCTCGATCCTGAGCAGCCCCGACGTGACCGGTTCGGTGCTGATCGGGCTGATCAAGATCGTCGGCTGGGTCGCGTGGCTGACCTTCGCGATCGCGGTGGTGATCGAGGTGGTCGCGGCCCTGCGCGGACGCCGGTCGCCGCACGTGCGCGGGCTCGGCGGGCAGCAGCGCGCGGCGGCGGTACTCGTGGGTGCGGTGATCACGATGCTGGTCGCGGCGCCGTCCGTGTCGCCCGCCATGGCGGCGACGACGCCGGTGGAGGTCGCCGAGACCGGGACGGTCGTGACGGCTCCGGTCTCGTCGGAGGCTGTCGTCCCGGCCGACGTCTCCACGGGAGCGACGGAGCAGAAGGCCGGCGCGGACGAGGCACCGTCGCCCACCTACACCGTGCAGCCCGGCGACTCGCTGTGGCGGATCGCCGAGGAGACCCTGGGCGACGGCGCGCGGTTCAAGCAGATCGCCGACCTGAACTACGGCGTGCCGCAGGCGGACGGCAGCGCGCTCGACGCCGGCAACTGGATCGAGCCGGGCTGGGTGCTGCGGTTGCCCGCGGAGGCTGCCGGGGCTGCTGACGTCGTCCTCACCGACGCGGACGGCGACGATCCCGTCGGGATCGGTCCCTCGAAGTCTGGCGCGGACGACGGGGACGCCGTCGACGTGACCAGCTCCGGGAAGGCCGCGGCCGAGGTGGTCGTGGAGCCGGGCGACACCCTGTGGGGGATCGCCGAGGAGGAGCTCGGCGACGGCACGAAGTACCCGGAGGTCTTCGAGGCGTCGCGTGCCACGGACCAGCCGGGCGGGGAGCGGCTCACCGACCCCGACCTCATCTACCCGGGCTGGACCGTGACCGTTCCGGGCGCGGGGGAGTCCGCGCCGGACGAGGCCGCCGAGGGCACGCGGGGCGACGACGCCGCGCAGCCGGCGCCGGACGACACCGACGAGTCGGCGTCCGAGGGGGAGTCCGCGGACGCGGGTGCGGAGCAGCCGGCCGAGTCGGATGCCGGTTCGGACGCCGCGGGCTCGGATGCTGCGACGCCGGACGAGGCCGGGTCCGCACCGGAGGCCGAGGGTTCGGGCGACGAGGCCCAGGCCGACGGCGGCGTGTCGGGGGCGGTGGGCGCCACGAGGATCGGCCAGCGGGCCGACGCGAAGGAGCCCGCCCCCGAGCCGGCCACGCCGTCCGCCGAGGGCACGGTCGAGGTCGAGCCCGAGGACATCGAGGAGCCGGGCGGCGCGGGGAACGACGTCGTGCAGGACGAGCAGACACCGTCCGACGAGCGGCCCGCCGGCGAGCAGCCGACCGGGGAGGCCCCGGCCGCCGACGAGCCGAACCGTGCCGGGCAGAACGCCGCCCCGAGGCCGCCGGCCGACGGCGCAGCCGGCGAGCGGCGGGACGACGCGGGCCGCGACGGTGCCGACCAGCCCGACCCTGCCGACGTCGCGACCGGTACGGCCGGTATCGGCGGCCGGGACGCCAAGGACGACGCGGGCACGGACGACGGCGGCACCGACGGCGACAAGCCCGAACCGAAGCCCGAGCAGACCGCCGAGGGGAACCTCGTCCCGCAGGCGCCGCCCGCACCGCGGGAGACCGAGGGTCCCCAGTACGACGAGGTCACGCCTGAGGACCTCGAGAACGATCCGAACCTCGAGCCGGACCAGTCGGCGCCGGAGGGGCGTTCGCTCGACGAGTCGATCCCCGGCAGCGGGCTGATCGCCGACGAGCTCCTCCCACAGGACCAGGGCGACGAGCCGGCCGCCGACGAGCCGGCCGCAAAGGAGACGTCGTCCGGGAGCGGCACGACCTGGGGCGGCGACCCGGCGTCCGTCGACGAGCCGGCGACGGGCAACGCGCTGGAGGGCGTGATCGAGGAGCCCGCCCAGCTCGTCCCGGAGGACGAGGTGGAGCCGACCACGGTCGGAGGCGCGGGCATCGACCCGTCCCAGGGGGCGGACGACGTGCTGCCCGGGGACCTCACGAGCGACGAGCCCGTCGCGGGAGAGTCCGTTCCCGAGGTCGCCGTCGAGTCGTCGCCGCCCGAGGAGGCGGCGGCACCGGTGGAAGCCGACGGCCCCGCGGAGCCGGCCATCCCGGACGCCCAGCCCGGCGTCGTGGCGGCCGGGACGACGGCGGCCGGTGCCACTGCCGCCGCCAGCGACCCGTCGCTCCTGGACTCGGCGACCGACGTCGCCTCCGACCTCGTGGACGAGATCGACGAGTCGGTGGGTGTGCGCACCGCGTCCGGCGTCGGCGGTCTGCTCGCCGCGGGGCTGCTCGCCCTGGTCGCCGTGAAGCGGCGCCGGGTGCGCAAGGGCCGCGAACCCGGCGAGACCGTCGTCGTACCCGGGCCGGAGACGCCGGCGGGGACGCTGGAACGCGACCTGCACGGCGTCGAGGACCCCTTCGGGCGCGACCAGGTGGACCGCGCGCTGCGCAGCCTCGCGCTGTGGCACCGCGAGCGTGGCCTGCCGCTGCCGGGGGTGCGCATCGCGCGGCTGAAGAGCGGCGAGTTCGTCGAGCTCTACCTCGACCGCGCCTCCGACCTGCCCGAACCCTGGGCCAGCACGACCGACCGGTTCATCTGGCAGCTCGGGGCAGGCGACGCCGACGTGGCCGCGCAGGTCGGCTCTGCAGGAGCAACCGAGACCGAGGACGGGGAGGCGCCCTACCCGGCCCTCGTCACCGTCGGCCACGACGACGAGGACGCGCACCTCATGCTCGACCTCGAGAACCTCGCATGCCTCGACATCCGCGGCACGGACGCCGCCGCGCAGGCCACCCTCGCGGCGCTCGCGGTCGAGCTGGCCACGAGCCTGTGGGCGGACGACCTGCAGGTCACCGTCGTCGGCACGCTCGGCGAGCTGCCGGGCGTGGTCGACACGGGCCGGGTGCGGCACGTCGCGGGCCTCGCGGAGATCGTGCGCGAGCTCGAGGCGCGCGCCGCCGACGTCGACCGTACGCTGGCGCAGGTCGGAGCCACCTCCGTGGCCGAGGCGCGCGGCCGTGGGCTGGCGACCGACGCCTGGACGCCGGAGATCCTGCTCGTCGGCGAGCGGCTCGGACTGACCGATCGCGCCAGGCTGGAGAGCCTCGTCGAGCGCGTGCCGAGCGTCGGGATCGCGGCCGTGACGTCCAGCGCGGAGGTGGGGGACTGGGTGCTCGACCTGACCGGCGACCTGACCAACGGCGACACCACCCGCGGCATCCTCATGCCGGCCTACATCGCGGTGCGCCCGCAACAGCTCGACGCCGAGACCTACGCACAGGCCTTGGCCCTCCTGGCCGAGCCCGAGACCGCGCCCGGCCCCGAGTGGAGCCGTTCGATCGACCGCACCGAACCAACGCTCGAGGAGATCCCTGTGGAAGCTGTCCGCGCTGGTGTCGCGGATTCGGACGTGGCGGTGGGTGAGGCGACAGTGCTCGCGCCGTCGGCCTACGGGGCGGGGACGGCTGCCGGCCCGGCGGCCCCGGCGACCCACGGCAGGCTGCCCGAGAGCTTCTCGCCGTGGGCGCGCGCCGCGGTCAGCGTGGCGACCCCGCCGCTGGGCACGCCTGTCGTCGGGACGGGTGGGCCGGCCGAGGCGTCGGGGCCGGCCGAACCGGCTCCGGAGCCGGTCGTGGTCGAGCCGCCGATCGTGCGGGTGCTGGGCAACGTCGAGCTCGCCGGGACGACGGGTGTGGAGCTGCCCTCCACGCACCAGCGGCAGGCGACCGAGCTGATCGCGTTCCTGGCGTTCAACCCGGGCTCGCGGGGTTCGGACATCTCGAAGGCGCTGTGGCCCTCGCGCGAGCCCAACCTGGCGACCCGGCGTTCCGCCGTCTCGCGCGCGCGGCGCTGGCTGGGCACCGACCCGAGCGGCTTCGAGTACCTGCCGCGTTACTGGTCCGCGGACGACGGCGGACAGGCCGACGTCGAGTCCGCCGGCTACCGCCTGCGCGGGGTCGCCACGGACTGGCACAAGTTCTGCGACCTGGTCGGCCCGGACCTCACGCAGACGCCGACGTCGGACCTGCTCGCCGCGCTGGACATGGTGCGGGGCAAGCCGTTCGAGGGTGTGCCGCTGCGCAAGTACGTGTGGGCCGAGCAGCTGATGCACACGATCTCGTCGGGTGTGGTGGACGTGTCCCACGAGGTGGCCCGTCGCGCACTCCTGGAGGGTGACGTGGCGACCGCGCGGCACGCGTCCCAGGTGGGGCGGCTCGCCGACCCGGTGGACGAGCGGTCATGGCGCAACGGGATCCGCGCGGAGATCGCCTCCGGCCGGCGGGACGCGGTGGGCCGGCTCGTGGACCGGCTGCGCGACCACCTGGAGCAGCTCGCCATGGAGCCCGAGCCGGACACCGAGGAGCTGCTGGCGCAGGTGGACGAGCAGGAGAGGCGGCGGGAGCGCACCGGGGGCTGAGGTCGGGCCCGCCGAGGGCGTTGCCGCTGGGGTTGTGTTGCGGACAGTAGACAACGTCTACTGTCCGCAACTCTTTGCCCTCAGTCGAACCCGCCGGGGCCGGGGATCGGCGCGAGGTCGATGGCGAAGCTCTCGGCGTCCTCACCGGTGAGGCGCGCGAGCAGGGCGCGGAGGGTGGCCTCGGCGTCGTCCAGGAAGACCGCCTGGCTCACGGCGCCGGGGACGCCGACCGCGCGCAACGTCCAACGCTGGTCGTCGCGGTACGCGACCACGGTGTACCTGTTCATTCCGGGCTCGCCGGCCGTGGCGCGGTGATGGCGACGTGATGAGATGTCATGATGGCAAGCCTGTAGAGGAACATTGTGATCCGCTACTTGAAACTCATATTGGCCACCTATTAGCGGTGATATCAACCTATATGTCGGGTGTGACGGGCCCTTCCGGCAGGCGCTGATGCGCTCTGTCCCCAAGGTTTTCCACAGGGCCCACTTTCCGGATCACGAGGGCCCGGCTAGCGTCATTCCCGGCCGTTGCGGATACGCAACGGCGTGGCCGAGGGGGCGGGGTGCGTGGATGAGCGGCATGGTGATGCGCGCGGTCGGGCTGATCGTGACGGCTGGCTTGGCGCTGACGGCGTGCACGGGATCGCCGTCGGAGCCCGACGTCTCTTCCCCGGCCCCTACCGGTGTACCGACGCCAGCGGCCAGTGCGAGCCCGTCCCCGTCGTCGCCCGTCAAGCCGGTGCGTCCCGAGGCGATGAAGCGCACGGACGCGGAGGGGGCGGCGGCTGCGGCGGAGTACTTCATCGAGCTCTACCCGTACGTGATGGCCACGGGGGACACGGAGGAGTTCGAGGCGATGTCGCACCGGGCGTGCGGGTTCTGCAGCGACGCGCTTGAGCAGGCGAAGCGAATCAAGGAGCACGGATACACGTACGCGGGTGGCGATGCGACTCTCGAAGTGACTGAAACCTACGTTCGAGATGATGTCACCGGGATCTATCCGCTGGACACGGAAATCTCCCAGAAGTCGTCGCAGATCTCGGATAGCAATGGCAAGGAAGTCCACTCGACAGTGGACAAGATTTCCGAGTCGCGGGTTGAGATGGGGATCCGTGGCGGCAGCTGGGTTGTTGTCACGGTGGCACCGATCCCAGTGGGCCAGCAGTGATCGGGCTGATCGGGCTCAGCCTCGCGATTGGTGCGACTGTTCCTGTAGACGGCTTCGATGACATCGCCGGTCAAATGAGTGACGAGTCAGTGCACGTGTCCGCCGAACGCTATGCACCCCGTACGGCCAATGCTCCCGCTCTAAGATCAGCTTCTAGCGGTGGTCCCGACCAGCCCTCGCCTCCAAAACGCCAATGGCGTGTTACTCCTGCGTTGTGCTACCTGCGTGACCTCGGTGGGGCCACCGTGCTCGCCGAGTCCTGCGACGAGGGCCACCAGCTCGCCTACGAGGGCATCGAGTGCGAGGACGACGAGCAAGCGGTCGGGGCCCTGTTCGAACAGCGTCAGGTCTCGGGCGAGTGGTCGGACGCCGCACTGGTCGAGGACGAGTCCTGCCTGGCCGAACGGCGTCGGCAGGTCGACATCCCTGCCGCCGCGGCCCGGGCGTTCCAGGAGATGCAGATCGCGCCGTCGGAGGTGAACGTGCAGCCGCCGGACGGCTGGACGCTCGTCAACGCCGATACCATCGCGTTCACTGATCGGGAACCCCGTACGGTCAGCACCGAACTGTTCGGCATCCCTGTGGATATCCGCGCAGTTCCAGCCAGCTACTCCTGGGACTTCGGCGACGGCACCGCTCCGCTGAACACCACCGACCCGGGTGCTCCCTATCCCGCACACACCATCGCGCACGCCTACGCGAAACAGGGCACAGCGACCATCTCGCTCACCACCACCTGGAGCGGTCAGTTCCGCCTGGCCGGAGAGCCCACCTGGCGTGACGTGCCGGGAGAGGCGACCACTGCGTCGTCGTCGGGCAGCCTGGAGATCCTGGAGGCGAGAGCGCGACTGGTCGAGGATCTGTACGGCGGCTGAGGCCAGCCCCCGGGCGGTTCGGCCCGCCGTTCTCTCGGTGCTCACGACATCGCGTGCTTGGCGGTCGTGGTGTCAACGCAGCGATCGACCAGTGCGGTGAGCTCAAGCGGGAGCGGCAAATCCGCCTGTTCTGCGTGGGACAGATCGTCGTACAGGGCGATGGCGACCGGACCTGCCAGCTGGTCGGCCGGCGCGTCGGTGCAGAGCAGGATCCCGACCGTCGGGCGGTGCGTTTCAGGAATGCGTACGAGGTCGTCCACCAGTGACACCGTGTATCGGGTGCGGCCGATCAGGACAGGATTGAAGCGACCGACGTGAACCTGGATCGCGATGTAGCGCAGCTGGGTCACATGGAAGAGCAGCAGGTCCACGGTGTAGTCGCGCTCGTCCTCCATCAGCTCCATGTGCCGGTCAACCACGCACATGTGCCGGTGCGGCAGGGCGAGGAGGTCCTCCAGGTGATCGACGACGATGCCGGTGAAGGTGCGGCGGATCGACTCGGTGATCTCGTCGATGACGTCCTCGAACCCCTCGGGTCCGGAGTCGGAGCGCCGGAACATGTTCATCGCTCACCGGTCCGGTAGACGGATTCAGATCGTGCAGCCAGAAGGTTCATGGCACAAGCCTGTAGAGGCATTGCAACATTCGCCACCCGAGTTGCGTATACGCAACGAATCGACATGAGCGCGGCCCCCGTCGAGGTCGGGGCATGGCAAGTTTGTGGCTCGTGCTTGCCCTGTGTTGGCGAGATGTTGTGAATTATCACGGAGGCGCCTTGCCGGGAAGACGGATGTAGCGCACCCTTGTTCCGGCCGTGTTCACTGAGTTGTGCCCGAAGTTGAGGGAGTCGCCGATGGTCTCGTCCGCCATCACGCCCAAGCGCACCATCGCCGTCCTCATCGGGGTCGCAGTCATAGCGGTGGCGGCGTTCGCGGTCGTGCGGTCGGGTGTGTTCGAGCCGGAGACGGTCCAGGGTGCGATCCCCGGGCCGGGATCATCGTCTCCTTCGGCGTCGGCTTCCGCGAGTCCTTCTGCGACGCCGGCCCCGGAGCCCTCTGCAACGCCGACAACCCCGGAGCAGATCAAGGCCAAGAACATCGCGGACGCGAAGGCGCGGCTCGTGAAGTACTACGAGACGACGGCGCAGGTGGCCAACAACGGCTACAAGGACTGGGACGAGAAACTCGACCCATTCTGGGGTCATCCGGATGTTTGGGTTCACCTCGCAACTTCTTACGACGATTTGGCCGAACAGGGGCAATACACCACGGGTGCGGCCTCAGTTGAGTCGATGGCGGTAACTAACTACAAGACTTCGAATGTTGGTAACGAAGAAGTGCACCTCGGTGCATGTATCGACTTCCGCAAGGTGCAGAATTTCGCACGAGACGGCGAGGCGATTGCCCGTACCGCAGGAGCACCAGTTCGCTACAGGTTCGACTACGTCATGCGGCACCAGGGTGTCGACAGCATCTGGACCGTGAACGAGCAGGTACCTCACCCGGAGCAGGCATGCTGACCTCACCGGCGGCCGTTCGGTTCGGGCGAGTCTTGGTCGCATCTGTAGGGATGATCGCAACTCTGCTCGTCCTTTTCGTGCCAGCTCCGGTTGTTTCCGCGGACGAATGCATTCCATCCACGACGCCAGACGGAGTTTTGATTCCATGCGAGGACAACGGCGGTGGTGGGGGTGACGGAGACGAAGGCGATGGCGGCAATGGAGGCGGTGGCCCCCCGATATGTGAGCGTTTCGACGAGGAGGTTCCTTGTTCCACCGAGTACGGCGGGTGGAACGGTCGGTGTTATGTGCGGAATGCAAGCCCGCAACCTCCCGCTGGAGACCCGGCATGGGAAGGCCACGAGCCTGGTGACGGAACTGTTCTCGAGTGCACGCCGCGGGCTTGCGCAGAAGCAGGTGGAGATCTCGAGAACTGCCCGGGCCATTCGTACTACTGGTCTGCCGACCCGGCCGCGCCCGTAGGCCCCAGCGCCGAAGAGCTCGCCCAGCGCGCCGTAGCTGCCATGGAACTTTCCACGGGTGAGATCGGTTCTACCCCGCCGGCGTCCACCAACAACCAGAACGCGGTCGGAACCATCGGCCTGCCCATCTGGTTGTGGATCGCGAACCCCGCCAATAACACCACTGGTCCGATCACCAGCCAGTCCCCCGGCATCGGGCTGACCGTCACGGCCACGGGCACACTCGATCGTGTCGAGTGGACCCTTTCGTCTGCGAACGGCACCACGGTGGGTGCCATCTCGTGCGACGGGGCCAACGCGCCCGGCACGCCGTACGACGGGCGCAACAGTGCGGAGCCGTCGCCCACCTGCGGGTTCGGGGCCGACCTGAACAGCAGTCCGGGCACGCTGACCCTCACTGGTACAGCGCACTGGGTCGTCGAATGGCAGAGCACCGGAGGGGAGCGCGGCCAGATCCTCTTCACGGCGGAGCCGAAAACGACACAGATCCGGATCGGCGAGCTCCAGGCGCTCCTCCGGAACTGATGCGATCCGGCATCCCCCTCGTGGGATGCCCGGTCGCAGCGTGGAGTCCAGGATGGACCCCATGGCATCCACCTCCTCCGTCCTCCGCGGCATCGGTCAGGTAGCACTCGGCGCCGCCCTGCTCACGGCCGGCATCAGTCACCTGACCACGGCCCGCAAGGAGTTCCAGGCCCAGGTACCCACCTGGTTCCCGGCCGATCCCGACACCGTCGTGGTCGGGTCCGGCATCGTCGAGATCGGCCTCGGCACCGCCCTGGTGGCCACCTGGAAGCAGCCGGCCCGACGACGGCTGGGGGCCCTGGCCGCCGCGTTCTTCGTCGCGGTCTTCCCCGGGAACATCGCGCAGTACGCGGGACGCCGGGACGCGTTCGGCCTGGACACCGACCGCAAGCGCGCCCTGCGGCTCCTCGGTCAGCCGGTCCTTGTCGCGTGGGCTCTCGCGTCGACGCGGAACCGTTCCGCAAAGTCCGGGAGCTGACGCCGGGCGTCAGACGCCCTGGAGCATTCCCAGCTTGCTCGCGAAGTCGACCAGCTCGAACGTCGAGCCCGTCACGAGGGTCGCGCCGGCAGCTCGCGCCACGTCGGAGACGGGCTCGACGTTCCCGTAGAGAACGAACGGCAGGTGAGCGTCCGCCGCGCGGACCTCGGCGAGAAAGCGGAGTCCGGCGTCGGGCACGTCGACGCCGGACTCGTGCCGGCCCATGTCCGAGATCACCAGCCCGTACCGGCGACCGGCGAGGAGGCGCATCGCCTCGGCGGTCGAGCGCGCGGTGTCGACCTCGGCGCCCTCGCGCCGCCACGATTCTGTGACCATCGCGTTGTTCTCCGGGTGGTCGTCGACCCAGAGGACCGGGAGGTTCGCCGGGACCGAGACCTGTCGCTCCTGCTCCGGCGACGTCCAGTCGGTCTCGTCGGGGTGCGGGGTCGCACCCTGGGACTGCCCGGCGGCCGCGGTCTCGGGGTTCGGCAGGACGCCGTCCAGCTGCCGCTTCAGCAGAGCCACCTCGTGCTGCAGGTCGGTGATCATGTCGGACTGCTGGTCCGTTGCCTGCTTGAGGTTGAGCCGCTGCCCGCCGATCTCCAGCGTGACGTCGTCGGAGCTGCGCAGCTTCGACAGGAGCTGCCGGCCGAACACCAGCAGCACGACGATGACGAGCAGGGGCCACAGGAGGCTGGCGACAGCCCCGATCAGGTCGGCAACGGGAGTCACGGGGGCAAACGTACCGGTCAGGGGCCATGGGGTGGGACGCCCCGACGAGTAGCAGGAGCTCAGCCCTCGAGCAGCCCCCGGATGTCCTCCGCCCCCAGCGCGCCCGCGAACGCGCCCGCGTCGTCGCTCAGCACCGCGTCGAACAGCCGGGCCTTGCGCTCCTTGAGCGCCATCACCTTGTCCTCGATCGTGTTCTCGGACACCAGCCGGAAGACCATCACGTTCTGCGTCTGGCCGATGCGGTGCGTCCGGTCGATCGCCTGCGCCTCCGTCGCCGGGTTCCACCACGGGTCAAGGAGGTAGACGTAGTCGGCCTCCGTCAGGTTGAGCCCGAACCCGCCGGCCTTGAGGCTGATGAGGAACACCGGCGCCGACCCGTCCTTGAACCGGCCGATCACCTCCGGCCTCCGCCGAGTGGACCCGTCCAGGTACTCGTACGGGATCCCCAGCTCCTGGCACACCTCGGCCGCCTTGGTCAGGAACGACGTGAACTGGGAGAACACCAGCGCGCGGTGCCCCTCGGCAGCGACCTCCGCCAGCTGCTCCGCGAGCAGGTCCAGCTTGGCCGACCCGACACCCTCGTACTCCGGGTCGACCAGCGAGGCGTCCAGCGCCAGGCGCCGCAGAGTCGTCAGCGCGCGGAACACCGCCACCCGGTTCTCGTCGAAGCTGTCCAGCAGACCCAGCAGGCGGGACCGTTCGCGCTGCAGGTGGGTGTCGTAGATCCGGCGGTGCCGGGGATCGAGGGTGACGCGGAGCACCTGCTCCTGCCGTTCGGGCAGCTCGGGTGCGACCTGGCCCTTGGTCCGGCGCAGCATGAGCGGCTTGATCCGACGGCGGAGCCGGTTCAGCAGTGGCCCCGAGTCGCCCTCGCCCGCGACCGGCTTGACGTAGTCCTCCCGGAACTTCATCGCCGACCCGTACAGCCCCGGCGCGACGATCGCGAGCATCGCCCACAGTTCCATGAGGTTGTTCTCCATGGGCGTGCCCGTGATGGCCAGCTTGAACGGCGTCCGCAGGCGGCGCGCGGACTCGTTGGCGCGCGTCTGGTGGTTCTTCGCGAACTGCGCCTCGTCGAGGATCAGGCCGCTCCACTCGACCTCGGCGAACGCGTCGAAGTCCAGCCGGAAGATCGCGTACGACGTCACGACGACGTCCGCCCCCGCGGCGACGTCCGCCACCGAGGTGCCCGCCTTCCGCGCGGTGGTCGGGAGCGTCACCACCTTGAGGTCCGGGGTGAACCGCGCGGCCTCGGCGGCCCAGTTGCTCACCACCGAGGCGGGCGCGATCACGAGGAACGGCGGCCGGGCGCCCTCCTGGCGGGCCTGGGCGACGAAGGCGAGGGTCTGGATGGTCTTGCCCAGGCCCATGTCGTCGGCGAGGATCCCGCCCAGCCCGTGGCGCCACAGGAAGGTGAGCCACTCGAAACCGTGCTGCTGGTACGGCCGCAGCTCGGCCTTGAGGCCGACGGGCGGCGGCAGCGGCTCGGGCCCGTCGACGCCGTCGGCGGTCAGGGCGACCAGGTCGCTCACCGAGCGCCGCCACCGGTCCGACTGCTCGACGACGTCGGCGACGTCCTCCAGCTCGGCCCAAAGACCCGCGTTGAACCGGCTGATCCGCAGCTTGCCCGGCTGGTCGGAGAGCCGCTGCGCCTCCTCGATGAGGGCCCGGAGCTGCGCGAACACCGGCAGGTCGGTACGGAGCCAGGTGCCGTCGGTCAGCATGAACCGCTTCTGGTTGCGGGCCAGCGCGTCGAACAGCGACCCGAACGGGATCTCGTGCCCTTTGACCGTGACGGTGACGCCCAGCTCGAACCAGTCCATGTCGCCGCTGTCGGTGGCGCGCATGCTGACGACGGGTGTGGCCTCCAGGCCGCGGTACTCGGGCAGCTCGTCGCTCTCCACCCGGACGTCCGGCAGGGCACGCAGCGCGGGCAGCGCCGTGGTGGCGAAGTCCATCGCCTGCAGCCCGCGGAACACCTCGGGTGCCACCCGGAAGTGGCCGAAGCCGGGCACCTCGCGCACTGCGGCGACGGCCCGGCCGAGGGTCGCGGCCTCCGCCGCGAGATCGCGCAGGTCGGAGCCCGGTTCCAGCGCGGTGGTCAGCGGGTACTCCTTGTCCGACGGCGGATAGGCCCACCGCCACGTCACCCGGACCTCCGCCGCCGAGACCGCCTCGACGGACACGACGAGCTCCGGGTGGGGAAGCTCCGGCAGCTCGACGCCGGCGTCCGCCCTGACCCGCACCTCACGGCGCAGGAGCGGCAGGTAGTCCGCGAGGAACTCGTCGACCGCGTCGGCGGGGATCGCGACGTCGGCCAAGTGCACCGCGGTGCGCTCCTGGTCGGTGAGCGGCGCCGCCGTCGGGCCCAGGGTGATGGTGCGGCCCGAGGAGGACTCCTCCACCGCGAACAGGCCGTGATGACGCAGCGGACCGACCGACGCCGTGCCCGTGACCACGCCGTCGAAGGCGACGGTCCGCTCGAGGCGCGCGCCGCCGTCCGGCAGGGAGAGGTCCAGCGCGACGGACGCCTCGTGGGCCAGGCGCACCGACTCCCGCCTCGACTTGCCGACGAGCTCGATCCCGAGCTCGGCGGCGTCGGCGAGGTGGTGCCAGAACGGGCGGGGCAGCACGTCGTCCAGGCTGATCCAGTCGCCCGTGCTGAGGTACCCGTAGCCGCGCGGGCTCGTGGCGCGGAGGGCGTCGAGCGTGGTGAACCACTCCCGGACGGCGGGGTCGACGCCGCGCAGGAAGCCGTTGCGGATGTAGCTCCACGAGGCGTTGCCGCCGACCCAGGCTCCCCGGTCGTTGCGCTGCACGGGCCGCATCGACAGGGACAGGGTGTGTGCGGCGGCGGAGCCGTCGATCCGCAGCTGCAGCGCCAGCGTCGTCTCCGAGTCGGTCGCCGGACCGGCCGGCAGCGGCGCGGGCGTCGCGGGCACGAGCTGCTGGACGACCGCCTTCCACTCCGGCACCTGCGGGGCCCGGTTCAGCGACGAGGCGGGCCGGACCATCGACGCCAGACCGTCCGTGCCGGACTCGAGGAGCGTGGCGGCCACGTGCTTGCAGGCGGACCGGACCGGGCAGGTGCAGTCCGAGCCGACGACGACCGGCGGGCCGGCCGGGTCCGCCTTGAACTCGACGGAGCACGAGTACGTGCTCCGGCCGCTGCCGCGCACCCACGAGATGAGCAGCAGGTCGTCCGGCAGCCATTCCCACGAGATGACCCGGCCCTGCTGCTGGTAGTCCTCGCCGCGCTGGAACGCGCCGCTGCCCACCAGCAGCCTGATGGCCGCGGGGTGGATGCGCGGGGCGGAGGTCGGCGGGGGCACCCGTCCATGGTTCCACGGCGTGGAGCCGGCAGAGCCGAGTTATCCACAGCGTGCCGCAGATCACGGATGTCGGTGGTCTCTGGGAGGGTGTCGGCATGAACCCCTTGCCCGACGCCGGCCGCCGGCCCGCCGCGCTCAGCGTGCTCGCCCTCGCCCTCGCGGCGTGGACGGCCGTGCCACTGCGCCTGGTGATCCCCGGTACCGAGCTCGACCTCGGGTTCACCGTGAACAACGCGGTCTTCGTCGTGGTGAACGCGGCGACGGCGGGAACGGTCCTGGTGGCGGTGGGATCGGCGGCGCTCCGGGCCCGGCGGCTCCTGATCGGGGCCGTGGTCGTGGTCGGTGTGCACCTGCTGGTCCAGATCGGCACGGCGGTCGTGCAGCTCGTGCTCGGCGCCCGCCCCGACCTGCTCCTGGGCACGCTGGCCGAGGTCTTCGTGCTGGCCGTCATGGCGACCGGGGTGCTGCTCGCACTGCTCCTGCGTGACCCGTGGACGGCCCGCCGGGCCGGGCTGGTCGTCACCCTGGTCGGGGCTGTCATCCACACCCTGTGGACGAGCGTGCTGCTCCCGGTCGTCTCGATGCTGTCCTTCGGCGGACTGCTGCCCGGGATGGTCGGTTCCCTGGTCCTGAGCGCTGCGCTGGCGCTGCTCGTCGTCGCGGCCGCCGCGCTGTGCGGGTGGGCGTCGCCGACCACGCGGCGGATCGGCGCGGCGCTGGCGGCGGTGGTCGCCGTGCTCGGCCTCCTGGCCGCTGCCGGCTCCTTCGGCGTGCTCGGCGCCGGGTACGCGGTGGTGCAGATCCTGCAGGGGGTGCTGATGCTGGCTGCCGTGCCGTGCGCCGTCGTCGCGGCCCGGCGCCTGGCGGTGGCCGTTACCCCTGATCCGGCCACCGTCGAGGCATAGAACGTGTACTACTTCGCGGAGCTGGCCCTGATCTCCTCGAGGGCCACGACCTCGAGGATCTGCTTCACGATGATCGGGCCGACCGACTCCCAGGAGAGCATCTCGGCGATGACCATGTAGGACAGGTCGTCCCCGGTGAAGCAGCCGCCCCGGTGCAGGGCGTTGAGCAGCCGGTGCTTGGGCCAGGTCAGGTCGTCGAGCCGCTCGACCCGCCGCACTGCGGGGTAGAGGCGGCCGACGGGAAGCGGCTTGAGCCGGGTCACTGCGGCGTCGGCGAGGCGCGCGACGCCGACATCGGTCTGGTTGTCGACCTTGCCGACGTACCAGGCGTCGTCTTCGGCCATGACCTCACGGAACCAGGGGAACACTTCTCCCCAAGTTGGCGTGGATGTGACGGCGGGTGCGTCGGACATGAACTAGAACCTCCAGTCCCTGTAGGTAACTAGTCTCAATCCTTGCACCGTTCGACCGGCAAAACAGGCATGTTCGCCTCAAAAGACCGGACCTCATCCATAAATTCACCCGCTTACCGGTTGCCGCACCAGAGCTGCCGTGCGAGTGCCGCGCATCCCGAACAGGAGCGCCGCCGCGACGTACCCCAGGGAGAGGGCGACGAAGAGCCCGGGCGACCAGCCGGCGTCGGGCACGAGGAAGGCCGCGAGGGCCGCCGCCCCCACGAAGGCGGCGTTGTAGAGCACGTCGTAGAAGGCGAACGCGCGGCCGCGATAGGCGTCCTCGGCGTCGCGCTGCACGATGGTGTCGACGGCGATCTTGGCGCCCTGGGCCGCGAGGCCCAGCAGCCCGGCGGCGGTGATCACCGTGGCGAAGCTCGGCTCGGGCACCAGGATGAGCTGCGAGACGCCCGCGACCAGGAGCATCACGGCGATCCAGGACTGCGGGGCCATGCGCCGGGCCAGCACCGCGGTGAGCAGGATCGCCAGCCCGCCGCCGACGCCGGTCGCGCCGATCACCGTGGCGAAGGTCGCGAGCCCGGCGCTGGAGTCGCCCGGTTCTACCAGCAGGTTGCGTGACATCAGGATCGCCGCGATGAACACCACCCCGTACAGGAAACGGTGTACCGCCATCACCAGCAGCGCCTGACCCGGGGTGCGGCGAGCGGCGAGGTAGCGGGCGCCGTCGACCAGACCGCGGGCGACAGCCACGAGGTCGTTGCTGATCGAGCCGACGGCGGGCCGCACCGGGCCCAGCAGCGTCCGCGACATCCGCAGCCCCAGCAGCGAGGCGCAGCCCATGACGACGGCGGCGCACGCCAGCGCCGTCGCGTCGTGGACCCGGCCGGCCGGCATCGCGAAGCCGAGCAGGAAGCTCAGGCCGCCGCCGAGGAACGCCGCGCCCGCGCCGAGCGTCGGCGTGAGGGCGTTGGCGGTGAGCAGCAGGTCGCCCTGGACCACCCGCGGCAGGCCCGCCGACAGGCCGGCGAGCAGGAAGCGGTTGACGCTCAGGGCCGCGAGGCCCAGCACGTAGATCGCGGGCGTGACGCCCTGCGTGAGCATGAGCACCGCCATGGTGCCGGTGATCAGCACGCGTACCGCGTTGCCGTACACCAGCACCTGACGCCGCTGCCAGCGGTCCAGGAACACGCCGGCGAACGGGCCCACCAGGGTGAAGGGCGCAAGCATGATGGCGAACGCGCCGGCAATCGCGGACGCCGACCCCTGCGACTCCGGGCTGAAGAACAACAGGTTGGCGAGGCCGACCTGGAACATGCCGTCGCCCGCCTGGGACACGAGCCGCACCGTGAACAGCTTGCGGAACCCGGGAAGGCGCAGCAGAGCGCGTAGCTCGGCAAGGACGGTCACGCGGTCGAGCCTATCCGCGTGTTTCGGATACCACCTGGTTCGGCCGCCCGGAAGTTCACCTGCGCGACACCCCCGGGCCAGCCCGTGGTCCTCCCACCGACACCGGATCGCGCGACGGTGCCGAGCGTGTCTCCTCACCGCCGCCATGCGGCCTTCATCGCTTCCGGCGCGGTTCTCGCGCTCGGCCTGAGCACGTTCCCGGCGGTCGCCGCCGGCCAGCACGTCCCGACCGGATCGACCGGATCGTTCGGCGGGACCAGCGCACGCGAGACGTTCCACCGCCTCGCCACCTACCCCGTCTTCGAGAACGTCCCCGCGGGCACGGACCCGGCCGACGCGACCGTCGCCGAGATCTCCGCGGTCAGCGAGGACGGCCGGACCCTCGTCCACACCGACGCCGCCGCGCGCCGCATCGGCTTCGTCGACATCAGCGACCCCGCGACGCCGCGGGGGCTGGGCACCCTGTCGCTCGCGGAGCTCGGCTCGGAGCACGACGAGCCGACGTCGGTCGCGATCGTCGGCGACCACGTGCTCGTCGTCGTCGACAGCTCGACGTCGTTCACCGCGCCGTCCGGCCGCCTCGACGTCGTCGACCTCGCGACGCGCACCCTGGTGCGCTCGATCGACCTGGGCGGCCAGCCCGACTCGATCGCCGTCACGCACGACGGCGCCCACGCCGTCATCGCGATGGAGAACCAGCGCGACGAGGACGTGCTGCCCGACACCGGCGAGGGCGAGGACGGCGATCTCCCGCAGGCGCCCGGCGGGTTCCTGCAGTTCGTCGACCTGCCGGGCACCGACCCCGCCGCCTGGCAGGTGCGCCCCGTCGCGCTCGACGAGGCGGCGCTCGCGGCCGCCGGCCTGGACACCCCGCAGGACCCGGAGCCCGAGTACGTCTCGATCAACCCGTCCGACACCAAGGTCGCGGTGACGCTGCAGGAGAACAACGGCGTCGCCGTGCTGGACGTCGAGTCCGGCGAGCTGGAGAACGTCTTCTCGGCGGGGTCCGTCGCGCTGGAGGGCGTGGATGCCGAGGACGACGGCGCGATCGACCAGACCGGCTCCGTCGAGGCGGCCCCGCGCGAGCCCGACGCGATCGGCTGGATCGACGACGAGCGCCTCGCCACCGCGAACGAGGGCGACTGGAAGGGCGGCACGCGCGGCTGGACGGTCTTCGAGGCCGCGACTGGCGACGTCGTCTGGGACGCGGGCTCCTCGGTGGAGGAGCTCGCCGTCCGCGTCGGCCTGCACAACGACGACCGGGCCGGCAAGAAGGGCGTGGAGATCGAGGGCCTCGCCGTCGCCACGCTCGACGGCGTCCGCTACGCGTTCGTCGGCTCCGAGCGGTCGAACTTCGTGGCCGTCTACGACGTGTCGCGCCCGGCGAAGCCGCGGTTCGTGCAGGTGCTGGCGACGACGAACGGCCCGGAGGGGATCCTGCCGGTCCCGTCGCGGAACCTGCTCGTCGTCTCCTCCGAGGAGGACGCGGCCGAGGACGGCGTCCGCGCGTCGGTCTCGCTGTTCGGCAAGGGCCAGCGGTACGCGCGTGTGGCCGGGACAGCCCTGCCTGATGCCGCGGCTCTGCGGGGCTCGCAAGCTCACTCCTCAGCCGCGGAGTTCCCGTCCATCGTGTCGGCCGACGCCCGCACCGCGACGGGAGAGCGCAAGCCGATCGGCTGGACCGCGCTCGGCGCGCTCTCGGCCGACCCGGCCGAGCGCGACCGCCTGTGGACCGTGACCGACGCCGCGAAGTCGCCGACGTCGATCCTCTCCGTCTCGACCGCGGGCTCGCGCGGGACGAAGAACGGCCCCGCCGTCATCGACCGCGAGATCGTCGTGACGGAGAACGGTGAGCCGGTGGGGCTGGACGCCGAGGGCATCTGGGCGCGGCCGTCGGTCCGCGGCAAGGCGGGCGGGTTCTGGCTCGGCGTCGAGGGCGCGACCGGTCCGGACAACGCACTGGTGCGCGTCTCGGCGTCGGGCCGCGTGCAGGAGCGCGTCAGCCTGCCCGACGACGTCGCCGCAGGCCTCGGCAAGTGGGGCATCGAGGGCGTGGCCGGGACCGTGGACCGCGACGGCGAGCACCTGTTCGTCGCGTTGCAGCGCGGCCTGACCAGCGACGACGGCGTGGGCGGCTACGCCCGCATCGGGAGGTACGACGTCGCGACCCAGGAGTGGACCTGGTTCGGCTACGAGTTGTCCGAGCCGTCCGCCGACGGCGACTGGGTGGGCCTGTCCGAGATCACCGTCGTCGACCGCGACACCCTCGCCGTGATCGAGCGCGACAAGCTCAACGGGCCCGCGGCGAAGCTCAAGGCCGTGTACACGGTGGACCTGCCGAAGCGCGACCCGCGTCCGGGGACGGTCCCGGTGCTGCGCAAGATGCTCGCGATCGACGTGCTGCCCGCGCTCCGCGCCACCAACGGCTGGACGCAGGAGAAGCTCGAGGGCCTCACGATCGGCGGGGACGGCCGCGTGTACGTGATCACCGACAACGACGGCGTGCAGGACGCGACCGGCGAGACGGTGTTCCTCGACCTGGGCAGCGCCCGCAAGATCTTCCGCTGACCTGTCAGATCCTCGAGCACGTGTCAGACGCTCAGGTCACCCGCGTGACCTGAGCGTCTGACACGTGCGGGAGGGTCTGACGAGCATGCCCCCGGCGCCTCCGGTTCAGCCCCGAGCGCCCGCGTGGATCGCCAGCGCCCCGTAGGCCGGGACCGAGGCGGTGAACCAGCCGTTGCCGTCCACGGTGCGCTTCACCGAGCAGTCCGTCGCCGCGACGACGTCGCAGTACGTGCCGGCGGGCAGCGACGTCTGGAACGAGCGCTGCACGGCCGACGCGGTGTTGTTCAGCACCACGTAGCCCTTGGCACCGCGGCCGTAGGAGACGAGGTTGCCGCCGTCGTCCCACCAGTTGGTGACCTCGGTGCCGGCCACCTCGTTGTGGAAGCCCACCATGCCGCGGATCTCCGTCCAGCGCTGCGTGCAGGTCCACCGGCCGGCACCGCAGGTCGCGTCGGGGACCGTGGTCTCGGTGGCGCCCGGCGCGCCGGCGTCGTTGTTCGAGAACTCGTAGCCCGAGTAGACCGAGGGTGAGCCGTAGGGCCACGACAGCAGGAACGTGTTGGCCAGGACGTACTTGGCGCCCCACTTGTAGTTCATCGACTCGCCGTTGCGCTCCGTGTCGTGGTTGTCCACGAACACGCCCGCCCGGTCGTACGGCAGCTTGCCGTCGCCGATGAACCGCAGGTTCTTGATCTGCCCGTCGAAGTCCGACCTGAGCTGGCGGGCGTAGTCGAACTCGTGCGAGTCGCCGCTGCCCAGGTACTCGGACGGCTGGATCGGCTCGCCGGCGCCGCCGATCACCTCGTGCACCCAGAACACGTTCGGGTTGCCCATCCGGGCCTTGATCGCCTCGAGGTCCGACGCCGGGATGTGCTTCGCGGCGTCGATCCGGAACCCGTCGACGCCGAGGGACACCAGGTCGTCGAAGTACGCGGCCAGCCGGCCGCGCACGTAGTCGGAGCCGGTGCGCAGGTCCTGGAGCGAGACCAGCCGGCAGTTCTGCACCTGGTAGCGGTCGGAGTAGTCCGAGATGTTGCTGCGGCAGTCGTTGAAGTCAGCCGCGCCGTACGTCCCGGCGAAGCTGTCGTCCGAGAACTGCGTGCCGGCCACACCGGTGCCGGACTGGCCGGCACCCGCCATGTGGTTCACGACGGCGTCCGCGATCACGCCCACCCCGGCGGCGTCGCACGCGGCGACCATGCTCGCGAACTCGGCGCGCGTCCCCAGCTTCGACTCGATCCGGTAGCTCACCGGCTGGTACGACGTCCACCACTGCGAGCCGCGGATGTGTTCCATCGGCGGGGAGACCTGCACGTAGCCGAACACGGCGGGCCCGACGACGTCTCTGCACTCCGCGGCGACGGAGTCCCAGGTCCACTGGAACAGGTTCAGGATGACGTCCCCGTCGCCGTGCTCCGGGGTCGCTGCCCGGGCGGGCTCGGCGGCAGGCGTGGCGGCGCTCGCGACCAGGCCCAGCGTGAGTGCGGTGGCGAATGTCGTCAGGGTGGCTAGCAGGCGTCGGGGCACGTTCGGATGGCGCGTCATGGCGGCTCCTTGCGGCGTCGTCCCGGCTGAGGCGCATGCGGCGTTGCACGGCCGTTTCCGGATCTTGCTGCAAAGCCTTGCAGAAGCGTACGGCGACACGCCAGAGGCCCGGGTGAAAAACCCGGGCCGGGCGTGTCGGTGGTCTGAGCGGGGTCAGTCCTCGTTGGGCATGAGGATCCAGAACGCGATGTACGCGAGGAACTGGGGCCCCGGGATGAAGATCGAGGCGACGGCGAGGACCCGGACGAGCGTCGGGTCCCAGCCGAAACGGCGGGCGATGCCGGCGCAGACACCGGCGATCATGCGCCCCTGGCGCGGACGGGAAAGTGTCTGTGTGGTCATGTCTTCGACGGTACGTGCGGACCGGGTCGCCGGGTATCCGGTGATCCCCCGGACCGTCCCTGAACCGGCCCTGGGAATCGTCGGGGTGAAACACCACCGAGGCCAAGGGTGGATCACCGCACCCCCGTACGCTGGCTCCCGGTCGCACCGGTCCACCTGGGAGGTCAGCGTTGGGGTACGTCCACAGGACACCGGCGTGGGCCGGCCCGCTGGGTGCCAAGGACCGCAGCACGTACTGGGGCGTTGTCCCGCTCAGGCCGGGCCGGCCTGAACGTGGGCTGCCGCCCCATCCCGATGAGACGCCGCCCGCCGGGACCTTCGGTGACTGGTACGACGTCGCGTGCGGTCACCTCTGGCGCGCGGAGCAGGTGGACCTCTCGCTGGTCCGCCTGTGCGCCGGCGGCCTCCTGATCCTCCTCCAGTTCGCCGGCCTGCTGCCCCTGGTGCAGCTCGCCGCCTCGGCGCTGCCGGGCGTGGCAGTGGCGGCTCCTGCCCCTTGGGCTGCGCTCGCGGGTACGGCCCTGCTCGCCGTCGTCTGGACCGGCTGGGCCGTGTACCGGCGCCGGTGGAACCGGGCCTGGGCGCTGCGCAAGGCCTGGTCGTGGGCCATCGACGACCCTCGGGTGCTGGCCCTGCCCGTGCGGCCGCTGGCCCCGGGTGAGGAGCGTGACCTCGACACCGACCCGGAGATGGCTCATCCCTACCGGGCGCGGTCGCACGTCTGGATCGAGGACCGTCCGTTCGCCGAGCTGACGGTCGGCGGCGCGTTCACCGACCGGGTGCGCAGGAGGGAGGTTGCCCGCCTGTACGTGCTGGTGGTGGTCCCCTTCATGACGACGGTCGGCGCCGCGATCGCCGGGGGACAGCTCAGGTGGGGGGCGGGCCCGTGGCAGTACGGCGTGCTGCTCGCCGCCTGGCTGCTCGCGGTGCTGCCCCCGGTGGCCTGGGCGTTCGTCCGCTTCTTCCGGCGGATCGCCTTCTGCGCGGCCCTTGCCCGGGCGGAGACGGAGGAGCGTCACCGCTGGATGGGCTGGCAGCAGCTGCACGGGGTGGTGGGTTCCGACGCGCCGGCTCGGGAGGACGGCCACTGCGGGTCGGCGGGGCCCCAGGACGTGCGCCGTCGTCCGCCTGTGAGCCCGCGCGCCCTGCGCGCGGACGAGAGCGGGGCGCGGACAGTCATCGTCGTCGGTGCCGTGTTCCTCTTCGGGGTCTTCGGGCTGGTGGCCGTGCTCCTCGCGCAGACGGAGCCCGGCAAGGCGCTCGTGTTCGCAGGTGTTCTCGCGCTCGCCGCGCTGGTCTGCGGGGCGCTGGTGCTGTGGCACCGGTCGGGGCGGCAGCCCGTCGGCCGGGACGGAGGCGGCTTCGTGGTCCGGGTCGAGGTTCCGGACCTTTCTCCCGTGCCGACCACCGCTGTGCCGCCGGGGGACGCGACCCTGACCTTCTCGGACGGACGTGCACACCTGTACCCCCTGGAGGGTGACGTCCAGGAGGTGGAGGTGCCCGTGAAAGCGCTGATCAGCGGCGTCGGTCAGCAGATGCGTGACGGGAAGCAGTGGCTCGTGCTGCCCGACGAGAGCCACGTGGCCGTCACGTGCTCCGACTTCGTCGGCTTGCGGGACGCGGCGGCCGACGCCGGGATCGCCGTGGTGCTGCCCGGTCCGCAGCCGCTCTGAGCCGGGCGTGGTCGTCCGGCGTCAGGCAGCCTGACGCTCGTTCGGGATGACGGCCCAGCAGATGAGGTAGGCCAGGAACTGTGGGCCCGGGATAAGGATCGAGGCGACGGCGACGACCCGCACCACGGTGGGGTTCCAGTCGAACCGGCGGGCGATGCCGGCGCAGACGCCGGCGATCACGCGCCCCTGGCGGGGACGGGAGAGTGTCTGTGTGCTCATGTCCTCGACGGTACGTGCGCCGCGGGCAGGGCGACATCCGGGCTCACCCGGATCTTGCCCCTGACAGAGGGTGGAGCGTCCCCGAGAACTGGCACGGGTGAAGTTCCTCGAAACGGTCCGGACGGCCCTTCGACGGCGCCTAGTCTTGGGCCGCTCGATCGACGACCGGAGGCCGTGGTGGTTGTTGCTGTTCCTGTCTTTCCCGTGAGGTTCCGGGCCGCAGCGGCCCTCGCCGGTGGTGCGCTCGTCGCGTCGTCGATACTGGTCCCTGCTGTCCCGGCCATCGCATCGGTGGCGGACCTGCCGGCTCCGTCCGGTGTCACGGTGGGCGGCCAGGCTTGCGGGGCGGACCCGGTGACGGTCGTCCGCGACCGGCAAGGCTCCGAAGACCTGCCGTTCACCGCCGAGGTCGACGCAGGGGTCAACCGTGTCACGGCCGTCGCCCTCGACGCGGTCGGCAACGCCGTCGCCACGTGGATATACGCCGCTGACAACCAGGTCGTGCAGGGAACGCTTCCGGCGAGGGACCTCACCGACAACGCCGTCAACATGCTTCGGGTCAGCGCGTTGGCCGAGGACGGGACGAGCGGCCCCGCGGCCGAGTGCACGTTCCTGCTGCACCGTGGTCCTGTCGCCGAACTGTCGATCGTCCCGGTGCTCGGTGCCGAGACCGTCTACAGCTCCTGGTCCGTCCGAGGCGGCGTGGGCGTGGCCGGTGCGTTCGCAGTCGTCGCTCCCCAGTCCCCGGACACCGTCGCCTTCGCGTACGGATACGCCGCGAAGGACACCGCGGAGCCTGCGGTCTGGACCACCGTGCCCGCGACGGAGCACGCAGTGATCCCGTTCGTCCCGACGGCCGCGGGACAACAGGTGCTCAAGGTGGCCGAGGTCGACGAGACAGGCCTCACCGGTATGGCGACCAACCAGAAGGTCTTCGTCGCGCGCCCGGATCAGGCCGAGACGGTCACTCCTGCCGTCACCGCCCGCAAGCTCACGGACACGCAGCCGGACGACGACCTGGTCACGGTCCGCCTCACTCTCACGGACGATCTCGTGGCGGTGGCGGGGCAGGCAACGCTGTACGACGGCGCCACAGAGCTCGGCCGGACAACGTTCGACGCACGCGTCAAGGACGTGGTGCTGCGGCAGAGCCAGATCGGCCCGGGCCATCGCGATCTCCGTGTCGAGTACGAGCAGTTCACCGGCGCTCCGACCGTGACGACCACGCTGCGAGTCTGCGTCGTGTCGTGCCCGTTCACCGGTGGGTCTGCGACGGTCCGGTCGACCTTCTGGTCGGGTACCAACTCCCATCCCAGCTACAACAGCTCCTACCAGGCCGTGGCCGAGGGCTTCAGCCCGGCACCGGCGTCCTACACATACCAGTGGCTCCGCAACGGTGCAGCCATCAAGGACGCGACGAGCGAGCTGTATCTGAGTTCACCGGCGGACATCGGACACAGCATCTCCGTCCGCGTCACGGCACAGGGGCCCACCATGAGCCCGCGTTCGGTCACCTCGACACCGTTCACGGTCAAGCCGCGGGACGCGATGCACGTCAACTATGACCTCAGCCCCGTCGGGTCCTCGTTGTCGAACAGCTACTGCTACTGCACCGCCACGGACGGCCAGAGCACCGGCCGGGCAGGCAGCGGAAGGGCGGCGCAGGCTCTGGTCGCCTTCCCGTCGTCGCAGTCGTACACGACAGGTCTGGTGCCGCCGACCAGCGCCGAGAGCGAGATGCCGGCAGCCTTCTGGTTCGAGACGGAGGGCTATGTCCAGGGTCGCGGATGGGTCGGTCCGAAGGCCAAGAACGGTATCTACTACGTCGGCAGCATCGGGGAGCAGCGCCGTCTCGAGGCCATCCGGATCACGCCCGGCGGCCCACACGCTCCGTTCTACGACGTCTGGTACCGGGCGTACGTGCCGAAGTTCGGGTGGCTCGGCTGGGCCAAGAACGGGGAGGCAGCGGGAACGACCGGATTCGGCTACGGCATCGAGGATGTCCAGATTCGGGTGCTCCCCAAGGGCAAGGCACCCACGACGTCGGGCACGGGGAACGCGCCCTTCTACGACAAGGCGACCCAGAACCAGGTGACCGTTCAGCCCTACCTGCGGCCGGCGGGCTGGAAGACGACTGTGCACGGCGGCTCGACCGCCGGGCTCACCAACACCTCGCAGCGCCTGAACGCCGTGCGCGTGGACGTGGACGGCTTGCGGTACTCGGGCGGTGTCCAGGTGTCGGCCAAGGTCGAGGGCGACGGCTGGCGGTCCTGGGTGGGCGACACCAAGGTCGCGGGAACGTACCACCGCACCGACCGTACGTCGGCGTACAAGATGCGACTCACCGGTGAGATGGCCAAGCAGTACGACATCTACTACCGCGTCCACGTGGCCGGCACCGGCTGGCTCGGCTGGGCGAGGAACGGCGCGGGCGCCGGCACCGAGTCGTACGGGTCCCGCAACACGGCGGTGCAGGCGGTGCTCGTCAAGAAGGGCGAGCGCCCCCTGATGAGCGCCTACGGCCGGGCGGCCTACAAGCGCTGACCGCCGGACGACGGAGGGGCGGGGTGCGGACAGCCGCACCCCGCCCCTCCGTCGTTGCGCCGGGCTCACCACCCGCCCGGCGCCAGCACCTTCCGGATCCGCTTCTCGCTGACGGGGCCGTCCGTGCCGAGCTGCTGCGCGAACAGCGAGACGCGCAGCTCCTCCAGCATCCAGCGCACCTCGGCGAGCTCGGCCGCGCGAGCGGCGTCGGGGGAGCCCACGGCGTACGTGGCCTGAGCCTTCTCGTAGGCCGAGGTCACGTCGCCGATCCGCCAGGCGAGGTCCGAGTCGCGCGCCGGGTTCTCCGTCGCCTTGGTCAGCCGGTGCGAGTCCGCCCGCAGGTAGCGCGCCACGTGCGGCAGCCGCCGCGGCGGCGTCGCCGACACGAACCCGTCGTGGATCAGGCTCGCGCGGTGCTCGCGGATGTCCTGCAGCGTGTTGAGCAGCGCGAGGCTGCCCGACGCGCGGACCTCCGCCTCGAGCGTCCGGCTCGCCGACAGCGCGGCGACCACGTGCCCGACGACGCGGTGCACCTCGTCCTCCAGGTGCTTCCGCACGAACGCGAGCGCGTCCCCGTAGGCCGCCGCCGACCGCACCGAGGCGGCGTCCGGCCCGCCAGCGGGGGTGTCGTACCGCGCCTCGTCCGTCGGCGACGTCAGCGAGACGACGGCCGCGAGCTGCAGGTCCGCCACGAGCGCCTCGGTGCTCGCATACGGCGACGCCGCCAGGGTCAGCGACTGCGTCCCGGTCCACCGCGACGTGATCCGCCCGGTCCCGAGCGCAGCCTCCGACACCAGCAGCCTGCGCACGCCGGCGGCATGCGCGGCGGCCTGAGCATTCTCGTCGGCCAGGATCCGCAAGGCCACGCCGACGGTCCGCGCCTGCCCCTTCACCTTGGGCGCGACCTCCTCGACGAGCGCCGGGAACCCGCGCACGACGACACCGGCCCCCACATCGGTGGCCACCGACCCGGGCAACACCCCGCCGTCGGCCAACCCAACAGGCCAGGTAGTAAGCCCACCCTGCTCCCCGACCACAACCCCGGCACCAGAACCACCAGCAAGCCCGCCAACACCGACACCCCCGCCACCCACCCCATCACCGGAGCGGCCGCCCATCCCCAAGGGCGAGGGAACCACGGAGGGCGCGGACGGCGAAGACCCCCGCGCGGACGTATCCCTTCCCGAGGTGGAGGGCCCCCTGGGGCCCGTGAACGCGTCCGCGCGGGGGTCTTCGCCGTCCGCGCCCGCCCCAGCCCCAGCACCGCCAGCAACAGCAGCAACCCGAGCCTCAGCAAGAGCACGACCGACAGCACCCTTCACCGCAGAACGCACAGCCGCTTCAGCACGCCCAGCCAACTTCCGCTGCAGCAGCACCAGGTCCTTCGACTCGTCCAGCACCACAGCAGACGCCGACCGCCCGCGCCCGCGCTCCTCGATCACGCGGAACGTGACCCGCAGGTGCCGCGGCAGCCGCGAGACCCGCTCGTCGTCCCACACCTCGGGCGGCACCACGACGTCGCGCAGCGCGCGCACCGCCCGGGTGAACGCCGCGGTGTACGGCTCGGCCATGTCGCCGGCCCGCGCGATGTCCTCCCAGGCCGGGGTCTCGGCGCGCAGCCAGGCGACGACGTCGCGCGCCACGTCGGGCGCCGGCACCAGCTCGCGCCGCACGGTCTTGGGCAGCGACTTGATCGTGGCGACCGTCAGCTCCTCGAGGAGCCCCGGCACCATCCAGTCGAACCCGTCCGGCACCACGCGGGCGAGCACGGCCACGGGGATGTGCACGGTGACGCCGTCGGCGTCGGACCCGGGCTGGAACTGGTAGGTGAGCGGCAGGGAGAGCTCGCCCTGCGGCCAGGTCTCGGGGAACTCGGCGGTGTCCACGGAGGCGTCGCCGACGAGCTGCTCCATGGTGAAGGTGAGCAGGTCGGGCGTCTCCTTGCGCGCCTGCGACCACCAGCGGTCGAAGTGCGCGGCGGACACGACCGAGTCGGGGACACGCTCGTCGTAGAAGGCGAAGAGGTCGTCCTCGTCCGCGACCAGGCCGCGCTGCCGGGAGCGGGCCTCGAGCTCGCCCGCCTCCTCCAGGAGGGCACGGTTGTCGTGGAAGAACCGGTGGTGCGTGGTCCACTCGCCCTGCACGAGCGCGTGCCGCACGAACATCTCGCGTGCCGCCTCGGGGTCCACCTTCGCGTAGAGCACGCGGCGGTCGGACACGATGGGCACCCCGTACAGCAGCACCTTCTCCGTGCACATCGCGGCGCCCTGCTTGCTGGACCAGTGCGGATCGGAGTAGGTGCGCTTCGCCAGCGGCCCGGCGAGCTCCTCGGCCCACTCCGGCTGGACCCGGGCGACGTCGCGCGCCCACAGGCGGCTGGTCTCCACGAGCTCGCCCGCCATGATCCACACGGGCGGCTTCTTGGACAGCGGCGACCCGGGGAAGATCGCGAACCGCGCCCCACGGGCGCCGATGTACTCGTTGCGGGCCTGCTTCTTCGCCCGCTTCAGCGCGATCTCGCGCTGGGCTCCACGCAGGTGCGCGACGGCGGAGGCCTTGACCTCCCCGGTGTCCTGCATGCCGAGCTGTGACAGGAGCCCGGCCAGCAGCGACCGGTGGATCGTGTCGTCGTCCCAGGTCTGCCGGTACGAGGGCGGCTCGACCTCGGAGGAGCCCTCCGCCGGACCGGGCTGAGCCCCGCCGTCCCGCCGGTGCCGGGGCTGGAACGACATCTCGATGCCCAGGGGCTTGGCCATCTCGCGGAGCTGCGCCACGACATCCTGCCACTCGCGGATGCGCAGGAAGTTCAGGTACTCGGCCTTGCACTGCCGCCGGAACGCGGAGCTGGACAGCAGGCGCTGCTGCTCCCGCACGTACTCCCAGAGGTTGAGGTAGGTGAGGAAGTCGGAGCGCGGGTCGGCGAACCGGGCGTGCAGCTGGTCCGCCTGCGCGCGCTGCTCGGCGGGGCGCTCGCGGGGGTCCTGGATCGAGAGCGCGGCCGCCACGACGGCGACCTCGCGGGCGACGCCGTGCCGCGAGCCCTCGATGACCATGCGCGCCAGGCGCGGGTCCATCGGGAGCTGCGCGAGCGTGCGGCCCACCTCGGTGAGCCGCGTGACGCCGTCGACCTCCTCCAGCGCGCCCAGCTCGGTCAGGAGCTGCACGCCGTCGCGGATCGCACGCGTGTCCGGCGGTTCGACGAAGGGGAACCGGGCGACGTCGTCGGGCGTGCTGACCACACCGACCGAGATCATCTGCAGCAGCACCGATGCCAGGGAGGTACGCAGGATCTCGGGCTCGGTGAACTCGGGCCGCCCCTCGAAGTCCTCCTGCGAGTAGAGGCGGATCGCGATGCCGTCGGCGACACGGCCGGAGCGGCCGCTGCGCTGGTTGGCGGACGCCTGCGACACCGGCTCGATGGGCAGCCGCTGCACCTTGGTCTGCTTGGAGTAGCGGCTGATGCGCGCGGTGCCGGGGTCCACGACGTAGTGGATGCCCGGGACGGTCAGCGACGTCTCGGCGACGTTGGTGGCCAGCACGATGCGCCGCGAGGCGTGCTGCTGGAAGACGCGGTGCTGCTCCGCGCTCGACAGCCGCGCGTACAGCGGCAGGATCTCGACGTGCTGCGGGTGCTTCGGGTCGCGCGCGCGTTCCTTGAGGTGGCCGGCGAGGCCGTCGGCGGCGTCGTGGATCTCGCGCTCGCCCGAGAGGAACACGAGGATGTCGCCGCTGCCCTCCCGCATGAGCTCGTCGCAGGCCTCGATGATGCCGGTGACGAGGTCCTTCTCGTCCTCACCGCGCGCCTTGCCCTTCCTCTTGGGGCTGCCCGAGTCGCGGGCCGACGACGGTCGGTCGCCGTCCGTACCCGGCTCGCCCTCGTCCGGCGAGAGCGGCCGGTACCGGATCTCGACCGGGAACGTGCGGCCGGACACCTCGACGATCGGGGCGAGGTCCGGCAGCACGTCGGTGACGTACTCGGGAGCGCCGGCCCGCCCGGCCAGGGCCGCGGGGGAGAAGTGGCCGGCGAACCGCTCGGAGTCGATGGTGGCCGACGTGATGATCAGCTTGAGGTCAGGCCGCTGGGGCAGCAGCCGCGACAGGTAGCCGAGCAGGAAGTCGATGTTGAGGGACCGCTCGTGCGCCTCGTCGATGATGATCGTGTCGTAGGCGAGCAGCTGCGGGTCGCGCTGGATCTGGGCGAGCAGGATGCCGTCGGTCATGACCTTGACCAGCGTCTCGTCGCTGGACTGGTCGGTGAACCGCACCTGGTAGCCCACGACGCCGCCGAGCTGCGTGCCGAGCTCCTCGGCGATGCGCTCCGCGACGGTGCGCGCGGCCAGGCGGCGGGGCTGGGTGTGGCCGATCTGGCCCGTCCGGCCGCGCCCCAGCTCGAGCGCGATCTTGGGGATCTGCGTCGTCTTGCCGGAGCCGGTCTCGCCCGCGACGATCACGACCTGGTTGTCCCGGATCGCCGCGGCGATGTCCTCGCGCCGGGCCGAGACGGGCAGCTGAGCCGGGTAGGTGATGGGCGGCATCTCGACGGCGGCGCGCTTGGCGGCCGCCGCCTCGAGCTGCGCGGCGGTGACGCGCTGCGGCCCGGAGCGGCGTGGCCGGCGGTTCTGGTTGTCCGTCCGCCGGCCCGAGCCGCGCCGACGGTTCCGGCCTCCGCCCGGGCGACCGCTATCGCCGTCGGACACGGGGGTGGAGGAAGGCTCGGTACTCACAACCCCCCATTCTCCCAGGAACGGCAAGGTGATTTGCCGCGCGCTCCCGCCGGCGCACCCCGCCGTGTCAGACGTACAGGTCACGGGGGTGATCTGTACGTCTGACACGTGCGTGCGGCCTAGCCGGCCTCCGCCGCGTTCAGCAGGTCCAACGCCCCGTGCTGGCAGCCGTGCCCCGACGCGGGCCGGACGAGCGGCCCGGCCCAGTGCGGGCCGTACATGCCGAGCGCGTCGCGGTCGTTGCCGTACGCGGCGTCGGCCTGCCGGTCGAGGTACGCACCGTACGGACGGTCGGCCAGGTAGGCGTTGAGCTTGCCCAGGCCACGCACGTAGGCGCCCTTGAAGGAGGCGCCGTCGCTGGTGCAGTCGTCGCCCTCGTTCACCTCGCGGAGGATCCCGCCGGGGTTGAGGTACGAGGACGTGGTCGAGGCGTCGGCCAGGTCTTGGGCGGTCTCCAGCAGCGCCGCGTCACCGGTGGCCCGGTGCAGCTCGGCCAGGGCGCCGAGGATCACGCCCTGGTTGTAGGTCCAGGTGGGCTGGCCGTTGTTGGCGCACGAGTCGTTCAGCCCGTCGTTGACCAGGTTGCCCGAGTTGATCATGCCGCTGTCCCGGAACCACTCCCACCCCTCGACCGCCCGCTGCCGGTAGGTGGTGTCGCCGGGGATGCGGTTGTGCAGTGCCGCGTTGAGCTGCACGTAGAGCTCGTTGGTGATGGCGTTCTTGTACGCGATGCCGGTGTTCCACTGCACGCCGCCGCCGCACTTGTCGGTCCAGTAGGCGCGCATGTGGTCGGCGTCCGCGCGGGCGGTGCTCAGGTATCGGCTGTCACCCGTGAGGTCGTAGGCGGCGACCCAGGCGAGGCCCCACCAGCCGGTGTCGTCCAGGTACTCGTTGCGGAACTGGCCGTCGCGGGCGTTCACGTTCTTGTCGTAGGTCTGCGCGATCGCGTACCGGTAGCTGTTCATCCCGCTGATCCGGGCGTTGTCGATGACGGCGGTCAGCGCGTTGGCGCCCGTCCACCAGCCGTTGGTCTCGAACAGGCCCGTGTTCCGGTCCCAGAGCATCATGAGCGCGGTCGCGGCCTCCGTGGACCGGCTCCACGCGTTGCGGTCGTTGCGGGCCCAGGCCGTGCAGGCGATCTCGGCGCGGTCGCCCGCCTTGCCGCAGGCGCGCAGCGCGCCGACGCCGGTGTTGTTCCAGTCGTCGACGTTGTACATCTGCGTGCGCCAGCCCGTGGAGCCGCTCGGGACGGTCGTGGCGCCGAGCCGGCTGCCGGACGCCCAGGTCTTTCCGCCGTCGAACGAGCGGTCCAGCCAGACCTCGTCGCCCGGCTGGCCGCCCTCGATCGAGCCCCAGCCCATGACGTCCGGGTCCGAGACGTGCAGCCGGAGGGTCCGGCCGTGGATCGTGGCGGTCACGGGCACCCGGTCGCCGGTCGCGGACGCGGGGTCCCTGGCGTCGCAGTAGATGTCGCAGATCTCGGCCAGCTGAGCCGCCGAGGCGGCCTGGGCCGGGGGAGCGGGGGCGAGCGGCACCGCCAGCAGGCCGGCGACGACGAGCGCCGCGGTGCGGCCGCGGGCCTGCCGCCCGGCGCGTGCGCCGGGGTGTCTCCTGATGCGTCGGTGCGTGCGGTTCGGGGGCGTCTCTGACAGCGTTGTCATCGGTTCTCCCTGTGCTCGTACTTCGTCCGTCGATGGAGAGTGGAGCAGTGCGAACGCGGCCCGCGGGCCGGCGGCCCGACCAGACTCACGGCAATGCGGCGATCCGTCAACAGCCCCGGGCGCCCGACGGCGCCGGCCCGGCGCCGCGCGGCATCCGGCCGTTCCGATGGGGATCGCTCCCCATGTCGCGCCGGTCGCCCGCCGCCTAGGCTGCCGAAAATCCCTGTGACGTGCGGGGACGCCGGAGAGGGAGCTGGATGGCAGAGCAGCGCAGGGTCGACGTCGGTACGGCGGAGGGCACCCGATGAGCCCGGAGACCATCGCCCGCTCGGTCCAGCGGCTGAACGCCGCGGGCGTCGGCTGGCCCACGACGCGGCGCGTCGCCATCACGGTGCGGCTGGCCGGGCTCGCCGACGTCATCGCGCTCGGCGAGGCGGTGGTGCAGGGGCCGGCGGCGACGCGTGCCGCCGTCGGGGACGTGCTGCGCACGGTGGGCCACGAGGCCGACCCGGCCGCCGCGCTCCGCGAGATCGCCAAGATCCAGCGGGTCCTGTCGGTGATGGGGCCGCCCGCGCCTGCCGGCGTCGGGGAGCGGGCGCCCGAGCCGGAGCCCGCGTCGGCGCGGCCCGAGGCGGGAGCCGGTACCGAGGAACCGGTCGATGCCCCCGCCCTCGACGGGCCCACGGGGCCACGTCCACTGCCGGTCCGCCCGGTGCGCACGACCGACCAGGCGCCGTCCTCTGCCGAAGGGCCGGCGTGAGCCTCAGCGACCTCGTCGACCTGTGCGAGAGCCGGATCGACGAGCTGAGTCGCCGGCGCCAGGGCTTCGAGCACCTCGACGTCCCGGAGTACGTCGAGATCCTGGTCGGCGACCTGCGGGCCGCGGCGTCCGACTGGCAGGTGGCCGCCGGCCACCTGCCCGGCGGGAGCCCCGCGGAGGTCCGTGGCCGCGCGCGGGCCGTCCGGGACGCCGCGACGAGCCTGCGGACCATGGGCACCGCCCTGCGCGGGCGCGAGGTCGACGCGCTGTCCCGGTCGGCCATCGCCGTCGTCGACGCCGCGTGTGCCGGGTACGCCGCCTGCCGGGACGCCTACCAGGCCGTGCTCGACGCCGAGGAGGTGCTGCGCCGGGCCCTCGCCCACCTGCCGGGCGCCCAGGTCACGCGGTGACGTGGGCGCCCGGCAGCACGGGACGGCGCGGTAGGTACGGACGGCGGGGTCAGCGAAAAGGCCGCGGTCAGTACGAGCAGGAGTCCAGGAGCGGCTGGAGCGCGGCCTTCTCGGCCGCGTCGACGCTCAGGCCCCACCGTGACTTCGTGTGGATCCACATCTTCGAGTAGGCGCAGCGCTTGCTCGCGAGCGGCGGGACCCACTCGGCGGGGTCCTTGTCGCTCTTCGAGCTGTTCACCTCGGCCGTGACCGCGATGAGCTGCGGCCCGGTGAGGTCGTTCGCGAAGTCCTGCCGCCGGGCGGTCGTCCACGTGCTCGCCCCCGAGTACCAGGCCTCCGCCAGCGCCACGACGTGGTCGATCGAGATGTCGGCCGGCGCGGTACGGGTCTGGCCGTCGTACTCGCTGTACCAGCTGCCCGACGTCGGGTAGCAGTCGCTGCCCACCACCACGCCGTCGCCGTCCCGCTTCAGGACCGTCTCCCGGGTGGTGCACCCGTTCACCGTGATCCAGTGCGGGAAGAGGTCCCGGTCGTACGGCGCGGACGCGCTCTCGGCCCGCACCGTCAGCGCGTCGAGCTCCGACTGCGCCACCGCCTTGGACGGGAGGCCGGGCGGGTAGGCGCTCGCGGCCTGGGGCTGCACCGTCACGAGGAGCGCGACGAGCGCCATGGTCGTGACCGACGCGATCAGATGACGGACGCGAGACCTGCGGCGGGGGTCCGGGTGGACGACGAGCTGCGACATGGGACAGACCTTTCTCGAGACCGACCTGGGCCCGTTCATGGTCGAGGCGCCCGATGACACCCAAATGACCACCATGTGTAGGTTAGCGAAATTTCACCCGGTCTGGTCGGTTACGGGGTGGTCAGGTCCGGCGTACGGCACGAGGTCCGCTCCGGCCGGGCGGCCCGGCGCGGCGTCCGGGGAGAGGCCGTGCGGGGAAGGCTCGGTGGGAGCGGACCTCGGAGGGTCTGCGAGCTGCTCAGATGGCGCCGGCGGTGAGCATGCCGAAGTAGTAGCCGATGCCGACGAGGATCAGGGCGCCGACGGTCTCGACGATGGCGAGCGCGAGGCCCCAGCGGGCGAGCCACAGGTCGAAGCCCTCCTTGCCGGCACGGGCGACCGCGATGGCGTTCAGGATGACGCCGATGATCGGCAGGGCCGCGAGGAAGAAGGTGACGAGGCTGAAGACGGTGGTCTGGGGGTCCTCCTCCTCGACGACGGCGGGTGCGGGCGCGACGACGGCGGTCGCGGCGGCCGGGGCGGCGACCTCGGTCGCGGTGGCGACCGCAGCCTCGGCGGCGGGAGCTGCGGGAGCGGTCTCGGCGGCGACGGCCTCGGCGGCGGGCGCCTCGGTGGCCGGCTCGGCGGCCGGCTCGGCGGCGGGGGCCGCGGTCTCTGCCTTCGCCTCGGACGTCGCCGCCGGCTCGGCAGGCTCGGTCTCCACGACCTCCGTGGCAGCCGCGGCCGCGCTCTCTTCGGTCGTGGCCTCGGGGGTCGTGGTGTCGGGCGTGGTCATGGTGGAAGTGCTCCCCTGGTTGCAGGTAGTCGGAAATGTCAGGCCATATTGTGGAGTATCCCAATGGTCTTGGATAGACCGGTATCAGGCCTCAGGAGCGACAGAGGCCGCCGCCCCGCAGGAGCGACAGCCTCTGTGCTGTGGACGGTGCTGCCGGGCGCGCACGCGGGCGCCCGAGGCGACCTCAGGTCACATGGACGAGCCGGCCGGGAGCGACAGGGCCGCGACGACGCCGAGAGTGACGAAGACCAGGTACAGCACGGTGAAGATGATCGAGAGGGCCAGACCCCACTTCGCGAGCTTGCTGTCGATACCCGTCTTGCCGGCCTTCGACACGGCGATCGCCGAGAGGATGATCCCGATCGGGGGCGCGACGAACGCGAGCACGAAGCCGACGATCGCGAGAACGTTCGACTGCGGGTCCTGGACGGTGCCCTCGACTGCGGGTGCGTTGGGAGTCTCGGTCATGGGGGACTTCCTTTCACGGCCACACTTCCGGCCGCTCGGTTGCGGGCGCGAGCGCGCCCGTACGGACCCGGGTCAGTGTGAAGCATCCGGAGATGTACCAGGAAGACTTCATTGCGTTGTACGCCCGAATCGTTACTCTTGTCGATCGTGGGCGTCATCGGCGTCGGCGTAGAGCGTCTTCCCTCCGAGAGGGTGGTTCACCTGCGCGCCGATAATTACCCCACCTGAGTTCACCAGATCGTGATACTGCTGTGTAAGGATCCGAACGGCATGCACTGTGCACGACGAGGCAGCGCACCGACCGAGGGGGAGACGCGTGAACCCAGCGAAGACGCTCGTTCCGCACATTCCCCGTGCGGCACTGCGCAAGTACCTCCGCACCGCGTGGACCGGCGCGGTCGCGACCGTGCTCGCCGCGGGCGTGCTGGTGACGGCAGCGGCGAGCGCCCCTGGTGCGCAGGAGGCCCGCGACGGCGGCGACCTGCCGATCCGGCTCTACGGGCTGCTCCAGAGCGTGACCGTCGGCGAGACCGAGACCGCCCCCGAGGGCGTGACCCTCAGCCAGATCGTCGCGGTCCTCGAGCGTGCCGAGCAGGAGGCGCGTGACCAGGGCCCGGACTTCAGCCCGACGGTCGCCCAGGCCGCGGCCGAGCTCGGCATGCTCTACACGACCTACCAGATGCAGCAGCTCGCCTTCGGCGAGAACAACGAGGGCCTCCGCGTCGAGGACGCCCCGGTCGCCCGCGGGTCGCAGGACGCCGACGTCCCGCCGTCGGGTCCCGGCCAGGACGGCGCGGACGACGGCGCGGACAAGGACGGCGTCGACAAGGACGGCACCGCCGGCCAGGACGGCGAGAAGAGCGGCGACTCCGGCCAGGACGACACCCGGACGCCGTCCGACGAGGACACCCCGCCCGCCGTCCAGGTGTCGAACGACCGCGCCTCCGTGATCGAGCCGGACGCCACCGACCCGCAGGCTGGTTATGTCACCTACGACCAGGTGGTCATCGCCGCCGTCCGGCTGGCGAACATGCTCGACCCGTCGGTGCCCAACGCGCTGGTCGAGGTCGAGGGGATCGGCGAGCGCGCCGAGGTCTCGCTCCGGGAGAGCCTGCTCGACGTCGTGACCATGTTCGGTGGGTCCACCCTGGGCTACGCCAACGGGCGCATCCCCGCCGACGTGCTGTGCCCGCTGGAGTTCGCGCCCGGCCACATGCTGCGCTGCGACGCCGCCGAGCGGTTCACGGCGCTGAACGCGGAGTTCGAGCAGGAGTTCGGCTACCCGATCCCGATCACGGACTCCTACCGGTCCTACGAGCTCCAGGTCGCGGTGGCGCACACCAAGCCGCACCTCGCGGCGATCCCGGGCACGTCGAACCACGGCTGGGGTCTCGCCGTTGACCTGGGCAACCCGATCGCCGGCGGCGGCTCCCCCGAGTACGTCTGGCTGCGCCTCCACGGGCCCGACTACGGCTGGGACAACCCGTCCTGGGCGCAGCTCGGCGGCGCCAAGCCGGAGCCGTGGCACTTCGAGTTCTTCGCGGCGGGCTCCATCCCGAACCGCGCCATCGACGCGTCCGACGTCGGCACCTGGACGCCCACCGACTCCACCAGCCCGCGCTACAAGCCGTCGCTCGACCCGAAGCCGAGCGACGGCCAGGACAAGCCGTCCACCAAGCCGTCGGATGGTCCGAGCGACAACCCGCCGTCGCAGAAGCCGCCGAAGCCGACCCCGAAGCCCACGCCGGACGAGCCGACGCCCAAGCCGACGACTCCGACGACGAAGCCCACGCCAAGCCCGGACCCGACGGAGCCGAGCGAGGAGCCGTCGGAGCAGCCGAGCGAGGAGCCGTCGCAGGAGCCGACCGAGGAGCCGACTCCGGATCCGGACCCCTCGCCGAGCCCATCGCCCGACCCGGACCCGTCCGAGGAGTGCCCGGAGACCGAGCCCGGGACGGCTGAGTCGGCCGCTCCGAGCTCCGACACGACGGCCACGGACGACACCACCGCCGACGACGGCACGGACGACGGCGCCACCGACGAGGACCCGTGCGCCACGCCGGACGAGAACCCGGACGGCACGGGGTCGACCACGACGTCGTCCAGCCTGCTCGGGACCCTCTCGAAGGCGACCGTGGTCCGGTCGGGCCGCCGCCCCCGTCGGCCGGAGCTGAGCTGACGGATGGCGGCGGAGCCGATGGAGCGGGGGGCGACACCGGGCGCGGAGACGGCCGGCGATCCGCGGCGGTTCCTGCGCTCGGGGCGGCTGGAGACCATGCCGCGGCGCTGGCGGGACAAGGTCGCGGTGACGCGGTACCTGGCGGTGCAGGCGCTGCCCACGCTCCTGGAGCCGGTGACCGAACGTGAGCTGACGGACCGGCTGCGGGAGCTCTCCTACGACCCCGCGGGCGTCCGCCGTGCGATGGTTGACCACGGACTGGTGCAGCGCACGCGCGACGGAGCCGAGTACTGGCGTACGGAGCGCACCGAGTACGACGCCTGAGCAGGCGCCTCGCAGGAGAACCTTGACCATATTGCGAGACAACGAAGACTCGCCTTTTCAGGATAGGAAATTTCATGAGCGAAGAACGTGCTGTCACCGCGCTCGAGGCGGCGGGCATCCCGTTCGAGATCACCCGGCACGGTCAGGTGGCGAGCCTCGCCGAGGCCGCGGCCGCGCGCGGGGTGGATCCCGCGAAGCTGATCAAGACGATCGTCGTGCGCCGTGCGGACGACGACTTCCTGTTCGTGCTCGTCCCGGGCGACCGGCAGATCTCCTGGCCCAAGCTGCGCGCGCTGCTCGGCGTCTCGCGGCTGTCGATGCCGAGCAAGGACGTGGCTTTCGAGGTCACGGGCTATGAGCGGGGAACCATCACCCCATTTGGGTCGTTCCACAGGTGGCCCGTCGTCGCGGACTCACGGCTCGCAGAGCCGGGACCCGTGTCGATCGGCGGAGGTGCCCACGGTGTGGGTGCCACGGTCGATGCCGTCGACCTCACGTCGGCGCTCGACGCCACGGTCGCGGACGTGACCGACCCCGCCTGAGCCATGTCTCGGGCGGGGTCGAACAGGCCCGCACCACGGGAGGCACGGCAATTCTCCTCCGTGCAACGTGACCGTAACGCCTGGGGGGTGGACGTAAGCCGGGTGTCGGGTGAACACTCGCCCTAGGCAATTCTTGCCCTGCTGGGGCAAGGACCGGTCAGACAGTACCAAGAAGTGTCCAAGTTGACGTCGACGTCAGTAGTACCGAAGCAAGTGTCAACGAAGTCGAGGCCCGACCAATGCAGGACGGAGCGAATGACCCCATGGACCCTCTCCCGTCAGACTCAGCGCAGGACGTGGTTCCCGGACGCCTGGGATCCGGTATCGCCTGCCGGAACACCTACGAGGGCACGGTGCTGACCCTCTGGGGTGACATCGACGCGCTGCTGCGCGAGAACGCGAGCGAGGCCATGGCCATGCTCGCCGCACGACCCGATCCCGATCCCGTCATCGTCGACGCCCGGGACGTCACGTTCATCGACTCCTCCGGGGTCGCCTTCATCCTCCAGGTGTTCGTGCTCGGCGAGGAGACGGGTTCGCCCGTCCAGCTCCGCGAGCCGTCGTCTGTCGTGATGGAGGTCCTGGACATGGTCGGTATCAGTCAGCGGATCCCGGTGGTCCGCAACGCCGGCGCCAGCGCCTGAGTCCTGAACCGAACGCCATGTGAACGACCGCGTCCGATCGGACGCGGGGGTGGCACCCTGGTCCGGTGAAGAACTGGGCAGCGAACCTCACGTACTCCTCCGCGCGCACCGAGCGCCCCCGGACCCTCGCGGAGCTTGCCGGCATCGTCGCCGGCGAGCCCCGCGTCCGGGCCCTCGGCTCGCGCCACTCGTTCTCGGACGTCGCCGACACCACGGGCGTGCACGTCCAGCTCGACCAGCTCGACGACGGCCGCCCGGCCCTCGAGGTCGACCCCGCCACGGGCGTGGCATCCGTGCGCGCCGGCCTGCGCTACGGCGACGTCGTCGCCGACCTGCACGCGAGCGGCCGGGCCCTGACCGCCATGGCCTCCCTCCCGCACATCTCGATCGCCGGTGCGGTCGCCACGGGCACCCATGGCTCCGGTGACGGGACGCGCTCGCTCGCCGGCGACGTCGTCGGGCTGGAGCTCGTGACCGCCTCGGGGGAACCGCTGACGCTGCGCCGTGGCGACGCCGACTTTCCTGGATCCGTGGTGGCGCTGGGTGCCCTCGGCGTCGCGACCCGGGTCGAGCTCGCGACCGTGCCGGCCTTCGACGTGCGCCAGGACGTCTTCACCGGCCTGCCCTGGGACGCGCTGACCGAGAACCTCGACGCCGTCATGGGCAGCGCGTACTCCGTCAGCGTCTTCACGAGCTGGTTCGAGCCCGACGTCCGCATGGTCTGGTGCAAGTCCCGGGTGGACGACGCCGGCGCGTCCGGGCCCGCCCCCGCGGCGGACCTGCTGACCGGGCTGGGCGCCGCGCCCGCCACCCGCGCGATGCACCCCCTGCCCGACGTCGCCGCCGTCGCCTGCACCGAGCAGGGCGGGGTGCCCGGGCCGTGGTTCGAGCGGCTGCCGCACTTCCGCCTGGACTTCACGCCGTCCCTGGGCGAGGAGCTCCAGTCGGAGTACCTGCTGCCGCGTGCGGCGGGGTCCGACGCCGTCCGCGCCGTGCGGGCGCTCGGGGACCGGCTGGGCCCGCTGCTGCTCACGTCCGAGATCCGCACCGTCGCGGGCGACGACCTGTGGCTGAGCACCGCGCCGGGGGACAGCCTGGCGCTCCACTTCACGTGGAAGCAGGACTGGCCCGCCGTGCGTGCCGCGCTGCCCGAGCTGGAGGCGGCCCTGCTGCCGCTCGGCGCGCGGCCGCACTGGGGCAAGCTGTTCACCGTGCCCGTGTCGGACCTCCCGGGCCTGTACCCGCGGTTCGGCGACTTCGCCGCGCTGACCGCGCGCCTCGACCCGGCCGGGAAGTTCCGCGGCGGCTACGTGGAGGAGCTGCTCAGCCGGTGACCTTCGCCGGGAGCGCGGCAAGATCCCGGGCCGGGTGAAATGTTGCCCGGAGCGTCTTGTTTCGCGCTCTCGGCGTTTGTCTCGCAGGATCGGGGTATGAGCGACGCGCAGAGCACGGCAGCGGCGCCCGAGAAGCGCGAGGAGTTCAGCGGGCAGCTGGGGTTCATCCTGTCCGCCGTCGGGTCCGCCGTCGGACTGGGGAACATCTGGCGGTTCCCGGGGGTGGCCTACGAGAACGGCGGGGGCGCGTTCATCGTGCCCTACCTCGTTGCGCTGCTCACGGCGGGCATCCCGATCCTCTTCCTGGACTACGCGATCGGGCACCGGTTCCGCGGTGGGGCACCGTTGGCCTTCCGGCGGGTGAAGCACTGGCTGGAGGGGCTCGGCTGGTTCCAGGTGGCCATCTGCTTCGTCATCGCCGTCTACTACGCGGTGATCATCGCGTGGGCGCTCAGCTTCTTCGTGTACTCCTTCGACCTGCGCTGGGGTGACGACACGGTGGCCTTCTTCACCGGTGACTACCTCCGGCTGGCCGACGTCGGGGGCGCGGACCCGTGGTTCACGCTCGACTTCGTGCCCGCAGTGCTGATCCCGCTGGCGCTCGTCTGGGTGGCGACCGTCGTGGTCCTGGCCGCAGGGGTGGCCAAGGGGCTGGAGAAGATCAACCTCGTCTTCATGCCCCTGCTGATCCTGGCGTTCGGGACGCTCGTGGTGCGGGCGCTGTTCCTGCCCGGCGCGACCGACGGGCTGAACGCGCTGTTCACGCCGGACTGGGCGGTGATGGCCGACCCGAACGTGTGGATCGCGGCCTACAGCCAGACCTTCTTCACGCTGTCTGTCGGGTTCGGCATCATGATCACCTACGCGTCCTACCGCAGGCGCCGCGCCAACCTGACGTCGCCCGGGCTGGTCGTCGCGTTCTCCAACTCGGCCTTCGAGATCTTCGCGGGTATCGGGGTGTTCGCCGGCCTGGGCTTCCTCGCGCACCAGCAGGGGGTGGGGCTGGCGGAGCTCGAGGGGATCAGCGGGCCGACCCTCGCGTTCATGACGTTCCCCGCCCTGGTCTCCCAGATGCCGGCGGGCCCGCTCTTCGGGGCGCTGTTCTTCGGTTCGTTGGTCATGGCGGGCTTCATGTCGCTGCTATCCATCGTCCAGGTGGTCCTGGCGTCGTTCCAGGAGAAGTTCGGCTGGACCCGCCGGCAGGCCTCGGTGCGCATCGGCCTGGTGTCGGGGGTGCTGTCGGTGCTGGCCTTCTCGACCACCACCGGCCTGATCGCGCTCGACACGGTCGACCAGTGGGCGAACAACATCGGCATCGTGGTCTCCGCCATCGCGATGTGCGTGCTGCTGGGCTGGGTGCTGCGCCGCACGGAGGAGATGCGGTTCCACCTGAACGCGGTCTCCACCATCGCGGTGGGCCGCTGGTGGTCCTTCTGCATCGTGGTCCTCGGCCCCGTGGTGCTCGCGGCGATGCTGGTCAACCGGATCGTCAGCCTGGTCCAGGACGGCTACGAGGGTTACGCCGGGTGGTACCTGCTGGTCGTGGGCTGGGGCACGGTGGTCGTGCTGTTCGTGGCGGCCTTCGTGCTCACCCGGATGCGGTGGCGGGTCGAGCCGGACGTGTACGACGTCTGGCCCAGCTACGGAGGTAGGTCATGAGCGGCGCAGCCATCATCCTGATGGTCATCTCGATCGTCGTGCTCTGGGGCGGGCTCGCGGCCAGCATCGTCGCGATCGTGCGGCGGCCCGACCGGACGGACTGGCCGGAGGGCTGGGAGCGCGAGGGCGGCCCGGAGGACCGGCCGGACGAGCCCGTCGAGCACGACACCTGACCCGTCGCCTCCCGCACGGGCGGACGACGGTCAAGATGACGAACGGCGTCGAACGAGCGTCTTTGCAGGTCAGGCATTGTGAGCTGGGCGAAATGTAGCAGAAACATGCCCTTCATCACAGTGTGACAATGGTCTCTAACTTGCGGGTTTACGCCAGGGACCAGTCACGGTTGGGTGAGACTCGAGTCGAGGCGCCACGTGCGCCGTCGGGTTCTCTGCTCCCCTGATGACAGAGATCTGTCGGGTCGCCGGGGCCTCGCGAGACGATCAAAAAACCCGACCAGGAGACCCCTGATGCGCAGGCTTCCCGCCCTGACCGCCGCGGCCGCACTTGCCGCCGCCACCCTCGTGCTGACTGCATGCACCGACGCGTCGCAGCAGCCCGCCGGCTCCGACGGAGCCTCCGACGAGGCCAGCGCCGAGGCGTCGTTCGACCCGTCGTCCGTCGAGGTCGACGACGAGATCGCCGCGCTCCTCCCGAAGGAGATCGCGGACAAGGGCACCCTGACCGTGGGTTCCGACACCGCGTACGCGCCCGCGGAGTTCATCGACGTCGACGGCAAGACGCCGGTCGGCTTCGACGTCGACACCATCACCGCCGTCGCGGCCGTGCTCGGCCTGGACGCTGAGGTCCAGTCGGCCGCGTTCGACGGGATCATCCCCGCCATCGGCTCCAAGTACGACGTGGGCATCTCGGCGTTCACCATCACGGACGAGCGCACCGCCGAGGCGAACATGATCAGCTACGCCATGGCCGGCTCGCAGTACGGCGTCGCCGCCGGCAACCCCGAGGAGTTCGACCCCGAGGCCCTGTGCGGCACCACCATCGGCGTGCAGACCTCGACCATCCAGGACGACGAGCTCACCGCGGCCACCGAGCAGTGCGAGAAGGACGGCGAGGACCCGATCGACGTCGTGCGCTACGAGTCGCAGGCCGACGTCACGACCAACCTCGTGGGCGGCAAGCTCCAGGCCATGTACGCCGACTCGCCGATCACCGCGTACGCCGTGGAGCAGACCTCCGGCGAGATCGAGACCATCGGCGACGTCCTGGACGCGGCGCCCTACGGCATCGTCGTCTCCCAGGACGACGAGGACCTGACCGAGGCCGTGCAGGCCGCGGTGCAGAAGCTCATCGACGACGGCACCCTGGGCGAGATCTTCGCTGCCTGGGGCAGCGCGGACGCCGTGGTGGACGAGGCGGAGCTCAACCCCGCCGAGTGACCCGTCCGCCGGTGCACGGCACCCGTGGTCCGCGCCCTGCGCGGACCCCGGGTACCGTGCACTCAACTTTTCAAGGGAAGGAAGGGTGACGTGACGACGCAGACATCCGCGTCGGGCAGCGACCCTGTGCCCAACCGCATCCACGCGCGGCCCGTGCCGCGCCCCGGCCGCCTCGTCGCAGCGGTGGTCGTGCTGATCCTGGCCGCCATGGTGGCCAACGCGCTGATCACGAACGAGAACTTCCGCTGGGACGTGGTCTGGCTCTACCTGCGTGACATCGTGGTGATCCGGGGCGTGATGTGGACCCTGGTGCTCACGTTCGCCTCCATGGCGATCGCCGTGGTCCTGGCCGTCGTGCTCGCGATGATGCGCCGCTCGGACAACCCGGTCATGCGCTGGGTGAGTTGGGTCTACATCTGGTTCTTCCGCGGCACACCGATCTACACGCAGCTCATCTTCTGGGGCCTCATCGCGGTGCTGTACCCGCGGCTGTCGCTGGGCATCCCCTTCGGGCCGGAGTTCTTCTCGTTCCGCACCGACGACGTGATCACCGCCTTCTGGGCGGCGCTTCTCGGACTGGCGCTCAACGAGGCGGCCTACCTCGCCGAGATCGTGCGCGCCGGCCTGACCTCCGTGGACCCGGGACAGACCGAGGCGGCGAAGGCCCTCGGCATGAAGGATGGCAAGATCATGCGGCGCGTCGTGCTGCCGCAGGCCATGCGCGTGATCGTGCCGCCGACGGGCAACGAGACCATCTCGATGCTCAAGACCACCTCGCTCGTGGTGGCGGTGCCGTTCACGCTCGAGCTCACCTACGCCACCAGCGCGATCGGCAACCGCAACTTCCTGCCCATCCCGCTGCTGGTCATCGCGGCGCTCTGGTACCTGCTCATCACCTCGATCCTGATGGTGGGCCAGCACTACCTGGAGCAGTACTACGGACGCGGGTTCGGGACGACCACCCGCCGGCGGGGCCGGAGCAAGGGCCCGGCCGGTGGCAGGCAGGCGGCGATCGCCGCAGCCGGGACCGTGCAGGAAGACGTGAACAAGGACGTGACACCATGAGCGCCATCACCGACGCCGCGGCCGTCCCGGCGGGCTCCAGGGACATGGTGTCCGTCCGCGCCGTGCACAAGGTCTTCGGCCACGGGGGCGACGCCGTGCACGTGCTGAAGGGCGTGGACCTCGACGTCGCGCGCGGCGAGGTCACCGTGATCCTCGGTCCGTCCGGTTCCGGCAAGTCCACCCTCCTGCGCTGCATCAACGAGCTGGAGGAGATCACCGGCGGCTCCGTCGTCGTCGGCGGCGACCTCATGGGCTACCGCGAGGACGCCAAGGGCGTGCTGCACCGGCTGCACCCCAAGGTGGTCGCGAAGCAGCGCTCGCGCATCGGCATGGTGTTCCAGCGGTTCCACCTGTTCCCGCACATGACGGCGGTCGAGAACATCATGGAGGCGCCCGTGCAGGTGCGGGGGCTCTCCAAGAAGGCGGCGCGGCAGCGCGCGGTCGAGCTGATCGACCGCGTGGGGCTGTCCGACCGGATGGACCACTACCCGGCGCAGCTCTCCGGCGGGCAGCAGCAGCGCGTGGCCATCGCCCGGGCGCTCGCCATGGACCCCGAGCTCATGCTGTTCGACGAGCCGACGTCGGCCCTCGACCCCGAGCTCGTGGGCGAGGTGCTGTCGGTGATGCAGGACCTGGCGCGGTCCGGCATGACGATGATCGTGGTGACGCACGAGATCGGGTTCGCCCGGGAGGTCGCCGACCACGTCGTGTTCATGGACGACGGCGTGATCGTCGAGTCGGGGCCGCCGAGCAAGGTGCTGGACGACCCGCAGGAGCAGCGCACCAAGGACTTCCTGGCGCACGTGCTCTGAGCCCGTGTCAGACGTACCGGTCCCCTGGGTGACCTGTACGTCTGACACGGATCCGTTCCGAAAGGACGGAACCCCGGTGGGCCCCGCCTGCGTCTAAGGTGCATGACGCACACGATGCGGCGCGCAGGGCGCCGTGAACGAACGCCGGGGCACGCCGGCCACACCACCTGGTGTACCGGATGAGCGAGGTGGCGGTGAGCCTGGAACCCGAGCAGGGCACCGGCGAGATCCCCGTCGTCCGGAGCAGCCTCGACCCGGTCGCCGACTTCACGGCGTTCGCGCAGGCGAACACCCCCGCGCTGTACCGCATCGCGTACCTGCTGAGCGGCGACGAGCACCGGGCGAAGGACCTGGTGCAGCTCGCCCTCGAGCGCACGTTCAAGGCCTGGCGGAAGGTGGGCGAGGGCGACCCGTTCGCCTACGCACGCCGGGTCCTGGCGACGGCCCGCATCGACACGTGGCGCCGCACCCGCCGCGAGGTGCTCACCGACGAACCGGCGCTCGGCCTGCGCGAGACGAGCGCCCCGGCGTCGGACGCCGGGCTGGCCGACCGCGACCGCCTGGTCCGCGCCCTCCTGGCGCTCTCCGTCAAGCAGCGCCGGGTGGTGGTGCTGCGCTACCTGCTCGACCGCTCCGAGGCCGAGACGGCCGCGGAGCTCGGCATCTCCACCGGGACGGTCAAGTCCACCGCCTCACGCGCTCTGGAGCGCCTCCGCACCCTCGTGGTGCCCGGTCGCGAAGGGAGCCGATCGTGAACGTGCACGACATCCACGCCAAGAAGGACGCCGCGGTGCTCGCCGACCTGCGGGCCGCCAGCTCGACGGTCGAGCCGCCCGAGGGCCTCGACCCGGTGGCCATGGCGACCCGGGCCGTGCGGACCGTGCGCCGGCGCCGGATCGTGACCACGGTGACGGCCGGAGTCGCCGCGGTGGTGCTGACGGGCGCCGGCATCGGCGTCGCCGGGGCGATCTACGCCGACCGGCGGGGGCCCCTGCCCGGCACGGTGAAGACGACCAGCGAGTCGGCCCCGTCCACCGACGCGCCGTCGCCGGAGCCGTCGGCGCCCGAGCCGACGCCGAGCGACGTGCCCACCACCTACCTGGAGACCGGCGGCGGGACCCTGCCCGTGCTCCCCGGCGTCGAGCACGGCGTGGTCGAGGGCGCGGGTGCCGCCCCGTACATCCTCGGCGGACTCTGGTACGAGGTCCCGCCGGGCGGCTGGATCGCCGTCGGCGACGTCAACGCGGGTGGTGTGGCCGGCTGGCTCGCGCCGGACCACCCGGAGGCCTCCGGCATGGGCGAGACCGGCACCATCGACGACATGGACGCCACGATCGAGCTGCGCAACGTGTTCGACGTCGCGGGCTGGACCGCACCGGCGAAGGACTCGGGCGCGACGACGCTCGACATCGAGGGCGCCGACCTCGTGGTCATCGAGCAGCACGCCCGCGAGGGGAAGGTGCGGCCCGCGACCATCACCATCCGCAGCGGCGACGAGGGCTGGATCATCGACACCCGGTTCGCGGCGAACGCGCAGGGCGACGAGATGCTGCGGAACTTCGTCGGGAACCTCTGGCTCAAGGAGGCGGGCGAGCCCGACTGGTACCTGCCGGAGTTCTCGGCTCCGGTGCTCGACGCCATCGAGCGCGGGGTTCCGGCCGACTGGGTCCCGACCGAGCACAACGGCCTGCGGTTCGCGGTGCCGGAGGGCTGGACCTCGAAGGAGACGGAGGGCGAGTTCTCGCCGGGCGTGGAGTGGACCGGGACCGGGGTCACGCACGTGGATCCCGGCATCGACCAGGAGACGCTGAAGCTGTGGACCGACGCCACCGCCGAGGAGAAGGCGTATGCCGCCGAGGACAAGGACGTCCCCGAGCGCGTCTACGTCCAGGGCGGCAAGCCCGGCGGCAACTGGTGGACGCCGTCCGGGAACCCGGGGTCGCAGATGATCGACGTCCCCGGCGCCGACTACGCCGAGGTGATCCCGACCGCGCACAACGTCGACGGGGAGACCGACTACTACTGGGTCGACATCTACATCCACCAGGAGGACCAGGGCGAGAACCTGTTCCTCGTGGTCGAGTTCGACGGCGGTGAGCAGGGCCTGCGGGACCTCCACACGTTCCTGGGGACGCTGGACTTCCGCCGCTGACCCACCCCGACGAGGCACGTGTCAGACGTACAGGTCCCCCCGTGACCTGTGTGTCCGACACGTGCCTCGTCGTGTGGCGGACGGCGCGGCGGCCCGGGCCACGCTCGGCCCGGAAAATTTCTCTGAACCAAAATGGAACCTTCGTCCCGGTGAGGCCGTGTTCCGTTCGTGACAGTCACGAGTCCGCGTGTTCGAGCGCCAGAGTCCCGGGCCCCCAAGCCCGTGGTCCTGCGCGTCGTGCGCGCCGACTCCAGCTCTGCGGACGACCTGGAGACCGTGACAACCCAGCAGAACACCCCAGATTCCTCATCCACCTCGACGCCGAGGTCGGCGGCGGAGCTCGCGATCGTGCCGGTCGCGGACGACGGAGACGCCGACCCGGCAGCCACGACAGAGCGCGACCCGGAGCCCGGGCCCGCCGCCACGTCGAACGGCACCCTCGGCAGGACCAAGGACAGACCACGCAAGGGCTCGGCCGAACCGGTCCCCGCCACCCGACCGCTCACGGTGGTTCGAGGTGGGTCGGGGGACCCGGATGACGTACCCTCGCTCCCCGTGCGTACAGACCGGCCGAGGGCCACTCACGCGCGCAGGAACGCACAGAACTCGAAGAACGAAGAGTTCACCGCGTTCATGCGAGAGGCCAAGGATCCACTGCACCGGATGGCCTTCCTCCTCAGCGGTGACGCCCACCGCGCGGAGGAGCTCACGCAGCAGACCTTCGAGCGCTGCTACCGGCACTGGCACAAGGCCCGCCAGGGCGACCCGCTGGTGTACGCGCGCCGGGTCCTGGCGAACCTGCGCATCGACGCCTGGCGCCGTACGCGGCGCGAGGTGCTGACCGGACCCGACGAGCTGCCGCAGGACGACGTCCGCGTGGCCCGCGCGTCGAGCCGGATGCCCACGCGCACCGTGGACGACCGCGACACCGTCGTGCGCGCCCTCCTGCGCCTCCCGCTCAAGCAGCGCCGTGTCGTGGTGCTGCGCCATCTCCTGGACCTCTCGGAGTCCGAGGTCTCGACCGAGCTCGGCATTCCTCTCGGCACCGTGAAGTCCACGGCCTCGCGCGGCCTCGCCCACCTGCGCGCGATCCTCGATCTCGACTCGCTGGGCGGAACGCGATGAACATGAACCTCTCCCACGGCGCTCCCGACGACGACTTCGTCGCCCGGCTCCGCGCGTCGGCGCACGCGTCGGTGCCCGCGTCGACGCTCGACCTGGACGGCGTCCTGCGGTCGAGCCGGCGCAAGCACGCCGTGCGCCGGGCCGGCGTCTCGCTGGCCTCGACGCTGGTGCTGGCCACGGCCGGCGCCGGTGTGGCGGGCGCGCTCCCGGGGATCCCGGGACTCTGGAGCAGCGCCCCGGTAGAGGTCTCACCCGTCGAGTCCGCGGAGCCGATGGCGACGGTCGAGGTCGACCCCGCGCCGCCGTCGGCCACCGCGATACCGACGCCGGACCCGGTGACGAAGCTGGCTGAGCTCGCGCCCGGAGTGACCTCCGTGGCGCGGCCCGCGGCGTACCGCGTCGACGCGGACACCGCTGTGCTCGACCTCGGCCTCCCCGCCGGAGGGGGCGACCGCTACCTGGCGGTCGTGACCCTGGCGAAGATCGACGGCCGGCACAGCGCCACAGACCTGGAGGTCCTCGCGGGCGGCGACACCGCCCTGCAGAACCTCCGCGCGGGGAACCTCGGTGGAACCCTGCTCTGGCGCGGCGTCACGTCCGACGCGATGGTCCTGCCGTCCGACGGCGGCCCGGCCCTCGTGTTCGGCTTCTCCTCCGGTGCCGAGGAGGGAGACCAGTTCCTGGTCTTCGACGACCCGCGGACCGATGGTGCCGCGGACGCGCAGGGGGCGTCCGCGTCACCGGGGTCCGAGGCCGGCACGCAGGGTGCCGGCTCGGACGACGCCGGGTCGGCTGACGCCGGCTCGGACGGCGGCAGGGCGGGTGCGCCCCAGGCGGGCGCATCGCTCCCGGTCACGCCGTTCGACGTGCTCGGCGACGGCAGCGTGTGGATGCGCGTGCTGCAGGTGGACCGCTCGACGGCGGAGCCGCGCGGCTTCGTCTACGCGAGCCAGGACACCTGGAGCGCGTCCTGGTGCCGCAGCACGTCGGCCGAGTGCGCCGTGATCCACGACGTCGCGGGCAAGGCCGTGGCCACACCGCAGGCGGCGCAGCCGTCGCCGCTCGTCGCGGAGCTCGCCCCACTGCTGGTCGAGGACCCGCAGGCGAACGAGGTGCCCGCGATGGAGTCCTGCGTGGCGCAGCGCACGGGCACGGCCTGGACCGCCCCGCCGGGCCTCACCGGCAAGGCGTTCTGGCAGGCCCCGAAGGGCGTGGACGCCGACGTCTGGCGGCTGTGCCTGATCGACATCAGCGAGGCGTCGCAGCTCGCCGCGACGGGCGAGGTCCTGCCCGACGGCGGTGTGTCGCCCACCCCGGCTCCGAGCGAGGAGCCGACCCAAGCTCCCGAGAACGAGGATCCCCTCGGTCTCGGTGAACTCCTGGAGGGACTCTTCGGGGGTTAAGACTTCCCGGTCCGCGTCTCGTCTGGGGAGATGGCGTGGGCCGGGAACAACCGAGCGGGCCGAGGCAGAATCTGGGGATCTGCCTCGGCCCGTTCACTTCTGTCCTGACCCGATCGAGCGGTTCGGCCTACTCGCCGTCCTCGCAGGCGATGCCGTTGCCGTTCCGGTCGAGGTGCGGCAGGTAACCCGGCGCCGTGTTGGGCAGGGGCGCGGCGCCCGCGGCGCGGACGGCGTCACAGTTCCAGTAGAAGACGGTCCCGTTGCCGCCGTTGCCGTTCTCCTCCTCTTGCTGCTCCTGCTGTTGCTGCTCCTGCTGCTGCTGCTGTTCCTGCTGCTGCTTGAGCGCGGCCTCCTGCTCCTTGACCTGCGCCTCGCGGTCGCTCAGCGCCTTCTCGCGCTCGGCCACCTCGTCGCGTCGCTTGTCGACCTGCGCCTGGTCGGCCTCGATCTCGGCGCGGGCCTCGTCCACCTCCGACTGGACGTTCTGGGCGTCGGAGATGGCCTGGTTCGCGTCGGCCTGCTGGCCGGCCGTGACGACCACGCCGATGATCACGCCCAGCGCGAGCCCGGCCACGCCGATGGCGACCATGAGCCCGGCACCCGGAGTGCGCGAGCCGTTCTGGCGGGACGGGCCGCCGGGGCGCCGGCCGGCCTCCAGAGGCGCGGGCGCCAGGGTGCCGACAGGGACGGGGCCGCCGGGGCGGCGGTTCACGTCGTCGATGCTGAGCGGGCCGGGGCCGTTGGCGCCCGGATGGGGCTCGGAGCCCGCGGCGGCAGGCGTCGTCGCCTTCCGGCCGCCGAGTCCCTTGAGGGCGGCGAGCATGCCCGACGCCGGGCCCTTGGCCTCGGGCGGCGGGGGCGGCGGCGCCATCCCGGACTGCGGCGGGTAGACGGGCTGCGGCCCGGAACCCGGCCGGGGCGGTCCCGCGGCGGGCGGGGCGCCGATGGGCGCCATCGTCATGGTCGAGCCCATCGCGTCCGCGGGGACCATGGCGGGGGGCGCGGACGGCGCGGGCGCCGGACGGCGGCCAGGAGCGTCGATCACCTGGATCGCGACGGTCCTCGTGTCGGCGCCCCCGTCCGGGCCGCTGACGGGAGCGGGCGGTGCCGGGGGAGCTGGTGGTGCGGGGGGTGTCGGCGGTGCGGCACCGGTGGGTCCGGAATCGGGCCGGGGGGCGTCGGGGCGGTCCACCCAGTAGTCCCAACCGGGCGGGGCCGGAGGCCACGACGGGTCGGGAGCCCAGGTGGAGTCGGGTCGGAATCCCGGGGGCACCTGCCAACCCGGAGGCGGGTTGAAGCGCACGGGCATGGTTGCTCCTTCGATACGGTCGGCCCCACTATCGGCCATGCAGGCGGGTCGGCGCCAGAAGCACTGGCCATGCCGGACATTTCTCCCGCGTGTGGGAGCGACAGTAGCGCGCTCGTGTCAGAGGTCACTGGTAGACCTGGGGGCATGTTCCTCCTGGAGCGCGACGACGCCAGCACGCTCGTGCACTCGGCCAGCGACCTCGTGGTCGCGGGCGAGTGCGAGTTCCGCCTGCTGCGCCGCCTCGACGAGCTCCTGGGCCGCAGCCCGCGCAGGGTGCGGGAGGAGGACGAGATGCTCGCGCGCACGGCGGCCCTCGGAGAGGACCACGAACGGCGCGTGCTCGCCGGGCACCTGCGCGCCTTCGGTCCGGCCGACGGCGACCGGCCCGGCGGGGTGCTCGAGGTCGCGCCTGCCCGCCGCATGGCGCGGGACGAGCTGGTCGACGCGCACGACCGCACCCTGGCCGCCCTGGAGCAGGGCGCGGACGTCGTCTACCAGGCCTCGTTCTTCGACGGGCGGTTCCACGGCCGGGCCGACTTCCTCGTGCGTGACCTGCTGGGGGAGACGGTCCGCCTGGGCAGCTCCGAGGGGGTCGTGCCGCCGGAGCGGTGGCCCCGGCACGCCGAGGCGCACGTTGCCCGGCCGCGGTACGCCGTGCACGACTCCAAGCTCGCCCGCCGCACCAAGGTGCGTGCCCTGCTGCAGCTCGCCGCGTACGCGGACCAGCTCATGGCGGCGCGGATCGACCCGACCGACGAGGTGCACCTGGTGCTCGGCACCGGCGAGACCACGTCCCACCGGCTCGCCGACCTGCTGCCGGTCTTCCGCAAGCGGCGCGCCCGGCTGATCGAGGTCCTGGACGAGCACGTCGCCGACGAGGGTTCCGTGCGCTGGCACGACGAGCGCTACCTGGCCTGCGGCCGGCTGCGCGACTGCCCGGACTGCGCCGAGGCCGCCCAGGAGAGCCGGGACGTCCTGCTCGTCGGCGGGGTGTACGGGGCGCAGCGGGCCCGGCTGTCCGCGTCGGGCCTCACCACGATCGACGCGCTCGCGGCCGCCGAGGCCCCTCCGGACGGCATGGCTGCCGGCCGCTTCGAGGGCCTGCGCGCCCAGGCGCGCCTCCAGCTCGGGCTGGACGACGGCGACGGCTCGGTCGCGCTCGACCACCTGCCCGACGGTGTCGACCCGGACGGCCCCGACGCGCGGCTGCGCTGGCAGCTCGTGGCGACCGAGGCGATCGACCGCCTCCCGCCGCCGAGCCCGGGCGACGTGTTCTTCGACTTCGAGGGGGACCCCCTGTGGGAGGAGGCGCGGCTGCCCGGCGACGACCAGGCGCCGGCCATGGGCCTCGACTACCTCTTCGGCTGGGTCGAGCGACCCGGGCCGGACGGCGGCAACCCGCCCTTCCACGGGCTGTGGGCCGACGACCTGGCGGGTGAGCGCGACGCGCTCGTGCGGTTCGTGGATCAGCTCCACGCACGGCTCGCGGAGCATCCCGACCTGCACGTCTATCACTACGCCGCCTACGAGCGGACGCATCTGCTCTCGATCGCGGCACGCCACGGCGTCTACGAGGACGAGGTGGACCAGCTCCTGCGCGACGGCGTGCTCGTCGACCTCTACGCCGTGGTCCGGTCGTGCCTGCGCATCTCCAACCGGTCCAAGTCGATCAAGAAGCTCGAACCGCTCTACATGCAGGACGATCCGGCGCGGGAGGGCGTCACGAGCGCCACGGCGTCGGTCACGGAGTACGCGGAGTACGCGAAGCTGGCGGTTGAGGGGGACTCGCGGGCTGCGGAGCTGCGGCAGCGGATCTTGGACTACAACGAGTACGACTGTCGGTCGACGTTGCGGTTGTTGGACTGGTTGCGTTGGGCTCGGGGGGTGGTCGGGTCGGTTTCGGCCGGGGCGGCCGTGGGAAGCGAGACCCCGCGCGCGGATGCGTTCACGGGCCCCAGGGGGCCCTCCACTTCGGGAACAGATACATCCGCGCGCGGGGTCTCGCTTCCCACGGCCTTCGCTGTCGGGTCGCCTTCCGCGGGGGGTGGGTCCTCGGACGGTGGTGGGGGTGGGGTGCCCGGATCCCCGGGTGGGGGGTACGGGGGGAGTGCTGTTGAGCGAGGGGGGCTCGGTTCCGGGGTGGTCCCTGGCGGCGGCGGGGTGACTCCTGCCGGTGGGGGGAACGGGGAAGTCGGGGCGGGGCGGGGGTTGGCTCGGCGGGTCGGGCGGGAGCGGCGGCTGGCTCTGGCGGCGGAGATCGCCGAGCGGGTCGGGGAGAACCGGGGGGAGCGGTCGCTGGAGGTGCAGGCGCTCGCGCTGCTGGGCGCGGCCGTCGGGTACTACCAGCGGGAGGAGAAGCCGTTCTGGCAGGAGCACTTCGCACGGCTCGAGCTGCCCCTGGACGAGTGGCCCGGCCGGCGGTCGACGTTCCACGTGGAACGTTCGCGTGTGCTGCGGGACTGGAGCGTCGTGGGGCGGGACAGGCTTCCCTCGCGCGAGGTCGAGCTGGTGGGCCGCATGCTCGACGGGTCCCGCATCGACGGGTCCGACCTGGGCCTCGGCGACGTCGTGCACGTGCTGTACGACCAGCCCGTGCCCCCGGTGGTCGGCGAGCTGGAGGCGCGGGCCGTGCGCGGCGAGCACTCCGGCGGCGTGGTCCTGGAGCTCCGCGAGGAGCCCGGGAGCGACGACGCGCCCCGGGGCCGCGACGTCATCGTCCTGCGCGAGCGACTCTCCGGGGGTGCCGACCCGCACGACCAGGCGCCCGTGGCGCTCGCCCCGCAGCGCGGACCGGCGCACGACGCGCAGGAGCGGGCGACCGAGGACGCCGCCCGCACGGCGCTCACCGCGTGGGACGCGGACCGCACCCTGCCCGACGGCGCCGCTGTGGACCTGTTGTGCCGCCGTCCGCCCCGGCTCGTCGATCCCACCACGGGACAGCGCGGCGGGGACCTGCCGGAGCTCACCGGCGCGACCAGCGGGGGAGACGCCGGCGGGCTCCGCCTCGAGGCCGCCGTGCTCGCCGCCGTCGAGCGGCTCGACCACTCCTACCTCGCGGTGCAGGGCCCGCCCGGAACCGGCAAGACGCACGTCGGCTCGCGTGTGGTCGCCCGGCTCGTCGACGCCGGCTGGCGGGTGGGTGTGGTCGCGCAGTCGCACTCGGCGGTCGAGAACCTGCTGAGCTGCCTCGTCGACAAGGCGGGGGTACCCGTCGACGTGGTCGCCAAGAAGCAGCGGGCGAAGGGCGTCGAGCGGGAGCCGGCCGGCCCGTGGCAGGAGCTGACGGGCAGCCAGCTCGCGGAGTTCGCCGCGGGCAGCCCCGGCGGCTGCGTGGTGGGCGGCACAGCCTGGGACTTCGCCCACGAGCGCTGGCCCGACGAAGGGCTGGACCTGCTCGTGATCGACGAGGCGGGGCAGTTCTCGCTCGCCGACACCGTCGCCGTCGGCCGGGCCGCCCAGCGTCTGCTGCTGCTCGGCGACCCGCAGCAGCTTCCACAGGTGAGCCAGGGCCGGCACCCCGAGCCGGTGGACGAGTCGGCGCTCGCCTGGCTCGCGGCCGGCAGCTCCGTGCTGCCCGACGGCCTCGGCTACCTGCTGCCCGAGTCGTGGCGCATGCACCCCGAGGTCTGCGCGGCCGTGTCCCAGCTCTCCTACGCCGGCCGGCTCTCGGCGCACCCCGTCACGACGGAACGCTCGCTCGACGGCGTGGCCCCCGGCGTGGTGCACGTACCGGTGGCCCACGAGGGGCGCTCGACGTCGTCCCGGGAGGAGGCCGACGAGGTGGTGCGCCAGGTGCAGGGCGTCGTCGGCCGCACCTGGGACCCAGGGGCCGGGCGCCCGGCCCGGCCCCTGGGTCCCGACGACGTCGTGGTGGTCGCGGCGTACAACGCGCAGGTGCACACGGTGCGCCAGGCCCTGCACGCCGCGGGCCTCGGCGGGGTGCCCGTCGGGACCGTCGACATGTTCCAGGGCCGGGAGGCGCCGGTCGCGATCCTGACGCTCGCCGCCTCGGCGCCCGAGAACGTCTCCCGGGGGATGGGCTTCCTGCTCTCGCGCAACCGGATCAACGTGGGGGTGTCGCGCGCGCAGTGGCGGGCCGTCGTGATCTCGTCGCCCCGCCTCACCGACTACCTGCCCGGCGACCTGGAGGCCGACGGCGTCCGCCACCTCATGGAGCTGGGCGGCTTCCTGCGCCTCATCGGCACCTGAGCCGCCCGGCCCGGGCGGGACGGGTCAGAACTCGCCGCCGCCGAAGTCGCCTCCGAAGTCGCCGCCGCCGCCGTCCCCGCCACCGAACATGTCGCCGAAGAACCCGCCGCCGCCGCCACCGGCGTCCGCCCCGGCATCGCCTCCCGCGTCGCCGCCCTCGGCACCGGCCGCCTCGACGGACTCGCCGCCGGCCTCCTCGCCGCCGCCCTCGCCGCCGCCCTCCTCGCCGGCGAAGTCCTGCGCCGGGTCGCCGAAGGAGCTGCCGAACATCATGTCCGCCACGGCCGAGCCGATGACCATGCCACCGATGGTGCCGAGCATGCTCGCGCCGAGCATCGAGCCGAAGCCCGGGCCACGGCTCGCGCCGAAGTTCCGCTCGAGAGTGCCGGGGTTGCGCATCTCGGCGCGGGTGGCCATGCGGGCCAGGTCGCGCGGGTCGTCCGACGTCGCGCGCTCGTTGGGCGGCACGGTCTCGCTGAGCTGGGCGAGCACCTGGTTGCGCTGCTCGGGCGTGAGCTGGGCGAACGCCTCGGCGTGTGCCTCCTCGACCCGGTCCGGCGGTGCGGTGCGCAGCAGGTAGCGGTAGCGCTCGATCGCCACCTCGTCCTCGCTGCGTCCCGTGCTCGCGGCGGAACCGTAGACCGGAGCGGTGCCGTAGGCCGGGGTCTGACCCGGAGCCTGCTGGTACTGCGGCCGCGGCGTGCCGCCGCCCTGGTACATGCCGGGTGTCTGCTCGCGCGGCTCGCGGCCGAGCAGTCGGTCGAGGAAGCCCATTGATCTCAGTCCTTCGTGAGGTTCGGTCCTGACGGTCCACCCCGGTCAACGGCGTGCCGTGGTCCAGGGTTCCCGGCCATCGTCCCTCCGCGACACGAACGGGACATGACGAAGGCCCGGCCACCGAGGTGACCGGGCCTTCGTGCTGTGTCAGCCGGGAGCGTCAGCCCTCGACGGAGCCCTCGATCGCACGGTCGAACTCGAGCGTGTTGTCGTCGGCGTAGTTGTAGACACCGATGAACGCGGACGACGGGTCGTTGTCCTCGTTGATCGGGCCGATGCCCGAGACACCCGTGTAGTGGATGTCGTCGCCGGCCTCGAGCGCGGCGACGCCCTCCTCGAAGGTGGACACCTCGGTGCCGCCGTCCGCACCGGACACGGAACGGATCTGGGCGGCGATGTCGGTACCGGTGGTCGACTCGGCCTTCACCGCGGCGAGCGCGGCGAGGATCACGGCGTCGTACGACTCAGCGGCGTAGGCGTAGTCGGTCAGCGGCTCGCCCTCGTTCTCCTCGTACCAGCCGCTCGCCGCGTCCTTGAACTCCTGCGCGGGGTCGGCACCGGGGATGGTGCCGACGACGCCGTTGAGCGTCCCCGGGTCGAAGTCCTTGGAGTAGTCGGCGGTGTTGCCGTCGCAGAGGTACGTGGTGCCGTCGAAGTCCCAGCCCTGCGAGACGAGCTCGGCGATGGCGGCCTTGGTCTCCTCGAACGCGAGGATGACGATGGCGTCCGGCTTGGCGGCCAGGGCGTCGGTGACGATCGACGAGAAGTTGGTCTCGCCCGGGGCGAACTCCTCGCCGGAGCCGGTGGCGCCGTAGACGGCCTCGGCACCGCCGGCCTCGATGGACTTCTGCACGTTGTCGCGCAGACCGGTGCCGTAGGTCTCGTTCTGCACGAGGAAGGCGACCTTCTGGTGGCCGCCGTCGAGCACGAGCGAGCCGAGCGCCGCACCCTGCACGGTGTCCGGCGGAGCGGTACGGGTGAACAGGTCGCTCACGCCGGAGAGCTCCGTGGCGGTGTTCGCGGGCGAGATCTGGAGAACCCCGGCCTCGGTGAACTGGTCCACCACGTTCTGGGAGACGGACGAGGACGCGGCGCCGATGGCCACCTGGACGCCCTTGCCGATGAGGTCGGTCGCCGTGTTCGTCGACACGCTCATGTCGGTCGAGTCGCCCGAGTCACCGCCCTCGAGGGTCACGTCCTCGCCGAGGACACCCCCGGCCGCGTTGATGTCGTCGATCGCAAGTCCGACGCCCGCGACCTCGGGCGGACCGAGGTAGGCAAGAGAGCCGGTGATCGGGAGGATGGTGCCGACGACGAGCGGCTCGGCAGAGCCCCCGCCCTCTCCATCGTCAGAACCCGAGGTGGAGCAGGCTGCCAAGCCCACGCTGAGGACTGCCGCTAGCGCGAGCCCGCGCGCAGCCGTGGAACGTCGAATCATGTCTGCTGTTCCCCTTCAAGCGGGAGTGGATCTGACGGCGCACTTTGCTCCGTCGTGGTCGCTGAAAGTAGTCACCTTGTGTGACGCCTGTGTCACGAATCCCCCACCCCGACCGAGATTGTTACGAGGACGTGACCCACATCACCCTAGACCCAAGGAAAGTTCATCCAGTCGCCCACCGGACGCACCTCACGGAGATTGATCGGGCTTTCCTGGGCACGGGCAGGTACGCTTGGCGTGTTGCAGTGCCTCGATCGTTCTTCCAAGAGATGACGACGACACCGTGATTACAGCGATCCCGAAGGCCGGGGTCGTCGCATCTTGCAAGGAGCAGTACATGGCTTTCGGAACCGTCAAGTGGTTCAACGCCGAGAAGGGCTTCGGGTTCATCGCACCCGAGGACGGTGGGCAGGACGTGTTCGCCCACTTCAGCGCGATCCAGTCGAGCGGCTACCGCTCGCTCGAGGAGAACCAGCGCGTCGAGTTCGACGTGAAGCAGGGCCCGAAGGGCCTCCAGGCGGAGAACATCCGCCCGATCTGATCTCTGACAGCCGGCATGGCGGGCTCCTGAGTTCGCCCGGTTGTACCCGGAGGCCCGGTCACCTTTCGAGGTGGCCGGGCCTTCGCCCTGCCCGGCGCCGGGGCGGGAGAATGGGCGGGTGCAGCACTTCGCCTCCGACAACTACGCCCCCGTCCACCCCGAGGTCATGGCCGCGGTCGCCGCGGCGAACGACGGCGCGGCCGTCGCGTACGGCGACGACCCCGTCTCGGCCCGCCTGCAGCACCGCGCCGCGGAGGTGTTCGGCGAGCGGGCCCGCATCTTCCCCGTCCTGAACGGCACGGGCGCGAACGTCATCAGCCTCATGGCCGCCGCCCCGCGCTGGGGCGCGGTGATCACCAGCGACGTCGCGCACGTCCACACCGACGAGAACGGGGCGCCCGAGCGGGTGGGTGGCCTCAAGATCCTCGCCGTCCCGAGCAGGCACGGCCGCATCGGACCCGACGCCGTGGACCGCTACGCCGGCGACCTCGGCGACGTGCACCGCGCACAGCCCGCGGTGCTGAGCCTCACCCAGGTGACCGAGCTCGGCACGGTCTACTCCGTGGCCGACCTCAAGCTGCTCGCGGACACCGCCCACGCGGCCGGCCTGCGCGTGCACGTGGACGGCTCGCGTCTCGCGAACGCGGCGGCGACCCTCGGCGTCGGGCTGCGGGAGATCACCACCGACGTCGGCGTGGACATCGTGTCGCTCGGCGCGGCGAAGAACGGCGGCATGCTGGGCGAGGCCGTGGTGGTCCTGCCCGACGGCGACGCCGCTGCCGGCGCTGCGACGGCGCTGTCCGAGGCGGTGCCGTACCTGCGCAAGGCGACGATGCAGCTCGCGTCCAAGACCCGGTTCGTGTCGGCCCAGCTCCTGGCGCTGCTCGGCGAGCCGGGCACGCCGACGTCCGGCACAACCCCGTCCGGCACGACGGCATCTGCCGCCGAGGCCGGGCCGCTGTGGCTCCGCAACGCGGCGCACTCCAACGCGATGGCCGCGCGCCTGCGCGCGGGTATCGAGGGGGCGGGGCTGCTGCAGCCCGGCTCCGGGATCGTCCTGCGGTACCCGACCGAGGCGAACGTCGTGTTCGCGACGCTGCCCCGCGCGGCGGCGGACCGGGTGCGCGAGCACGCCCGGTTCTACGACTGGGCGCCGGGGGAGACCGCCGACCGTGTCGAGGTGCGCTGGATGTGCGCGTGGGACACCACGGAGGCGGACGTCGACGCGTTCGTGCGGGTGGTCGGCGCGGCGCTCTGATCCCGCGGGTGAGCCGATTGCACGTCGGGACCACGATGGGGTGACACTGATCTTCATGACCCGTTTTCGCCCCGTCGGCCTGCTCGCCGCGACCGTGCTCACGGTCGCCGCGCTGGCCGCGGGTTGTTCCGGGCCGGCCGGCGAACCCGGACCGACCTCCCTGCCCGGACCCTCCCGGTCGAGCGCGCGGCCGAGCCCGTCGCCGAGCCCGTCGCCGTCCGGCGACCCGTCGCCGTCGGACGGCGCGGTGTCGCCGACGCCCAGCGCGACGCCGTCCACGCGGCCCACGCCGGAGCCGACGCCCGGCGAGCCCGACCTGTCGCTCGTGGCCGGCTGGAGCCTGGAGCAGAAGGTGGGCCAGGTCGTGATGGTCGGCCTGCCCGTCAAGGGCCCGTTCAAGCCGACGTTCGACATGCTGCGGGACCTCAAGATCGGCGGAGTCTTCCTGCACGGCCGTACCCAGGCCGGCCGCCAGCCGGTGAAGAACCTGGTCGACGCCGCGATCGCGGCGGCGACCTCTCCGGTGCCCCTCTTCGTCTCCACGGACCAGGAGGGTGGCGAGGTGCAGGTGCTGCGCGGGCAGGGCTTCAGCGACATGCCCAGCGCGCTCGACCAGGCCGCGCTCTCCGCACCCGACCTGCGCGCCCGGTCCCGGACGTGGGGCCAGGAGCTGGCCGCCGCGGGCGTGAACCTCAACCTCGCGCCGGTCATGGACCTCGTACCGCAGCAGAGCGCGGCGTCGAACGCGCCGATCGGCGTCCTCGGGCGCAACTACGGCTACACGCCGGAGTCCGTGATCGCGCACGGCAACGCGTTCGCGGAGGGCCAGCGGGACGCCGGCGTGCAGACGTCGGTCAAGCACTTCCCGGGGCTGGGCCGGGTCACCGGGAACACCGACACCACCGCCGGCGTGACCGACACCGTGACCGGGCCCGACGACCCGTCGGTGGCGGTGTTCGACGCAGGCATCCAGGACGGCTCCGGCCTGGTCATGATGTCGTCCGCGATCTACGCGCGGATCGACCCTGACGCGCCCGCGGTGTTCAGCCCCACCGTGGTGGGCCTGGTCCGCGAGCACGGGTTCGACGGCGTGATCATCACCGACGACCTGTCGGCGGCCGTGCAGGTCGCGAGCGTGCCCCCGGGGGAGCGAGCGGTCCGCGCCGTCGACGCCGGGGTGGACGTGGTGCTCGCGTCCGCGAAGCCGGCCGTGGCCCCGGCGATGGTGGACGCGCTGGTCCAGGCCGCGCAGGCCGACCCGGCGTTCGCCGCCAAGATCGACGCTGCCGCGGCCCGGGTCGTCGCGGCCAAGGCCGGCCTCTGAGGTCTCAGAGGCCGGCCAGGCCCAGCACGTCCAGCGTCCAGGCGTGCTCGAACGCCACCTGCTCCCAGGCGGAGTAGCGTCCCGAGACGCCGCCGTGCCCGGCCGACATCTCGATCTTGAGCATCGCCGGCGCCCCCGCGGCCTGCAGCCGGGCCACCCACTTGGCCGGCTCCACGTACAGCACGCGGGTGTCGTTGAAGCTCGTGGTGGCGAGCACGCGCGGGTAGTGCGAGGCGTCGTCGGCCACGTTCTCGTACGGCGTGTACGAGCGCATGTACGCGTACACCTCGGGGTCGTTCAGCGGGTCGCCCCACTCGTCGCGCTCGGTGACGGTCAGCGGCAGCGTCGGGTCGAGCATCGATGTCAGCGCGTCGACGAACGGCACCCCGGCCAGCACCCCGGCGAACAGCTCGGGCGCCAGGTTGGTGGCGGCGCCGACGAGCAGGCCGCCGGCGCTGCCGCCGTCGGCCACCATGCGGTCGGACGCCGTCCAGCCGGTGGCGACGAGGTGCCGGCCGCACGCCACGAAGTCGGTGAACGTGTTGCGCTTGGCGGCCAGCTTGCCGTCGTCGTACCAGGAGCGGCCCATCTCGCCGCCGCCCCGGACGTGCGCGACAGCGAAGACGACGCCGCGGTCGAGCAGGCTCAGGCGGGCGATCGAGAAGTACGGGTCAATCGAGTACTCGTACGCGCCGTACCCGTACAGGAGCAGGGCGGCGGGTTCGGCGGGGGCGGGGTCGCCCGAGCCGGCCGCGCCGCCGAACCGCACCTTGTCCTTGCGCCAGACGAGCGAGATCGGCACGCGCGTGCCGTCCTCGGCGACGGCCCACTCCCGGCGCTGGTCGTAGTCGCCGGCGTCGTAGCCGCCGAGCACGGGCTGCTGCTTGAGCAGGGTGCGCTCGCCGGAGGCGACGTCGTACAGGTAGAGCGACGACGGCGTGACGAACGACGTGTAGCCCACCTTGAGGTTGGGCTGCTCCCACACGCCCACGCCCGCACCGACGGACTCCAGCGGCTGGCCGAACGAGATCTCCTGGAAGTCCCAGGTGACCGGGCCGCGCGCGGGGAGCTGGAGCACGGCCGAGCGGGAGATCGCCCCGCGGCGGTAGTAGAGCACCGCGTAGCGCTCGCTCGCGCTCACGCCCTCCAGCCGCACCTCCGGGTCGTGCGGCACGACGACGGCCGCCGCCTCCGGGGCGACCGTCTGACCGCGCGCCGGGACGGGCGAGGCGACCAGCTCGAAGTTCAGAGCGTCCTTGTTGTGCAGGATCAGCAGGGCGTCCTCGGGCTCGCCGGCCGAGCCCGGCAGCACGGCGTGCTCCACCGAGTACTCGACGCCCTCCCGGCGCGGCCAGACGACGCGGAACTCGCCCGTCGGGTCGTCGGCCTCCAGCAGCCACGACTCGCTCGTCACCTTGGAGCCGAGCTCGATCTGCAGGTACTTCTTGGACCGGGACAGCCCCACGCCCACCCAGTACCGCTCGTCGGGCTCCTCGAAGACCAGCACGTCGTCGGACCCGGGGGCACCGAGCCGGTGCCGCCAGACGCGCCAGGGCCGCCAGGCGTCGTCCACGGTCAGGTAGAAGACGTGCTCGCCGTCGGGGGTGAACATGGCGCCGGGCGCCGTGTCGCGCACCTCGTCGCGGAGGTCCTCGCCGGTGGCCAGGTCGCGGACACGCAGCGTGTAGCGCTCGTCGCCCGCGGTGTCGGTCGCGTACAGCAGGCGGGTGCCGTCGTCGGAGACGTCGAGCGAACCCAGGGCGAAGAACTCGTGCCCCTCGGCCTCGGCGTTCTGGTCCAGCATGACCTGTTCGCCCGGCACGGGCTGCCCGGGTTCGAGCACGCGGGGAGTCCAGTCGTCCGGTCCGGCGACGGGGTACCGCGCGTGGATCGGGTACTGCTGGCCCTCGACCGTGCGGGCGTAGTACCACCAGTCGCCGTCGCGCGCGGGAACCGAGAGGTCGGTCTCGAGGGTGCGGCCCTTGATCTCGTCGAACAGGGTCTGCCGCAGCGGCGCCAGGTGCTCCTGACGGTCGAGGGTCCAGGCGTTCTGCGCCTCCAGGTGCGCGACGACCTCGGGATCCTCCTTGTCGCGGAGCCACTCGTAGTCGTCGGTGAAGGTGTCGCCGTGGAAGGTGCGCTCCCGGGGGCGACGCACGGTGAAGGGTGGTTCGGACGGCGGGAGGACCCGCACCGAACCGGTCGGTCGATCGGCCGCGGGGGCGGCCGCTGGGGGAGTCAGGGCGTCGTCGGACACCGCGTCAGCCTAACCGTGACGACGCCTCGGCGAGAGGGCCTTCCACACCCTCCTCCTGCCCTGTGCGATGGCACTCCGTGACCTTGGTGTGACCCCCGGGGTGTAACGAGTGACACATGGCACGGCTACACTCGCCGCACGCCGATGGCATCAGTTTGATGCAGGCCTGGTTAAGCAGGACTGAATCATGCTGGTGTCGTGCGGCACCGAGACCTCGGAGCACCACACACCAGAACCGACGGAGGACCCGGCAGATGACAGCCGACCGACCGAACCTCGCGACGGCCGCGCGCAGGCTGCTGGCCACGCTCGCGGCCGCGGCCATCCCGGCCGTGATCGCCGCGGCACCTGCGATGGCTGCCACTGCGCCCGCCGACTGCACACCCGACGACACGACCGCCTGCGTCGTGGCGATCGTCCTGGACGCGGAGAACAACCCCGTCCCCGACGTGGGCGTGACCATCTCCGGCGCGGGGTTCGAGACAGATGTGACCAGCACCCAGGAGGGGCCGGCGTCCGTGGAGGTGCCGCAGGTCGGCACCTACACGCTGACCCTCGACGAGGAGACCGTCCCCGACGGGCTCTTCCCGGACGCCACCGAGCTGCAGGTCACGGCACAGACCGGTAGCTCCGCGCGCGCGGCGTTCCGGCTGGGCACCACGCCCCCCGAGAGCACCGAACCCAGCGGGGGCGCCACCACCGCCCCGAGCGAGGGCGAGCCCACGGACGCGGCCTCCGGCCCTGCCGCCGGGGACGAGGGCCTCGGCGGATCCGGCACCACCACCACCGAGGGCGGCGGCCCCTCCCTCCAGCAGATCTGGCAGCAGTTCGGCTCCGGCATCCGGTTCGGCCTGCTGCTCGCCCTGGCCTCGGTGGGCATCAGCCTCATCTACGGCACGACCGGCCTGTCGAGCTTCTCGCACGGCGAGCAGGTGACGCTGGGCGCCATGTTCGGCTTCATCGGCATCAACTGGCTGCACATGCCGGTCTGGCTCACCGTGATCGGCGTGATCGTGGTCTGCGCCGCCACCGGCTGGCTGCAGGACGCCGCCATCTGGGGTCCGTTGCGCCGGCGCGGTACCCCCGTCACGCAGATGATGATCGTGACCATCGGCCTGTCGCTCGCGCTGCAGTACGCCATCCAGATGGTCATCGGCGGCCGGTCGCACCGCGTCCTGCCGCAGAACCCGAAGCCCCTGGAGATCGCGGGCATCACGCTCAGCACCGCCTCGTGGATCTCGATGGGGGTGGCCGTCGTCGTGATCTTCTTCATCGCGTGGTTCCTCACCCGCACCCGGACCGGCCGCGCCACCCGCGCCGTCTCGGACAACACGGCGCTCGCCGCGGCGACCGGCATCAACCCGGACCGCATCATCCGCGTCGTCTGGACCATGTCCACGGGCTTCGCCGGCCTGGCGGGCATGCTGCTGGCCATCTCGTTCGGCTCGTTCAACTGGTCGCTCGGCATGCTGCTGCTGCTGCTGATGTTCGCCGCCGTCACCCTCGGTGGCCTGGGCACGGCCTACGGCGCCCTGCTCGGCTCCCTCGTGATCGGCCTCGTCGTCGAGATGTCCACCCTCATCCCCGGAATGCCGAGCGACCTGCGCTATGCCTCGGCACTCGTGATCCTCATCCTCGTGCTGCTGTTCAGGCCGCAGGGCCTGCTCGGCCGCGCCGAGCGGATCGGCTGAAAGGAGAACCATCATGGAACTGAGCCGCATCCTCACCCAGGCGCTCGCCGAGCTCATCGCTCCGACCACGGCCGCCATCGCGCTGGCCGCCATCGGCCTCAACCTGCACTTCGGGTTCACCGGCCTCCTCAACATGGGGCAGGCAGGCTTCATGCTGCTGGGCGCCTACGGCTTCGGCATCGCCACGATCTCGGGCGCCCCGTTCTGGCTGGCCCTGCTCATCTCGCTCGCCGCGGGAGCGCTGTTCGCACTCATCCTCGGCGCACCAACGCTCCAGCTACGCGGTGACTATCTGGCCATCGTGACCATCTCGGCCGCGGAGATCATCCGAATGCTCGGCCGTGCCACGGTGTTCGGTGAATGGACCGGTGGCGCGGCGGGTCTCACGGGTGGCTCCTTCAAGGCGACGTTCCAGGAGCTCTCGTTCCTGCCGGCGCCGCCCGAGCGCGGTGCGTTCGGCCCGCTCGAGTACGTGTTCACCGGTTCCGACTCGTGGTGGACCCGCCTGTTCTCGTGGGCCGTGGTGCTCATCGCCGTCCTCTTCGTCTGGCTCCTCACGCGCAGCCCGTGGGGCCGCGTGCTCAAGGGCATCCGTGAGGACGAGGACGCCGTCCGCGCACTGGGCAAGAACGTCTTCTCCTACAAGATGCAGGCGCTGGTGCTCGGCGGCATGTGCGGATCGCTCGCGGGCATGCTGTATGTGCTGCCCAGGTCGGTCGCGCCCGATGCCATGGGTCGTTCGCTGACGTTCTTCGCGTGGACGGTCCTGCTGCTCGGCGGCGCTGCCACCTTGTTCGGTCCGGTCCTGGGGTCCATGCTCTTTTATGCGGTCTACATGTTGCTCCGCGCGGGTATGCGCGAGGGTCTGGAAGGCGTGGTGACGGCCACGATGGTGGAGCAGATCGGTGGTCTGCTCGTCGGCGTGACCCTGATGCTGCTCGTCATCTTCCGCCCACAAGGAATCCTGGGGAACAAGAAGGAGCTCGCCTTCGATGTCCGATGAGACGACAGAGAACAAGGTGGCCGAGGTGACCGACGTGCCGGAGGCGGCCGAGGCGACGGACGTGCCCGCGAGCACCGTCGAGGCGCTCGACACCGTCGAGCGCAGCGACACCGAGGCCGCCAAGGCCGCGGAGCACGTCCTGGCCGGGGTCGAGCCGAAGGTCGGCGTGAGCAAGCCGGACCCGATCCTGCTCGTCGACGACGTGCAGCGCCGGTTCGGCGGCATGACCGCCGTCGACGTCGACCACCTGGAGGTCCAGCGCGGGGTCATCACGGCCCTCATCGGCCCGAACGGCGCCGGCAAGACGACCTTCTTCAACCTGCTCACGGGCTTCGACAAGCCCAACCAGGGCACGTGGTCCTTCGAGGGCCGGTCGCTGGGCGGCGTCAACGCCGCCAAGGTGGCGCGCAACGGCATGGTCCGCACGTTCCAGCTCACCAAGGCGCTGTCGCGCCTGACGGTGCTGCAGAACATGCTGCTCGCCGCGATGGACAACCCGGGCGAGAACCTGTTCGGCTCGCTGGTGAAGCCGCTGTGGGCGGGCACCGAGAAGCGCAACACCGAGAAGGCGCTCGAGATCCTGGCGCGGTTCAAGCTCGACGCCAAGAAGGACGACTTCGCGGGCTCGCTGTCCGGCGGTCAGCGCAAGCTCCTGGAGATGGCGCGGGCCCTGATGACGGACCCGACCATGATCATGCTCGACGAGCCCATGGCCGGCGTGAACCCGGCGCTGGTGCAGTCGCTGCTGCACCACATCCAGGCCCTGCGCGACGACGGCATGACCGTGCTTTTCGTGGAGCACGACATGCACGCCGTGCGGCACATCTCCGACTGGGTGGTGGTCATGGCCGAGGGCAAGATCGTCGCCGAGGGGCCGCCCAAGTCCGTCATGCAGGACCAGGCCGTCGTCGACGCCTACCTGGGTGCGCACCACGACACCGACCTCGGGGACGACTCGCTGCTCGACCCCGCAGTGCTGGCCCGGCTCGAGGCCGAGGAGGAGAAGCGATGAACGACGCGGCCAAGACCGAGAAGCGGGAGATCCTGCTCAAGGCGACCGACATCGTGGCCGGGTACCTGCCGGGTGTGAACATCCTGAACGGGTGCAACCTGGAGGTCGCCAAGGGCGAGCTCGTGGGCATCATCGGCCCCAACGGCGCCGGCAAGTCGACACTGCTGAAGTCCCTGTTCGGGCTGGTCCACGTGCGCTCCGGCAGCGTGACCCTGGCCGGCGAGGACATCACCAACCACAAGGCGAACAGCCTCGTGTCGCAGGGTGTCGGGTTCGTGCCGCAGAACAACAACGTGTTCCCCTCGCTCACCGTCGAGGAGAACATGCGGATGGGCGTGTACCTGCGGCCGAAGGTGTTCGCCGAGCGGTTCGAGTTCATCACCGACCTGTTCCCCACCCTGGGGGAGCGGCGCGCGCAGCGTGCGGGCGCCATGTCGGGCGGTGAGCGCCAGATGGTGGCCATGGCCCGTGCGCTCATGATGAACCCGTCGGTCCTGCTCCTCGACGAGCCGTCCGCCGGGCTGTCGCCGGTGCGTCAGGACGAGACGTTCCTGCGCACCCGGATGATCAACAAGGCCGGCGTCTCCGTGGTCATGGTCGAGCAGAACGCCCGGCGCTGCCTGCAGATCTGCGACCGGGGGTACGTGCTGGACCAGGGCAAGGACGCGTACACGGGGACGGGCAAGGAGCTGCAGTCCGACCCGAAGGTCATCTCGCTCTACCTGGGCACCCTGGCGGAGGACGTCGACAAAGCGTCCTGATCCGTCGGGATCTGCTCACCTCCGGAACGGGACGGGGGATGGTGCGGCCGGCCGGCCGCACCATCCCCCGTCCCGTTCCTCGTGCCCACGGTCACCCTGTCGAGGGGTGGGGTGGGCACGGGGAGCTGTCGACCGGGTCCTGCTGTCTCTCAGAGCTTGACGTCGGTCCAGGTGAGGCGGTGGTCGCTGCTCGGGAACGGGTAGACGCCCGTGAGCCGGGACAGCGGGTCGGCCGCGGCCGGCCAGAAGACGCCGGCGCCCTGGACGCGCAGGTCGCGGGACGGGAGCACGTAGTCGACGCGGAGGTTGCCCGGCGTCGTGTCGGCGAAGTCGGCCGTGTCGAGCGCCGGGTCGCCCTCGTGGGTCAGGTTCGCGCCGGCCTGGAGCGCCGAGGCCTCCGGGGCGCCCGCCGACGTCGGCCGCGGGTCGGTGATGCGGGGGTTCTCCAGGAGCTGGTCGATCGCCGGGACGCCGTCGGCACCCGTGGCGGAGTCGCCGTCGAGCGGGTCGGCGTTGTAGTCGCCCACGATCACGAACGACGAGCCGGGCCGCAGCCCGCCGCGCCGGCCCTCGTCGTCGTACACGTAGCGCGCCGCGCGGCCGCCGCGCACGTAGTCCGCCCAGAACCGGATCTCGTCGTGGTTGCGCAGGCCGTTGCGGTCCTCGGCTCCGTCGAACGACGGCGGGGTCGGGTGCGCCGCCAGCACGTGCACCGTCTCGCGACCCACACGGACCGGCACGTCCCAGTGCGACTTCGACGATAGCGGCAGGACCGCCAGCTCCTCGGCCGAGTACCAGTCGGCCGGGGCGTCGGTGGCAGGGTTGTCCGGCAGGAGCGCGCCCGGCATGTCCGCCCACCTGAAGTCCTGGAACGTGCGGACGTCGCGGTGCTGGATCGGGTACTTGGACAGCACGACCATGCCGTACTGGCCCGGGAACAGGCCGAAGCCGAGCGCGTCGTCGCCGCCCCCGACGGTCCCGTCGTTGTTCAGGTCGAACCCGCTCGCGATGCCGGTGTTCGACGGCGCGACGAACGCGTACGGGTACTCCACCGGCCTGCCCGTGCCCTGCGGCACCTCCAGGTAGTTCTCGCGGAACAGGTCGGCCGCGGCGTACGGGTCGGCGTCGCCCGAGTAGTCGAACTCGTTGAGTAGCACGACGTCCGGGTTCGCGTGCTGGATCACCTCGGCCACCGTCGCCGCCTGGGCGTCGTCGCCCGTGGACAGGTCGGCGACGAGCTCGCCCTCCGTCGCGCGGTTGAGCGACAGGTTGTAGGTCGCGGCGCGCAGGGTCCGGGGCGTGGCGTGGTTCCGGTCGTGCCCGGCGGACGTCGCCGCCGGGGCGCCGTCCGGCGTCGTACCTGCCGAGGCCGTGCTCGCCGAGGCGAGGAAGGCCCCGGCCAGCAGGGCCGCTGCCGCGGCCGCGCCGGTCAGGCGCGAGGGGGTGCTGGCTCGCATGACTGCTCCTTCGTCGGGGTGTCGTGCGCGGGTGGTCCGCGTCAGACACCGTAGGACGGCGCCCGCTCGTACGGGTGAACGGCGCGTGAACAGCCCCGCCGGCGGGGCGCCGGGTGCCGCGGCGCGGGTCGCTCGGCGGGCCGTGATCGAATCGTTGTGCGCTCGCCACCAGTACGGACGTTCGAGACGGTAGTTTTCCGGGGCGGCCGGAGGTGGCCGCGGCGAGGGCACCCGCCGTCGTGCCGAACCAAAGGAAGAACTTGATGAACCGCACCCTCCGCTCCGCCCGCCGTCCGGCCCGGCTGCTGGCTGTCGCGGCCGCCGTGACCGTCTCGCTGACCCTGCTCACCGGTTGCGGCTCGTTCCTCGACGACATCATGTCGAGCGGCGAGGCCCCGCGTGATGAGCCGGGTGGCGAGATCACTGCCTCCGCCGACGCGGACGCCTTCGAGATCCTGAAGGGCGACTGCATCGACCTGGAGGCCCTCGACGGCTACGGCGAGTCCGCGGAGGGCGAGGACTTCGAGGTCGAGTCGGTGCCCGTGGTGCCGTGCGCCGAGGAGCACACCGGCGAGGTCTACGCCGAGCTCATCATGGATGACGCCGAGTACCCGGGCGACGAGGCCATGTCCAAGAAGTTCGACGAGTGGTGCTACGCCGAGTTCGAGAAGTTCGTGGGCGTCTCCTACGACGAGTCCGTCTACGGCTACACCGGCTTCTACCCGACCCAGGCCACCTGGGACCAGCTGAACGACCGCTCCCTGCAGTGCATCATCAGCTCCGAGGAGCCGTTCACGGGCAGCCTCAAGGGCGTCGCGGAGTAACTCCCGGCACGTCGGCGTGCGGCATCGCGGTCCGCCGGGCCGCGATCCGCACGTCGACCGCGACGACCACGAGCGCGGCGAGCACGAAGAAGGCCCCGACCAGGGGCACCGTGTCGATGCCCACCGTGGCCACGACCAGCGCCCCGAGCGCCGCCCCGCCGCCGATCCCGATGTTGAACACCGAGCTCGAGATCGCGGTCGCCGACTCGGTGGCGCCCGGGGCGACCTGCATGGACAGGAACGACAGGGCCGGCGGGATCGCGCTGAACGCCAGGCCGAACAGGGCCAGGCCGGCCAGGGCGACGGCCGGGACGTGGCCCAGCGCCCACAGCAGCACCAGCGCGCCGGTGAGCAGGCCGAGCGCCACGAGCACCGTCTGCCACGGCCGCCGGTCGAGCACCTGGCCGATCAGCAGGGTCCCCGCCAGGCCCGCGGCGCCCTGGGCCAGCAGCAGCGCGCTCAGGTAGCGGTCGGGGAACCCCGCCGTCTCCAGCAGGAACTGGGTCACGAACGTGATCATCATGAAGCCGCCCGTCACGAGCAGCACCGTGACCACCATGAGCACCACGAAGCGGCGCATGCTGGGGTGCGTGCCGGTGGCGGTGCCGCTCTGCTCGGCGTCGACGTCCGGCATGGCGATCGCCATCGCGAGGCACGCCAGCAGGCTCACCACGGAGAACACGAGGAACGCCGTGCGCCAGCCCGCCTGCTGGCCCACCCAGGTGCCGAGCGGCACGCCGAGCAGCGGGGCGAGCGAGTTGCCGATGGCGAGGCGCGCGATCATCTTGCCGCGGACGGCGGGGGCGAACAGGCTGGCGGCGGCCGGGGTGACGACCGACCAGAACAGCGCCTGGCCCAGCGCGGTGACCATGCGCGCGGCCATCAGGTCCACGTAGCCGGCGGCGACGGCCGACCACAGGGTCCCGACGGTGCAGACGGCGGTGGTCGCCGCCAGCACCCAGCGGCGCGGGAACCGGCGGGTCAGGCGCGAGAGCGGCAGGGACGCGAGCACGACGACGGCGGCGTACGCCGTGACCAGCAGCCCCACCTCGGACGTGCTGCGGTCCAGGTCGGGGGCGATGAGGGTGAGCAGCCCGCCCGGCAGGTTCTCCGCCGTCACGAAGGTGAAGGCGCTCACCGAGAGCGCGATCAGCGCGATGGCCGCGCGGCGCTGGTCCACCGGGGGTGCGGCAAAGGCCGCCGCGGCGGCAGGACTGTTCGCGGTCATGGGGTCTCCGGCTGGTCGACGGGCGTGGGCTCACCCGGACGACGAGCCGGCCCGGCGGACATCGACCAAGGTACGCGGCCTCGAAACGATTCTACGAGCCCATTCCCGGCATATGTCGTGTACCAGAACTGTGTCCTAGGCAACATTGTCGTAATATTTCCCTGGTTTCCTCCTCCGTGGACAAAGGTGTCCAGCAGGTCCGGGGCCCGTACGCACCACCTCCTCGTCCCGGACGCAGCTCTCTTCACGGAGGAAACATGAACTCACGTCTCTGTGCGGTCGGTGCGGGAGCAGCCCTGCTGCTCTCGGCCGCCGTCGTGCCGATCACCGCTTCCGCGGCGCCGCCGGTCGAGGAGCCGCCGCAGCAGGCGGCGCCCGCGAAGGAGGACAACCGTCCGGACGCCCTCGCGGAGAAGCAGACCGAGAAGCGGCAGCTCGCCGTCGACATGGTCGCGACCGGACAGGCGAAGGTCGAGACCCGCGGCAAGGGCGAGCACGCGTCCAAGGTCGTGGAGATCTCTCCGCGCGAGTACGTCGAGTACGGGGTCGAGGAGACGGCGCAGCTCTTCAGCATCCTCGTCGACTTCGGCGACCAGGCCGACGAACGCTTCCCGGACGCTGCCGCGGGGCCGGCACACAACGAGATCCCGGAGCCGGCCGCGGACGACAACTCCACCTACTGGGAGTCCGACTTCTCGCGCGAGCACTTCCAGGAGATGTTCTTCACCGGCCTGGAGGACCAGGACGGCGAGTCGTTCGCCGGGGTCTACGACGAGATGTCGTCGGGCCGGTTCGACCTGCAGGGCGACGTGTCCGACTGGGTGACCGTGCCCTACAGCACGGCCTCCTACGGCACCACGGAGTCCGGCACGGACATGACGCGGTTCGTCCAGGACAGCGCGGACGCCTGGTACGAGCAGCAGGTCGCCGCGGGCAAGACCGCCGAGGAGATCGACGCGTACCTCCAGTCGTTCGACGTCTGGGACCGCTACGACATGGACGGCGACGGCATCACGGCCGAGCCCGACGGCTACATCGACCACTTCCAGGCGATCCACGCCGGCGAGGGCGAGGAGGCCGGCGCACCCGAGTCGGCCATCTGGTCGCACCGCTGGGCGGTCAACCAGGGCGGCCTCGGCTCGGACGGCCCGGCCGGCTTCCCCAAGGTCGGCGGTATCAAGATCGGTGACTCCGACATCTGGATCCGCGACTACACCACCGAGCCGGAGAACGGTGGCCTGGGCGTGTTCGCGCACGAGTTCGGCCACGACCTCGGCCTGCCGGACTACTACGACACCGCTGGTGGCGAGAACGGCACGGGCTACTGGAACCTCATGAGCTCCGGCTCGTGGATGGGCCACGGCGACGGCACCATCGGCACCACGCCCAACCACATGGGCGCCACCGAGAAGCTGTTCCTGGGCTGGCTGGACTACGAGGTCGTGGAGCCCGGCGAGACCGAGCGCATCAAGCTCGGCCCGTCGTTCCACGCCACCACGCGTGAGCAGGCGGCGATCGTCGACCTGCCCGACGGCGTCGCCGACCTGCCGCTGGACGCTGCGCCGTTCGACGGCGAGTTCGTCTACTCCAACACGGGCAACGACCTGAACAACACGATCACCTCGCCGTCGTTCACCGTGCCGGCCGGCGCGTCGCTGACCGCCAAGGTCCAGTACGGCATCGAGCTGGACTTCGACTACGCGTTCGCCGAGGTCTCGACGGACGGCGGCTCCACCTGGACCGCCCTGCCGAACAACCTGTCGACGGACGAGGACCCGAACGGCACCAACCCGGGCTCCGGCATCACCGGCAGCTCGGACGGCGCCTGGGTGGACCTGACCGCCGACCTGGCGGACTACGCCGGCCAGACCGCGTCGGTCCGGTTCCGGTACTCGAGCGACGGTGGCACCAACGACATCGGCTTCATGCTCGACGACGTCGCCGTGGGCACCGCGCTCACGGAGGACTTCACCGACGTGGCCGACTGGACCGTCGACGGCTTCCAGAAGGTCGGCGCCGACGGCACCTACCAGGTCGAGTACTCGCACTACTACGTCGCCGAGAACCGCGTGTACGGCGGCTACGACGCGACGCTGCAGACCGGCCCGTACAACTTCGGCTGGGGCTTCTCCAACGGCAACCTCGTGGAGCACTACCCCTACCAGGACGGCCTGCTGATCTGGTACGTGAACAGCCTGTACGGCGACAACAACACCTCGCAGCACGTGGGTGGCGGCCAGGCTCTCCCGGTCGACGCGCGGCCCAAGGCCCTGAAGTGGTCGGACGGCACGATCGCCCGCAACCGCATCCAGTCCTTCGACGCCACGTTCGGCCTGCAGAAGACGGACCCGATCTCGCTGCACCGTGAGGTGTCGGCCACCTCGCTGACCACGCTGAAGCTCGGCAAGCAGGCTCCGGTGTGGAAGTTCGACGACACCAACCCTGAGGCGTACTGGAACAAGGACAACCCGCGTCACTCGGTGAAGGTCGGCGGCACGGGCACCACCATCAAGGTGCTCACGCAGGACACCCAGACAGGTCACATGACCATCCAGGTCAACTGACCCCCTCCATCCCGCCGAGGTAGAACTGTGGCGAGATAGAACTGTGGCCCAACCCCTGACCCGGGGTTGGGCCACAGTTCTACCTCGGCGGGGGCACTACGCTCGAACGCATGACACACCTGCGATGGGGCATCCTGGCGGCCGGCGGGATCGCCGCGAGCTTCACATCAGACCTGAACGACAACGGCTTCACCGTGCAGGCGGTGGGGTCCCGCTCCCTGGAGAAGGCCCGGACGTTCGCCGACCGCTTCGGCATCCCGACGGCGCACGGCTCCTACGAGAACCTCGTGGCCGACCCCGAGGTCGACATCGTCTACGTGGCCACGCCGCACCCGATGCACGCGGAGGCCGCGAAGCTGGTGCTCGAGGCCGGCAAGCACGTGCTGGTCGAGAAGCCGTTCACGCTCAACGCCGCCGAGGCGCGCGAGATCGTGGACCTGGCGGAGTCGAAGGGGCTCGTGGTCCTGGAGGCCATGTGGACCCGGTTCCTGCCGCACATGGCGCGTGTGCGCGAGATCATCGCGTCGGGCGCGCTGGGCGAGGTGCGCACCCTGATGGTCGACCACACCCAGGACCTGCCCGACGACCCGGGCCACCGCATCAACGACCTCGCCCTGGGCGGCGGCTCCCTGCTGGACCTGGGCATCTACCCGGTCTCGTTCGCCTGGGACCTGTTCGGCGAGCCGCTCACCGTGCAGTCGCACGCCACGTTCAAGGAGACGGGCGCGGACGCCACCGTCGCCACGATCTTCGGGTACGACGGCGCCCGGGTCGCCACGACCGTGTCGGCGTCGGACACCCGCGGGCCCAACCGGGCCTCGATCCTGGGCACCGAGGGTCGCATCGAGATCGACGCGACCTGGTACAACCCGTCCACGGTGCACGTCTACGACGCCTCGGGCACCGAGACCGAGACCTTCACCGCCGAGGTGACGGGGCGCGGCATGCACTTCCAGGCGGCCGAGGCCGAGCGCCTGGTGGCGGCCGGCGAGCTGGACAGCCCGCTGCTCCCGCGTGAGGAGACGGTGGCGATCATGGCCACCCTGGACACGATCCGCGAGCAGATCGGCCTGGTCTACCCGGGCGAGTGATCCGGCTGGTCCTCCCCTTCACCTTCGAGGCCCGAGTTTCTTCGCTTTCACGCTGCTGAAAGCGAAGAAAGTCGGGCCTCGAAGGTGAGCAGGCTTCCGGACCTGCCGCGACCAGCGGTACGGTGGCCCCGCCAACGCGGGGAGCTCGGGGTAGCCGGGCTGAGAGGAAGGCCTGGGCACCACGCCCGACGCCGTCGACCCGATCACTTGAACTGGGTAATGCCAGCGGAAGGACGTGCCTGACGGCACGGGCGTTCGGTCGAGGCCGTCCCCTGCGCGGGGACGTGGTCGCGCGCCCCCTGTCGGGAACCGGCGACCTCTGGCATGCCCGTGCACGGAGGTCGCACATGCTTGCCGAGATCCAGGTCTCTCCCCGCCCCAGCGGCACGCCCGACGCGAGGTACGCGCACGTGGATGCCGCCATCGCCGTCATCCAGGCGTCCGGGCTCACTCATGAGGTGGGCGCCATGGGCACGTTCGTCCAGGGCAGCCCCGACGAGGTGTGGGCGCTGCTGCGCGCCGTCCACGAGGCGACGCTCGCCGCCGGCGCGGACGGCGTCCAGTCCAACATCAAGGTCAGCCAGGGCGCCGACGACGCCGGCCCCACCATCGCGGACCTCGTCACCAAGTTCCGGGCGTGAGCACGCGCGCCGTCGCGCGGCGGCGGGCGGCGGGGCAGGGCGAGGCTGCCGGGTGGCGGCAGTCCGGACGGCGTCCGGCCAGGCGCGAGCGAGGCCTCGCACATCGGGTCGGACGCCGGGCCGGGCGGGTCCTCGCCCCGCTCCTGACCGTCGCGGCGCTGCTCGCGGTGTGGGAGGCCTGGGTGCGCCTCGCGGGCGTGCCCGAGTTCGTGCTGCCCGCGCCGTCGCAGGTGGCCCGGACCGCCGTCGAGGTGGCGCCGCTGCTCGGACCGCACGTCGTGACCACTCTGACCGAGGCCGCCGCCGGGCTCGCGCTCGGCGCGGTCGCCGGCCTGCTGCTGAGCATCGTGGTCACGGCCTCCCGCGTGACCGGCGACGCGGTGTACCCGCTCGTCGTGCTCACGCAGACGGTGCCGGTGGTCGTGCTCGCGCCGCTGATGATCCTGTGGGCGGGTTTCGGCCTGCTGCCCAAGGTGATCCTGGTGTCGCTCACCGTCTTCTTCCCCGTCCTGGTCTCGGCGGTGGGCGCGATGCGCGCTGTCGACGCCGAGCACTCCGACATGGTCGCCGGCCTGGGCGGTACCCGCCTGGACCAGTTCCTGCTGGTCCGCCTGCCGGCGTCGGTCCCGGGCGCGCTCGCGGGCCTGCGGGTCGCCGCGACCTATGCCGTGGGCGCGGCGGTGGTCGCCGAGTACCTCGCCGGGCAGTCCGGCCTCGGCGTGTTCGTGCAGCGGTCCCGCAAGGCGTACGCCGTGGACCAGATCTTCGTGGGCGTCGTCCTGATCGCCCTCCTGTCCGGCCTGTTCTTCGCCCTCGTCGCCGCGCTCACCCGCGTCGCGACGCCGTGGCAGAGAGGAAAATCATGAACCTGTCCCGTACCCCCGCCCTGGTCCTCGCCGCGCTCGCGCCGCTGGCGCTCGCGGGCTGCGGCACCGCCGCGGGCACCGCCGACGCGGCGTCCGACGGCGGCCTGCGCGAGGTCACCGTCGTGCTCGACTGGACGCCCAACACCAACCACTCCGGCCTCTACCTGGCCCAGGCGGAGGGCTGGTTCGAGGAGGAGGGGCTCGACGTCGAGATCGTCGAGCCCGGCGAGACCTCCGGCCTGCAGCTCGTCGCGGCCGGCCAGGCCGACTTCGCCTACTCCGTGGCGGAGGGCCTGGTCCCGGCGCGCGCGGCGGGCGCCGACGTCGTCTCCGTCGCGACCGTGATCGAGCACAACACGTCGTCGCTGATCAGCCTCGCGGACGACGGGATCACCCGGCCCCGGGACCTGGAGGGCAAGCGGTACGGGTCCTACGAGTCCGACCTCGAGAAGGCTCTGATCAGCAAGCTCGTGGAGTGCGACGGCGGCGATCCCGCGCGGGTCGAGTTCGCGCCGCTCGTCAGCGACGACTTCCGCATCGGCCTGACCGAGGACCAGTTCGACACCGCCTGGGTGTTCGACGCCTGGGACACGATCCGGCTGGGCGAGGTGGACGGGCTCGACGTCGACACCATCGCGTTCCGCGACCATCTCGACTGCATCCCCGACTGGTACACGCCGCTCGTGGCGACGTCCCGGTCGCTGCTGGACGAGGAGCCGGACGTCGCCCGCGGGTTCCTGGCCGCGCTCTCGCGCGGGTACGAGGAAGCGGCGGCCGACCCCGACCGCGCGGCGCAGGTGCTGCTGGAGGCCGCGCCCGAGCTCGACCCGGAGCTGGTCGGGGCGAGCGCGCGGTGGCTCGGCCCGCAGTACGCGTCCGGCGACTGGGGCGCGCAGCGCGCGGAGGTGTGGGACGGGTTCGTCCGGTTCCTCGAGGAGGAAGGGCTGACCGAGCCGGGGTTCGACACGGACGCCGCGTGGACCGACGAGTACCTGCCGTGACGGTGCTCGCTGCGCACGGGCTGAGCGTCCGGTTCGGCGACGTCCTGGCCCTGGACGGCGTGGACCTCGCGGTGGCCGACGGCGAGTTCGTCGCCGTCGTCGGCCCCTCGGGGTGCGGCAAGTCGACGCTGCTGCGCGCGCTCGGCGGCATGCTGCCGCCGGGCGCGGCGGTGTCGGGGGAGCTCACGCTGCCCACGCTGCCGGACGGCGGTGCCGCCACCGCGTGGATGCCGCAGCGCGACGGGCTGCTGCCGTGGCGCCGAGCGTGGTCCAACGCCCTGCTCGGCGCCCGGATCGCGCGGGTGCCGCGGGCCGACGCCGAGGCGCGCGCCGCCGAGCTGTTCGAGACGTTCGGCCTGGCGGGCTTCGAGCGGGCCTGGCCCCACGAGCTGTCGGGCGGGATGCGGCAGCGGCTCGCGCTGCTCCGCACCTGCCTGGCCGGGCGGCCCGTGCTGCTGCTCGACGAGCCGTTCGGCGCGCTGGACCCGATCACGCGCAGGCGGATGAACGAGTGGCTGGCGGGGGTCGGGCTCGCCGAGGCCGGCCGTCCGGGCGGGGCGTCCGGGGGAGAGGCGACCGCGGGCGGGCCGGCCGCCGGCGTCGGGCAGCGGGCCGTGGTGCTCGTGACGCACGACGTGGACGAGGCCCTCGCCCTGGCCGACCGCGTGGTGGTGCTCGGCGCCCGGCCGGGCCGGGTGGTGCTGGACGCCGCCGCTCCGAGCAGGGAAGAGGTGCTGGCCGCGCTCGAACCGCTGCCGCGCCAGCCGCGACCGCGCTAGCGGCGACCGCGTCCGGGCGTGGCGGTCAGCGCTCGGCGAGCACGGCGGCGATCAGGCCCGGGAACTTGTCGTCGAGCTCGTCGCGGCGGAGCTGGATGGCATGCGTGCGGCCGTGCACGATCGTGCGCGTGAGGCCGGCCTCGCGCAGCGTCCGGAAGTGGTACGACATGGTCGACTTCGTGAGGTCCAGGCCCCAGGCGTCAAGGGTCTTGGGCTTGGGCTCGCCGTCGGCCAGGTGGTGCACGATCTGCAGGCGCACCGGATCGCCGAGGGCCTTGAGCACGTCGACGAGCTCGACCTCGGCCATGTCCGGGCTGGGGTAGTCACCCATGGCTCACCTCGACATCGGTCCGGCAAAATAGTTCGACAACCATCGAACTATCACGTACGCTCGATGGTATGACGTTCATCGAACAATCATACTCGCTGCGGGGCGCCTATCTCCGGATCTCGGCGATCGCGGCGGCGCTGTTCGTGGTCGGCACGAACGCCTTCGTCATCGCGGGCGTGCTCCCGCAGATCGCCGACGGGATCGGTGCGAGCACCAGCTCCGTCAGCTACTCCATCTCCTGGTACGCGATCATCGTCGCGGTCGTCGCGCCGGTGGTCTCCGTGCTGTTCGCCCGCGCGTCCCGCGCCGCCCTGATGGGCGCGGGCATGGGCCTCATCGCCGCGGGCATCGCCCTCTCGGCCATCGCCGGTGACCTCACCGTCTTCACCGCCGGTCGCGTCGTCGCCGCGTTCGGCGGGGCCGCGCTCATGCCCGCCGCGATGGCGGCCGCTCCCACGCTCGTGCCCCCGGAGCAGCGGGGGCGCGCGCTCGGCGTCGTCGGCCTCGGGTTCATGCTCGCGACCGCTGTAGGCTCCCCGCTGGGCACGGCGCTCGCGGCCCTCGGGAGCTGGCGGCTCGCCCTCGGCATCCTGGCTGCGCTCGCGGCGGTGCTCGCCGTCGTCGTCGCGCTGCTCACGCGCACCGTGCCGACCGGGTCGGTGCCCGGCCTCGCCGCCCGGTTCGCGGTGCTGCGCGACGTCCGGATCGGCCTGGCCCTGATGACGGCCCTGCTCTTCACCGCCGCGTTCAACATGGTCTACATCTTCAGCTCGGCCGTGACGCGCGGCGTCACCGGCGGCAGCGGGACGGCGCTCGCGACGCTCCTGCTGGTCTTCGGCGCCGCCGGGCTCGTCGGCAACTGGTTGGGCGGCTCCCTCACCGACCGGATCGGGGCGCGGCCCACCGCGGTCGGTGCCCTCGCCCTGGTGGTCGTCTCCCTCGGCGCGCTGTTCGCGGCGGAGGACTCGTACCTGGGTACCGCCGTGCTGTTCGGGGTCTGGGGCCTGGGCACCGCCACGGCACTCGTGCCCATCCAGCACCGCCTGGTCGACGTCGACCCAGCCGTCGCCGGGGTGTCCCTGTCCTGGTACTCGACGGCGATGTACATCGGGATCGCGGTCGCGCCCGTCGTCGGCGCGTCGGTGCTGCCGTTCGGCGCGGCGTGGCTGGACCTGCTCGGTGCCGGTGCGGCCGCGGCGGCGCTCGCCGTCTTCGCCCTGGGCTACGCGCTGCCTCGCCGGGTCGCCCTCGCCTAGAAGGCGCCCCTCTCATCCCCTTCGAGGCCCGGCTTTCTTCGCTTTGAGGCTGCTCAAAGCGAAGAAAGCCGGGCCTCGAAGGGGATAGCTGGGTCAGTCCAGGGGGTGCAGGACCCGGTTGAGGAACTGGCGGGTGCGCTCCTCGGCCGGGTTCGTGAAGATCTGCGCGGGCGCGCCGCGCTCGACCACCACACCGCCGTCGAGGAACAGCACCTGGGACGCGACCTGGCGCGCGAACTGCAGCTCGTGGGTGACCACCACCATGGTCCAGCCCTCCTCGGCGAGCTCCTTCATCACCGTCAGCACCTCGCCGACCAGCTCGGGGTCGAGGGCCGACGTCGGCTCGTCGAAGAGCAGCAGGTCCGGCTGGAGCGCGAGCGCGCGCACGATGCCGACCCGCTGCTGCTGGCCGCCGGACAGCTCGTGCGGGTACGCGTCGCGCTTCTCGGCCAGCCCGACGCGGGCCAGCAGCTCCTCGGCGCGGGCGACCGCCGTCTCCCGGGGGACCCGCTGCACCTGGGTGGGGCCCTCGATCACGTTCTCCAGCACCGTGCGGTGCGGGAACAGGTTGTGGTGCTGGAACACCATCGCGGACCGGTCCCGCAGGGCGGCGCGGTCGGCCTTGGCCCGACGCCGCGCGGCGCGGCGCCCCGACCACCCGGACCGGGCGGCGGCCGGCTCGGCCGGGACGTCGTCGGCCGACCCGTCGTCGGCCGGCGCGTCCTCGGCCGGCGCGTCCTCGGCCGGCGCGTCCTCGGTCCGGGCGTCGACGGCGCCCGTCCGGCGTCCGAGCGCCGCCGCCCGGGCGCCGAAGTCGACGGCGGGGCCGCCGTCGAACTCCAGCACCCCGGCGTCGGGGGTCTCCAGGCCGTTGAGCGAGCGGAGCACCGTCGTCTTGCCGCTGCCGGAGGCGCCGATCAGCGCGACCACCTCGCCGCGCCGCACGTCCAGGTCGACGCCGCGCAGCACGTGGTTGGTGCCGAACGACTTCTCGATGCCCCGGGCGGTCAGCAGGTTGCCGGCGGGGCGGTCCTCAGTGTGCGACATACCGGTCCAGCCTCTTCTCGAGCGCGTTCTGCCCCGCGGACAGCACCGTGCAGAACAACCAGTAGATGAAGGCCGCCTCGATGTAGATGGTCAGGAACTCGCTCGAGAACGCCGCGATCTCCTGCGCCTTGCGGAACATCTCGGTCACCAGGATGAGCGACGCGAGCGACGTGTCCTTGACCAGCGAGATGAAGGTGTTCGACAGCGGCGGCACCGACACCCGCGCGGCCTGCGGCAGGATGATCCGGCTCAGCGACCGGACCGGCGACATGCCCACGGTCCAGGCTGCCTCCCACTGGCCCTTGGGCACGGACAGGATCGCCGCACGCACCACCTCGGCCGCGTAGCCGCCCACGTTCAGGGAGAACGCGATGATGGCGCTCGGCCACGGGTCCAGGCGGATGCCGATCTCCGGCATGCCGTAGAAGATCACGAAGAGCTGCACCAGCAGCGGGGTGCCGCGGATCACCGAGACGTACGCCCGGCCGATCCAGGACAGCACCGGGTTCGGCGAGAGCCGCAGGAGCGCCACGACCAGGGCGAGCACCAGACCGATCGCGAACGACGCCAGGGCGAGCGGGATGGTGCCGGTGAGGCCGCCCTGCAGGAGCGGCCAGAACGAGTCGGCGACGAGCTGCCAGTCCATGTCTCCCTCTCGGCGCCGTCAGCGGTGCCCGGCGGGGAGCGTCGCGCGGTACGTCACTCCGAGACGTCCTCGCCGAAGTACTTCTTGCCGAGCTCCGCGAGCGTGCCGTCGGCCCGCAGGTCCTCCAGGGCACCGGTGATCGCCGTGGCCAGCGCCTCGTTCTCCGGCGTCACGACGAACGCGGACTGCGACTCCTCGTCCGTCTCCGCGGCGACCTTGATACCGGAGGCGTCCTCGGTGTTCGCGTAGTCGAGGTAGGTGAGGCTGTCGTTGATCGTGGCGTCCACGCGGCCCTGCTCCAGCAGCGCCACGGCCTGCGCCCAGCCCTCGACGGCCTCGACGGTGGCGCCGCTCTCCTTGGCGAGGTCGTTCCAGTTGCTCGTGAGCGACTGGGCGCTGGTCTTGCCGTCCAGGTCGGCGAAGCTGGTGATGTCGTTGTTGTCCGCGGCCACCACGAGCACACCGGTCGACACGGTGTACGGCGTCGAGAAGACGTAGTCGGCCTCGCGCTCCGGGGTGATGGTCACCTGGTTCGCGATGGTGTCGAAGCGACCCGCGTCCAGGCCCGCGAAGATCGCGTCCCACTGGGTCTCCTGGAACTCGATCTCCACGCCCAGGTTCTCGGCGACCGCCTCGGCGACCTCGACGTCGTACCCGACCAGCTCGTCCGTCTCGTCGTGGTAGCTGAACGGCCGGTACGTGCCCTCGGTCGCGACGACCAGCTTGCCCCCGGACAGGCCGAGCTCGTCGCCCGCGCCACCCGACTCGTCCGAGCTGCCGCAGGCGGTCAGGGCCAGCAGGGCAGCCGAGGCCGCGGTGACCGTGAGGAGGGCGCGGTTGCGAGACATGGTGAGGGCTCCGTTCGATGAGTGGCACACATCAGTCGTGCCGATGCGTGCCCCAAAACTAGCCGATGGCAGGACCGAACTCACGCACGAGTCCAGAGCCGGTTCGTTCTGCGACGGTCCGCTCTAGGACCGTTCGTTCCGCCGCCACCGGTCCGGTGTGATCCCGTACCGGTCCTTGAACCGGCGGACCAGGTACGTGGCGTCACGCAGGCCCGTGCGCGCGGCGACGACGGCGAGCGGCAGGTCGGTGTCCCGCAGCATCCGCCGCACCTCGGTCATGCGGCGCTCGGTGATCCACTCCAGCAGGGTGCGCCCCGTGCGCTCGCGGACCGCCGTGGTCAGGTAGCCGGGCGTGTAGCCCAGCGCGCGGGCGACGTCGGCCGCGGAGACCGGGTCGCGGAACGTCGCCTCGATCTCGTCGAAGACGCGCGTCACGAGCGGGTCGGGCGGCGCGGGGGCCGACGGCGCCAGGCGCGCCGTCGCGATCAGGATCCGCGTCAGCAGGGCCGACGCCGCGTCCCGCGCGCCGAGCCGGCCGGGTGCCGCCAGCTCCTCGGCCAGCTCCGTGAGCGACGCCGACCAGCGCGGGCGCTCGCCCGCCGGGACGTTCGTGGTCAGGGCCGGCGGGCGGTCGGCCGTCCCTGGCCCTGCGGGTTCGGCCTCGAACGGCGCCAGGAGCGGGTGGTGCGCCCAGGCCAGCGGCGAGACGGAGGCGAGCGAGGGGACGGCGTCGGGCGTGAAGGCCAGCGTCCAGGCCCGCGAGCCGGCGAAGCCCCGGACCGTGCCCGGGTCGATCGTCCGGCCGGGCGGGACGGCGTACAGGTCGCCGTCGTGCGGTACGCCGTCCTCCGGCCCGGAGCCGCGCTCGATGAGGACGAGCACGTAGAAGTCGTGGGCGTGCCGGTGCTCCGGCGGGAGGTGCGGGTGCTCGTCCGCGCCGTCGTGCAGGTTGACGTTCACCGGCGGCATGCCGAGGCGCGGCTGGTACCGGTACACCGGGGTGCCGTCCGGCCGTACGGTGCGGATGCTGGACGGGGTGCGCAGCGAGGGCGGGGCGTCGTCCGGGGGCCGGGGCACCATCACCGGTCGCCCGTCACTGGTCGCACCTCACCGGTCGCCCGGGACCGCGAGGGTGAGCACGGCGTCGACGATCTGCGGCGCGCGCTCGAGCTGCCGCCCCAGGGCGCGCAGGCGGACGGCGACGTGCGACTCGGACTCGTCGCCCGGCAGGTCGATGCTGGCGACCAGCATCGACCACACGTACGCCTCCCGGCCGTAGCCGAGCGGCCGGTCCTGGTCCGGCGGCCGCGCCGCCTTGCGCTCGGCGACCAGCAGGAACACCTCGTTGCCCGTGTCGGCCCAGGAGTGGGCGGCCTCGGCCACCATCGAGGGCCGACCCCGTCAGCGCTGAGCCGCTCCGCTCCCGTGCCATGCGTCCCCCTCCGTCGTGACGCCCCCGACGGTACCGACGTTCCGCCCGCCGCGCCGGACGCGCACCCGGCACGCTCCGCGCACCACCCGACCGAGGATCGTGCGATCGGCACCGACTTCCGTCCTGTCCGCGGCCCGCAGGATGTCCGATGCTAGACGAGCGGCCGGCGCGGCCGGCCCGGCGCCTCACCGGCGCGGGCACCACGACGGAAGGCACCCGGATGAACGACAGCACCGTGCGGATCCTCGACCACCGCACCCCGGAGGAGCGCGGGCGCGAGTTCCTGCCCGGCATGGGCAGGCCCTGGCTGCTCCCGCTCTACGACGCGTTCACCCGGTTCTCCCGCGTGCGGCCCCTGCACGACCGAGCGGCGGCGCTCGCGGACGTCGCCCCGGGAGAGTCCGTGCTCGACCTCGGCTGCGGCACCGCGAACCTGTCGCTCGCCGTGCTCCGTGCGCAGCCGGCCGCCCGGGTCACCGGCCTGGACCCGGACGCCGCCGCGCTGCGCATCGCGGCCCGCAAGGCGTCCCGCCGCCGCGTCCCGCTCACGCTCGTCCAGGGCTTCGCCGACCGGCTCCCCGTCGACGACGGCTCGCTCGACCACGTGGTCTCCGCCCTCGCCCTGCACCACGTGCCCGACGACGCGCGGGTGCGGTTCGCGCACGAGGCGTTCCGCGCGCTCCGGCCGGGCGGGCAGGTGACGATCGTCGACTTCGGCAGCGCGGACGGTTCGGGCGGCGAGCACGGACATGAGCACGGCCATGGCCACGGCCGCGGGTCCCGGCGCGGCCCCGGCAGCACGGGCGCGGACGGCCGGGTGCGGGGGCACGGCCGCGGGCACGCCGCCGTCGCCGGGAACCCGCACACCGCCCGGAACCTGGAGGGCGGCCTGCTGCGCCTCCTCGCGGACGGCGGGTTCGCCGACGCCCGCGAGGCGGCGCACGTGGAGCACCGCTACGGCCCGATCACGTTCGTGCAGGCGACGCGCCGCTGAGCGGCGCGCCCCCGCGACACGGCCGAGCGGCGCGCGTCACGAGCGGGGGCGCACCCGCGGCTCCGGCAGAGCCGGCGGCGCGGCCGCCGGGGTCTCCTCCAGCAGCCGGAACGCCTCGGCCATGCCCGCCTCGAGCTGCGGGTCGACGTCGGAGAAGTAGTCCGCCGGCGTGTGCCGCACCTCGATGTCGGGGTCCACGCCGTAGTTCTCGACGTCGAAGCCCTTGCCCTCGAGCCAGAGGCCGTACCGGGGCTGCGTGATCCCGGTGCCGTCCACGAGGTCGAAGCGGCCGTCGATCCCGATCACGCCGCCCCAGGTGCGCACACCGACGACCGGGCCGACGCCGAGCGCCTGCGCGGCCGCGTTCACGATGTCGCCGTCGGACCCCGCGTACTCGTTGGTGACGAGGACGACGGGGCCGCGCGGCGCGCGGTCCGGGTAGGAGTTGGGGCGGTCGTAGTGCCGGTTCAGCCCCCAGCCCGCGACGCGCGCCGCGAGACGGGCGATCACGAGCTGCGACGTGTGCCCGCCGCCGTTGAAGCGCACGTCCACGACGATGCCCTCGCGGTCCGCGGCGAGCCGCAGGTCACGGTGCAGCTGGGCCCACCCGGTGCTCACCATGTCGGGGACGTGCACGTAGCCGAGCCGGCCGCCCGACTTCTCGGCGACGTACTCGCGGCGCGACCGCACCCAGTCCTGGTAGCGCAGGTCGGACTCGTTGGCGAGCGGCACGACGACGACGCGCCGGTCCCTGCTCGCGGCCGGGCCGGTCTCCCCGTCCGCCGGGGCCGGCGTCCGCCGCAGGGTCAGCTCGACCGGGATCTCGGCCGCGCCGACCAGGTTCGCCGCCGGACCGGCCACCGGGTCCACCGGCCGGCCGTCCACCGCGACGATCAGGTCGCCCGGCCGCGCGTCGACGCCCGCGGCGCGCAGCGGGGACCGCGCTCCCGGGTCGGACGACTCGCTCGGCAGCACCCGGTCGATCCGCCAGCCCTCGGGGGTCCGCGTGAGGTCCGCGCCGAGCAGCCCGAGCTTGCGGGCCGAGTCGCCGCGGGCGTGGGGCGACCGCACGTAGGCGTGCGACGTGTTGAGCTCGGCGACGGTCTCCCAGAGCACGTCCTCCAGGTCGTCGTGCGTCGCGACCCGGTCGATCAAGGGACGCCAGCGCGCCACCGTTCCGGCCCAGTCGACGCCGTTCATGTCCGCACGCCAGTAGTGGTCGCGCATGATGCGGGCGTTCTCGTCGAACATCTGGTGCCACTGGGCGCGGGGGTCCACCTCGTGGCGGACGCGGGACAGGTCGATGTCGAAGGCGCTCGGGTCGTCGTCGCCGGGCTTGCTGGTGGCCGACTGCGCGCTGAGCCCCGACCCGGACCGGATCACCACCCGCTCGCCGTCACCCGACACCGCGTACGCGGTCACCTTCTCCGCGATGTCCGTGGCCTTGCGTGCCTCGAAGGACCAGAACTGGAGCACGTCGGGTGCCGGGTCGCCGTCGGTGCCGGCGTGCCGCGCGCCGAGCACGCCCGCGTCGTCGGTCTCGTGCACCCAGAGCACACCGCCCTTGGCCGCGAGCAGGTCACGGTAGCGACCCGACGTCACCGGGAACGGCACCACGCGCTCCTCGGCGCCGTCGAAGTCGATGTCGGGCGAGGCCGCGTGGGTGTCCTCGTCCTGCTTCTCGTCGCCCGCCGCGCCGTCGTCCGTGCCGCCCTTCTTGTCGTCCGGGGTGCTCAGGCGCCAGCCGTCGGCGCTCGGGCCGAACGGCGCCGGCTCGGTCGCGGCCAGCGGGATGAGCCACGGCCGGGTCGCCGCGCTGAACGACAGGGCGAACTCGTGGGAGTCGTAGGACGGGTCGAACGTGCGGTTCGACAGGAACACGACGTACTTGCCGTCGTCGCTGAACGCCGGCGAGAAGTCGTGGAACCGGCCCGACGTCAGCGCCGTCGCCGTCGGCGTCTTCGCGTGCAGGTCGGCGACGAGCACCTGGTGGTGGTCGCCCTCGGTGCCGGTCGGGCTGGACCAGGCGAGGTACCGCCCGTCCGGCGAGAACGTCGGGGACTCCGCCTCGCCGTTCGCCGACCGGCCGAGCGGGATCACGGTGCCCGGCTCCGCCGCGCCGTCGTCCGCGGCGGCGTCGCCGTCCGTCGCGGGGGCGGGCAGCGCGACCACGCTGACCCGGCCGTCGTGCGAGATCGCCGCCACCTTGTCGCCGGCAGGGCTCGCGGCCAGGTGCAGCACCCGGCCGAGCTCGCCGGACGCGAAGCGCTGGGGTGCGGCGTCCGGGTCCACCCCGTCGGTGCCGGGCAGCGTGTGCACCTCCAGTGCGTCCTCCCTGCTCTCACCGTCAGCGGTGGCGTGCGGCGCGTCCGTGACGACGACGGCGCGGCCGGTGTCGCCGAGCAGCACGGGTTCCCGAACGCGGACCGACGGGTCGGCCACGAGCGCCCGGGCCGGCCCCGCACGGTGGGTCACCCAGAACGCGGTTCCGAGCCAGCCCACGACGCTCGCGTCACCGCTCGTGTCGACGGCGAGCCCGTCGACCCCCCGCGCCGCCGAGTCCGGGTCGGTCGAGTACGGCTCCGGGAGCGCACCGGTGAGAGTGATGTCCAGGCGGCGCGGCGTACCGTCCAGCGCGTCGAGCAGCCAGAGGTCGCCGCGGCTGTGCCACACGATGCGCGCGCCGTCGGACGTCGCGTCGCGGACGTAGCCCTCGGCCTCGGTCTGGGTGGTGAGCAGCCGGGGTCCGGCCGCCGTGCCCGTCGCCAGGCCGTCCCAGACCCAGAGGTTCGCCTGCTCGTCGGCGTGGTCGGGGAACGTCGCCGCACGGTCCGACGTGAACACCAGCGCGTCCCCGACCCAGATCGGGTCGTAGACGCCGGCCTCGTCGTCGGGCAGCGGGCGCTCCCACTCGCCCGTGCCCCGGTCGAGCCAGAGCACGGAGGCCGTGCCGCCCCGGTACCGCTTCCAGTAGGCGGGCGTGCGGTAGCCCGCCGAGACGAGGGCGGTCGTGCGCCCGCCGTCCGGGCCCTGGTGCTCGGCGACACCCCACGCGGCCCCGTAGCGCGGGGTCTCGACGGACCCGTCGAGGCCGACCGCACGCACCACGGTCAGGGAGCGCTCGTACGAGCCGGCGTTGGACGAGACGAGCACCCGGCCGGCGTCGTCCCAGCCGAGGACCGTCGTGGCCGTGCCGCCGAACCAGGTGAGGCGTCGCGTGGCGCCGTCGGCCAGCTCGACCACGTAGGCCTCGGGGTGGCCGTCCTTGTGGGACACGTAGGCGAGGCGCGCGCCGTCGGGGGAGAAGCGGGGAGTCGTCGCGGGCACGTGGTCGCTGGTCAGGCGCCAGGCGCGGCCGCCGGAGACGGGGGCGAGCCAGACGTCGTCGTCGGCCACGAACGCGACCTGGTCACCATGGATGTGGGGGTACCGAAGATAGGGCTGGGTCACCGGCTCAACGTACTCGCGGCACCTGGCGCCGTCACCGGAAATCGCTGACAGCGAGGAGCATGCGAACGCATCGGTGCCCGCGCGGTCCACATCGTGGTCTCACATCATGAAACGGCCTGGTGTGCGCGTTGCATCATCCGGTTCTATGGGGTTCATCGACATTGCCTGACAAAAGATGACTGAACGCCCCATGGGAGAGGAAAGCCGGATGACGTCACGACGCGCCGGCACGTGACGCTCCCGTCGAGCCTGCCGCCCGGACCGGTCCGGGCCAGGTCGGTGCACAGCGACTGCCCTACCGCACGGACCGATCGCAAGGGATGACACCCATGGTTCCCACAGCACCGTCCACAGCCCTGTCCACAGCCTCGCCCGCCGGCGCGGTGGGCGCCGCCGCGTCCCCCGCACTGCCCGTCCTCCTCGACGGCGTCTCGCGCACGTTCGCGGTGCCCGGGCGTGCCGACCGCACCGGCCGCACCGTGCTGAGCGACGTCGACCTCCAGGTCGCGCCGGGCGAGATCGTCGCCGTGCTCGGCCCGTCCGGCTGCGGCAAGTCGACCCTGCTGCGCCAGGTCAGCGGCCTGGACGCGCCGACGTCGGGCAGCGTCACGATCGACGGGGCGCCCGTGGTCGGGGCGGACCCGCGCACCGCCGTCGCCTTCCAGGAGCCCCGCCTGCTGCCCTGGCGCACGCTCACGCAGAACGTCGCGCTGGGCCTCCCGCCGGGCACCGCGAAGGACGCCGGACGGGCGCGCGTGGCGCGGCTGCTCGACCTGGTCGGGCTGGCCGCGTCAGCCGGGCTGCGGCCGCGCCAGGTGTCGGGCGGCATGGCGCAGCGCGCCTCGCTCGCCCGGGCGCTGGCCCGCAACCCCGGTGTGCTGCTGCTCGACGAGCCCTTCGGCGCGCTCGACGCCCTGACCCGGCTGCGCATGCAGGACCTGCTGCTCGACGTCCACGCGGCGCAGCCCGCGACGATCCTGCTGGTCACGCACGACGTCGAGGAGGCTCTCTACCTCGCCGACCGCGTGGTCCTGCTGCGCACGGTGGCGGACGGCGGGGCGCCGAGCGTCGCGCGGATCGTCGACGTGCCGGGCGACCGGCCCCGGGACCGCGCCGCGCGCGACCTGGCCGAGCTCCGCGCGGAGCTGCTCGACGGGCTCGGCGTGCCGACCCATCACGATCGCTGAACCACCACCGCTGGACCCGAGACCCACCGCACCGAACCACCCAGCCCGCCGACCGCCGTCGGGCAGCGAGAGGAAGAACCCATGCGTAACCGTAGGCACACCGTTCTGGCGTCCGGCCTGGCCCTCGTCTCGGCGATGGCGATGAGCGGCTGCGTGGCCGGTGAGGGGTCGGCCGCCGCCGGCGGCGGCGAGGGCGCGGGCGAGTGGAGCACCGACACCCTGAACATCGACTTCGCGACGTACAACCCGCTCAGCCTCGTGGTCCGCGAGCAGGGCTGGCTGGAGGAGGAGCTCGACGGCGTCGAGGTCACCTGGGTCCAGTCGGACGGCTCGAACACGGCGAACGAGAACCTCCGCGCCGAGGCGATCGACTTCGGCTCGACGGCCGGGTCCGCCGCGCTCCTGGCGCGCGCGAACGGGTCCCCGATCCGCACGGTCGACATCTACAGCCAGCCGGAGTGGGCCGCGATCGTGGTCCCGGGCGACTCGAAGATCAAGGACGTGGCGGATCTGAAGGGGGCGTCCATCGCTGCCACCAAGGGCACCGACCCCTACTTCTTCCTGCTCCAGACCCTGGACGAGGCGGGCATCCCGCTCGACGAGGTCGAGGTGCAGAACCTGCAGCACGCCGACGGCCGGGCCGCGCTCGACAACGGCTCCGTCGACGCGTGGTCGGGCCTGGACCCGATCATGGCGGCGGCCGAGGCGGAGGCCGGCGACAAGCTGATCTACCGCAACATCGACTTCAACACGTACGGGTTCCTCAACGCGCGCGAGGAGTTCGTGGACGAGCACCCGGACGTCACGCAGGCCGTCGTCGACGCCTACGAGCAGGCCCGTGCCTGGGCGCTGGAGAACCCGGAGGAGCTGTCCGCGCTGCTGGCGGAGGTCGCCTCGATCGACCCCGAGGTCGCGTCCACGGTGATCGAGGAGCGCACGGTGCTCGACCTCGACCCGGTCCCGGGCGACAAGCAGCGCGACGTGCTGGCGGTCGTCGGGCCGATCTTCGTCGAGTCGGGCGACGTGGCCGCGCAGAAGAACGTCGACACCGCGCTGGACGAGCTATTCGCCCCCGAGTTCGCGCAGGAGGCGGTGGCCTCGGATGGCTGACCAACGAGCGGTCGGTGCCGGCCGGGCGGCCGGTGCCGGCGATGCCGCCCCGGCGTCCGGCCGCCCGGGGCGTGCCGCCGGCCGGGCCGGGCGGATCGCGCTGGGGCTGCTCGTACCCGTGGTGCTTCTCGCGGTCTGGTGGGGCGCCACGGCCGCCGGCCTCGTCCCGCCGTACCAGCTCCCGGGCCCGGTGGCCGTGTGGGACGCCGCCGTCGACCTGGTCCAGCGCGGCCAGCTCTGGCGCCACGTGGCGATCTCCACGCAGCGCGTGCTCATCGGGTTCGCGCTGGGCGCGGCGGCGGGCCTCGCCGTCGGCTCCCTCGTGGGGCTGTCGAAGCTCGGCGACCTGCTGCTCGCGCCGACGCTCGGCGCGATCCGCGCCGTGCCGTCGCTCGCCTGGGTGCCGCTGCTGATCCTGTGGCTCAAGATCGGCGAGGAGTCCAAGATCACGCTCATCGCGATCGGCGCGTTCTTCCCCGTCTACACGACCATCGCGGCGGCCCTGCGGCACGTCGACCCGCACCTGGTCGAGGCCGGCCGGGCGTTCGGCCTGCGCGGGCTGCGGCTCCTGTCGGTGGTGCAGCTCCCCGCGGTGCTGCCCTCGCTGGTGGCCGGGCTCCGGCTCGCGCTCGCGCAGTCGTGGTTGTTCCTCGTGGCCGCCGAGCTCATCGCGTCGTCGATGGGCCTCGGGTTCCTGCTCAACGACTCCCAGCAGAACGGCCGGGTGGACCGCATCCTGCTCGCGATCGTGCTGCTCGCGGTGCTGGGCAAGCTGACCGACGCGCTGATCGGGCTGGGCGAGCGGCGTCTGCTGCGGAGGTGGACGTGACGGCGGCGCCGCGCACGGCCGTGCCGGACGTCACCGCGCCGAACGTCACCGCCGAGGCCTACGACCGGGCCGCCGCGGACCCGGTCGCGTTCTGGGAGGAGGCGGCCCGCCGCCTCGACTGGACGACGCTGTGGCACACCGCGCACACGTGGTCGCCGCCGGAGCGCCGCGGTGACGGCGGCGCAGGCGCGCCGGACCCGGGCGACCCCGACGACCTGAGCGTCCCCGAGGCCGCCTGGTTCGTCGGCGGCCGGCTGAACGTCGCGGTGAACTGCGCGGACCGGCACGTCGCCGCGGGCCGGGGCGCCCAGGTCGCGCTGCACTGGGAGAGCGAGAACGGCGACCGCACCACGGTCACCTACGCCGACCTGCAGCGGCGCGTCGCACAGGCGGCGCACGCGCTGACCGCCCTCGGCGTCGGCCCCGGCGACCGCGTGGTCGTCTACCTGCCGGTGCTGGTCGAGACCGTGGTCGTGGCCCTCGCCTGCGCGCGGATCGGCGCGGTGCACAGCCTGGTGTTCGGCGGGTTCAGCGCGGAGGCGCTGCGCTTCCGCCTCGCGGACACGTCCGCCAAGCTCCTGGTCACCACCGACGGGCAGTTCCGCCGCGGCGTCGCGACGCCGGTCAAGGCGACCGCCGACGAGGCCGTGGCCGGGCTCGACCACGTGGAGCACGTGCTGGTCATCCGCCGCACGGGCTCCGACGTCGCCTGGACGGACCGCGACGTCTGGTGGCACGAGGCCGTCGACACGGCGCCGGAGGTGCACGAGGCGCAGGCGTTCGACGCCGAGCACCCGCTCTTCATCATCTACACCAGCGGCACCACCGGGAAGCCGAAGGGCCTGGTCCACACGTCGGGCGGGTACCTCACGCACGCGAGCTGGGCCCACTGGGCGCACTTCGACGCGAAGCCCGACGACGTGCACTGGTGCACGGCCGACCTGGCCTGGGTCACGGCGCACACCTACGAGATCTACGGCCCGCTCTCCAACGGGCTCACGCAGGTCATCTACGAGGGCACGCCGGACACGCCGTCCCGCGAGCGGCACCTGGAGATCATCGAGCGGTACGGCGTCACCGTGTACTACACGGCGCCCACGCTGATCCGGACCTTCATGACGTGGTTCGGCGAGACGCTGCCGGCGCACGACCTGTCGTCGCTGCGCATCCTCGGCACGGTCGGCGAGGCGATCAACCCCGCCGCGTGGGAGTGGTTCCGGGCGACGTTCGGCCGCGGCGAGCTGCCCGTCGTCGACACCTGGTGGCAGTCCGAGACGGGCGCCGCCATGGTGGCGCCGCTCCCGGGCGTGACGAGGCTCGTCCCCGGCTCGGCGACACGCGCGCTCCCGGGCATCGAGGTCGCCGTGGTGGACGACGACGGCCGCCGCCTCGGGCCCGGCGAGCCCGGCATCCTGGTGGTGACCCGGCCCTGGCCGGGCATGGCACGCACCGTCTGGCGCGACCCGGGGCGGCTCCTCGACTCGTACTGGCGCCGGTTCGCGGGCCACGGCCCGGCAGGTGCGTACTACGTGGCGGGCGACGGCGCGGTGCTGGACGAGCACGGCAACGTGCATCTGCTGGGCCGCCTGGACGACGTCGTGAACGTGTCCGGGCACCGGTTGTCCACCATCGAGATCGAGTCCGCGCTGGTGGCGCACCCGGCGGTCGGCGAGGCGGGCGTCGCGGGCGTGCCGGACCCGGTGACCGGTCAGGCGGTGGCCGCGTTCGTGGTGCCGTCCGGCGTGGGCGTAGGTTGGGCGGGCACGACGTCGCCGGAGGTGGCGGACGCCGCGGCCGCCGAGCTGAGGTCGCAGGTCGCGCGCGAGATCGGCCCGGTGGCGAAGCCGCGGCACGTGATCGCGGTGCCCGAGCTGCCGAAGACGCGGTCGGGCAAGATCATGCGGCGCCTCCTGGCGCAGCTGTGGCAGGGCGAGGAGCTGGGCGACGTCACGTCGCTGCAGAACCCGTGGGCCGTCGAGGACATCCGCGCCGTCCTGGCAGCAGGAGTCGCGGAGAGGAAGGCAGGACGATGACCGAGCACACCTTCGGGTTCCGCACGCGGGCCCTTCACGCCGGGGGCATCCCCGACGCGGCCACCGGGGCGCGGGCGGTGCCGATCTACCAGACCACGTCGTTCGTGTTCCAGGACACGGACGACGCCGCGAACCTCTTCGCGCTGCAGAAGTACGGCAACATCTACTCGCGCATCGGCAACCCGACGGTGGCGGCGCTCGAGGAGCGCATCGCCTCGCTGGAGGGCGGCATCGGCGCGGTGGCGACGGCGTCCGGCATGTCGGCCGAGTTCATCACCTTCGCCGCGCTCGTCGGGGCGGGGGACCACGTGGTCGCCTCGGCCCAGCTCTACGGCGGCACGGTGACGCAGCTCGACGTGACGCTGCGCCGGTTCGGCGTCGAGACCACGTTCGTGCCCGGGACCGACCCCGCGGACTACGCCGCGGCGATCACCCCCGAGACCAAGGTGCTCTACACCGAGGTCGTGGCCAACCCGTCGGGCGAGATCGCCGACCTGGAGGGGCTCGCCGAGGTGGCGCACGCCGCGGGCATCCCGCTCGTCGTCGACGCGACCCTCGCCACGCCGTACCTGGTGCGGCCGATCGAGCACGGCGCGGACATCGTGATCCACTCCGTGACCAAGTTCCTCGGCGGGCACGGTACGACGCTCGGCGGCGTCGTCGTGGAGTCCGGGCGGTTCGACTGGGGCAACGGCAAGTTCCCGCAGATGACCGAGCCCGTGCCGTCCTACGGGGACGTGCGCTGGTGGGGCAACTTCGGCGAGTACGGCTTCCTCACCAAGCTGCGCTCCGAGCAGCTCCGCGACATCGGCCCGGCGCTGTCCGCGCAGTCGGCCTTCCAGCTCCTGCAGGGCGTCGAGACGCTCCCGCACCGCCTGGACGCGCACCTGGCGAACGCTCGCGCCGTGGCCGAGTGGCTGGACACCGACCCCCGCGTCTCCTACGTGCTCTGGGCCGGGCTGCCGACGCACCCGCACCACGAGCGGGCGCAGAAGTACCTGCCGCTCGGGCCGGGCTCGGTCTTCGCGTTCGGCCTGCAGGTCCCCTCGCCGGGCGCCGGGCCCGACGCCGAGAGCCTGGCCCTCGCCACGGACGCCCCGGTCGGCGCCGTGGTGCCCGTCGAGGAGCACCTGCCGCTCCCGGACGGCCGCGAGGCGGGCCGGCTGTTCATCGAGTCGCTGCAGCTCGCGTCGCACCTGGCGAACGTCGGCGACGCGCGCACCCTGGTGATCCACCCGGCGTCGACCACGCACCAGCAGCTGAGCGCCGAGCAGCTCGAGGCGGCGGGCGTGCCCGAGGACCTCATCCGCATCTCGGTGGGCCTGGAGGACGTCGAGGACATCCTCTGGGACCTCGACCAGGCACTGACCAAGGCGACCGGAGTGAACCGATGAGCGAGACCACGCGGACCTGGCAGGGCCCGAGCGCCCCGGAACGCCTGCGGATCCTGCGCTCGACACAGTCGATCGCGATCGTCGGGGCGTCCGCCAACCCGGCGCGCGCGAGCTACTTCGTGGCCACCTACCTGCTCTCCTCGTCGCCGTACGACGTGTACTTCGTGAACCCGCGGGCCACGGAGATCCTGGGGCACCCCGTGTACCCGAGCCTCGCCGACCTGCCCGTCGTGCCCGACCTCGTCGACGCCTTCCGGCGGCACGAGGACCTGCCGACCGTGCTGGACGAGACGCTGGCCGTCGGGGCGAAGACCCTGTGGCTGCAGCTCGGGTCGTGGCACGAGGACGTGGCGCGCAAGGCCGAGGCCGGCGGGCTGAACGTCGTGATGGACCGGTGCGTCAAGATCGAGCACGCGCGGTTCCACGGCGGGCTGCACCTGGCTGGCTTCGACACGGGCGTGATCAGCTCCCGCCGGGCGGAGCGCTAGGGCTCCGCCCGCCGGACGATGAGCGCACGCGTCGAACCCGTGAGCGAGCCGCTCCTCGTCGAGCGGCTCGTCGACCTGGTGCTGGGCCGGGGTGCCCCTACCGGCACCCCGGTCCGGCTGCTGGTCGACGGGCACCCGTCCACGCGCCCGGAACGGCTGGCCGACGCGCTCGTCGCACCCCTGGAAGCCCTCGGCCGGCCCGTCGCGCGGGTCGGGGTGGGCGGTTTCCTCCGCCCGCGGTCCCTGCGGCTCGAGCACGGGCGGGAGGACCCGGACAGCCTGCTCGACGGCTGGATCGACGTCGCCGCGCTCAACCGCGAGGTGCTGACGCGCGTCGTCGAGCGGGGCGAGTACCTGCCCAGCCTGCGCGACCCCGAGACCGACCGGGCCACGCGGGCGGGGTACGTCGGCGCGGGTCCTGGCGCCGTCCTGGTGCTCGACGGCGCGCTCGCGATCGGCCGCGGGCTCGACGTGGACGTCGCCGTGCACCTCGCGATCAAGCCCGCGACGCTCCGGCGCCGGACACCGCCGGACGAGGAGTGGGCGATCCCGGCCTACGAGCGGTACGACCGGGAGATCGCAGGCGTGCCCGACCTGCTGGTCCGGGTCGACCATCCCGAGCACCCGGCGCTGGTGCACGCCTGACGCTCGCTCACTCCTGACCTCGGTCGTCGCTCGCGGCGTTCGCCTCGACGTAGCCCCAGCTCTCGCACATCGGGCGCAGCTCGCGCGGGATCGCACCGGGGCGCGGGATGCTGCGCCCGGGCTGGACGGTGCCGCTGCGGATCTTGTCCCGCCAGTCGCCGATACCCTTGTGGAAGTCGCCGTGGTCCTGCTCGCCGTAGGCGATCATGCCCGGCTCCCACGGCAGGTCGAGGAAGTCGCAGATCCGGTGGAACTCGGCCGCCGGGTCCTCGGTGACGTCCTCGTAGCGCACGGTGAGCCCGGGGAGCCGCTGCCGGACGTCGTCCAGCGCCCGCATGTACTCCAGTGTGTGCAGGACGGCGCGGTTCATGGGCCGCCGCGCCGGGTCGGCGTCGTGCCACGACCGGGCGATCGACACGGGATGGCGCAGCAGGAAGAGGAAGCGTGCGTCGGGCCAGCAGGTCGCGAACCGGTCGGCAGCGAACACGTTGCTGGGCGTCTTCTCCACGATGACGTCCTTGCCGCTGCGCAGCAGCTCCCGGTGGAGGATCCGGTCCCACAGGATGTGCTCGACGTCGGCGGTGTTGTGCCCCAGGGCCTCCATCGCCCTGCGGACCAGCGGCGTCGTGGGATCGACGGACAGCCGCCGGACGTGTGTCTCGATGGGCGCGTGCACCCGGGAGTGGCTGTCCAGCACCACCCGCAGCAGCGTCGACCCGGACCGGGGTGCGGAGAGCACGAACACGGGGGCCACCAGCAGACGGTCGGCCGGGTCCCGTGGCGGGCGGATCCGGCCCTTCCCGGGCCGGCCCGCTCCGTTCGTCCCCGCTCCTCCCGTCGCCGCGCCGTCCGCACCTCTCCCGTGGTCGCGGGCGCGCGGCACGCGTGTGACCCGAAGCCCCGCGTGCTTCTCCAGCGCGGTGGCGCAGCGGCGGGCGAGCTGCGTGCCCGTCCCTCGCACCGTGAGCATCCCGACTCCGTTCGCGCGGCCTACCGCCACCCACCGTGGCACGGCGGGTGGCCCTGCGCTTCCCGGAGCCGCACATTGACCCTCCCGGTCAGAGCACCAGGCAGAACGGGTGGTTCGCCGGGTCGGCGAACACCCGGAAGCCCGAGCCCTCGCCCGGCAGCCGGGTCGCCCCGAGCGCCAGCACCGCGGCCTCGCCCGCGTCGAGGTCGGGCACGCCGATGTCCAGGTGCACCTGCTGCGGGTGCGCGGGGTCCGGCCACTGCGGTGCGTTGTAGTTCTCCACCGACTGGAACAGCACCGGCCGGGGGCCGCCGAGCATCGCGACACCGTCCGCGTCGTACGCCACGGGGGTGCCCAGGATCCGGGACCAGAACAGAGCGAGGGCGGACGCGTCCGCGCAGTCGAAGGTGGGACCCATGACGGTCACGCCGTCGGACTCCTCCTTGAGGCACAGGTCGAAGGTGTGCCCCGCGAGGTCGGACAGCGTGATCCACCGCTCGTTCTCCCGCAGCACGGTGGCCCCGAGCTCCACCGCGCGGGCGCTCGCGGCGGCCAGGTCGGGCACGTACAGGTCGATGTGCGCCTGCTGGGGGTGCTCCTGTCCCGGCCACTGCGGCGGAACGTGGTCGGGTGCGAGCTGGAACGCGACGTCCCACTGGTCGGGGGTCCTGACCGTGATCCAGTCGTGGTCCGTGAACTTCACGGTCCCGCCGGTCAGGGCCGTCCAGAAGTCGGCCTCGGTGCCGAGGTCGGGGACGTCGAGGACCACCGAGCGCAGGACGCCCACCCCCTCGGGCGTGGGTCGGTCGGTCTCTGCTCCGGTGGAGGTCGATTCGGTCATGGCCAGCCCTTCGGGAGGTCGTCGCACGAGGAACGCTTCGGACTCCTACCTTGCACCCGGTCACCGACACTCCCCAGCGGAATAAGTTGCGCCGCGCTGTCCACCGGGTTATCCACAGCGCACACCACTGGTGACGGGCACCCCCGCGGAGTTATCCACAGATGTTGTCCACAGTCCTGTGAATTGTGTGGTCCTGCCCGGTGAGCAGCGGACACACTGTCCCGGTGAACGACACCGTCGCCCTCGCCGAGGCAGCACTGACCCAGGCGGCACTCCCGCCGTCGGGCGGCGTCCGCCTGACCGACCCGGTCGACCTGGGCGGCTCCGCCCGCTCGCAGGTGCTCCGCTGCCGGGTCGACGGGACGGACCAGGGCGCCCCGGCCACGGTGATCGTCAAGCGCTTCCTGTCCGACGACGGCGCGTTCGTCCGCGAGGCCGTCGGCCTGGACCTGTGTCCCGGCACCCCGACCCTGCTCGCGCAGGACCCGGAGCACCACCTCGTCGTCATGTCCGACCTCGGCGACCTGCCCACCCTTGCCGACCTGCTCGTCGGCGACGACCGCGACGCGGCGTGGGACGGTGCCCGGACCTGGGCCCGCGCGCTCGGCCGCACGACCGGAGGCTCCCGCGGCCGGGTCGACGAGGCGCGGAGCCGTCTGGCCGCCGCCGAGCCGTGGGACGCCGACGCCGACCTCCGGGCCGGGCTCGACCGCCTGCTCGACGTGCCGGGCACGGCGGCGCGCCGGGCCGCGATCGAGGCCGAGCTCGCCGCAGCCCAGCACCTGCGCACCCCCGATGCCGCCGCGATCGTCTCGCCCACGGACACCTGCCCCGACAACGCGGTGCTCGGCCCGGACGGCTGGCGCTTCCTCGACCTGGAGGGCACCGACGTCCAGCACGCCGCGTTCGTCGCCGCGTACGGGCTGCTGCCCTTCGCCACCTGCTGGTGCGTGTTCGACCCGCCGCCCGGCCTCACGGACATGCTCCTCGACGAGCTCACCGCAGGCCTGGCCGAGCATGCGCCCGACATCGTGTCCGGACCCGGCTGGGCCACCTCCGTGCGGCAGGCGTGCGCGATCTACCTGGTCCTCGTCACGGGCTGGCTGTGGAAGAGCACCGTCGCGGGGCGCGAGCTGGTCGGCCCGGCGGGCAGGTCGCCGTCCTACCGGCAGCTCATGGTGTCCCGCTGGCGCTGGGGCGCGCTCAACCTGCGCGACGACCTCCCGGCGCTGGCGGCCGCGTTCGGCGACGCCGCGGCCTGGGCGCTGGACACCTGGGGACCCGAGGTCGAGCCGACCGGCTACCGCGCCTTCCGCTGACCCCTGGCGCCGAGCGCTGTCGTGACGACGGTCCACGGCCGCCGGGCCAGCCGGGGGAGCCAGCCGCGCTGCTGCTCCGCCCCGAACGTGCCGTCGGCGGCCACCGGCTCCGCCGGCGCGATGTCGGACGACGCGACGCCGGACGCCGCGATCGCGAACCCGGCGGCGACCCCGGCCGCGGCCGCCGGCTCGTCCGCCGCGTCGATCTCCGCGACGAGCGCCCGCACCCGCGCGGTGATGTCGTCGACGATCCGCTCGACCTCCTCGATGGGCCGGCCCGCCGGGTCGTCCAGGGGCCAGTCGAGATAGCGGCGCCCGGGGAAGACGGGGCACGCGTCGCCGCAGCCCATCGTCACGATCACCCCGGAGGTGCGCACGATGTCGTCCGTGAGCTCGCGCGGGAACTCGATGAGCCCGTCGAGGCCGCGGCGGGCGAGCACCGTCTCCGTCATCGTGTCGGGCTCGGCCACCGGCCGGGTGCCCGCGGTGCGCACGCGGATGCGGTCGCCCGCGAGGCGCCGAGTGACCGCCGCAGCGATCTGGGACCGGCCGGTGTTGTGCACGCAGACGAACAGCACGTCCCGCGGCGAACCGTGCGTCACCTCGGTCATGGCGGCGAGCCGGTCCGTCGCGAGCCACGCGGTGAGCGCCGGCACCTGCTCGGACGACTGCACCTGCCTGTTCAGCGCGGAGTAGGACTCCCGGACCAGCCGGTCCACGGTCCCGGCGCCCGCGTTGGCGGCGAAGGTGACGGCGAGCGTGTCGACCAGGCGGTCGAGGAGCGCGTCGTGGTCGCGCGCGTCGAGCGTCGCCTCGCCGGGGTACCGCGGGGCCGCGAGGGCCGCGGACCCGAACCGCGCGATCCCGCGGGACGAGACGCGGTACAGCGCCGCGTCCGAGGGCATGGGCCCGACGACGGCGACCAGCCCCACCGCGACCAGCGCCTCGAGGTGCTCCTCCACGTCCGCGGCGGCCCGTGCGGCGGCGACGCCCTGCGGCAGGTCACCGGCCTCCGGCCCGCCCGGGCGCGGGTCCTCCGGCGCGGCACGCAGCACCAGGTCCTCGGCGGTGCAGCGGCCCTCGGGGTGCGTGAGCAGCCGGGCCAGCAGACGCAACCGCTCGGGGTTCGCCATGGTGAGTTTTTGTGCCGAGCGCAGCTCGTCCGGGGTCATGGGTTTCTCCTTGGCCGACGGCGTTGTGGCCGAGCGCCAGGAGTGAGGCTACCGCGCCGTTTCGCCGGGCAGCGCGCCGAGTCTGTCACGTGAGCGGGCGATGTCCGGGCAGCGGGCACTGCGGCGGGGCGTACGGGGTGAAACGCTCAGGGCCGCCGGCTCCCCGACCGGGGCGGCCGCACGGTCGGCACGTCGCCCACGATCGGGACGGGGCGCCGGTGGAACGGGAACCCGTACCGCGTGACCAGGCCCGCGAGCGTCGTGACCCGGTTGCGGGGTCCGACGAGCGACATGATGTGCACGAACAGCCACACCATCCACGCCAGGCCCTTGGTGATGCGCAGCGACCGGCCCCCGGGCAGGTTGATCTCGGCGATCGCGGCGCGGCGGCCGATCACCGCCATCGTGCCCTTGTCCACGTAGCGCAGCTCCTGCAGGGGCTCGCCGTCGAGCAGGGCGCGGATGTTCCGGCCTGCGATGAGGCCGCCCTGGATCGCGGGCTGGGCGAGCTGCGGCAGGTCCGACGGCGAGATCGCGATGTCGCCCGCGGCGAACACGCCCGGCAGGCCCACGACCTGCATGTCGTCGCCGATCTTGATGCGGCCGCCCTCGTCCTGCGGCAGGCCCCAGTCGGTCACCTCGTCGTGCACGCGCACGCCGGCGGACCAGACGGTGAGGTCGGCGTGGATCCGGGTGCCGTCGGTGAGCACCACGGCCTCGCGCTCCACGGCCGCCACCCCGGCGCCCAGGTGCAGCGAGACCCCGCGGTGCCGCAGCTCCTGGGCCGCGTACGAACGCAGCTTGGGCGCGAACGACTTGAGGATCTCGCCGCCGCGCTGCACCACCTTGACCTCGAACGCGTCGCCGTGGATCTCCGGGTAGGCGGGCGCGAGGCCCGCGGTGCGCAGCTCGGCGAGCGCGCCCGCCACCTCGACCCCGGTGGCGCCGCCGCCGACGACCACGACGCGCAGGCCGTCGTCGGCGCGCTTCGACTTCGCGGCCTTCTCCAGGCGGATGAAGAGGTTGTCGCGGATCCGCATCGCCTGCGAGCGCGAGTACATCGGGAACGCGAACTCCTTGGCGCCCGGCGTGCCGAAGAAGTTGGTGGTGACGCCCGCGGTGACCACGAGGTAGTCGTAGCTGATCCAGTGGTCGTTGAGCAGGCGGATCTTCTTCGCGGCGTGGTCGGCCTCCACCAGGTGCTCGTGGACCACGTGCACGTTCTTCTGCCTGAGCCGCAGGCCGCGGAGGAAGTAGGTGACGTCGCCCGGGTTCAGGCCGCCGGTCGCGACCTGGTACAGCAGCGGCTGGAAGGTGTTGTAGACGCGGCGGTCGATCAGCGTGATCCGCACGGGTGCGTCCTTCAGCGCCCGGACCGCGGCCATGCCGGCGAACCCGCCGCCCACCACGACCACGTGCGGCAGCGGATCGGGGTCCTCGCTCAGGGTCTTCTCGAGGCCGTAGTCCTCGTCGTCCTCAGGGTCGTGCACGGGGGTGTGTGCAGATTCGGTCACGAGCACGAGTCTCTCACCGCCCGGGTTACCGTGGTCGGTCGTGAGCACCACCGACCACCAGAGCGACCCCGCCAAAACCACCGCCCGCAGCGAGCAGCTGGCCCATGGCCTGCGCACGCGCCACCTGACCATGATGGGTCTGGGTTCCGCGATCGGTGCGGGCCTGTTCCTCGGCTCAGGCCTCGGCATCGCCGCGGCGGGCCCCGCCGTCCTCGTGAGCTATGCCATAGCGGGCGCGATCGTGGTGCTCGTCATGCGGATGCTCGCGGAGATGGCGTCGGCGCTCCCGTCGAGCGGTTCGTTCTCCGTCTACGCGGAGGCCGCGCTCGGCCGCTGGGCCGGGTTCCTGCTGGGCTGGCTGTACTGGTTCACGATCGTCATGGTGCTCGGCGTCGAGGTGACCGGCGTCGCGGGGATCGTGCACGGCTGGTGGCCGGCGGTGCCGCAGTGGGCGGTCGCGGCCGCGGTCGTCGCGGTGTTCGGGGCGATCAACCTGGTGGGCGTGCGCCAGTTCGGCGAGGCCGAGTTCTGGTTCGCCACCGTCAAGGTCCTGGCGATCGTCGGCTTCCTGGTGCTCGGGGTGCTGATCGTGGTCGGCGTCGTGCCCGTGAGCGGCAGCGTCCTGGGGGAGTGGGTTTCCTACGGCGGGTTCGCCCCGGCCGGCCTGCCCGGCATCGCGGCCGGGCTGCTCACCGTCGTCTTCGCCTTCGGCGGCATCGAGATCGTCACCATCGCGGCCGCCGAGGCGCGCGACCCGCAGTCTGCCGTCGCGAGCGCCACCCGCACCATCCTGTGGCGCATCCTGTTCTTCTACGTCGGCTCGGTGGCGATCATGGTCGCCCTGATCCCGTGGACCGACGCCGCCCGTCTCGAGTCCCCGTTCGTGTCGGTGCTGCAGATGGCCGGGTTCGACGGCGCCGCGCGGCTCATGGAGGTCGTCGTGGTGCTCGCGCTGCTGAGCGCGTTCAACGCCAACGTTTACGCGACGTCCCGCATGCTGTTCTCGCTCGGCGGGCGCGGGGACGCCCCGGCGCTCGCGACCCGGGTCTCCCGCCGCGACGTGCCGTGGGTCGCGGTGCTGGTCTCGGTGTTCTTCGGCGTCGTCGCGGTGCTGCTCAACTACCTGCTGCCGGAGTCGCTGCTCGGGGTGCTGCTGAACGCCGTCGGTTCGGCGCTGCTCGTGGTGTGGCTGCTGGTCGTCGTCTCGCAGCTCCGGCTGCGCCCGCGGCTGGAGGCCGCGGCGGCCGAGCGCGGCGAGATACTGCGCCTGCGGGCCTGGGGTTACCCGTGGCTGTCGTGGGCCACGCTCGTGGCGCTCGTCGCGGTGGTGGGCCTCATGCTGTCCGACGCCGCCGCCCGGCCGCAGATCGCCGCGACCGCCGGCCTCGTGGTGCTGATCCTGGTGGTCTACGTGATCGCGCGGGCGCTGCGCCGCGTGCGGTAGGCGTTCAGCAGACCGTCACCGGGGGTCCACCCGGTGGTCGGGCGCCCGCCAGCGGGGCCCTCGATCGTCGTCGGCATGACTGAGCACACTGCCGACGGCGTCGACCGCCGGACCTTCCTGTCCCTGAGCAGCCTCGGCGCGGCGGGCGTCGCGACCGTGGCGGCTGCCGGCGGAGCGACCCCGGCGGAGGCCGCGGAGCTGAGCCGGCACCCGCAGCGGTCGCTGCGGTTCGGGCGGGACGGGAAGTTCAAGATCGTCCAGTTCAACGACACGCAGGACGACGAGAAGATCGACCGCCGCACCCTGGAGCTCATGCGTGCGGTGCTCGACGACGAGCGGCCGGACCTCGTGATCCTCAACGGCGACAACATCACCGGCGGCTGCGACACCCCGCTGGAGATGCACCAGGCGATGAACAACGTGGTGCAGCCCATGGAGGAGCGCGCCGTCCCCTGGGCCATCACCTTCGGCAACCACGACGAGGACTCGACGCCGAACAGCGGCCTGGACGAGGCCGACATGCTGGCCTTCTACCGGTCCTACCGCTACAACGTGAACGGCCCGACGGCGCGCGGCGTCACCGGGCAGGGCAACTCGAACCTGCTGATCGAGGGCCGGGGCGGGCGTCCCGCGTTCAACGTCTGGCTGCTCGACTCCGGGCGGTACGCGCCCGACACCCTCGCGGGTCAGGACTTCGACGGCTACCCCCACTGGGACTGGCTGCGCATGGACCAGGTGAAGTGGTACTACGACACGTCGGTGGAGGTGGAGCGCCGTGCGGGGTACGTGGTGCCGGCCCTCATGTTCATCCACATCCCCCTGTGGGAGTACCGGTTCATGTGGTTCGGCTCGGTGGACGGGCGCACGGACGCCGACCACGAGCGTGGCAAGGCACGGCACCGCATCGAGGGGGAGCGCAACGAGGACGAGTGCCCGGGCCCCTTCAACTCCGGCATGTTCTCGGCGATCCAGCACCGGGGCGACGTCCGCGGCGTGTTCTGCGGCCACGACCACGTGAACACCTACTCGGGTGACTACTACGGCGTGCTGCTCGGGTACGCGGGGAACACCGGGTTCGGGACGTACGGGCTGGGCGGCGCCGAGCGCAACCGCCTGCGCGGCGCACGGGTCTACGACCTCGACGAGTCGGTCGACGGCGTGCTGGCCGGGACCCGGATGCGGTTCGCCGGCGAGTACGGCATCGACCTGACGGCCAACGACCAGTGGATGGAGCCGCTCCCGCTGCCGTGACCCCCGCACGTGTCACACCCACAGGTCACCCGGGTGACCTGTGGGTGTGACAGGTCGGTGGGGTGGTGCGCGGATGAGAAAATGTGCGCATGGCTGAGCTCCTCGCGGTCTGTCGCGTGTACGTCCTGCATCCCGACCCGGGCACGGTCGGGGTCACGGCGATCGACAAGCGTCCCGTGGAGGGCCGGGTCAAGGTGCGGCCCTACGGCCTCTACGCGGACGTGCAGGCCGACCGCGCCAACCACGGCGGCCTCGACCAGGCGGTCTACGCCTACGCCCAGGAGGACGCCGACCACTGGTCCGCCGAGCTGGGCCGGGAGGTCACGCCCGGGCTCTTCGGCGAGAACCTGCGCGTCAGCGGCCTGGACGTGAACGCCGCGGTGATCGGCGAGCGGTGGCAGGTCGGCTCGGCGCTGCTGGAGGTCACGCAGCCGCGCACGCCCTGCCAGACCTTCGGACGGCGGCTCGGCGAGCAGCGCTGGGTGCGCCGGTTCACGCAGGCCAACCGCACGGGTGCCTACCTGCGTGTGATCGAGAACGGCGAGCTCGGCGCGGGCGACACCGTCGACGTCGTGCACCACCCCCTGCACGGGGTGACCGTCGCGGACTGGTTCGGCGCGCAGTACGGCCTGGCGCGCGCTGCGGGCGTGCGGGACGCCGCCGGCTCCGACGAGACGGACGAGCCCGCCCCGGAGAGCCTTGAGGCGCTGGCGCAGCGGCTGCTCAACGCGCACGCCGCGGGCGAGATCCGGCTCAGCGTCGACATGCACCGCCGCAGCGAGCAGGCCGCGAGCCGCGCCGTCGTCGACTGACGGGTACCGGTCGGCTCGTCTGCCCCGCCCGATCCTCCGGCGGAAGAGATACGCAGCCAGGTGGGTAACGGAGACGTAGCACTGCTACCTCTCCGTTACCCACCCGGGGGCGCAAGCATCTCCCCGTCCGCGGCCGTCAGTGACGGCGCTCGAAGCGGGCACGCGCGGCGTCGTGCGCGTCGCGCAGGAGCTGGCGCACGGTGTCGGCGGTCGCGGGTCCGGGGTTGACGACGGACACCCAGCCGACCGTCCCGTACACCGGGTGCGGCTGGACGACGTCGGCCGTGTCCGGACTCGGTGCCGGCCCACCCTGCCCGGGCTCGACGGTTCCGATGAGCTCGGCCAGCCGCGTGCGTCCGACGTGGACGTTCACGCGCCAGCGCCCGGCGGGGTCGAGGTCCGAGGTGGTGTCGTCCGGGTAGTTCTTGGTGACGATCGTCCCGTACGGCTGGACGTTCCGGGGCATCTCGCCGTCGGGGGCGTAGTAGAAGAACGCGTCGCCCCAGGCCAGCTCCGGGACGGAGGCGTCGCCGACGGCGGGCGCGACGACGAGTGCGCCGTCGAGCTCGCGTACCGCGCCGATGATCTGCTCGATGGTCAGGCCTGCTCGTGATGTCATGGTTCAAGCATCACCTTCAAGTGCTTCTGTGGGGTTGAGCGCATGACACCTCAGGCCTCCCGGCCGCTCCGCACCGCCGACGTCGCGCGGGAGTCCGGCTGGTCCGTGCAACAGGTCCGCGACCTGGAGCGGCTGGGCGTGCTCCCGCCGGCCGCGCGCTCGGCCAACGGCTACCGCTCGTACGGGCCGGAGCACGTCCGGGCGCTGCGCGCGTACCGGGGGTTGGCGAGCGCCGCCGGACCGGTGGTCGCGCGTCGTCTGCTCGCCGAGGCGATGACCGGAACCCTGACCGACGTCGCCGCCGCGATCGGTGCCGTGCACGTCCGGCTCGCCGGCGAACGCGACGAGGCCTTGCGGGCGCGGGCGGCGCTCGGCGCCATCGAGGGCGAGGAGTCCGGGCCCGACGCCGACGTCATGACCATCACCCAGCTCGCCGCGGCCCTCGGGGTGCGCACGTCCACGCTCCGGTTCTGGGAGCAGGAGGGGCTGGCGGTCCCGGAGCGCGTGACGACCCTGCGTGCCCGGCAGTACGGGCCGGCCGCGATCCGGGAGGCGCGCATCGTGGCCGCACTGCGCAGCAGCGGGTACGGGATCCCGGCCGTGCGCGACGTCGTCGGGAGTCTGCGCCGTCTTCCGGGCGTCGACGAGGGGATCGCCGAGGCCCGCTTGATCCTGGACCGGCGCCTCGACCAGATCGCCACCCGTACGGTCGCGCTGCTCCGCGCGGGCGCGGACCTGGCCGCGGTCCTCGACCCGGCCGGCACCTGACGGCCGGGCCCGGGCCGGTCAGTCGTCGCTGAGCAGCTTGCCCTGGCGGACCAGGTCCTGGAGGGTGCGCTGCACCTGCTCGACGTCGGGCACGTCGTCGAGCACCATGCCCGGCTGGTCCGTGCCGTCGGAGATCACGAGGGTGCCGCAGCCAAAGATCCGGTCGCTGAGCTGCTTCTCGAAGGTGACGTTGTTGATCCGGTAGAGCGGGATGTCCCGGCCGGTCTGCGTCAGGATGCCCGTGCGCAGCGCGACCCGCTGGTTGGTGATGATGTAGCGCGTGGTGCGCCAGCGCAGGAACGGACCTGCGGACGCGACCAGGCCGAGCACCACGAGGATCGCCGTCGCGAACCACAGCACGATCGGGTCGACCGGCAGCGGCAGCACCCAGATGGCGATCAGGATCACGACCAGCACCAGGAGCAGCAGGATCGGCTTGACGATCTTCTTCGGGTGAGTGCGGAGCTGCAACACGATGGTCTCGCCCTCGGCGAGGTGCTCTTCCCTCATGCCGCGAATACTGCCTTACTGCGCCAACTGGATCTACTGTGCGGCCAGGTTCCATCCCTCGATCGTGCGCAGGCTGTGCCCGTACCCCAGCAGGCAGACGGCGGCGGTGCCGAGCTCGAACCGGGCCCCGAGCCGCGGGTCGACGCCGAGCCACACCGTGGCGAGCACCCGCAGCAGGTGCCCGTGCGCAACGAGCAGCACGTCGCCGCCGCCCCCCGGCCCGGACCCCGCCAGCACGAGCTCCGCCCGGGCGATGACCCGGGCGGCGCGCACGGCAACCTGGTCCAGCGTCTCGCCCGGCCGGCCCTCGCCGTGCTCGGCGGACGGCGGCAGCACCTGGACGCCGTCCTCGAAGATCTGGAAGTCGCGCCCCAGGATCTCCGAGACGTCGCGCGAGGTGCGGCCGTCGACCGGCCCGTAGTCCCACTCGGCGAGGTCCTCGTCGACGACGGCGCCGGGGTGTCCCGCGAGCTCCGCCGTCCGCCGGGCCCGGGTCCGCGGGGACGTGTAGACGGCCGCGAACTCGTAGGCGGCCAGCGTCGCCCCCGCGGACCGGGCCTGCGCCTCGCCCGCCGTCGTGAGCGGCAGGTCGGTACGCCCGGTGTGCTGCCCGCTCGCGCTCCACTCGGTCTGGCCGTGCCGGAGCAGCACGAGCTGCGGGTCGCGCGTGGGCCGCAGGGCCGGGGGCCGGGCCGCGGTGGGCTGGGGCGCGGTGGGCTGGGGCGGCAACGTCTCGTCGGGCATGGCACGAGCATCCTGCGTCCGGCGGCCGAGCGCACCCCTGGTCGCCGCCAGCGGCCCTGACCTGGGCGAACACGCCACGGACAACACGCCGGTCGAGGGCGACGAATCCTGGTGCGGGCCGGGCGCTGCACCTACTGTGGGGCTCGTGAGTCGTGCCACACCGGCGTCGCGCGGCGCCGTCGACCGCTTCTCCACGCGAGGCCTGCCCGCGGCGCGGCGGATCGAGCTGTGGGAGGAGCACAACGCCGACGCCCTCGTCGCGTTGCAGTGCCGCATGCTCGAGGACGACTCGGCGCTGGAGGCCTCCGAGGCGAACCTCCAGCTCGACCGGCTGCACCTGGCGCACGTCGAGGCCAACCCCCACGCCGTGGAACGCACGGCGCGCACGGTCCGCACCCGCCCCACCGAGTCCGTGGCCCTCTACTTCACGCTCCGGGGCGAGGCGTTCTTCCACCACGACGACGGCGTCCGCAGGCTGCGGCCCGGCCAGCTCCTGGTGTGCGACGCCGACCGGCCGTTCCTGCGCGGCTTTTCCCAGGGGCTGGAGGAGCTGGCGGTCAAGGTGCCGTACGACGTGTTCCGCTCCGCGGGCGGCACCATGCCGCGCACCGCCCAGGTGATCGAGTTCGGCGCGCCGTCCCCGGCGGCGGGCGGTAGCGCCCACGCCGCGGCACTCGCCGAGCTGGTCGCCCGTGCGGTGGGCCCCGACGGCGACGGCGCGGCCGACGAGGCCGCCGTGCTCGATCTCGTCACGGCCGTGCTGGTCCGGCCGGAGGTGTCCGGGGCGCAGGCCGCGGGCGCGCACTTCGCCGCGGCCGAGCGGTACGTGCGCCAGTGGCTGCGCGACCCGACCATGTCGGCCCGCCGTATCGCCGACGCGATCGGCCTGAGCGAGCGGCAGCTCTCGCGCGTGCTCGCCGAGCACGGCACGAGCGTGCCGCGGCTGGTCGCCCGTCGGCGCGTGGAGATGGCGAGCCGGATGCTGCGCATGCCGTCGTACGCGGAGCAGACCGTCGAGGCGATCGGCCGGCGCTGCGGCTTCTCGTCGGCCGCGCAGTTCTCGCGCGTCTTCCGCGAGCAGGCGGGCATGTCGCCGTCCGAGGCCCGCAGGTACGCGCTCGCCACGCGGCGCTGAGCACGCACCGGGCCGCGCGGTGCGCGGCCGCGCACGAGGGGCCGGCGAACACCCTGCCTTGATGATTTCCGCCGACTTTCATGGCCCGCCCTTTTCCCAGGTCGGGGCACGCGGCACCCTGTGCGCATGCCTGAGTTCGACGACGGTCAGACCGAGACCGCACTGCCCAGCACCGCCGCCGGCCCGACCCCGGAGGGACGCGGCACGGTGGTCGAGACCGACGTGCTGGTCGTGGGCTCCGGCCCGGCCGGCGCGTCCGCGGCGCTCTTCCTGTCCAGCCTGGGGATCGGCAACATCATGATCACCAAGTACCGCTGGACCGCGAACACGCCCCGCGCGCACATCACCAACCAGCGGACCATGGAGATCTTCCGCGACCTGGGCATCGAGGACCAGGTGCTCGCGGACGCGACGCCGCACGAGCTGGTGGGCGACACGGTGTTCTGCACGACGATCGCGGGCGAGGAGATCGGCCGCATCCTCACCTGGGAGACCCACCCGGCCCGCGAGGCGGACGCGCGGCTGGCCTCGCCGTCGCTCACCGTCGACATCCCGCAGACCTACCTCGAGCCGATCCTGGTGAAGAACGCGACCCAGCGGGGCACCCAGTCGCGGTTCTCCACGGAGTACCTGGGCCACACGCAGGACGCCGACGGTGTGAGCACCCGCGTGCTCGACCGCGTCACCGGCACCGAGTACACGATCCGCTCGAAGTACCTGATCGGCGGCGACGGCGCCCGCTCCCAGGTGGCCGCGGACATCGGCCTGCCGATGGAGGGCGCGATGGACATCGCAGGCTCCATGAACATCACGTTCAAGGCCGACCTCACGCACCTCGTGGGCCACCGCCCCTCGGTCCTGTACTGGGTGCTGCAGCCCGGCTCCGACGTCGGCGGCATCGGCGCCGGCCTGGTCCGCATGGTCCGGCCGTGGAACGAGTGGCTCATCGTCTGGGGCTACGACATCGCCGGCGAGCCGCCGCAGCTCGACGACGCGGCGGCGACCGAGATCGTGCGCCAGCTCGTGGGCGTCGAGGACCTGGACGTCGAGATCACGGGCTACTCGCTGTGGGGCAACAACCAGATGTACGCCACGCACCTCCAGCAGGGCCGCGTCTTCTGTGCGGGCGACGCCGTGCACCGGCACCCGCCGAGCAACGGACTCGGCTCCAACACCTCGGTCCAGGACTCGTACAACCTGGCCTGGAAGATCGCGGCCGTGCTGAACGGGCAGGCGGCACCGTCGCTGCTGGAGACCTACTCGGCCGAGCGCGCGCCGGTCGCCGAGCAGATCGTGCTGCGCGCCAACAAGTCGGGCGGCGAGTTCCGGTTCATGGAGGTGCTCGGGGTCCTGGACGCCGAGACGCCGGAGGCGATGCAGGCCGCCATCGACGAGCGCAAGGCGAACACCCCGGCCGGCGCGGCCAAGCGCGCGGCGCTCGTGGAGGCGATGGACCTCAAGCACTACGAGTTCAACGCGCACGGCGTGGACATGGGCCAGTTCTACACGTCGGCCGCGATCGTCCCCGACGGTTCTCCCCAGCCTGTGGACGAGCGCGACCCGGAGCTCTACTACCAGCAGTCCACGGTTCCGGGCGCGCGGTTCCCGCACGTGTGGGTGGCCGACGTCGACGGGCACAAGCGCTCGACGCACGACCTGGTCCCGTACGGGCAGTTCACGCTGGTGACCGGCATCGCGGGCGAGGCCTGGGCCGACGCCGCCGCGAAGGTCGCCGAGGAGCTCGGCGTGCCGCTGGAGGCGGTCGTCATCGGGCCGGGCCGCGAGGTCATCGACACCTACTACGACTGGGCGAAGATGCGCGGCGTCGAGGAGTCGGGCGCGATCCTGGTCCGCCCGGACGCGCACGTGGCCTGGCGCGCCCAGAGCCTGGCCGACGACCCGGCGGGGGCGCTGGGCGACGCCCTGCGGTCGGTGCTCGGACGGGGCGGGCAGGATGGCTGAGCCCGACGCCGAGCAGGCGGCCCGCGAGCAGGAGCTCACCGACCGGGTGGCGGCGTCCTTCGCGGGTGCCGGCGACGCGCGGCTGGCGACCGTCATGCAGTCGCTGACCCGGCACCTGCACGCGTTCCTGTGCGAGGTGCGGCTCACCGAGGACGAGTGGAACCGGGGCATCGAGTTCCTCACCGCCGCGGGGCACGTCACCGACGACAAGCGGCAGGAGTTCATCCTGCTGTCCGACGTGCTGGGCGCCTCCATGCAGACCATCGCAATCAACAACGCGGCGTACGAGAACGCGACGGAGGCCACGGTCTTCGGCCCGTTCTTCGTGGACGACGCGCCGCGCATCGAGAACGGCGGCGACATCGCGGGCGGCGCGACCGGGCAGCCCTGCTGGGTCGAGGGCACGGTCACCGACACCTCGGGCAACCCCGTGCCCGGTGCGCGCATCGAGGTGTGGGAGGCGGACGAGGACGGCTTCTACGACGTCCAGTACGGCGACGCGCGCACCGCGGGCCGCGCGCACCTCTACTCGGCCGACGACGGCGGGTACCGCTTCTGGGGCGTCACGCCCACGCCGTACCCGATCCCGCACGACGGGCCGGTCGGCGCGCTGCTCGCGGCGTCGGGCCGCTCGCCCCTGCGCGCCGCGCACCTGCACTTCATGGTGACGGCGCCCGGGCTGCGCACGCTCGTGACCCACATCTTCGTGCGCGGCGACGAGCTGCTCGCGTCGGACTCGGTGTTCGGCGTCAAGGACTCGCTCGTCATGGACTTCGAGGAGCTGCCCGCGGGCACGCCGACGCCCGACGGCCGCGCGGTCGAGGGCACGTGGGCCCGCACCCGCTTCGACGTCGTCCTCGCCCCGGCCGACTGACCCACCGGGCCCACCCGGCGCACCCGAGAGACCTGCACCACCCGAACCACCCGCACCACGCACTACCGGCAAGTCGCAATCCCCGTGTCAGACCCACAGGTCACCGAGTGACCTGTGGGTCTGACAGCCAGAGGCTCGACGACAGACTTGGAGTGACGACGATGGTTGGCAACGGACGGCCCCTGAACACGCGGGCGCTGGTGGTCTGCGCGTCGACGGCAGCGCTGGCGGCCACCCTGACGGGCTGCGGTGACGTGGGCGGCGGCACGGTCGGCGGCGGGGACGACGACGTCCTGAAGATCGGCTTCGTCTCGACCGAGACGGGCTCGTCGGCGCCGTTCGGCGAGGCCAACACCTACGTGATCGAGTCCATGGAGAAGTGGTTCGCGGACAACCCGGTCACCGTCGACGGCACCGAGCAGACCGTCGAGATCATCGTGAAGGACTCGCAGTCCGACTCCGCCCGCGCGGGCGAGGTGGCGGCCGAGCTGATCAACGGCGACGGCGTCGACCTGGTGCTGACGTCGTCCACGCCGGACATCACCAACCCCGTCTCGGAGCAGTGCGAGGCCAACTCGGTCCCGTGCATCTCGACGGTCGCGCCGTGGCAGCCGTTCGCGATCCGGGAGGGCGACGAGCCCGCCGACCTGAAGTACAGCTACCACGCGTTCTGGGGCCTGGAGGACGTGTCCGCGGTGTACGCGGACATCTGGAGCCAGGTGGACACCAACCAGAAGGCGGCCGGCCTGTTCCCGAACGACCCGGACGGGCAGGCGTGGAGCGCCAACTTCCCGGCCCTCACGAAGGACACCGGCGTCACGATCGACGACCCGGGCCTGTACCCGAACGGCACCCAGGACTTCTCGGCGCAGCTCTCCGCGTTCGAGGGCCACGACATCCTGGTCGGCGTGCCGATCCCGCCGGACTTCACCACGTTCTGGCAGCAGGCCGGCCAGCAGGGCTACCGGCCCAAGGTCGCGACGATCGGCAAGGCCCTGCTCTTCCCGTCGTCGGTCGAGGCGCTGGGCAACGCGGGCGACGGCCTCACCTCCGAGGTCTGGTGGCACCCCACGGCGCCGTTCGCCTCCTCGCTGACCGGGCAGACCGCGCAGGAGCTGGCCGACCAGTACGAGGCGGACACGGGCAAGCAGTGGACGCAGCCCCTCGGCTTCGCCGAGGCCCTGTTCGAGATCACGGTCGCGGCCGTCCAGGAGGCCGGCTCCACCGAGCCGGAGGCGATCACCGAGGCCCTGTCCACGCTGGAGGTCTCGACCGTCGTGGGCGACATCGCCTGGGGCGTCGACGACAGCGTGCCCCCGTACGTGGCCAAGACCCCGCTGGTCGGTGGCCAGTGGCGCCTGGACGACGGCGCGGACGAGGGCCAGAACCCCTACGAGCTCGTGGTGGTCTCCAACACGCTGGCCCCGGAGATCCCGACGGGCGGCGAGGTCGAGCCGCTCCGGTGACCGAACCCCTGCTGCGGGTGACCGGCGTCGCCAAGCGCTTCGGCCGGGTGGTCACGGCCCGCGACGTGTCGTTCGAGGTGTCCGCCGGCGAGGCCCTGGGCCTCGTCGGCCCGAACGGCGCGGGCAAGACCACCCTGCTCGACGTCGTCGCGGGCACCCTCCGGGCCGATGCCGGGACCGTGACGCTGGACGGCCAGGACGTCACCCGGCTCGGCGCGGCCGCCCGCGCCGACCGGGGTGTCGCGCGCTCGTACCAGGTGCCGCGCCCCTTCAGCGGCCTCACCGTCTACGAGAACGTGCTGGTCGGGGCGTCTTTCGCCGGACGGCGGCACGGCGGTGCCGGCTCGCGCGGCACGGCCCGGGACGCCCGGGACCGGGCCTGGCACGCGCTCGAGACGACGGACCTGACCGGAGCGGCGAACACGCTGTCGGGCAGCCTGCGCCTGCTGGACCGCAAGCGGCTGGAGGTCGCGCGGGCGCTCGCGACCGGGCCGCGCCTGCTCCTGCTGGACGAGATCGCGGGCGGCCTCACCGACCGCGAGCTGCCGCAGGTCGTGGACCTGGTGCGCCGCCTGCGGGACGACGGGGTCGCCGTGGTCTGGATCGAGCACGTGCTGCACGCCCTGCTCGACGTCGTGGACCGCCTGCTGTGCCTCGCCGCCGGCGAGGTGATCGCGCAGGGCGACCCGCACGAGGTGATCCGCAGCCCGCAGGTGGTCGAGGTGTACCTGGGAGCCACCGTCGACTCCGTGCCCGACTCCGTGCCCGACTCCGTACCGGGGGAGCCGGCATGAGCGTCCTGGAGGTGGCCGGCCTGGAGGTCCGGTACGGCGACCTGCTCGCGGTCGACGGCGTCGGGCTGACCCTCGCCGAGGGGGAGACCCTCGCGGTGCTCGGCGCCAACGGCGCCGGCAAGTCCACGCTGCTCGCGGCGCTCGCGGGCACCCACCTGCCCACGGCGGGCACCGTGCTGCTCGACGCCGCACCGGTCACCCGGGTACCCGCGCACCGGCGGGTGCGGCGCGGCGTCGCGCTCGTGCCGGAGGGACGCCGCCTCTTCCCCTCGCTCACCGTCGAGGAGAACCTGCTCATGGGCCGCTACCCGGGGCGGCCCGGGCCGTGGGACCTGCGTGCCGTGTACGACGTGTTCCCGCACGTCGCCGAGCTGCGGGACCGGCGCGGCAGCGTGTTGTCGGGCGGCCAGCAGCAGGCCGTCGCGATCGGCCGGGCCCTCCTGACCAACCCGCGCGTGCTGCTGCTCGACGAGGTGTCGCTCGGGCTCGCGCCGTCCGTCGTCACCCGGATCTACGACGCCGTCCGCCGCATCACGGCGGAGGGCACCACGGCGCTCGTCGTCGAGCAGGACCTGGACCAGGCGCTGCGCGTCGCCGACCGCGTTCAGTGCCTCCTGGGCGGGCGCACCGTGCTGGAGGCCCCCGCCGCGGGCCTGGACCGCGAGGCCGTGGCGGACGCCTACTTCGGCATCGCCCCCACCCCGGCCCCCGCCCCCGCCCCCGCCCCGAGACCCACGGAGGCCTGATGGACTGGCTCAACGCCGGCGTGCAGGGCGTGCTGCTCGGCGGGCAGTACGCCCTGCTGGCCTGCGGCCTGTCGCTGATCTTCGGCGTGATGCGCATCGTCAACCTGGCGCACGGCGTGCTCGCGGTGCTCGCCGCCTACCTGTCGCTGGTCCTGGTCCAGCAGGGCCTGCCCCTGTGGCTCGCGGTCGTCGTGGTGGTGCCCGTGTTCGCGGCGCTCGGGTACGCGATGCAGCGCGGCCTGTTCAACCCGGCCCTCGCGCAGGTGCGCGGGGACGGCGCCGGCCGTCCGGGCGCACCGGGCGCGGGCGAGCTCGCGCCGCTGCTGGTGTCGTTCGGCGTCGCCGTGGCCCTGACCAGCCTGCTCCAGGAGGTGTTCAGCGCGGACACCCGCAAGATCCCCACGGGTGACCTCGCCTCTGCGGGCGTGCCGCTCGGCCCGCTCTCCGTGGGTCTGCTGCCGCTGATCACCCTGGTCGTGGCCACCGCGGTGATCGCGGGGGTCCAGGTCTTCCTGGCGCGCACGGCCACGGGCCGCGCCATGCGCGCCGTCGCCGACGACGCCGGGGCCGCCGCGATGTACGGCGTCGACCCGAAGCACACCTACGCCGTGGCGACGGCCCTCGCGTTCGCCACGCTGGCGCTCGCGGGCGTGTTCGTCGGCATGAGCACGCAGTTCTCGCCCGGCTACGGCGACCTCGTGCTGCTGTTCGCGTTCGAGGCCGTGATCATCGGCGGGCTCGGGTCGCTGTGGGGCACGCTCCTGGGCGGCATCGTGCTGGGCCTCGCCCAGACGGTCGGCGCCCAGATCGACCCGCAGTCCGGGGTGCTCGCCGGGCACCTCGTCTTCCTCGCCGTGCTGGTGGTCCGGCCCGGCGGCCTGCTGCCGAGGAGCGTGCCGGCATGAGCGTCCCGACGATCACCCGGGGCGGCCGCGGCTCCCTCATCGGGAGCGGGGTGCTCCTGCTCGTCGTCGTGCTCCTCGCCGCCGTCGTCCCCTACGTCGTGACCCTCGGCGCGCTGTCCAGCCTGGTCATGCTCTTCGCCCTCGTGATACTCGGTACCACCTGGAACCTGCTCGCCGGGTACGGCGGCATGGTGAGCGTGGGCCAGCAGGCGTACGTCGGCGTGGGCGGGTACGCCCTGATCCAGCTCGCCGACGCCGTCGGCGCCCCGCCGTGGGCCGCCGTCCTCGCGGCCGGCCTCGTGGGCGCCGCGCTCGCCCTGCCGACGAGCTACCTGGTGTTCCGCCTCGCCGGCGGGTACTTCGCGATCGGTACGTGGGTGGTGGCCGAGGTGTTCCGCCTCGTCACGATGCAGATCGACGGCCTCGGCGGTGGCGGCGGGCTGTCCCTGAGCGCCTTCCGCGGTACTGACCGGGTCGACCGCGTGGCCTTCGTCTACTGGTTCGCCTTGGCGCTCGTGGTCGCCGTCGTGCTCGGGACCTCCCTGCTCATGCGGTCCCGGGTGGGACTCGGGCTCACGGCGATCCGCGACGACCGCGTCGCGGCGAGCAGCCTGGGCGTGGCCGTGGACCGGGGCCGCCGCATCGTCTACGTCGCGGGATCGGCCGGCGCCGCCCTCGCGGGCGCGCTGATCGCGCTGAGCACGCTCGGCGTCACCCCGGGGTCGATCTACTCCGTGAACTGGACGGCGGCGATGATCTTCATCGTCGTCGTCGGTGGCATCGGCACCATCGAGGGGCCGATCGTGGGGGCCGTCCTCTACTGGGCGCTGCAGCAGGCCCTCGCGCCGCTGGGCACCTGGTACCTGGTGGTGCTCGGCGTGGTGGCGGTGGCCGTCGTGCTCCTCGCGCCGCGCGGGCTGTGGGGCCTGGTGGCGGGGCGGCTCGAGCTCTTCCCCACGACGTACCGGGTACGGATCTGACGGCGCGGTGAGGCCGACGTCACAGCCTCTTCAGTCGACGCGCGACTCGGTATCAACGAGGATGGATGATCCGCAGACCAGCGGGTGAACCACGTGCAGCGTAGCCGTAAGCCTGCACCGGAGGAGGACCCATGACGGACGCCGACGACGCCCAGTACCACTCCATCGCCAACCCTCGCCGGACCACGCTCATGCACCGGAGCGTGACCGACACGTACGGGTCCCAACACGAGGAACGCGAGACGCCGGCCGACGACGCCGCGGCGGGCTGACCGCGCAGCGGCTCGCGCCGAGAGCTGGTGCCCACGACAGGGGGCCCGGCCGCACGCCACGTCGTGGCGCATGCGGCCGGGCCCTCTGCGTCGTCCGGGCGGCCGATGTCCGGTCGCCGTCGTCCCGCGATACGAGACGCGGCAAAGTTCACCCGCACCCACCAGAAGGCCTGGTCCCGGGCCGGATGTCACCCTAAATTCATGTGACGGACCTCACTCCCGTTACATTCTGGAAACACTTCCGCTAGCCTGGGGTGCGCATCCTCTCCCACAATTCGGTGGAGCAAGACGGTACGGCGAGTCGATGCAGGCGCATGAAGCACAGCGAGTTCGGCACGGTGAGCAGGCGGGCTAGGTCCCGCGGCGGCCGGTACGACGTGGAACAGGGAACTCGCCGGCGGCCCGACCCCGAGACGGGGTACGAGCCCAGCAGAGCACGTCCAGTCACGTACGACACAAGAACCGAGTGGGGTTACCAGGAATGAATGGCGAATCGATTCGACACTTCACGGACGGCCGCGTTCCCGACGCCGGGATCGCGCACCTCTTCAGCGTCGAGAACCGATTCCAGGCGCGCCTCGACGTCGAGGCCGCACTCGCGCTCGCCGAGGCCGAGATCGGCCTGATCCCGGAGCCGGCCGGCGAGACGATCGCCCGGGCCGCGCAGATCGAGAAGCTGGACCTCGACCGCGTGGCGGCGGAGACGGCGTCCGCCAGCCACCCCCTGATGCCGCTCATCGAGGAGTTCGCCCGCGTGGTCGGGCGCCAGTACGGCGGCTGGGTGCACTGGGGCGCCACGACGCAGAACATCACGCAGACGGCGGACGTGCTCGTGCTGCGCGACGCGCACCGGGCGGTCAAGGACCTGCTCGCCAAGGTGCTGCGCGGCATGTCCAAGCTGGCGGAGGCCTCCGCGGCGGTTCCGATGGCGGGCCGCACGCACAGCCAGCACGCGGTGCCGGTCACGTTCGGCTTCAAGGTCGCCGTCTGGATCGACGAGCTCACCGCGCACACCGACCGGCTCGAGCGCCTCGAGGACCGGCTCTTCCGGGTGCTCATGGGTGGCGCCGTCGGCACGTTCGCGTCGTTCGGTCCCGCGGGGCGCGAGGTCGAGCGCCGGGTCGCCAACCACCTCGGGCTCGGCACCATGCCCGTGCCGTCGCGCGCGATCAACGACGGCATCGTCGAGCTGGTGCTCGTCCTCGGCCAGGTCGCCGGCACGGCCGGAAAGATCGGCAAGGACATCTACTCGATGATGCAGCCGGAGTTCGGCGAGGCGTTCGAGCCCATCCCGGAGGGCACGGTCGGCAGCTCGACGATGCCCCACAAACGCAACCCGCAGCTCGCGCTCGACCTGCTGTCGATGAGCGCCCAGCTGCGTGCCCTCGCGGCGCCCGCGCTCGAGTCGATGCAGCACGACCACGAGGCGAACGGCGGCATGACCGACCTCCTGGAGTCGACGGTCTCCCGCGCCGCCGTCCTGGCCGGCGACATCCTGACCCGCCTGGACGTGATCCTCGACGGCCTCGAGCTGGACGAGCAGCGGATGCGCGCCAACCTGGCGCTGAGCGAGGGCCTCATCGGCTCGGAGTCGCTCATGATGGAGCTCGGCGAGCGCATCGGCCGGCAGAAGGCGCACGAGGTCGTGTACGAGGTGGCGCAGGAGTCGGCCGTGGGCGACGCGCAGTTCCTCGACCTGCTGGTGCGGAACGCGACCGTCAGCGCGTACTTCGACCGGGACGAGATCTGCCGCCTGATCGACCCGAGCGCGTACCTCGGCGAGAGCGTCACCATCGCGCACGACATGGCGCAGCACGCCCGTGCGGTCGCCGACCGGCTGGAGTTCAGCGCCCGGACCGCCAAGCCGGTCCCGCTGTTCGTCCGTGCGGCGGCCCACGAGCCCGCCGACGAGGCGGGCACCGGGGACGACGCCGTCCGCCCGGTCGACGACACCAGGGTCGCCACGGCGGCGCGGACCCCGGAGGAGCTCCTGCTCGTCGGCCTGTAGGTCCTGCTCGCCTGCTAGAAGAGAGTGCCTGACTCCCAGGTACGGCCGGCGCCGGTCACCACCGGCGTCGGCCGTGTCACGGGCGGCGCGCTCTCGCGGGTCTCGACGGTGAGGCCCCCGTCCCGCAGCTCGGCGTCGGGGATCATCCCGGCGTCCGGCACCAGCATCTCGCCGACGCCGCCGCGTCCCGCGGCCCACTCCTCCGCGGCGAACCCCGCGAGCTGGTCGACCCGCTCGTTGTACGGGTTGCCCACGTGACCACGCACCCAGTGGAACCGCACGGGGCCGGTGCGCTCGGTGACGGCACGGTCGATGTCCTGCACCAGGCCGACGTTCCGCACGGGCTCGCCGGCGGGGGAGCGCCAGCCGTTGCGCTTCCACCCCTCGGACCACTCGGACACGGACCGCACGGCGTACTGCGAGCCGGACTCCACGAGCAGCGGCTCGCTGCCGGGGTGCGCGTCGATGGCGCGGAGCAGAGCTGAGAGTGCGGCGACCTGATCGTTGCCCTGGGCCGCGCCGCCCGAGTCGAACTGCCCGCCCGCGTGGTTGATCCACGCCCATCCGATCGCGCCGCCCGGCGCGGCCGACCCGTGCGTGCTGACGATGATCACGGCGTCCATTGTGCATCCTTCTGCCCGAGAATCCGGACGCCTGGCCGGGGGTGGACGCCGTTCGAGAGTTCGGCGCGGCGAAACCGAGGCCAAGGGCCTACGAAACCCATGACCGGCGATCCACGGGCATGATGGCTGTGTGCCTCACGTACCTTCCGACCCCGCCCGTCGCTCGTCCGGCAGCACACCCACGCCCGAACAGCGCGCGCAGGGGCTGCACCCCTCGCGCCCCCGGACCCCCGCCGACATCCGGCGGTGGCGCCGGCTGCTCGCCGACGAGCGGGCCGAGGCCGCGGTCTACCGCGACCTGGCGGGCCGGCGCACGGGCGAGGAGCGGGAGATCCTGCTCGCGCTCGCGCGGGCGGAGAAGCGGCACGAGTCGCACTGGCTCGACCTCCTGGGTCCCGACGTCGGCGCGCCCGTGCGCGGCGACCTGCGGACCCGCGGCCTCGGCTTCCTGGCCCGCCGGTTCGGCGGCGTCTTCGTGCTGGCGCTCGCCCAGCGGGCCGAGGCCCGGTCCTCGTACGCGCACGACGCGGACGCCACCGAGACCATGGCGGCCGACGAGCAGATCCACGAGGAGGTGGTGCGGGCGCTGGCCACCCGGGGCCGCAACCGTCTGTCGGGCACGTTCCGCGCCGCGGTCTTCGGCGCGAACGACGGGCTCGTGTCCAACCTCGCGCTCGTGCTCGGCATCGGTGCCTCCGGGGTCGCGACGAGCACCGTGCTGCTCACCGGGCTCGCGGGCCTCCTCGCGGGCGCGCTGTCGATGGGCGCCGGCGAGTTCGTGTCGGTGCGCTCTCAGCGCGAGCTGCTCGAGGCGTCGTCGCCGTCGCCCACGGCCGACGACGCGCTGCCGCACCTCGACGTCGACGCGAACGAGCTCGCGCTCGTGTACCGGGCGCGGGGCATGGCGAGCGAGGAGGCGACGGCGCGTGCCGACGCCGTGCTCGCGCGGCTCGCGGTGGCGCCCTCGACGGGCGGGCTGCTCCTGGAGCCCGCCGCGGAGAGCGGCGCCGCCGCCGACGTCGACGACCTGGAGACGCACGGGACGGCGTGGGGTGCGGCGGTGTCGTCCTTCCTGTTCTTCGCGTCGGGTGCGGTCGTCCCGGTGCTGCCCTACCTCTTCGGCCTCGACGGGCTGGCGGCGGTCGTCGTCGCGACCGCGCTGGTCGGGATCGCGCTGCTGGTGACGGGCGCTGTCGTGGGTCTGCTGTCGGGTACCTCCCCGCTCACCCGGGCGCTGCGGCAGCTCGCGATCGGGCTCGGTGCGGCCGCCGCCACGTACGTCCTCGGGCTGGTGTTCGGGGCCACCGTCGGGTGATCCCGGCGAGTTCACCCGCCCTGCTCCGTCGCCCGGCCGGTAGCCCGGGATGCACCGGAATGACTGGGATATCGTGCCTCTTCCGACATACGCCGGTACCCATGCACAATATTCTCGATCCGCAAACCGCAGGTATGTAGTTGCTGAACCTCGGAACGCCCCGCAGATTTGATGTGTATGCATGTCTGCTGAGCGGCCCGTCTCGGGTCGGAGAGCGGGAGACCGATGTCGAAGGACGCGCTGACGAGCACGGGGGACCACCTCCGTCGCGTCGTCGTGCGCGCCGTCGGCAGCCTCGCGCTCGGCGCCGCAGGTGTCGCGCTCGGCGTCGGCCTCGCAGCCCCGTCGAGCGCCGCCGAGCGCCCGTCGCTCGGCTCGGTGCTCGGCGACACGGTGGAGGCGACGGTCCAGACCGTCGTGCAGACCACCGAGGCGCTCGGGTCGGTCACGAAGATCGACCAGGCCGCGACGGGCGGCACCGCGTCGGCGACCAAGCCGGCCGCGCCGGGGTCCGCGACCCCCGCGCCGGAGAATTCCGCGCCCGCCGCTGCGCCCGCGCCGGAGCCGGCCGAGCCTGCGGCCACCGCTCCCGAGCAGGCTCCCGCCGAGCCCGCGCCGTCGTCGGCGGGGAAGCCGACGCCGGCCGCGCCGTCGTCGGCGGGGGAGGCGGCGGAACCCGTCACCCAGGCCGTCGACGACGTCGTCGCGGCGGTCTCCGGGAGCGTGCTGGAGCCGGTGACGACGCCGGTCACCGCGGTGACGGAGCCCGTGGGCCAGATCGTCGCCGGTGTCACGGAGCAGCCCGTGGAGCAGGTCGCCGAGGTTGTCGAGCAGGTCTCCGACCCGGTCCTCAAGCCCGTCACGGAGCAGGTCGGCAACGTCCTGACCCCGGTGACCGAGCCGGTCGGCGAGGTGCTCGCCCCGGTGACAGGCGTCGTCGGGCAGATCGTCTCGCCGCTCGCTCCGGTGCTCGACGCCGTGACCGAGCCGCTGGCGCCCGTGACGGGCGGCCTCCTGACTCCCGTGGTCGACGTGCTCGCCCCGGTGACCGGCGTGGTGGGCGGCGTGACCGCCCCGATCACGCAGGTGCTCGAGCCGGTGACCGCTCCGGTCACGGACGCCCTGGCGCCCGTGCTGACGCCGGTCGGCGAGGCGGTCGCCCCCGTCGGCGAGGTGCTCGCCCCGGTCGTCGAGCCGCTGAACCCGATCGTGGAGCCGCTCGTCCCGGCGCCGGGCGTGCTGCCGACCGAGCCGGCCACGAGCGCGCCTGCGGCGGGCGGGCCGACGACGGTGGTCCCGACCCAGCGGGCCGACGACCCCACAGAGCCGACGTACCCGGGGGCGCTGCAGACCCCCGGTGACGCCGCGGGTGTCGTGGTCTGGACCTCAGCCGGGGTCCAGCACGCGATGCTCGACCTGATGAGTGCGCCCGCCCCTGCGGACGCCGTCGACGCGCTGAGCGTCGTGACGGCGGGCGTCGTGGAGACGGGCGGCCCCGGTCTGCTGGGCGCGGGCCTCCCGCTCGCCGCCGGCGGCGTGGGGACCGCGGCGTCCGCCGGGAGTGCCGGTGGCGCCCTGGGCGGCGCCCCGCAGCTCAAGGTGCCGGGCGGCGACGCCCTGGCGGTGCTCTCCGCCCTGCTGGTCTTCCGGGCGCGCTCCTGGCGCGTGTCGACCGACGAGTCGCGCGCCAAGCTGGCGAGCAGCTACACGGACATCCCCGTCTCTCCTGCCTGACCTGGCTGGTCCGCGCACGCGTGTGCGGCACCACCCGACGGCGCACGTGCCGTCGGCTCCACGCCAGGCAAGGAGAGACCCATGCACAAGAACTTCCGACGGGCGCTGTACACCGCGCTCGTGACGGGCGGCCTCGTGGTCGTCGGCGCCGCCTCGGCCTACGCCGTGGGCGACGCTCTGCCGGATGCTGCTCAGGGAGCCCCCGAGACGATCGAGGGTGCTGCCTCGCCTGCTGCTGCGCCCGAGGGGTCGGCCGACGGCGCCGCGGAGGTTGCTCCGGCGGACGACGCCGCGGAGTCCGTCGTGCACGCCGACGTCTCCGGCGTCGTCGAGGAGGTCCTCGACGGGACGCTCGGTGAGGACGGCCTGGTCGACGGGATCCTGGAGGGTCTTCTGCCGGTCGAGACCGAGGTGCCCGGCGCCGAGCCGGGTGCGGGTGAGCCCGGTACGGAGGAGCCCGGTACGGAGGGGCCCGGCACGGAGGAGCCCGGCATCGACAACCCGGGCACCGATCCCGGCATCGACGGCCCCGGCATCCTCGACCCCGACGCGGGTGACCCCGACGTCGTCGAGCCCGGTATCGGTGAGCCCGGTATCGGTGAGCCCGGTATCGGTGAGTCCACGACCGGTGGGCCCGGCACGCACGAGCCGGGCGCGCCCGGACCCGGCCGACCTGGCCGCGACCCGCTCGGGACCGGTGGTTCGCGGCCCGGGCACGAGACAGGACTTCCCGGGGCGGACGTCCCCGGGATCACCCACCCCGCCGGGGACTGGTTCGGCACCGCGGCTCCTGGCGCCGTCGATGCGCCCGGCACCGCCGCGGCCGACGCCGCGCCCGGTACCGCCGACGCGGCCGACGCCGATGCGTCGTCCGGCGACCCGGTCCGGGACGCCGGCGCCGAGGACGCCGGCGTCGACCTCAGTTGGGGTGACAAGGCGGCCGTCGTGCCGACGGCCTACGACCGGCCGCTCCTGGCGGGCGGCGCGCACGAGGGCTACCTCATCGGCACATCGAACAGGCCCGACGGGCAGGTGGTGCCGGTGGACGTTCCCGGCGAAACCCTTGCCCGGACGGGCCCCATGATCACGGGGCAGCTCGCGCTGGTCTCGCTCCTTCTGGGGCTGGGCATCGTGGTGCTCCGTATACGTCGCCGTCGTTACGTGGTGTGAACCACGGAGCGACGGGCGGCAACGGCCCGGGCGCGGTCCTGCCGATGAGCTTGTCAAGGGGCTCGTGAGGCGGGACCGGTTCAGCCCGGGTCGGGGAGGTTCGTGAGGTCGGGGCGCCGCTGGGGGGCGCCCCGGCCCACGGACCGGACAGAACAGAGCGGGAGCTCAGGGCATCGGGGGGTGACCTGGGCGCCCGCTCTGTCATGTCCGGGCTCGACAGCCGGGCGCGCGGTGCGGTGAACGTCATACGGACGACGCCGCCCGACGGCGTTGCCCGGGCATACGATCGGACCACCATGCGCCATCTGCTCGCCGACACCACGCCCCTGAAGGTGTCGCCGGACTACCGGCGCCTCTGGTTCGGCCTGTCGATCTCGAACATCGGCACGCAGGTGACCATCGTCGCGGTGGGCCTGCAGGTCTACGCCCTGACCGGGTCCACCCTCGCCGTCGGCGTCCTGGGGCTGTTCTCGCTGGTCCCGCTGGTAGCGCTGGGCCTGTACGGCGGGGCGCTGGTGGACCACTACGACCGGCGCAAGGTCTCGCTCATCTCCTCGGCGGTCCTGTGGCTGGTCGTGGCCGGCATCGCCGCGCAGGCCTGGCTCGACCTGGAGTCCGTGGAGCTGCTGTACGGCCTGGTCGCGGTGCAGAGCGCGGCGTTCGCGATCAACAACCCCGCGCGCTCGGCGATCATCCCGCGGCTGCTGCCCAAGGAGCTCATGCCCGCGGCCAATGCCCTGGCGTCGCTCTCGATGAACGTCGCGCTGACCGGCGGGCCGCTCATCGGCGCGCTCCTCGTCGCGCAGCTCGGCTACGCCTGGGCGTACACGCTGGACATGGTGCTGTTCCTGGCGGCGCTCTGGGCCGTGTTCCGCCTGCCGCCGGTACTGCCGGAGGGCATGGACGAGGGCGGGAGCGGGAACGGCCGCAGCCGGGTGGGCGCCGTCGGGCTGCGTTCGGTCCTGGACGGTCTGCGCTACCTTGCCACCCAGCCCAACGTGCGCACCACGTTCCTCGTCGACATCTGCGCCATGGTGCTGTCGTTCCCGCGGGTGCTGTGGCCCGCGGCCGGTGTCATCTACCTGGGGGGCGGCGAGACGACGACGGGTGTGCTCGCCGCGGCCTTCGCCGTCGGCGGCATCCTGGCGAGCGTGTTCTCCGGCGGGCTGACGCGCCTGCGCAAGCAGGGGCAGATCATCGTCTGGGCCATCACGGCGTGGGGCGTGTCGATCGCCGCGTTCGGGCTGGTGCTGGTGCTGGTGGGCCGCGGGTCACCCGACGGGACGATCGTCTGGGCCGTGGTGGCTGCCGGGATCGCGCTCGCGTTCGCCGGGGGTTCGGACAGCATCTCGTCCGTGTTCCGCCAGAGCATCCTGCAGACCGCCACCCCGGACCACATGCGCGGGCGGCTGCAGGGCGTGTTCATCGTGGTGGTGGCCGGCGGCCCGCGTCTCGGGGAGATGGTGCTCGGCGCCGAGGCGACCTGGTTCGGCGAGGGCTGGGCGGCCGTGGCCGGCGGGCTCACGTGCGTGGTGCTGCTCTGGTTGATCGTCCGCCTGACGCCGCGGTTCTGGCGCTACGACGCGCGACACCCGGAGCCCTGACGCTCCTGACCCACAGTGCTCCTGACGTGTCAGACCCCCAGGTCCCTCGAGGGACCTGGGGGTCTGACAACTCCTGCGGGGTGGGTCAGTTCTGGTCGGCGACGCTCCCGCCGTCGACGGTACCCGCCCCGTTGCCGTTGATCGGACCGGCCAGGCCCGAGATCAGCCTGTTGATGTCCACGCCCGTGAGCTGCTTGATGACGCCCTGGCCCTCGCTGAGCACCGCGGCCACGTTCTTGGTGAGCGCGGAGGCCCCGTCGGTCGAGACCACGGTCATGCCCTGGATCGAGGCGATCGGCTCGGCGGCGGCCCGGACGATGTCCGGGAGGCGCTCGATGAGCTCCTGCACCAGCGCGGCCTCGCCGTACTTGCGCAGGGCCTCGGCCTTGGCGTCGGTGGCCGTCGCCTCCGCGAGGCCTTCGGCCTCCACCGCGGCGGCGCGCGCCCGGCCCTCGGCCTCGATACCGGCGGCGAGAGCGACCTGCCGGTCGCGCTCGGCCTCACCGGCGCGGCGGACCGACTCGGCGGACGCCTCGGCGTCCTGCAGCGCCGCCGTCTTGTTCGCCTGGGCGATCGTGGTGCGCTTGAACGCCTCGGCCTCGGTGGCCGCGTTGTTGGCGTCGCGGCGGGCGTTCGCACCCTGGACCTCGGCGTACGCCTTGGCCTCCGCGGGCTTGCGGACCTCGATGTCGAGGCGCTCCTGCTCCACGCGCGCCTTCTCGGCCATGGCCTCGCGCTCCTGCTGGGCCACGAGCCGGTCCTGCTCGGCCCGGGCGAGCTGGCCGGCGGCCTCCGCCTCGGCGTTCGCCTTGTCGGTCTCCGCCTTGATGGCGGCCTTCTTGAGGTCGAGCGCCTTCTGACGTTCGGCGATCTGCTCGGCGGCCTCGATCACGGCAAACTCGGACGCACGGTTCGCCTCGGCCTCGGACACCTCGGCGAGCTGACGGGCGTTGGCGGCCTCGGCGCGGCCGAGGTTCGCGAGGTAGTCCGAGCCCGGCGTCGAGATGTCGGAGATGTTCAGCAGATCGACCTGGAGGCCCTGCTCCGAGAGGTCCGTCTTGGTCGACTGCACCACGCGGTCGGACAGGCCCTTGCGGTCCGAGATGATCTGCTCGATCGTCATGTCGCCGACGATCGACCGCAGCGAGCCCTCCAGGGACTCCTTGATGATCTCGGTCAGCAGGTGCTGCTGGGACAGGAAGCGCTGTGCGGCACGCCGCACCCCCTCCTCGTCGCCGCGCACCTTGAAGTTGATCGACGCCTTGATCGCGATCTTGATGCGGTTCTTGTCGACGCCCTCGACGGTGATGCCGATCTGCCGCTGCTCGAGGGAGATCGAGAAGCCCTGCTGCAGCACCGGCCACACGAAGGCCCGGCCCCCGACCACCACCCGCTGGCTCGCCGTCTGGGCCTCGGACTTGCCCGCGCCGCGGCCCACGACGATCAGCGCCTCGTTCGGCGGCACCCGCCGGATCCGGCTCGCGACGAACGCGAGGACGAGGAAGATCGCGAGGACGCCCGCGGCGACGGCGATGACACCTATGAGTTGACCGGTCATTTCGGCTCCTGGGGTGGGGTGTGCCGGCCGAGCCGTCAAGCGGTCCCGGCCGAGGGTGCGTTCGGGGGAGGGGCGGGGGACGGTGGTGCCGGGGGGCCTCAGCGCACGGGCTCGACCTTGACGCGGGCACCGTGCTGCTCGACGACGACGACGCGCGTGCCCTGCTCGATCGGCTCGTCCGAGAACGCGAGCCGGGTCTCCAGCTCCGTGGCGGCGTCCAGCGAGACCTCACCGTGCCCGCGGTCGACGTCGGAGGTCACGCTGCCCTGCGCGCCGACCAGGGAGACCGGGCCGCCGTCCTCGCCGGCCTTGAGGCGCTTGATCAGCACGTTGACCAGGACGATCACCAGGACGGCGACCACGAGGCCCGCTGGGTAGGCCACCCAGACGGGCAGCCCGTTGGACAGGATCACCGTGCCGGTCGCGCCGAAGAGCAGGGCGCCCGCGCCGAGCGACGTGCCCGAGATGGCGCCGTCGGCCAGGTCGAAGAAGTCGCCGAGCAGCAGTGAGGCGAGCGCGAGGGCGAGTCCGAGGAGACCGATGACGATGAAGACGATCATGCGCGTCCGTTCGTGAAGATTCTGGGAGTCGCCCGCAAGTTATCAGGAAATGAAATGTCATCTCCTGATAAAAGGGGTGAACTTCCGCTCCGTCCGCGGTGCGCGGGCGCTACTCCCGCGCCGCGGACTGGCGCCGCAGCGTGCGGGCCGCGGCCAGCGTCAGCAGGGTGGCGAACCAGGCCGCGGCGACGGGCACCAGAAGGCCCGCGGTCGCCCCGGCGTCGTCCACGCGCAGCCCGGCGACGGACGCGCCGAGCGACGCGCCGATGCCGATCGACGTGCCCACCCACGTCAGGGCCTCGGTGAGCTGGTGCTTGCCGACCATCTCCTGCACCAGGCCGTTGCCGGTGATGACGGTGGGTGCGATGGCCAGGCCGGCCACGAACATCGCGGCCGCCAGCGCCCAGAGCGTGTGCGCGAGGAGAAAGAGGGACACGCCCGGTCCGAGCGCGGCCATGCCGATCACGAACCGCCGGACCGCCGGGCTCGTGAAGTGCCGGGCGCCGTAGACGAGTCCCGCGACCATGGAGCCCAGCGCGAAGACTGCGAGCACGAGGCCGGAGGCACCCTTGCTGCCCTGCTCCTCCGCGAACGCGACGGTGACGACCTCCATGGAGCCGAAGATCATGCCCATGGCCACGAAGACGAGCACCAGCACGGGCATCCCCGGCACGAGGACCACCGGCCGTCGCCGCACCTCGGCGTCGGCGGCCACGACGGCCGGCTCCGTGGACCGCTGCACCAGGAACAGCAGGCCGCCGACCAGCGCCGCGATCCCGGCGACCACCAGGGCGGACGGCGCGGCCACCGCCGTCGCCAGCGTCGTGGCCAGCACCGGGCCCACGATGTAGACCAGCTCGTCGATCGACGACTCCAGCGAGTACGCGGTGTGCAGACCGCGGGGGTCGTCCAGCACCCCGTTCCAGCGGGCCCGGACCATGGAGCCGTACGAGCCCTGGCTCCCGCCGGCGATCGCGGCGAGCGGCCACAGCACCCACTCCGGGGCGCCGAGCACGGCGGCCGTGACGAGCCCGCCCAGCCCGGTGACGGAGACCAGCAGCGCGGGCAGCAGCACCTTCCGCTGACCGCGCCGGTCCACCCAGCGGGCGATCTGCGGTGCGAGGAACGCCTGTGCCAGGCCCAGCACCGCCGCGACGCGGCCCGCCATGGCGTAGCTGTCGTACAGACCCTGGACCATGAGCACGGCGCCGATGCCGACCATCGACATCGGGAGCCGGGCCAGCGCGCCGGCCGCGGAGAACTTGAGCGCGCCCGGGGTGCGGAGCACCGCCGCGTAGGGGTTGGAGCGGGGTGAGGCGGCGGTCTGGGGCACGGGTCGAGTCTCGCACCGACCACTGACACCGGCCCCGCGTCTCCTGGTGACCCGGCTCACGGCGCGATCGGCCGGACGGGGCTGGCAACCGGCGGGCCGGTGCCGCACGATGGGCCCCATGACGGACGAGCCCCAGGTGACAGTGGTCGACAACCCCGACGAGTCCCGGTTCGAGGTGCGCGTCGACGGCACCCTGGCCGGCTTCGCGGTCTACGAGACGGATCCGGGTGTCGTGTACTTCGTGCACACCGAGGTCTTCGAGGAGTTCGCGGGGCAGGGCCTGGCGGGCCGGCTCGCGCAGGCGGCGCTCGGCATGGTGCGCGAGGCGGGCGACAAGATCGTGCCGCTGTGCCCGTACATCAAGGCCTACGTGCGCAAACACTCGCCCGAGTACGACGACCTGCTGGGAGCGCCGGTCCCGGAGGTGTGAAAGTAAGTTTCACAATCCTGTTCACTGTGCAAACTTCACATCCGACGCGACATGTGCGAGAGTTTCCCCACGGCGTCGCCCGGTGGCATTGTTCGTCACCTCAGTGTGGCCGATCGACGCCGGCCAACCTAGCAAAACCACATCACCGAGCACCACGGCACCAACCCCCAGCAGCCAGCACCGGAGGTCAAGCACGTGAGGCACCCCGCCCGCCGTGAGGCGACCGATCTGCCAGCCTATGCGCGCACCATGTCGCTCCTGAAGGAACGGCAGGCGGGGGTGATGTCGGGGATCGGACGCCGTGAGTTCCTCACCATGGCGGCGACGGGCACGGCGGCCGCCGCGATCGGTGTCACGATCGCGGCCCTCGACCCGGCCACGGCGCTCGGCGCCCCGGCCATGACGGGCAACGCGACGCCGGAGCCGTCGTCGGCCCTCGGTCTCAAGCGCGAGCTGCGCGCCATGTGGATCGCCACCGTGGCCAACATCGACTGGCCGTCGACGAGCGGCCTCGACGCGGACGCCCAGAAGGCGGAGTTCCTGCACTGGCTCGACGTGGCCGAGGAGCACCGGCTGAATGCCGTGTTCGTGCAGGTGCGCCCCACGGCCGACGCGTTCTACGACAGCCCGTACGAGCCCTGGTCCAAGTACCTGACGGGCACGCAGGGGCAGGACCCGGGGTACGACCCGCTCGCGTTCATGGTCGAGGAGGCGCACCGGCGCAACATCGAGCTGCACGCCTGGTTCAACCCGTACCGCGTCTCGATCGACACCGACCTGTCGCAGCTCGTCCCCGAGCACCCCGCCCGGCAGCACGCCGACTGGGTCTGGGAGTACAACGGCCGGCTCTACTTCGACCCGGGCATCCCCGCGGCGCAGGAGCACATCCAGCAGTCGATCCTGCACGCGGTGGAGAACTACGACGTCGACGGCGTGCACTTCGACGACTACTTCTACCCGTACCCGGTGGACGGCCACGTGCTGCCCGACATCGGCACGTACGAGCAGTACGGCGCGGGCTTCGACACGATCGAGGACTGGCGGCGGAACAACGTCGACCACTTCGTCGAGACGATGAGCGTCCGCATCAAGGAGACCAAGCCCTGGGTCAAGTTCGGGATCAGCCCGTTCGGGATCTGGCGCAACTCCACGACTGACCCGCTGGGTTCGGACACCGGCGGGCAGGAGTCGTACGACGACCTCTACGCCGACACCCGCAAGTGGGTGCTCGAGGGCTGGCTCGACTACGTCAACCCGCAGATCTACTGGCAGATCGGGCTGGCCGTCGCCGACTACGCGAAGCTCGTGCCGTGGTGGGCCGAGGTCGCCGCGCAGTCGGGCACGCAGCTCTACGTGGGCGAGGCGCTCTACAAGGTGACGAGCGGGGTCTTCACCGACCCCGACGAGCTCACCAACCACCTCGACCTCTGCCGGGAGGTCAGCCGCGACGTCGGGCCGATCCACGGCAACGTCTACTACTCGGCCGTGCACGTGCCGGCCGACCCGCAGGGCGCGATGACCAAGGTCGTCGCCGACCACTACCAGCACCCGGCCCTCGTGCCGCCGATGCCGCACCTGCCCGCCGACCCGGTGGTCACCCCGGTGCTCACCAAGGCCCGCCGCGTGAGCGACGGCGTGCGGATCCACCTGGCCGACATCGGCAACAAGGACGCGCGCGCGACGTCGTTCGCCGTCTACCGGGTGGACGGCGCCGCCGAGTCGGTCGACACGAACGATCCGGCGAACCTCGTGGGCACGTTCCGCGCGGTGAGCGGGCGCGTCCAGTCGTGGCTCGACACCTCGGCGGAGCGCGGCAGGACGTACACCTACGTCGTCACCGCGCTGGACCGGGTCTGGAACGAGACCGACCCGAGCCAGCCGCGCGTCGGCGAGTAGGCGTCAGCGCTCGACCGGCAGGCCCGCGCCTGCCCAGGCGACGATGCCGCCGTCGAGGTTGGTCGCTTCGAGGCCGACCGCCTCGTTGAGCCACTGGGTGGCGCGGGCGGACCGGCCGCCGGAGTGGCAGATGACCAGGACCGGCGCGTCGGCGTCGAGCTCGCCGTACCGCACGGGCAGGTCGCCCAGCGGGATGTGCACGGCGCCCGGGGCGTGCCCGGCGTCCCACTCGTCCTGCTCGCGCACGTCCAGCAGGACGGAGCCGGCGGGGACGGGGGCGGACGGGTCGAGCTCGCTGGGGTGGAGCGAGGGGATCTCGGGCTGCATCGGCGGGAACATGTCGCCAGCCTACGACGGCGGCTGGCGGCGCCGGGCCGCCGTCTCCTCAGGGCGAACGCGGAACGCGGGGGGACGCGGGGCCAGGGGGCGAACGCGGGCGTGGGCGACGACGGACCCGCCCGGACCTGGCAGTATCGGGCGTATGGATGCGCGTGCCGGAACTCCCGCCCAGCCCAGCGACCTGATCGACGTCGACCGGGTGGTCGGGGCCTACTACGACCTCTCCCCGGACCCGGGCGACCCTGGCCAGCAGGTGGCCTTCGGTACGTCCGGGCACCGCGGGTCGAGCCTCGACCATGCCTTCAACGAGGACCACATCGTGGCGATCACCGCCGCGATCGTGGAGTACCGGCGCGGTCAGGGCACCGACGGACCCCTGTTCATCGGCCGGGACACGCACGCGCTGTCCTACCCGGCGTGGCGGACGGCGCTGGAGGTGCTCGCCGCGGCCGACGTCGACGTCATGGTCGACGCGCGCGACTCGTGGACCCCGACGCCCGCCGTCAGCCAGTCGATCCTGCTGCACAACCAGACGCGGTTCGCCGAGGGGACCCCGGGCCAGGCCGCTCCGGGCCTGGGCCTCGCGGACGGCATCGTGGTGACGCCGTCGCACAACCCGCCGCGCGACGGTGGCTTCAAGTACAACCCGCCGCACGGCGGGCCCGCCGACTCCGACGCGACCGGGTGGATCGCCGACCGGGCGAACGAGATCCTCCGCACCGGCGTCGGGCAGGTGAAGCGGGTGCAGCTCGACCAGGCGCTCGCCGCCGAGACCACGCACCGGCACGACTTCCTGTCGACGTACGTGGACGACCTCGCCAGCGTGCTCGACCTGGAGGCCATCCGTACCTCCGGGGTGCGGATCGGGGCCGACCCGCTGGGCGGGGCGTCGGTCGAGTACTGGGGCGCGATCGCCGAGCGGTACGACCTCGATCTCACCGTCGTCAACCCGCAGGTCGACCCGCGCTGGTCGTTCATGACGCTGGACTGGGACGGCAAGATCCGCATGGACTGCAGCTCCCCGTACGCCATGGCGTCGCTGGTGCAGCGGATGACCGCCGGCGACGGTCCCGCGCCCTTCGACGTCGCGACCGGCAACGACGCGGACTCCGACCGGCACGGCATCGTCACGGCCGACGGCCTCATGAACCCCAACCACTTCCTCGCCGTGGCGATCGAGTACCTGTACGGCGGGGCGCGCCCCGGCTGGCCCGCCGACGCGGCGATCGGCAAGACGCTCGTGTCGTCGGCGCTCATCGACAAGGTGGCGGGCGGGCTGGGCCGCCGTCTCGTGGAGGTGCCGGTCGGCTTCAAGTGGTTCGTCCCGGGACTGCTCTCGGGCGACGTCGGCTTCGGCGGGGAGGAGTCGGCGGGCGCGTCGTTCCTGCGCAAGGACGGCCGCGTCTGGTCCACCGACAAGGACGGCCTGCTGCTCGCGCTGCTCGCCTCGGAGATCCTGGCGACCACGGGCAGGTCGCCCTCGGAGCACCACGCCGACCTGGTCGGGCGGTACGGCGAGAGCTGGTACGCCCGTGTCGATGCCGCCGCCACGCGGGAGCAGAAGGCCCGGCTCGGCGCGCTGTCGCCGTCCGACGTCTCGTCCACCACGCTCGCGGGGCAGGCCATCACGGCCAAGCTCACCGAGGCGCCCGGCAACGGCGCGAAGGTTGGCGGGCTCAAGGTCAAGACGAGGGACGCGTGGTTCGCCGCGCGGCCCAGCGGCACCGAGGACGTGTACAAGATCTACGCGGAGTCGTTCGTGTCCGCGGAGCACCTCACCCAGGTGCAGGATGCCGCGCGGACGCTGGTCGACGCGGCGCTGGCCTGACCTGCTCCGACGTGTCAGACGTACGGGTCACCCCGGTGACCCGTACGTCTGACAGGTTGTCGACCGGGCCTGGCTCGGCGGCTTAAACGATTCGTGTGGTTCCCCGGCCGGTGCCGTGTTCCTAGCGTCGCGCGGGCACGCCTCGGCCGTTCCGGCCGGGCGTGGACCCGGACGAACGGAGAGCGCCATGTCCCGTGCACGACGCCGTACCCGAACGGCGGCCCTGGCCGCAGCACTCGCCCTCGTGACCACCGCGACCCTGACGGCGCAGAGCGCCACCGCCGGGGTGACCAGCCTTGGGGTGACCAGCCTCGGGGTGACGAGCCTCGAGGCGGCGCCCGCGGCGTCCGACCTCTACGTGGACACGAACACCCAGGCGTACGCGGCCTGGGCGGCGGCGAGCGGGACCGACAAGGACCTGCTGGCGAAGATCGCCCTGACCCCGCAGTCGTACTGGGTCGGCAGCTGGGCCGACGCCGACCACTCCCGCGACGAGGTAATGGACTACACGGGCCGGGCCGCGGACGCCGGCGCGACCGGCGTGCTGACCGTGTACGCGATCCCGGGCCGCGACTGCGGCAACCACTCCGGCGGCGGGGTACCGGAGAGCGAGTACGCGCGGTGGGTCGACACGGTGGCGAGCGGCATCGAGGGCAACCCGGTGGTGGTCCTCGAACCGGACGCCCTGGCCCAGCTCGGCGACTGCGACGGCCAGGGCGACCGCGTCGGGTACCTGCGGTACGCGGCCGCGTCGCTGACCGACGCCGGCGCGCGGGTCTACGTCGACGCCGGGCACTCGGGCTGGCTGAGCCCGGCGGAGGCCGCGCGGCGGCTGCAGCTGATCGGCTTCTCGGGCGCCGTCGGCTTCGCGCTCAACACGTCGAACTACCAGACCACCGCGGCCACCCAGGCCTATGCGGAGCAGGTGTCGTCCCAGGTGGGCGGCCGCCCCTACGTGATCGACACGTCGCGCAACGGCAACGGCTCCAACGGCGAGTGGTGCAACCCGCGCGGTCGCGCGCTGGGCGAGCAGCCCCGGTTCGTCGACGACGCGACGGCGCTCGACGCGCTGCTGTGGGTCAAGCTCCCCGGCGAGTCGGACGGCGCGTGCAACGGCGGCCCGGCGGCCGGCGCGTGGTGGCAGGAGATCGCGCTGGAGCTGGCGGCCAACGCGAGCTGGTAGCTCAGTCGGCGGCCGTGACCAGGAGGTTGACGAGCTGGCTCAGGACGGCGGTGCCGGGTGCGGCATCGCCGTCCTCGTGCGTGGGGTTGGCGACGACGGCGGCCCGTGCGGACGACTCGTACACGCTGAGCAGCAGGTCGACCGCCGTGCGCTGGTCGACCGTGAACCGCAGGCCGAAGTCCTGGAGGATCCGCTCGATCGCGGCGCCCAGCTCGGTGCGGAGGGTCTCCTCCTGTGCCAGGAACGGCCGGCCGACGGCCGGGTCGCGCATGGCGAGGAGCTCCAGCTCGGCGCGCATCAGCGCCCACTGCTGGGCGTCCCCGACATTCGTGACCACCACCGAGAGGATGGTGCCGATCGCGTCGTGGTCCACGGCGCCGCAGCGGACGAGGTTCGGCTCCAGGTCCTTGCCGATGGACTCCAGCGAGACGAGCTGCCGGCGCATCGCCCGTTCGGCGAGCGCGAGGAACAGCTCCTCCTTGCTGGAGAAGTTCGAGTAGAAGGCACCACGGCTGAAACCGGCTGCCTCGCAGACGGCCTCGATCGACGCGCCGCGGATGCCGTGCTGGGCGAAGACCGCGAAGGCGGCGTCGAGCAGGCGTTCGCGGGTTCGTTCACGTCGCGGGGTCAGGGCCGTGGCGAACGCGCGCTCGACGGACGACCCTGAGCCGACGTCGCTGGCGGGCTCGGTGGTCACAGCAGCTCCTCGGGGTATCGAGTGGCCAGTCTATCAATACATCCATGTATCCGATGCACTCGTGTATCGGATACAGTGGTGCATCGAACGTCCCCACATCGGTCCCCGCCTCGTCCAGGAGTGTGCGTGTCCTCCGTTCTCTACTCGCTCGGCCGCTGGGCCGTCCGCGCCCGTCGGCTCGTCGTAGCCGGCTGGGTCGTGGCACTCGTCCTCGTGGGCGGTGCGGCCGGCCTGCTGCAACAGGGCCTCGACAACCAGGTGTCCATCCCCGGCACCGAGTCACAGGAGGCGCTCGATCGCCTCGCTGCAACCTTTCCGCAGGTCAGCGGCGCTTCCGCGCAGGTGATCGTGGTCGCGCCCGACGGCGGGACCATCAACGACGACGCGATGCGCACGGCCATCGAGGACGGCGTCGCGGATCTCGAGGACGTCTCGCAGGTCGAGGTGGTCACCTCGCCGTACGACGACCTGATGCCCGCCTCGGTGTCCGACGACGAGCGCGCCACCCTCCTGACGATCCAGCTCGACGGCGACCAGGGTTCGATCACCGACGAGACCAAGGACGCGCTGGGCGTCGAGACCGACGCGCTGGCGCAGGCCCTGCCCGCCGGTGCCGAGGCGCACCTCGGCGGCCAGCTCTTCTCGTCCAAGTTCCCCGAGATGACGCTGACCGAGGGCATCGGCCTGCTGGTCGCGCTCGTGGTGCTCGTGCTGACCCTCGGCTCGCTCGTGGCCGCGGGGCTCCCGCTGCTCAACGCGCTGCTCGGCGTCGGCGCCTCGATGGGCCTGCTGTTCGCCGCCACCGTGCTCGGCCCGATCAACTCGACCACCCCGATGCTGGCGGTGATGCTGGGCCTGGCGGTCGGTATCGACTACGCCCTGTTCATCGTCTCGCGGCACCGGGAGCAGCTCGGCAAGGGCCTCGACGTGCACGAGTCGATCGCGCGGGCGACCGCCACGGCCGGCTCCGCCGTCGTGTTCGCGGGCCTCACCGTGATGATCGCGCTGGTCGGCCTCGGCGTCGCGGGCATCCCGTTCCTCACCATCATGGGTGTCGCCGCCGCCGTCACCGTGGGCGTCACCGTGCTGGTGTCGCTCACCCTCCTGCCCGCGCTGCTCGGCTTCGCCGGGGAGCGGCTGCGGCCCCGGCCGTCGCGCAAGGAGCGGCGTGCGGCGGCCCGCGCCGCCGCGGCCGCGGCGGCGAACGACGACCCCGAGGCGACCCGCCCGCGCGCCGCGGCCGTGGCACTGCCCGAGCAGAGGCCCAACCGGTTCTTCACCGGCTGGGTGCGCGTGGTCACCAAGATCCCGGCGCTGACCGTGGTGCTCGTCATCGCCGCCATGGGCGCGCTGAGCTACCCCGCGCTGGACCTCCGCCTCGCCCTGCCGGACGCCGGCGTGATGGCCAAGGAGGACCCGGCGCGCGTCACGTACGACCTGGTCTCCGAGCACTTCGGCGACGGGTTCAACGGTCCGCTGATCGTGACCGGGTCCATCGTCACCAGCACCGACCCGGTGGCGCTCATGGACCAGATCGGCGACGAGATCGCGGACCTGCCCGGCGTGGCCGACGTGCCGCTGTCGACGCCCAACGAGACGGCGGACACCGGCATCATCCAGGTGGTCCCCGAGGGCGGCCCGACCTCTGCCCAGACCGAGGACCTGGTGCGCGAGATCCGCTCGCTGCACGACCACTTCCTCGACGAGTACGGCGTGGACCTGTCCGTCACCGGCTTCACCGCGGTCGGCATCGACGTGTCGGACAAGCTCGGCGACGCGCTGCTGCCCTTCGCCCTGGTCGTCGTGGGGCTCTCGCTGATCCTGCTCACGATGGTCTTCCGGTCCATCGCCGTTCCGATCAAGGCGACGATCGGGTACCTGTTCTCGGTGGGCGCGGCGTTCGGCGTGGTCTCGCTCGTCTTCGAGCACGGTGTCCTCGCCGAGGCGCTCAACGTGACGAGAACCGGGCCGGTCATCAGCTTCATGCCGATCGTGCTCATGGGCATCCTGTTCGGCCTCGCCATGGACTACGAGGTGTTCCTCGTGTCCCGCATGCGCGAGGACTACGTGCACGGCGGCAGCGCCAAGCACGCGATCACCACCGGGTTCCAGGGCTCCGCCAAGGTGGTCACCGCCGCGGCGATCATCATGATCGCGGTCTTCGTGGCGTTCGTGCCGCACGGCGACATGAACCTCAAGCCGATCGCGCTGGGCCTCGCCGTGGGCGTGGCCGTGGACGCGTTCGTGGTGCGCATGGTCTTCGTCCCCGCGGTGCTCGCGCTGCTGGGCGAGAAGGCCTGGTACATGCCGAAGTGGCTCGACAGGGTGCTGCCCTCGTTCGACGTCGAGGGCGAGGGGCTGACCCGCGAGCTGTCGCTGGCGGACTGGCCCGAGCCGGGGGCGACCGACGCGGTCGCAGCCGGGGACCTGGAGGTGCACGGTCCGTCCGGCACGATCGTCGGCCCGGTGAGCGTGCGGGTGCCCGACGGCGGCACGCTGCTGGTCCACGGCGACGCGACGGCGCCGGTCAGCGCATTCCTGCTGGCCGTGGCCGGGCGGATCAAGGTGTCGGGCGGGGTGGCGAAGACCGGGGGTCTGGTGCTGCCCGAGCGGGCCTCGTCCGTGCGGCACCGCGTCGCGGTTGTCGACGCGGCCGCCGAGGGCGGGTCTCCCGCCGCGGCGGTCCGGCGGGCCCTGGGCGACAGGCCGAAGGTGCTCGTCGTGGACGCCACCGAGACGGTGGGCGACCTGGCGGCGCGTGCCGAGCTGGCACAGGCCGTCGCCGCCGCCCAGAGGGCGGGCGTCGCGGTGCTGCTCGGCTCGACCGGCTTCGCGGCGACCGACCTGGCCCCGGCCGGCGCCCAGGCGCTGGACGTGACCCCGGGCGACCGAGCGACGGCCGGTGCCCATGTTGACCAGAACACCGACGTGACCGAGCAGGAGGTGCGGGCATGAGTACCGCAACGAGGTGGCTCCGGCCCGAGCCCATCCGCAACCCGTGGCGCGCCGTGGCAGTGGCGCTCCTTCCCCTGATGATCCTGGGCCTGCTCATCTCGGCCCTGTGGAACCCGCAGGACCGGCTCGACACCGTCAAGGCCGCGATCGTGAACCTCGACGAGCCGGTGGAGATCGACGGCCAGACCGTGCCGCTCGGCCGTCAGCTCGCCGCCGGCCTGGTGAGCGGCGGCGAGACCGCCGACGCCGCGGCCGGCGAGGCCGCGGCCATCCCGGCGTCGGACGCCAGCTACGACTGGGAGATCTCCGACGCGGCGACGGCGGCCGACGGCCTGGTCGACGGCACCTACGCGGCGGTCATCACCATCCCGGAGGGCTTCTCCGCGGCGGCGACGTCGTTCAGCGGTGACGACCCGGAGAAGGCGGAGCAGGCGACCATCGACGTCGCCACCGCCCCGGACGGCCGGGTGCTCGACGACGCCCTCGCGCAGGTCGTGGCGCAGACCGCCACCGGCGTGCTCGGCAGCACCCTCACCGAGACGTACGTGGACAACGTGCTCGTCGGCTTCTCCACGCTCTCGGAGGAGCTGGGCAAGGCAGCCGACGGCGCCGGCCAGCTCGCCGACGGCGCGACCGAGGCGGGCAAGGGCGCGCAGCAGCTCGCCGACGGCGCGGGTGAGCTCGCCGACGGCGCGACCGAGGCGGGCAAGGGCGCGCAGCAGCTCGCCGACGGAGCACACCAGACCGCGGCCGGCGTGGCCGGCGTCGGCAACGGCGTCTCCAGCCTGGCCGGCGGTGCGGGGCAGTGGGCCTCGGGCGCCGAGCAGTGGGCGGCAGGCGCGGACCAGGCGGCAGCGGGCGTGGACCAGCTGGCCGCGGGTGCGGGCCAGTCCGCCGTGGGCGCGGGCGAACTGGCCGACAACGCGGACCTGCTCGCCACCGGTGCGGCGGGTGCCAACAAGGGAGCCAAGGATCTTGCCGGCGGCCTCGCGGAGACGGCCCAGAAGACGCAGCAGCTCCCCACGAACGCAACCAAGCTGGCTGGCGGCGTCCAGAAGCTGGTCGACGGCATCAAGCAGTCGTGCGATCTGGGAACGGTCAATCCCGGATTCCTGGCGCTCTGCGAAGACCAGGCGAGCCTTGACGAGCTTGCCGTCGGCATGGCCGGTCTCGCCGGTACCCCCGGTGGTGACGGTGCAAACCCGACAGGCCTCTATGAGCTGTCCGCCGGCATCGCCGGGCTGGCGGGCGGCGGAGCGGAGCTCGCTGCCGGCACCGAGAAGGTCTCGGGCGGTGTCTCGGGACTGGCCGGTGGCGCGCATCAGCTCTCCGGTGGCCTGGACGAGCTGGCAGCGGGAGCCGACCAGGCGGCCGGCGGTGTGAGTGCACTGTCCGCCGGTGCGCGTGAGCTCTCCACCGGCGCCGGCGGCATCTCGTCCGGCGCGTCGCAGCTCGCCACCGGTGCCGGTCAGCTGGCGGCCGGGTCGAGCCAGCTCGCCACGGGCGTCGATGGTTTGGCCGGCGGCGTCACCGAGCTGGGCACCGGCACCGACCAGCTCGCCACCGGTGTGGACGGCCTGGCCGACGGTGTCGGCGAGCTGGCCGGCGGCGCGTCCGACCTCTCGGACGGCCTGGGTCAGGCGACCGAGGAGATCCCGTCGTACACGGAGCAGGAGCGCAAGTCCCTGGCCTCCGTCGTGGCCGACCCGGTCGCGACCGACGGCGAGGTCACCGACCTCAACACCGGCGCGACCGGCCCGATGTTCGCGGTGCTGGCGCTCTGGCTCGGCGCGCTCGCGCTGATGATCGTGTTCCCGCCGGTGCCGCTGCACGCTCGCGGCTCCACGCGCGGCGCGTTCCGGCTCATGCTCGGGACGTTCGCGATCCCGGCCGCGATCAGCCTGTTCACGGGCCTCGCGACGGGTGCGATCCTGGCCGGCATCGAGGGCCTTGACGTCGACGGCTGGCTCGCCGCCATGGGCTTCGGCGCGCTCGTGTCGGTCGCGTTCGTCGCGGTCAACCAGGCGCTCGCCGCAGCGCTCGGGCACGTCGGCCGGGGCGTGAGCCTCCTGATCGCGGTGCTCGTCATCGCGACGGGTGTCGTGTCGACCGTGCCGAGCCTGCTGGACGGCCTGGCCGGGTTCCTCCCGGTGGGTCCGGCCCAGGTGGGCCTCGTGCGGCTCATCGAGCCCGGTACGGGCGGCATCGGCATGGCGATCGCAGCGATGGTCCTCTGGGCCGCCGCGGGTCTGGTCGTCACGACACTCATGGTGGCGCGCGAACGCACCGTCCGGGTCGCGGAGCTGCTCCGCACGGCCTGACCCACGTCCGCCGAGTGCGGGATGCTCGCCCTTCCAGAAGGTTGGAAAGGGCGAACATCCCGCACTCAGTCGTTGACGCGGCGCAGGCGGCCTGTCGTGTCCGGCCAGGGCACGTGCACTGCCTCCAGCGGGACCAGCGCCTTCGCCAGGTAGGCGTCGCGCAGCACGATGCCGGCGGGGGAGAGCTCGCTGATCGCGAGCTCGGCACCCGCGCCGTCGAGCAGCCAGTGCTCCGCGAGCTCGCGGAGGCCGCGATCGAGCACCAGCTCCTCGGCCGCGTGGTAGTCGCACACGTCGCCCACGGCGTGGCCGAGGCGGTTGCGCGGGATCACGTCGGCGTAGTCCTCGGTCACCGGTTCGAGGTAACCGACGGTCTCGCCGTCCTCCCGCGTGACCGCGAGCCAGGTGTCGACAGGGGCTGTCTCCGGCATCGTCATGGCTCGACCCTATGGTTGCCCCTTGCCCCGGCGCCCACTGTTTTGTCGCCTCAGCCCAGGTCGGACTTCCGGATCAGCCCGTGCACGCCCACCGTCCGGTCGACGACCTGCGAGACGGCGAAGTCGGCCGCCGCCGAGAGGTAGGCGTAGGCGACCGCCCGGTCCAGGCCGTGGTCGTGCTCCAGGAAGTCCAGCGCGTTGACGACGGCCCGCCGCATCGCGACGTCGAGGTCGCTGAGCTGGCCACCCACCGCGCCGTCCGGGTCGGACAGACCGATCGGGATCCACGCGTCCGCGGTCTCGGCGAAGGGGTACGAGTACGCGACCGACGGTGCGTCCCCGGAACCGGGCTTGCAGACCGTGAGCCGGAACGTCCCGCGCAGCGAGCCCTCCATGGCGGTGAGCGCCACCTCGCCGTCGCCCATCGCCATGTGCGGGTCGCCGACGTAGAAGAGCGCGCCCTCGGCGCTGACCGGCAGGTAGAAGGTGGAACCGGCGCCGAGGTGGCTGATGTCGATGTTGCCGCCGCCCAGCGTCGGCGGGATCGAGTTGGCCTCGGGCGCGGTGAGGCTGGTCGTCTCGGCGTAGGCGACGCCCATCATCCCGAAGAAGGTCCGGAGCGGGAACCGCACCCGTCCCCGGCCGGAGCCCATGGTCGCGTGGTCGCCGTGCACCTCGGCGAACACGGACACGTTGCCGTACTCGGTCGGGACGCCGGAGCCGCGACCGTCGGTCCCGATGGGCGGCATCACCTCGTCGAGCGTGATCCCGGCGGGGGCGCCCGCGGCGGTCGCGGCCAGCGCGCCCTTGCCGTGGCGTGACGAGACCACGCCGTACGGCACGCGGGGCGTCGCCTCCAGCGTCTCGATCTTCAGCACGTCGCCCGGCTCGGCCCCCTCCACGAACACCGGTCCGGTCACGACGTGCGGCCCGTCGACGTCGAAGTTCCGCGTCGTCCGGGAGTACCCGGCGGCGATCGCGGCGGCGTCGTCGAGCACCTCGCGGCGGTGGACGCCGTGCTCGGCGAACCAGGCGACCGGGTCCCGTCCCTGGTCCTCGAGGATGCCTTCGTGGGACACGGAGTCGATGGTGATGGTCCGTCCCGAGCGCACGCGCGCCACGGCGTCGGCGTGCACCGACGGGACGTAGCCCCACAGGACGTCGTCGGTGTCCGAGCTCAGGTAGACGTCGCCACGGATGCGGCCCCGGCCGGGCTGCAGGATCCCGGAGAACTTCCCGGAGTCCCGCCCGTCCGCGCCCCGCGCGGCGGAGGCACCCGCCGCGGCCGTCGTGGCCGACGCCGGCGCAGCCGAGCCCGCGGCCAGCGCCGATCCCGCCCCCACGCCGAGTGCGGCCTGCAGGAACCGGCGCCTGCCGAGTGCCGAGACCAGCGTCTGTGCAGCCGTACGTCCGTCATGCTGTCCGCGAGGTGTCACGGGTCCACGCTCCTTCGGTCGGGCGCGCGGTCGGGCACCGCGCGCCCCTGACGCTAGGAAGCGGAGATTTCGCCCGGATGTGCGGGCCGTTACGGCGACGACCGTCAGTCGAAGTAGCGCACCACGTCCACGGGACCGCCCTGCGCGGCGAACTCCTCGTGGATGGCGGCCCGCAGCCCGGCGTCGGCCAGGTAGTCGAGGGCCGTCGCGGCCAGCCCGGCGGCGCTGTCGACGGCGGCCGAGACCGCCGCCGGGGTCGCGGCGGCGGCCGCGAACTCGGCGGTGTGCAGCGCGATGCCGGGGTCGGAGACCTGGACGAGCGGGTGCATACCCGGGATGCGGAACGAGACGTTGCCGAAGTCGGTGGACGCGGCGAGGGTCTCGGACAGTACTCCGGCGGGCAGCGGGTCGCGCCCGCGACGCCGCTGGGCCGCGACCCAGCGACCGGTCAGCGCCTCGTTGGTCCGCACGGGCAGGCTCGGGTGCGCGCCGTCGTCCCAGGTGATCTCTACCTCGGTACCGGTCATCAGGGCAGCACCACGGGCGATGTCGTCGAGGCGGCGCGAGAGGTCGCGCAGGGTGTCGGGGTACTTGGACCGCGCGTACAGGTGCACCACCGCGCGCTCGGTGATGATGCTGGGCCGCGTGCCGCCCTCGGCGATCGTCGCGTGCACGCGGTCCACGGGCGGCATCTGCTGCCGCAGCAGGCCGATGCCCTGGTAGGCGAGGGTCGCGGCGTCCAGCGCGTTGCGGCCCATGTACGGCTGGGCCGAGGCGTGCGCAGGCCGACCCGTGAAGGTCCAGGTCAGCAGGCGGCGGCCGAGCCAGACCTGGTCGGCGACGTCGAGCCCGTACGGGTGCACCATGATCGCGGCGTCGATGCCCTCCAGCGCCCCGTTGCGGGCCAGGACCTCCTTGCCGGAGTGCCCCTCCTCCGCCGGTGTCCCGAGCAGGACGACGCGGCCCGCCGGGACCGCACCGGCCGTGGAGCCGGCCGAGCCGCCGCCCGGACCACCCGACGTCAGGACCTCGTGCAGCGCGAGGAACGCACCCACGCCGGACGCCGCGATGACGTTGTGGCCGCAGGCGTGCCCGATGCCGGGCAGCGCGTCGTACTCGGCGCAGATGGCGATGGTCGGCCCGGCCGGGTCGCCGAACTCGGCCCGGAACGCCGTCGGCACCCCGTGGGAGCCCAGCTCCGCCTCGACGCCGTGCCGGGCGAGCACCTCCACCAGCGTCGCGGCGCTGCGGTGCTCCTCGAAGGCCGGCTCGGGGTGCTCGTGCAGCCGCCGGACGATCTCCGCGAGCTCGGGTTCGAGCCGGTCCGCCGCCCGCTCGACGGCGGTGACCAGGTCGGCGGGCGCGCCGACGTCGGCCCGGGCCGCGCTCTCACCAGCCGTCCCGCCCGAACTGGACCCCGCCGGGGCCGCGCCGGCCAGGGCGGCCCGCCGCCCGGCGGTCTCGGCGACCAGGTGGTCGAGGTACGCGGTGCTGGGCGGGGTGGGGCGGTTCATGCGGTCCATCGTATGGAAAGCGTTACACGACCGAAAAATCACCCTTTACATTACGGACCTAGGCTGCCTGACCACCGGAGATCAAGGGAGACCGCATTGAGCACCGCAGCATCGCCCGTCCGACCGTCCCGTGCGGACAGGTTCCTGGGTGTAGTCGAACGGCTCGGCAACCGGCTGCCCGAACCGTTCACGCTCTTCCTCATCCTGTTCCTGGTGATCGCGCTCGTCTCCACGTTCATGGCGCTCGCCGACGTGACCGTGCAGGTCCCGGGCGCCGACGAGGTCACGGAGATCCAGGGGCTGTTCACTCCCGAGGGCCTGACCTGGTTCACCACGAACATCGGCACCAACTACATCGGCTTCCCGCCGCTCGTCACGGTGCTGACCATCTGGCTCGCGGTCGGAGTGGCAGAGAAGACGGGCCTGCTCGCCGCCGGCGTCCGCGCCGTCTTCGGCTCGGCGCCTCGCTGGGCACTCCCGTACGCCGTGGGTCTCGTGGGCGTCATGGGCAGCGTCATGTCCGACAGCGCCTTCATCGTCATCCCGCCGCTCGCCGCGATGGTGTTCCAGGCGGCCGGGCGCCATCCCGTGGCGGGCCTGCTCGGCGGGTTCGCGGCCGCGGGCGCCGGATACTCCACGAACATCGCCGTCACCAGCCTGGACGCGCTGTTCTCCGGCATCACGACGGCGGTGACCGAGATCCTGCCGAACCCCGGCGACCCCGTGAACCCGCTGTCGAACTGGTACTTCAACGTGGTCTCGGCGGTGCTGCTGTCCGTGCTCGCCGGCCTGCTCATCGACAAGGTGCTGGAGCCGCGCCTGGTGCGGCAGGGGGTCCCGGTCGGCGAGGCCCGGTTCGCCGGCACGGTGGTGCCCGACGACGGCCGGCCCGGCGCGGGCGCCCACGACGAGCCGGTCGTCATCGCCGACCTCACGACGACCGAGCGCCGCGGGCTGGCGTTCGCGATCGGCTCGCTGCTGCTCGTGGCCGCCGTGCTCACGGTCGCGTTCGTGCTGCCCGGCTCGCCGTGGCGCAACGAGGACGGCGGGTTCCTGCCCGAGTCGCCGCTGCTCGGCTCGATCACCTTCGTGATCTTCGTGCTGTTCATGGTGCCCGGCATCGTCTACGGGGTGGTGACCAGGACCGTCACCTCGATGAAGGACGTCCCCCGCCTGCTGGAGCAGTCCGTCAAGGACATGGCCGGGTTCCTCGTGCTGGCGTTCGTGCTGGGCCAGTTCATCGCGCTGTTCAACTGGTCCGGCGTGGGCCAGTGGATCGCCGTCGCGGGGGCCGGGGGCCTGGAGTCGAGCGGGCTGACCGGCTACGGCGCGATCGTCGGCTTCCTGCTGCTCGCGTCCCTGCTGAACCTGTTCATCATCTCGGGCTCGTCGCTGTGGACCATCATGGCGGCCGTCTTCGTGCCGATGTTCGCGCTCATCGGGTACGAGCCGGGGTTCGTGCAGGCGGCCTTCCGCGTGGGCGACTCCGCGACGCAGATCATCACGCCGCTGAACCCGTACATGATCGTGCTGCTCACATTCCTGCGGCGCTGGGAGCCGAAGGCAGGCCTCGGCACCGTGATCGCGCGGCTGCTGCCCTTCACCGTGGCCTTCTGGCTGGTGTGGGCGGCGATCCTGTCGGTGTTCTTCTTCCTCGACCTGCCGATCGGGCCGGGTAACGGGATCTTCCTGGACCAGACAGGCTCTGCCCTTGCGGACTGAGACTGCGGTTCCGCTCCGGGGCGGGTGCCTCGTTCCTCGGCCCCCACCCGGCGCTGCACCTCCTTCTCAGTCCAGGTAGTCCTTGACCAACTGCTCCGCCAGGCCCGTGTACGTGGCAGGCGTCAGCTCCGTGAGGCGAGCCGTGACGTCGCCGGGCAGGCCCAGGCCTGCGACGAACTCGCGCATCCGTGCGCCGTCCACGCGCTGGCCCCGCGTGAGGTCCTTGAGGCGCTCGTACGGGTTCTCCATGCCGGGCACGCCCGCGACCGAGGCCGCGCGCATCGCGGACTGGACGGGCTCGCCCAGCACCTCCCAGTTGGCGTCGAGGTCCTCGCGCAGCAGGGTCTCGTTCACGGCGAGCCGGTCCAGGCCGCGCGACACGTTGTCGATCGCGAGCAGGCCGTGCCCGAAGGCCGGGCCGATGTTGCGCTGCGTCGTGGAGTCGGTGAGGTCGCGCTGCAGGCGGCTCGTCACGAGCGTCGCCGAGAGCGTGTCCAGGAGCGCGCACGAGATCTCGAGGTTGGCCTCGGCGTTCTCGAACCGGATGGGGTTCACCTTGTGCGGCATCGTGGACGAGCCCGTGGCGCCCTCCACCGGGATCTGCGTGAAGAACCCGAGCGAGATGTAGGTCCACACGTCGGTCGCGAGGTTGTGCAGGATCCGGTTGAAGCGGGCGACGTCGGCGTAGACCTCGGCCTGCCAGTCGTGCGACTCGATCTGCGTGGTCAGCGGGTTCCAGTCCAGCCCGAGACCCTCGACGAACGCCTTCGACACCGCGGGCCAGTCGGCCGACGGGACGGCGACCGTGTGCGCGCCGTAGGTGCCGGTGGCGCCGTTCAGCTTGCCCAGGAACTCGGCGCCCTCGACGCGCCGGAGCTGACGCCGCAGGCGGTGCGCCAGCACGGCGAGCTCCTTGCCCAGGGTCGACGGCGTGGCGGGCTGGCCGTGCGTGCGGCTGAGGAGGGGGGCGGCGGCGTGCTCGCGCGCCATGTCCGCGAGCTGGTTGACGACGGCGGTCGCGGCCGGCAGCCAGACCTCCCGCACCGCGCCCCGCACCATCAGCGCGTACGACAGGTTGTTGATGTCCTCGCTGGTGCAGGCGAAGTGCACCAGCTCGCTGGCCGCGGGCAGGCTCGTCTCGCCGAGCGCCTCGGGGGCGGCCGCGATGCGGCGCTTGATGAAGTACTCGACCGCCTTGACGTCGTGCACGGTCTCGCGCTCGATCTCGGCCAGCTCGGCGATCTCGTCCGCGCCGAACGTCGCGGGGATCGCGCGCAGGTACTCGATCTCTGCCTGCGTCAGCGTGGGCGCACCGGGCACCACCGGGGCGTCGACGCCGGGCGCACCGTTGCACAGCGTGATGAGCCACTCCACCTCGACGTGGATGCGCTCGCGGTTCAGCGCGGCCTCGCTCAGGTGGTCCACGAGCGGTGCGACGGCCTTGCGGTACCGGCCGTCCAGGGGGCCCAGCGCGATGGCGGGGCTCACCTCCGCGAGCGTGACGCGGGCGACGGGGCCGGCGGAGTCGGCAGGGCTGGCAGCAGGGGCGGTGGTCTCAGGCACGTGCTCCATTCTCCCACGGGCCGCTCTTCCCGCGGCCTCGTCGTCCACGGCACCGGCGCGCTGCGGGCGCGCATCTCCGGTGCGAGGCCGCGCGACCGGCCCTCCCGACGGTGTTCGGCGGGCGCGAGCCCGACCACAGGGGGCCGTTCGGGCCGTCCGTGCACAGGCACTCCTCTCCACCGACCTCGTCCCACGGGCTCGGTCTAACGTCGTCGGGAGACGTGACCGGCCGACCCAGGGGAGTGCGAGCGCCGATGAACAGAGCCCGTCCATGATCGGCAGTGACCCGTCGTGCGCCGCGCCGGCGGGGGAGGACGTGCTGCTGGCGCTCGCGCGGGCCGTGGACCTCGTGGACGGGGCGGCTGCCGGGATCCGCGCGGCCGGTGAGGTCGAGTGGCGGGCGCGCGCGGCCGAGCTGTACCGGGCGGCGGTCGCCGACGCGGCGCGCGCCCTGGCCCGGGACCGCGCGCTGCTGGACGGGGCGGTGCGGCTGGCGTACGGCGGGTGGGCCCGGTGAGCGGCGACCCGCGGCCGCCCCGGGGCGGGAACCGGCTCCTGCCGGGGGACACGGTCACGGTGTACGGCGGCGGGGGCACGTCGGTCGTCGGGACGGAGTCCGTGCGGCGGGCCGCGGCACTGCTGGCCCGCGCCGCGGACGACCTGCGCGCGGCCGCCCGGTGCTGCCTGGGGGTGAGCAGCGACCTCGCGCCGGGATCGGTCCTGGGCGAAACCGTACGGCCCGACGCGGCATGGGCCGGCGCCGCCGGCGGGACCGCCGGAGCCTGGCCTGCCGCGGCCGGCGGGGTGCCCGGCACCCTCGCGCCCGCAGCGCTGGCGCTGGACGAGGCGGCACGGGACGCCGCCCGCTGCCTCGGGGAGCGGGCCGACCGGTGCGACCTGTTGGGCTGGCGGCTGCTGCGTGCCGCGGGCCTGTACGAGGAGGCGGAGTCGACCGCGCACCGCCTGGTCGGTGCGCTGGTCACGGCGGGCGCGTTCGGCACCGGGGCGGCCTTCGGCAGCCTGGGCTGGGCGGCCCTCGTGGGGGTCGGCGCCGCGGGCGGGGCGGAGGTAGCGGTGCGCCTGGCCGGCGGGACGGCCACCCGGGGCCTCACCACCGCGATCACGGGGTGGGCCGGGGCGGGCATGACCCGTGGTCTGGCGTCCTGGTCGGACGAGGCGTTCGCGGGCCTGGGCAGCGGCGTCGCGCTGACCAGACCAGGGCTCGCCGCAGACCGTCCGGGCGTCGCCGGTGGGGCGGGCGTGCTCGCGCACGTGGCACGCGAGGTGCCGGTGCTCGGCAACGACGACGCCGGGCTGCGGCTCACCCGGCTCGGACCCGAGGACTTCGCGCACGGCGCCGTCCCGGCGTGGTCGACGAGCGGGGCGTGGTCGGTGCAGGAGGCCCTGGCCAGGATCGACGACCTCTACCCGGGCCCGGGCGGCGCACCCTCGGCCACGATCGCGGTCCAGCGCGTGACAGCGACGGACGGCGCGGTGTCCTGGACGGTGCTGGTGCCCGGTACCCAGTCCGCGCTGCCCGCGGACCATCCCTGGGACGGGCGGACCGACCTGGAGCTCGTCGCGGGCGAGCTCGACGGAGCCACCGCTGCGATCGAGGAGGCACTGCAGGACTCCGGCGTCGGACCCGACGAGCCCGTCACCCTCGTGGGCCACAGCCTCGGCGGCATCGCGGCCACCGCACTGGTGTCGCGGGCGGGTCTCGCCGAGCGCTACCGGGTGGGCGGGCTGGTCACCGCCGGTGCTCCGACCGGCCTGCTGGCCACGCCGCCCGGCGTCCCGGTGCTGCACCTGGAGACCCCGGAGGAGCTGGTCTCACAGACCGACGGCCGGTCCGCCGCGGAGAACCTCCGCACGCGGGACCGCGTCACGGTGGTGCGGTCGCTGCGGGACTCGGCCGCCGCCGGCGACCGGGCGGCGTCGGGCAGCCTGCCGCAGGCGCATGCGGTCGGCACGCACGTCCGGACCCTGGACCTCGCCCTGGCGTCGGGCGACCCGAGGGTGACCGAGGTGACCGGCCGGATCCGTTCACGACTGGCCGGGACCGCCGCGAGCACCGTGTTCTACCGCGCCGAACGAACCGGCTCGTGACCCGGGGCGCCCGGGTCGGGTCCGAAGGAGGCTCAGTCCGAGACCCGCTGGGGCAGCAGCGCGAGCAGGATGGTCTGCACCAGCGAGATCACGAGCGCTGCGAGCAGGTACCACCAGAAGCCACCGTTCACCTCCAGGCCCCAGTTGGGGGTGTCGGAGAACCAGGTCTGGTTCGTGATGAGGGTGGTGATCCACAGCATCAGCGCATTGATCAGCAGCCCCACCAGGCCGAGCGTCAGGATGTAGAGCGGGAGCGAGATGAGCTGGACGATCGGCTTCACGACCATGTTGACCAGGCCGTAGACGACGGCCACCACCAGCACGGCGAGGGTCGTGCCGAGCGTGGTGCCGTTGCTCACGACGTCCATGTGGGAGCCGAGGATCAGGGCCGACAGCCCGATCGCGAGTGCGGTGATGAGGATGCGAACCACGAGCTTCATCCGGTCATCGTGGCATGCTGGCCCTCGTGGAAGACGCATTCGTACCGCTCCGCGCGGCCGTGTCGGCACTCCCTGCCTACGTTCCCGGCGCCCGCGCCGGGGCGAGCGACCCGGCCTGGAAGCTGTCGTCGAACGAGAACCCGTACGCGCCGCTGCCGTTCGTCCTGGACGCCATCACCCGGGCTGCGGCCGAGGTGAACCGGTATCCCGACATGTATGCCAGCGAGCTCGTCGAGGCGCTCGCGACACACAGCGGCGTGTCGGCCGAGAACGTCGTGGTCGGCAACGGCTCGGTCGCCGTGCTCGCGCACATCCTCAACGCCGTCGTCGAGCACGGGGACGAGATCGTCTTCCCGTGGCGCTCGTTCGAGGCGTACCCGATCGCGGCCGCGGTCTCCGGCGGCACGATCGTGACGGTGCCGCTCGAGGCAGGCACGGCCCGGCTCGACCTGCCCGCGATGGCCGCCGCGGTCACGCCGCGCACGCGAGTGGTGCTGGTCTGCACGCCCAACAACCCGACCGGTCCCGTCGTGCACGCGGACGAGCTGGAGACGTTCCTCGCGGCGGTGCCGAAGGACGTGCTGGTCGTGCTCGACGAGGCGTACCTCGAGTTCGTGCGCGACCCGCAGTCGCCCGACGGGATCGACGTGTTCACGCGTCACCCGAACGTGGTCGTGCTGCGCACCCTGTCCAAGGCGCACGGGCTGGCCGGGCTCCGCGTCGGCTACGCCATCGCCGAGCCGCGCCTCGCCGCCGGCATCCGTGCCGTGTCCACACCGTTCGGCGTCTCGCATGTTGCGCAGGCCGCCGCACTGGCGTCACTGGACCCGGCCGCGCAGAGCCAGCTCATGGAACGTGTCGAGACGCTGGTCGGCGAGCGCACCCGCGTGGTCGAGGCCCTTCGTGACCAGGGCTGGGACCTGCCGGAGACGCACGCGAACTTCGTGTGGTTCGACCTGGGCGAGCGGACGTCGGAGCTGGCCGCCGAGGCGAAGGCCGCCGGAGTGCTGGTGCGTCCGTTCGCGGGCGACGGCATCCGGGTCAGCATCGGCGACCCCGAGGCGAACGACGCGTTCCTGCGGGTCGCCGCGGCCTGGCGCTGACGGACGTCGCTGACGGACCGCGGCCGGCTCAGCCGATCAGCGCGTCCGCCAGCACGCCGTCCCGGGCGGTCCAGGCGGGCGCGGCACCCACCAGGGAGTCGAGCCGCTCCAGCCGGCGGGCCGAGTCGGCGTCGGCGGGAGTGAGCACGACCATGCGCTCGCCACGGTCGCGGTCGAGCCACAGGCTCTGGAAGACCGTGTCGAGCCTGCCCACCCGGGAGGACAGGTAGCGGCGCAGCTGTCCGGCCCGGTCGCCCCGCACCTCGTGCTCGTCCCAGTACCGCACGAACTCGGGCGAGTGCTCGCGCAGGCCGCCCAGCAGGCCGCTCCACCTGGGGTGCTGCCGGAACTCGGCCTCCCGGGCGCGCAGCCGGCCGGCGAGGTCGCGGAGCACCACCTCGGGCTCCACGAGGCTGTCGCGCCACTCGTCGTTCATGAACAGGAGCCAGGCGCAGTTCCGGTCGGCGGGATCGACCGAGTCGAGGTCGCCGAACAGGAACCGGTAGCTGCGGTTGGCCGCGACCAGGTCGTACGTCGCGGTCTGGATCGCGGCGGGAAAGGGCAGCAGCCGCTCCAGGAGCGCGATGTGCTCGGGGCGCACGACCATGAGCGGGCTCGGCGCGTCGGCCCCGGTGTCGGCTGCCCGGCCGGCCAGGATCATGAGGTGCCGCCGCTCCTCGGGACGCAGGCGCAGCGTCCGCGCGACGGCGTCGAGCACCTGGTCCGACGGGTTGGGCGCCCGCCCCTGCTCGAGCCACGTGTACCAGGTGACGCCTACCCCGGCGAGCTGCGCCACCTCCTCGCGGCGCAGTCCAGGGGTCCGGCGCCGGCCGGCCTGCGGCAGCCCGACGTCGGCCGGGGTCACGCGGCCGCGGCGCTCCCGCAGGAAGGCCCCGAGCGCCTTGTGGTCCGGTGCGGTACTCGTCACCGGACCAGTGTCACCCCGCACGGCGCGGGCAACCAGGTGGTGTCAGTACCCGTATGAACAGGCTCCTGGTACCAGGATGTCGAACGGCGCACGGTCGGGGGCATGACGACATCCCTCAGCGCGGTCAAGCACGGTGCGCACCTGGATCGCCCGGGAGCTTCGACGCGACCGCTCCCCGTCACGGCGCCGGCGCTGACCGCGGGCGGCCTCGCCGTGCTGCTGCTCGCCTTCCTGCCCGTGAACTTCACGTTCGGCGCGGTGAACCTGCTGGTTCCCGCGATCGCGGCGGACCTGGGCGCCGGCCCGTCCGGTGGTGCGCTCGTGCTGTCGGCCTACACCACCACCTTCGCCGCCGGGCTGGTGGTCTCCGGACGGCTGGGTGACCGTTACGGCCGGCGGCGGCTGCTCAGGATCGGGCTGATCGCCTTCGGGGCGCTGGCCGTCCTGACCGGGCTCGCCCAGGACGTGGTTTCCCTCGTGGCCCTGCGTGCGGCCCTGGGCCTGGCCGCCGGGCTGTTCACGCCTCAGGTGCTGACGAGCATCCAGGCCACGGCGCCCGACCGGCTCCGCACCCGCGGGATCATCCTGTTCACGGCGGCCGGCGCGATCGCCTCGATCGCCGGCCAGGTCGTGGCGGGTGCGACCACCGTCGCGCTGCCGGAGCACCTGGCCTGGCGAGCTGTCCAGGTGATCACCGGTCTCATCGCCCTGCTGGCGCTGCCCGGCCTGCGCGCCGTCCCGGAGTCCCGCTCGCCGGCGCCGCTCGGGCTCGACCTGCGGGGCGCGGCGCTGCTCGGGAGTGGGCTGGTGGCGCTGGTCGTACCGCTGACCCTTGGTCCGACGGCGGGGTGGCCGGCCTGGTCGATCGGCCTGCTGGCCGTCGCAGCGGTCACCCTGACGGCCTTCGGCCTCGCCCAGCGCGCCACGGAACGACGCGGCGGGCTGCCCGTGGCGCCGCCGAGCGTGCTGCGGGTCCCGGTGGTGCGGATCGGCCTGACCATGACACTGCTGTTCTTCGTCTCCTACGGCGCGTTCCTCTACGAGGTCTCGGAGTACTCGCAGACCGCCTGGGGCGCCGACGGCTGGGACGTCGCGATGCTGACACTCGGCTTCGGCGGCGGATTCTTCGTCGCCGCGCTGCTGCTGCCGGGCGTCCTGCGCCGGGTGGGCCCGCGGGTCATGGTCTACGCCGCCTCAGGTCAGGCGGTGGCCCTGGTCGCCATCGCACTGGTGATCGGGCTCGACGACGGCCGGAGCGCCCCGCTGGTGCTGCAGCCGCTGCTCGTCGGTCTGGGCGCCGCGCAGGCGTTCATGTACGGGCCCGCGCTGCAGACGGTGCTCTCGCGGACCCCCGTCTGGGCGGCCGGTGTCGCGGGCGGGCTGCTGACCACGCTGCAACAGCTCGGGATCGGGCTGGGCGTGGCGCTGCTGGGCGGGCTCTTCCACGCGGTGGCCGGCCTGGCGGGCGGAGTCGCCGGCGGGACGGCGGTTGCGGCCGCGACCGGGACGGGGTCGGGCCTGACCGTCGGCCTGGTCGCCGCCCTGGCCGTCCAGGCCGGGTGCGCCGTCGTGTTCGCGCTCCTGGCGCACCGGGTCGCGCGGCACAGCGCCGCGGGCTGACCCGGTGCGGGGCCCGGCCGAGGCCCCGGTTCGGCGCCCGGGTCAGCCCGCCAGGCAGCGGGCGATGTGGGCGCGGGTCGCCGTGGCCGCCCGGGCGTCGACGTCCTGGTCGCCGGGGTAGTCGGCGTGCCCCGCCGGCAGGGCCTCCAGCTCCAGCGTGGGGCACGCCGATCCGCCGGCCCGGGACGTGGCGGACGCCGCCACGGCGTTCGCCACCGCGAACTGCCCGGGCGGCGGCACCGCCGCGTCCCACAGGGCGCACTCGCAGCGCACGGGGACGCGGAGGTACCCGGCCGCCGTCGACGTGTCGAAGTAGCGCAGCACGTCCCGCGCCTCGGGGTGTTCTGCGACGTACCGGCGCACGGCCTCGCCGCTGCCGGTGCACTCCAGGCCGAGCCGCACGTCGTACTGCCCGAAGCTCGGCACCACGAAGGTCGCGCCCACGAACCGGCGGTCCCAGGGCACGGCCAGGGCCCCGATCCCGCCGAAGCTCGCTCCCACGTAGTAGAGCGGCAGGTCCCCGGCGATCTCGACGAGGGCGTCGGCCGCGTGCCACAGGTCGACGGCGCAGCGGCCCAGCGCGTAGGTCTCCACCGAGCCGATGCCGTGCACCACGTGCTCGGCCGCGTCGTCCGGGGCGCCCACACCGACGTTGAGGGCCCCGAGACCGCGTGCCACGGGGAAGACGACGGCGGCGTCTTCGGGCACGCGGGCGAGGTCCGGCGCGTCCCGGCCGCCGTACCCGTGGCCGTGCACCACGCCGACCCGGGCCGCGCCGTCGGACGGGAGAGCGAGCCAGCCACGCAGCCGCAGCCCGCCCGCGCCCGTGTGCTCCAGCTCGTAGAGGTCGTGCGCGCCCTGCCGGCCGAGCGACGTCAACCGCGGCTCGGGGCGTACCGCGCGCGAGGCCGTGAACCAGCCGTGCCACAGCTCGGCGAAGCCGGCGGGCGCGGGAACCGGCTCGACGGCGAGCAGCGCGTCCAGGTCGTAGCCGTAGGTGCCGTCGATCGGGGCGTCGGGAAACCAGGCGTCGTACGGCTCGGGCAGCGGCATCGGACCAGTATCGGCGCGGGGCCTGCCGAGACGCGGACGCCGCGCGGAGCGCGCAGCGGCCCTGGTCGCCGAGACCCGGTCGCAGCCTTGGTGGGTTCCGACAAACGGTCCCGGAAGAGATTGGGGGAGATCGCGGCAGACCTACCTACGGAGCCGTAGCCTACGCTTGCGTAGGCTACGAGAGCGTAGGTTGCGGATCGGCCAAATTTCCGGCTGGACCCGTGCCAGGATGGAAAGGTCCCCGGAACGGGCCGGGCGTCTCCGCATGTGCGGGCGCTCGCGTCCGCAGGTGAAGGAGGAAAGTGTGACTACCACCAACGGCTCCAACGAGGCGATCCCGACGTTGCAGCTACTCGATCCCCAAGGGAACCGCGTCACGACGCGCGGGACCAAGGGCTATCGCGACCGCGCCGCGACCCTGACCACGGAAGACCTCCGTGGCATGTACCGCGACATGGTCCTGACTCGTCGTTTCGACGACGAGGCGACCTCGCTCCAGCGGCAGGGCGAGCTCGCCCTGTTCGCACCTGCTCGTGGCCAGGAGGCCGCGCAGGTCGGCAGCGCCTACGCACTGCGGCCGCAGGACTACGTCTTCCCGTCCTACCGGGAGCACGGTGTGCTGCACGTCCGTGGGCTGGACCCTGTCGACCGGCTGCGGTTCTTCCGCGGTTCGGACCACGGTGGGTGGAACCCCACCGAGCACAACACGGCCGTCTACACCATCGTGATCGGCGCGCACACGCTGCACGCCGCCGGCTACGCGATGGGCGTCCAGCGGGACGACACCCCGCACGACAAGAACGACGGCACCGCGGTGATCACGTACTTCGGCGACGGCGCCACCTCGCAGGGCGACGTCAACGAGGCCATGGTCTACGCGGCCGTGAACAACGCCCCGGTCGTCTTCTTCCTGCAGAACAACCAGTGGGCGATCTCCGAGCCGACGACCCGGCAGACCAAGGGTCCGCTCTACAAGCGCGGCGAGGCGTTCGGCATGCCGAGCCTGCGCGTCGACGGCAACGACGTGCTCGCCGTGTACGCGGCGACGCAGGAGGCGCTCGAGCGCGCCCGCCTGGGCGAGGGCCCGAGCTTCATCGAGGCGTTCACCTACCGCATGGGCGCGCACACGACGTCCGACGACCCGACCCGGTACCGCACCTCGGAGCAGGAGGAGCAGTGGCGGCGTCGCGACCCGATCGACCGCCTCGGCGCCCTGCTGCGCGCCGAGGGCGGGCTCGACGACGACTTCGAGGCCGAGATCAAGGCCACGGGGGACGAGCTGGGCGCGAAGCTGCGCACCGGCGTCCGCGCCCTCGACGGCGGGCCCGTCGTCGCGAGCATGTTCGACGACGTGTACGCCACCCCCCACGGCACCATCGCCGCCGAGCGGGCCTGGTACGAGGCCTACGACGCCGGTGACCCGCCGGCCCCGCAGTATGCGATCGCGGACTCAGCGCAGGGAGGCGCACGATGACAACCATGGCGGAACGAACGCACACCACATCCGGCGCCCAGGAGCCGGCGTCGGGCACCACGACCCTCACGTTCAGCAAGGCGATCAACGAAGGCCTGCGCGCCGCGATGCGGCGCGACGACAAGGTCATGCTCATGGGCGAGGACATCGGCCCGCTGGGCGGCGTCTTCCGCGTGACCGACGGCCTGCAGGCGGAGTTCGGCGAGCAGCGGGTCGTGGACACCCCGCTGGCGGAGTCCGGCATCATCGGCACCGCCATCGGCCTGGCCATGCGCGGCTACCGGCCCGTCTGCGAGATCCAGTTCGACGGGTTCGTCTTCCCGGCGTTCAACCAGATCACCACGCAGCTCTCCAAGATCCACAACCGGACGCGCGGCGCGGTGCAGATGCCAGTCGTCATCCGCATCCCGTACGGCGGCGGCATCGGCGGCGTCGAGCACCACGGCGAGAGCCCGGAGGCGCTGTTCGCGCACACCGCCGGACTGCGCGTGGTCTCGCCGAGCACCCCGCAGGACGCGTACACGATGATCCAGGAGGCCATCGCCTCCCCGGACCCCGTGCTGTACTTCGAGCCGAAGAGCCGCTACTGGGGCAAGGGCGCGGTCGACCTCGACACCCCGCTCGGCACCGACACGCTCAACGCCGCGCAGGTCGTCCGCCAGGGCACCGACGTCACGCTCGTCGCCTACGGGCCGTCCGTCGCGACCGCGCTCAAGACCGCCGACGCGCTCGCGGAGGAGGGCCGGTCCGCCGAGGTGATCGACCTGCGCGCCATCTCGCCGATCGACACCGCGGCCGTGGTGGCGAGCGTGCGCAAGACGGGGCGCTGCGTCGTGATCCACGAGGCCCCCGTGTTCTTCGGCGCCGGCGCCGAGATCGCGGCCCGGGTCACGGAGGAGTGCTTCTACGCGCTGGAGGCGCCCGTGCTCCGCGTGGGCGGCTTCCATACCCCGTACCCCGTGGCCAAGCACGAGCACGAGTACCTGCCCAGCGTGGACCGGGTGCTCGACGCCGTCGACCGTGCCTTCGCGCACTGATCCAGGAGTGAACCGAGAGTGAGCTTGAACATCCAGAGGTTCCCGCTCCCCGACGTCGGTGAGGGGCTCACCGAGGCCGAGATCGTCGAGTGGCAGGTCGCCGTGGGCGACACCGTCGAGGTCAACCAGACGATCGTCGAGATCGAGACGGCGAAGTCGCTCGTCGACCTGCCGTCGCCCTGGAACGGGACCGTCTCCGCACTCCTCGTCGAGTCGGGCACCACCGTCGACGTCGGCACCCCGATCATCGAGATCACGGTGTCCGACGGCGCCGGCGCGCCCGCCCCGTCGTCGAACGGCACCGTCTCGGAAGCGGCCACGGGCGCAGAGAGCACCTACTACGGCAGCGGACCTGCCGCCGAGGCCGCGGACGAGACCTCCGGGTCGGTGCTCGTCGGCTACGGCACCGCCGAGGCCAAGGCGAGCGGACGTCGTCGCCGGCACCAGGTGGCGGCAGCCGCCTCGGCGCCGACGGCGGCCCGGCCGGCTCCGGCACCCGCCCCGACACCCGCACCCGCCCCGGTGGCGGCCCCGCCGGCTCCGGCGCCCGCCCCCGTGGCGGCCCCGCCGTCGGACACCGGGACGACGACGGCCGCACGCGCCCGCGTGCTCGCCAAGCCGCCCGTCCGCAAGCTCGCCAAGGACCTGGGCGTGGACCTGGCGGGCGTGCACGCGTCGGGTCCCGGCGGCATCGTGACGCGCGAGGACGTGGTCGCCCACGCCGAGCGCTCCTCGGTGCAGAAGCTGACCAGCTACCCGGACGACGAACCGTGGCTCGCCCAGGGCGTCGTCTCGTCGGACGGGCGCCAGACGCGCGTCCCGGTGCGGTCCGTGCGCAAGCGCACGGCCGAGGCCATGGTGGCCAGCGCCTTCACCGCGCCGCACGTGACGGTGCTGCACACCGTCGACGTCTCCAGGACGATGAAGCTCGTGGCCGCGCTCAAGGAGGACCGCGACTTCACGGACGTCAAGGTGACGCCCCTGCTGGTGGCGGCCAAGGCGGTGCTGCTGGCCGTGAAGCGACACCCGCAGATCAATGCCTCGTGGGACGACGCCGCCCAGGAGATCGTCTACAAGCACTACGTGAACCTGGGCATCGCCGCGGCGACGCCGCGGGGTCTCGTGGTGCCGAACATCAAGGACGCGCACACGCTCGACCTGCTCGGCATCGCCAAGGCGCTCGCGGGGCTGACGGCGACCGCGCGGGCCGGGCGCACCTCGGTCACGGACATGTCCGACGGCACCATCACCATCACCAACCTGGGTGTCTTCGGGATCGACACGGGTACGCCGATCCTCAACCCGGGGGAGTCGGGCATCCTCGCCTTCGGCGCGATCCGCAAGCAGCCGTGGGTGCACAAGGGCAAGGTGAAGCCGCGCTGGGTGACCACGCTGAGCTTCAGCTTCGACCACCGGCTGGCCGACGGCGAGCTGGGCGCCCGGTTCCTGTCCGACGTCGCGCGGGTGCTCGAGGACCCCTCGCGCGGCCTCGTCTGGAGCTGATCCGCACCACCTGAACGTGTCAGACCCCCAGGTCACCCGGGTGACCTGGGGGTCTGACACGTCTGCGGACCCAAGCCCTGGAACGATCCAAGACCTGGCGCGGCCGGAGCAGTGCGCCTGCCCCGGATCGGTCTGGGCGATCCGCGGTACGGACGGGCGCACTGCTCCGACATTCACGGCGGCCGGACTCGGCCGCCGTGCCCCGGGCGACGTCTGGTGCTCACGCGGCCGTCACGCCACGCGCATGCCACCGATCGAGCGCGGGCGTCCACGACGCCGCTTGCGGCTGCGTACGGTGCCGTCCACGACGATCTCTCCGCCCCACACGCCCCACGGCTCGCGGCGTGCGAGCGCGCCCGCCAGGCACTGCGCCTTGAGCGGGCAGGCGGCGCAGGCGCGCTTCGCCTCCTCGAGGTCCGCCGGATGCTCCGCGAACCAGAGCTCGGGCTGTTCCGAGCACGGCACGGAGTCGTCGGTCTCGGTGATGATGTTCGCGAGGTCCACACTGGTCACAACGCAGAAGAGGGCTAAAGGGTTGGGTTTGGTGCATAATCCCTCCCAACTTTTCCTGAATTTCTTCGAAAGTCCCGGTGGCGGTATGCCCCCGGTGTGGTCAACGGGATGCCCGCGGGCGGTCAGAACCGCTGTCCGGCGCGCCTAGGCTGGACGGCGTGACACCCACCGACGCCCGCAACGGGACCAGCAGAACCGCGCGGAAGAGCACCGAGAGCGGCCCGACCAGCCCCTCGTGGCTCGGTGTGGCCCTGCCCGTGGCGGGGCTCGTGGCGCTGGCCGCCCTCTTCGCTGCCGGCGCGTTCTCCGGGGCGTTCACCGCGTTCGCCAACTTCGCCGACCCGGGCGTCCTCGTGCGCTGGGGCGTGCCCGTCGCGACCGTGACCACCGAGCTGGCCGTGGCCGTGACCGTCGGCACGCTCGCGCTGGCGGCCTGGGTGCTGCCGCGCGGGCCGCTGGTGGACCGCGCGATCGGGGTCGCGGGCGTCGCCGCCGGCGTGTGGACCGTCGCGGCGCTGGTGCAGCTCGTGCTGCGGTTCTCGTGGTCCACGTACCTGCCCTTGGACTCGCCGACGTTCGGCCCCGCCCTGATGGAGTACGTCTCGACCATCCCGGTGGGCCGCACGTACCTGGGCATCGTGATCGTCGCCGCGCTCACCGCCGCCCTCGCGCTCCTCGTGCGGGGCCCGGTCGGTGCCCTGTGCACGATGGCGCTGCCGCTGGTCGCCCTCGGCATGCAGTCCTCCACGGGCCACGCCGCCGGCGCGGCCAGCCACGACCTCGCGATCTCGGCCCTGTTCCTGCACCTGGGCGGCGCCGCCCTCTGGATCGGCGGGCTGGCCGCGATCGTCCTCGTCGGGCTGCGGTACGCCGCGACCGCCGACGTGATCCGGCGGTACTCCGCGATCGCGATCTGGTGCTTCGCCGCCGTCGCCGTCTCCGGCCTGGTCAGCGCGTGGATCCGGATCGGTTCGCTCGACCAGCTCGGCACCGACTACGGCATCCTGATCGTGGTCAAGGCCGTGCTGCTGATCGTGCTGGGCGGCCTGGGCTGGCTGCACCGCAGCACGGTCGTCGCGCGGCTGTCCGCCGGCACCACGCGGAACGCGGCGGTCGGCCTGTTCTGGCGCCTCGCAGCGGTGGAGGTCGGGGTGATGGGCGCGGTGTCCGGCGTGGCGGTCGCCCTCGGCTCCACGGCGCCTCCCGTGCCCGACGACGCGATCACCGACCCGACCCCGGCCGAGATCGTCACCGGCCACCCGCTGCCGCCCGAGCCGACCGTGCTGCGGTGGCTCACCGAGTTCCAGTGGGACGTCATCGTGGCGTTCGCGTGCGCGGCCGCCCTGATCGTGTACGTGCGCTGGGCGCTCCGGCTGCGTGCCCGCGGGGACGCGTGGCCCGTCGGCCGCACCGTCTCGTGGTGCCTCGGCATCGTGGTGCTCTTCTGGGCCACGAACGGCGGTGCCGCCGTCTACGGCCACGTGCTGTTCAGCGCGCACATGGTGCAGCACATGATCCTGGCGATGGTGGTGCCGCTGTTCCTCGTGCTGGCCGCGCCGGTCACCCTGCTGCTGCGGGCGGTCCCCGCGCGCAAGGACGACTCCCGCGGCCCGCGCGAGTGGGTGCTGCTGCTGGTGCACTCCGCGTTCGGCCGGTTCCTGGCCAACCCGATCGTGGCCGCGGTCCTGTTCGCGGGCGGCATGATCGTCTTCTACTTCACGCCCCTGTTCGAGCTGGCGCTGACCACGTACGCGGGCCACCTGTGGATGATCGCGCACTTCACGCTCGTCGGGTACCTCTTTGCGAACGCGCTGATCGGCGTCGACCCCGGCCCCACCCGGCCGGGCTACCCGATGCGGCTCGTGCTGCTGTTCGCCACCATGGCGTTCCACGCGTTCTTCGGCGTGACGCTCACCTCCGGCACCGCGCTGCTCGTCCCCGACTGGTTCGGGCTCATGGGCCGCCCGTGGGGCCCGAGCGCCATCGTGGACCAGCAGAAGGGCGGCGCGGTCGCCTGGGGCATCGGCGAGCTGCCGACCCTGCTGCTCGCCGTCGGCGTCGCGATCTCCTGGACTAAGTCCGACGCCCGCGAGGCCCGGCGCACCGACCGCAAGGCAGAGCGAGACGGCGACGCCGAGCTCGAGGCGTACAACGAGATGCTCGCGAAGAAGGCGGAGCAGGCCGCGAAACGCGGCGAGGGCTGAGCGTCACCCGGGTGACGCGCGTCCGGGTGACGGATCCGACGGGCGTGGCCTATCCTGGGAGCCAGCCTTCCCCCGCTGAGGGAACGGAAGTGAGGCCGGGAACTCCTGATGTAGGTCAGGACCCCGGCTCTCGCGTTTTCTAGGACAGCTCGATGTCGATCTCGTCCACCTCGCCGAGCGCCGTCCGGATATCGAGGTCAAGGCCCTGCCGGGCACGGGCAACAGCCCCGGCGACGGCGTCGGCCGCCCACAGCATCGGTTCGTCGTCCGGCAGTGAGTGCTCGACCCGGGTGCGGGTCACGAGCGCCCCGTTGGCGCGCAGGGCGTCCACGAGCTCTACGTCACGGCGGTTGAGCAGGGTCGATCTCGCCTCCAGCCACACGTGCGAGACGCCGATCCGCTCCAGCTCGAAGAGCAGCCGCTCCATGCACTTCCGGCGCGCCCGCTCCTGGCGTCGCGGTGCGATAGGAACGCCGACGACGACGATGCACGCGAGGTCCTGCGTCCCGATCGCCGCCGCGATCTTGGCGCGGCGAGGGGCCTCCTCCTGCCTCCAGTGCAGGCGGCCGCCCTGCTTGCGCACCAGCTCTCGCAGCGCGTCGCGTGCCGGTTCACACGTCGCGGGGTCCCCGACCACCGCTGCGAGCAGGTACATCCCCTCCATCTGACCGCTCTGCTGTTTCATCGACTCGTCCACCCATGCGTGCAACGTGAAACCCGCCGGCGGGTCCCCGGCCCTCTTTCCCATCGCGTGATATTCACATCTGAACGATGGTCGTGCACGCCCAAATGCCATTGCATATACGCAACAGCTAGAAAACGGCAGTCAGGCCAGCCGTCAGTTCGCCGCCGTCTGAAAACTCATGTCGCCCGGCGCCCCGGCGTGATAGGACGGCCGCGTGAGCGAATCTCCGCAGACCCCGCAGACCCCGTTCCACGACCTCGACCGGTACGTGGCGATCCCGCGCCTCACCGGCCTCACCGCCAGTCCGGACGGCACCCGCCTCGTCGCCACCCTGCAGACGCTCGACGGCGAGCGCACGGCCTACCGCACCGCCCTCTGGGAGGTTGACCCGGCGGGCGAGGCCCCGGCACGGCGGCTGACCCGGTCCGCGAAGGGCGAGTCGTCCGCCGTCTTCACGCGGTCCGGCGACCTCCTGTTCACGTCGGCCCGGCCCGACCCCGACGGCAAGGACGCCGCCGAGCCCCGGTCGGCCCTCTGGCTCCTGCCGGCGGGCGGCGGCGAGGCCCGCGTGATCGCGTCCCCGCAGAGCGGCGTCTCCGGCCCGCTCGCGGCACGTGACGCCGACACGGTGAGCGTCGGCGCGAGCCTCCTGCCTTCCGCGAAGGACCTCGCGCAGGACGCCGAGCTCCGCAAGGCCCGCAAGGACCAGAAGGTCTCGGCGATCCTGCACACCGGCTACCCGGTCCGGTACTGGGACCACGACCTCGGTCCTGACCAGGAGCGCCGCTTCGCCGGCGACCTCGCGGCGCTCGCGGACGAGCCGGCGGCGCCGCTGCCGGGCACCCCGGCCACCGAGGGCGCGACGCCGGGCGAGGAGGATCCGACGTCGGGCAGGCATCTCGACCTGCGCGACCTGACCGGCGCCGGCCGGAACCTGGCGAACCACACCGCGGACCTGTCCGCGGACGGCACCACGCTCGTCACGACCTGGTCCGTGAGCGACGCGGGGGCGGCTCTCCGCAGCACCCTGGTGGTGATCGACACGGCGACGGGCGAGCGGCGCGTCCTCGTGGACGACCCGGACGGCGACGCCGAGGCGCCGCGCATCTCGCCCGACGGTGCCTGGGTGGCCTACACGACCGAGTCCATCTCGACGCCGGACGAGGCCCCGGTGATCCGGCTCGCCCTGGTGCCGACCGACGGCTCCGCGGAGCCGGTGGTCCTCGCCGACGACTGGGACCGCTGGCCCGGCCGCCCTACCTGGCTCCCGGACGGTAGCGGCCTGCTGGTCCAGGCCGACGACGACGGCCGCGGGCCGGTCTTCCTGCTCACGTTCGCGGGGGCGCTGCCCGGCGCCGATGTGGTCGTCGAGAAGGTGACCTCCGACGACGCCGTCTTCTCCGACCTGAACGTCACCCTCGACGGCGGCACCCTCTTCGCGCTGCGCAGCTCCTACGCGGCGCCCGCCGAGCCGGTCCGCGTGGACCTGGCGGCGTTCGTCGCGTCAGGCGCGGCGGGGGAGCGGACGCCGGTGGCGGCGGCCCTCCTGCGCTCGCCGGTGCCGGCCCCCGCGCTGCCGGGCACGCTGACCGAGGTCGAGACCACCGCCGAGGACGGCGCGCGCGTGCGCGCCTGGCTCGCGTTGCCCGCCGACGTCGGCCCGGAGGACAGGGCCCCGCTCCTGCTGTGGATCCACGGCGGACCACTGGGCTCCTGGAACGCGTGGAGCTGGCGCTGGAACCCGTGGCTGATGGTGGCCCAGGGCTACGCGGTGCTGCTGCCGGACCCCGCGCTGTCGACCGGGTACGGCCAGGAGTTCGTGCAGCGCGGCTGGGGCGCCTGGGGCGGTGCGCCGTTCACGGACCTGATGGCGATCACGGACGCCGCGGAGGCGCTGCCCGAGATCGACGAGACCCGCACGGCCGCGATGGGCGGCTCGTTCGGCGGCTACATGGCCAACTGGGTGGCCGGCCACACCGACCGGTTCCAGGCTGTGGTGACGCACGCGAGCCTGTGGGCGCTGGACCAGTTCGGCCCCACCACGGACGCCGGGTACTACTGGGCCCGCGAGATGACGCCGGAGATGGCGCCGGAGAACAGCCCGCACCTGGCGGTGGGCGAGATCCGCACGCCCATGCTCGTGATCCACGGGGACAAGGACTACCGCGTCCCGGTGGGCGAGGGCCTGCGGCTGTGGTTCGAGCTGCTGACCAAGTCCGGCCTGCCGGCGTCCGACGACGGCGAGACCGTGCACCGGTTCCTGTACTACCCGGACGAGAACCACTGGATCCTGACCCCGCAGAACGCCAAGGTCTGGTACCAGGTGGTCTCGGCGTTCCTCGCCGAGCAGGTGCTCGGCGAGAAGCCCGAGCTGCCGACGACGCTCGGCTGATCCGTGGGTGCCGGGGTGGAGCGGGGCGATACCCGCTCTGCTCCGGCGCCGGGGGTCAGCCCGCCCGGACCGCCCCGACGACACGCACGCGCACCGCGACGTCGTCGATCTCCTCGGGGATCTTGTCCACGAGGCGTGCGTCGGTCACGTTGACCTGCAGCACCCAGCTCCCGCCGGGCCCTGCCACCTGCTCGACCAGCTCGTCCTCGGAGAGGACCTCGACAGGGGACCTGCCGGCCGGGGACTTCGCCTGCTGCCGTGCGGAGTAGTCGCGCAGTGGCTGCCCGATCGACGCCGTGAACTCAGGGGCGACGCCAACCCCGATCACACCGTCGAGCCCGGTCACCTTTTGCCTTAATGCGGCTTTTGCGGACCTGGCCTCGTCGAGTGTTGCCATCCCGATCACCTCCTGGTCATCCATTGTGACCCCCGTGTCTACCCCCTTCCACCGGGGCTGGAAGGGGCCGCGGAACCCGCATCGGCACCTCGGACAGCGCCGCAGGTCAGCCGGGTTGTAGGCCGCGACGCGCCGCGCGGACACGCCCATCGAGCCGGTCGCCGATCGCGACACGCCCGGCGGGGGAAACGCTGGTGCGCATGCCGAACATCACCCGACGCCACCCGGTCCGCCCCCGGGTGGATGCGGGCCGTCGCGGACCTCATGCGAACGGATGGGCCTGCTCCCTCGCCAGCTCCACACCCAGTATCTCAAGGACCTGGTCGATCGGGTTGGCGTACGTGAGCCCCTTCCCGCTGCGGCCACCCGACTCCGACCCCGCGAACAGCAGGCCGATGGCCACGCCGTCGTCCCGGTAGACCAGCGCACCCGAGTCGCCGCCGCGCGAGAACGGACCGTCGTCGAGGCTCTCGATCTCGATCTGGTCGTCGAAGTTGAGGGCGCCGAGGTCCTCGTAGCCGACGACGACGTCGTCGAGCTCGATGGCCGTCACGCGCCCGCGCGTGATCGCCGTCGTGCGGCCCACCTTGCCGACGATCTCACCGCCCAGGGCGCGGGCGGTCCTGACCACGCGGCCCACGGGGTAGTCGAAGCTGACCGGTACCCGGTCGAGGCGCGCGATGGCGGCGTCGGTGAAGGACGTCTCGGTCGAGTCCAGGTCCACCACCTTCGTCAGCTCACCGATCCGGTCGCCGGGCGCCAGCCCGCCGTCGGCCGGCCCCGGCTGCAGCACGACGTCGCCGGGCCGCGCTTCCTGTGACCCGGCCAGCACGTGGTAGTTCGAGAGCGCGTACAGGTGGCCGCCGTCGGGGACGGCGCGGGTCACGAAGGCGCCCAGCGTGCCCGCCGTGACGCCGACGTGGCCGATGGAGATGCCGGGTCGCAGCGGACGACGCCGGTCGGTGTCGCCGTCCGCCTGCGACGTCGGCGCGGGCGGACGCGGGCCGAGCTCGCTCACCGGGCGGATGCGCCCGGTGCGGCGGACGTCGGCCCTGGGCCCGATCTCCGCCGAGACCTTGCGCACGATCGAGCGGGCCCGGGGGATCCCGAGCCGGTAGCGGACCGCGATGCCGAACTCGCCGTCCGCCTGCGGCACCAGACCCAGCGCCAGGGTGGGCGCCCGTACGACGTCCGCGGCGTCGGCCTGCGTCTGCTCGCCCGGCGACGGTGCCCCCGCGGCGCCGTGCCTCTCGGCGAGCTCTCGGGCGAAGGCCGTGAGCTGCTCCTTCATCTTCCTGGCCTCGTCGCGGTCCATGCGCTGATCCTCTCCTCACCCACCAACACGACACGGCAGCAGGATGGCGACACGCCGATCTGCCCGGGAAAGTCATCCGATAGATGGATATCGCGCTGCCAGGTTTGCGCGGTACGTTCCTCTGCTACACCCAACCATGGCCGGGTGAAAGCCAGGAAGCCCCGAGGTGTCACAAAAGATCCTCGGCAGCCTCTTGAAACGTTGGCGGCGCCCGCATCGGACGCCGAAGGACACGAAACGGCGAGAATGATCGGGACGATGGACGAGACGCGGAGCGCGCGGGTGACCCGCGCCGACGTGCGAGCGGCGCTCATGTGGGCCCTCGAGCGGGACCGCGCTGCCCTGCTCGCGCACCGTGCTGCCGTGCACTCCAACAAGAGCGACCTCACCCGCCGCCGCGCCGACAAGACGCTGGTGGAGACATGGCGTGCCCGCAGGACGGACAGCGGAAAGGACGGGTCTCCCCGGGAGTGACAATGGGCGGGTGAGCACCACCGTCCAGAACTTTCCCCGGGTCCGTGCGTCCGAGCTCGTCGGGCGCGGCTGGCTGAACACCGGCGGGCGCACCGTCACGCTCGCCGAGCTGCGCGGCAAGGTCGTCGTCCTCGACTTCTGGACCTTCTGCTGCATCAACTGCCTGCACGTCCTGGACGAGCTGCGCGAGGTCGAGGAGCGGCACCGCGACGAGCTCGTGATCATCGGGGTGCACTCGCCCAAGTTCGAGCACGAGGCCGACCCCGACGCGCTCGCGGCCGCCGTCGAACGGTACGAGGTGCGCCACCCCGTGCTCGACGACCCGGAGCTGGTCACCTGGGGCGCGTACACCGCGCGGGCGTGGCCCACGCTCGTGGTCATCGACCCCGAGGGCTACATCGTGGCGCAGATGGCGGGGGAGGGGCACGGCTCCGCCATCGCGGCGCTGGTGGACGACCTGGTCGCCGAGCACGCGCTGAAGGGCACCCTGCACCGCGGCTCGGGTCCGTACGTGCCGCCCGCCCCGGCGTCGGGCACGCTGCGGTTCCCCGCCAAGGCGCTCGCCCTGCCGAACGGCAACCTCCTGGTCGCGGACGCCGGGCACCACTCCCTCGCGGAGCTCGCGCCCGACGGCGAGACGCTGGTGCGGCGCATCGGCTCGGGCGAGCGCGGCCTGGTGGACGGCGGAGCGGACGAGGCGCGGTTCTCGGAGCCGAACGGGCTGTGCCTGGTGCCCGCCGACCTGACGACGAGCCTCGGGTACGACGTCCTGGTCGCCGACACGGTCAACCACGCCCTGCGCGGTGTGCGGCTGTCGGACGGCGCCGTGCGCACCGTCGCCGGCACGGGCCGGCAGTTCATGGTGGGCGGCCAGGAGAACGTGGCCGGCACCGTCGGCGCGTTCGACACCGAGGACGCGTACGACGCCCTGAGCGTCCGGCTCTCCTCGCCCTGGGACGTGGAGTGGTCCGCGGAGCGCGGTGTGTTCGTCGTCGCGATGGCCGGCAACCACACCCTGTGGGACTTCCACCCAGGCCCGCGCCTCGACCAGGTCTCGCTGCTCGCGGGAACCATGAACGAGGGCCTGGAGGACGGCCCCGGCGAGGGCGCCTGGTTCGCGCAGCCCTCGGGCCTCGCGGCGGCGCCCGACGGCGCGCTGTGGCTCGCCGACGCCGAGACCTCCGCACTGCGCCGCGTGGTTCCGGTGAGCGAGACCGAGGTGACCCTCGAGACCGCCGTCGGCCAGGGGCTGTTCGACTTCGGGCACCGCGACGGCGCCGCCGGCCAGGCCCTGCTGCAGCACCCGCTCGGCGTGGCGGTGCTGCCGGACGGCAGCGTCGTCGTCGCGGACACGTACAACGGCGCCGTGCGCCGGTACGACCCGGCCTCCGGCGAGGTGACGACCCTGGCGAAGGACCTGGCGGAGCCGTCGGACGTGCTGGTCGAGGTCGCGGACGGCGCCGTGCACCTGCTCGTCGTGGAGTCGGCCGCGCACCGGCTCACGCGGGTGGCGCTCCCGGCGGGCCTCGCGGGCGAGGTGCTCGACGCCGGCGCGCACAAGGTCGCCCGGCCCGCCACCGACGTGGCCGCCGGCGCGCTCCAGCTCGACGTGCCGTTCGTGCCCGCCCCGGGCCAGAAGCTCGACGACCGCTGGGGTCCGTCGACGTCGCTCGAGGTCAGCGCCACGCCGCCGGAACTGCTGCTGTCGGGGGCGGGGACCGGGACGGACCTGTTCCGCGACCTGGTGATCAACCCCGACGTGGCCGAGGGCGTGCTGCACGTGACCGCGAAGGCGGCGTCGTGCGACCAGGTGTCGCTGCTGCCGAACGGCGAGCCGGATCCCGACGTCTTCCCGGCCTGCCACCTGGCCCAGCAGGACTGGGGCGTCCCGGTCCGCGTGGCGCCCGACGGCGACGCGGCCCTCACGCTCCCGCTCCGCGGCTGACGACCTGTCAGACCGCGAGCACCGCCGGCAGCTCCGTCAGCGAGTCGATCACGGTCGCGCGCTCCGCCTCCGGGCGCAGCGCGTGCAGGTATCCCCACGGCCCGCGGCGGAGCAGGATCGGCCGCATCCCCGCGTCGGCGGCGGGGAGCACATCGTTGTCCAGCCGGTCGCCCACGTAGGCGATCTCCTCCGGCGCGACGCCGGACAGCTCCGCGACCCGGGCGAAGAAATCGGGCTCCGGCTTTTGCACGCCCCACTCGTCGGACGTGCGGATCGCGCTCGCCGGCAGGTCCATCGCCTCCAGCGCGGCGCGCGCCTCGGGCGGCTGGTTCCCCGCGATGACCACGTCGAAGCCGGCCGAGCGCAGGGCCGCCAGCGCGGGGCGGACGTCGGGGTAGAGGTCGTCGGCGTCGAACCTGGTGCGCAGCCCGTCCGGGTCGTCCAGCGCCCAGGCGGCGGCCTCGGCCTGGAAGTCCAGCCCGGGCCGCAGCAGCTCGAACGCCTCCCGGTGCGAGAGGTCGAGGGCGGCGCAGCCGCCGAGCACGCCGAGGAACGTCAGCGGCGGGACCCCGAGCCGCTCGGCCCACCGGAGCCAGATCCGGGACTCGTCGATCAGGGTCTCGCCGACGTCGAACACCACGGTGCGCACCATGGCCCCGACCCTAGGTCACGTCCGGGGAGGTCTGACAGGTCACGGCAGGCGGAACAGCGGGTCGCCCGCCCGGACGACGGCGCCCGGCCGGACCAGCTCGTCGAGCGCCCCGGTACCCAGGTCCAGGGCGACGACGGGCACCAGGGGCGACCGGCCGCCGTCCGCCACCGCGGTGGGGGACCAGACGACGAGCTCCTGGCCCGCCGCGACGGTGTCGCCCTCCTCGACGAGCAGCGTGAAGCCCTCGCCCCCCAGCTGGACCGTGTCGATGCCGAGGTGCACGAGGACGCCCCGGCCCCCGTTGGGCCCGGCGTCCGCGGACGGCGCCAGCAGCACGAAGGCGTGCGGGTGCAGCTTGACCACGACGCCGGCGCACGGCGCCACGACGCGCCCGCCGGTCTCGGCGTCGGGCTCGACCGCGAGTCCCGGGCCGACGATGCTCTCCGCGAAGACGGGATCCGGCACGTCGCGCATCGCGACCACCCGTCCGGCGACGGGAGATCCGACGTTCAGGGCCTCGGCCATGCGGTCATCTTGTCAGAACACCGCACCGGGCGACCGGGTCTCGCTCGGCCCGTCCGTCGCGTGTAACGTTCCGAGGACACTCGACGACGAGCCCGAGGGAGCGTACGGATGACGAGCGAGAGGCTCACGGGAGTCCCGGCGAGCCCGGGCCGGGCGGTGGGAACCGTGGTCCGGATGCCGGCCCGGGTGCCCGAGCCGAGCACGAGTCGTCTGTCGGGTTCCGCGGACGACGCCGTCCGTGCCGTCGAGGACGCCGCCGCCCGGGTGGAGGCCGACCTCGCGGAGCGCGCGGGCCGCGCGTCGGGCACCGCGGCCGACGTCCTCGCGGTCACCGCGGCCATGGCCGCCGACCCGACCCTCGCCGCCGCCGCGGCCCGCCGCGTCCGCGACGACCACCTCACGCCGGAACGTGCCGTGTGGGACGCCGCCGGGGCGGTGGCCACGCAGCTCGAGTCGCTCGGTCCGCCCCTGTCGGAGCGCGCCCGGGACGTGCGCGACGTGCGCGACCGCATCGTCGCCGCGCTCACCGGCGCCGCCCCGCCCGGCGTGCCCGACCCGGGGCACCCGTTCGTGCTCGTCGCGAGCGACCTCGCCCCCGCCGACACCGCGATGCTCGACCCCGCCGTGGTCACCGCGATCGTCACGGCGCGCGGCGGCCCCACCTCGCACATGGCCATCCTGGCGCGCGCCCTCGGCATCCCGGCCGTCGTCGCGCTGCCCGGGGCGAACGACCTCGCCGACGGCGAGGAGCTCGTGGTCGACGGCACGCTCGGCACGGTCCTGCGTGCCCCGTCCGCCGACGACGTCGCCGGCGCCCGCCGCCGGGTCACCGCCGCCACGTTCGACGGCCGTGGCGTGACCCGCGACGGTTCCGAGGTGGAGCTCGTGGCGAACGTCGCCGACCCGGCGGCGGCCGAGGCCGCGGCGGCGGCGGGCGCGCGCGGCGTCGGCCTGTTCCGCACCGAGTTCTGCTTCCTGGGTCGGGGCGAGGAGCCCAGCGTCGAGGAGCAGGTGTCCGCCTACCGGGCGGTCCTGTCCCACTTCCCGGGCCGTCGGGTGGTGGTCCGGACGCTCGACGCCGGGGCCGACAAGCCCCTGCGGTTCCTCACGCCCGACCACGAGGACAACCCGGCGCTCGGCGTGCGCGGGCTGCGCACCGCCGTCGCGCACCCGGACGTGCTGGACCGGCAGCTCGACGCGATCGCCCGGGCCGCCGCCGCCGAGACCGCCGAGGTCTGGGTGATGGCGCCGATGGTCGCGACCGTGGACGAGGCCCGCGACTTCGCGGCGGCGTGCGCGGCGCACGGCCTGGAGCAGTCGGGAATCATGATCGAGACGCCGGCCGCCGCCCTGCAGGCGCGGCACCTGCTGGCGGAGGTGTCGTTCGCGAGCCTGGGCACCAATGACCTCACGCAGTACACGATGGCGGCCGACCGGGACCTGGCCGGGGTGGCCGTCCTGTCGACGCCGTGGCAGCCCGCTGTCCTCGAGCTCGTCCGGGTGGCGAGCGAGGGTGGGGCGTTGCATGGTGCTCCGGTGGGGGTGTGCGGGGAGGCTGCGGCCGACCCCCTGCTGGCGCCCGTCCTGGTGGGTCTGGGCGTAACGTCGTTGTCCATGACACCTCGTGCTCTGGCGGACGTCGCGGGTACCCTCGCAGGCGTGTCCCGCGACGAGTGTGTGGACCTGGCCCGGGCCGTGCTCGAGTGCTCGACCGCCGACGCCGCGCGCGACCTGGCGCGAGAACGTCTCCTCACCTGAACCTCATCTGAACCTCCAGGTCACATCACAGTCACGTAGGCGTTTTAAGGTGGCCCGCATGCCCGAACCGATCCGGACCGATCCGCAGGAGCCCGCCGCACCCGATGTGCAGGTCACGCTCTCGACGGCGTCGGTCTTCCCTCGCCGTGTGCCGCTGGCCTTCGAGGCCGCGGCCGAGCTCGGCTACGACGGCATCGAGGTGATGATCTGGTCCGAGGAGGTCACCCAGAACCCGCGCTCGCTCGCGAAGCTCTCCGCCGACAACGGCATGCCGGTGCGCTCGGTGCACGCGCCGACGCTCCTCGTCAGCCAGCGGGTCTGGGGCCGGTCCCCGGACGCGAAGCTGGAGCGGACCACGGAGATGGCGCTGGAGCTCGGCGCCGGCACGGTGGTGGTGCACCCGCCGTTCCGCTGGCAGTACAAGTACGCGCGGCAGTTCCAGGACCAGGTCCGCGAGCTGAGCGAGTCGACCGGCGTCACGATCGCCGTCGAGAACATGTACCCCTGGCGCGGGGGAAAGCGCGAGTTCCAGGCCTACCTGCCCGGCTGGGACCCCGCCGAGCACGACTACGACGCCGTGACCCTCGACCTGTCGCACGCGAGCGTGGCCCAGCAGGACGCGCTCACCCTGCTGCACACCTTCGGCGACCGGCTGCGGCACGTGCACCTCGCCGACGGCAACCATGGCGCGCGGGACGAGCACCTGGTCCCCGGCCGCGGCAGCATGCACGCCGAGAAGGTGCTGCAGGAGCTGGTGGCGCGCCGCTGGAGCGGCGACGTCTGCGTGGAGATCTCGACCCGGGCGGCGCGCACGGCCGCCGAGCGGCACGACGACCTGGCCGCCTCGCTGCAGTTCGCGCGGGCCTACCTGTCGCGCACCCCGCACGAGTTCCACACCCCGCCGGGGGCGCACCACCGGCCCCACGACGCCTGGTGACCCGTTCTGTGACCTTGCTCTCGAACTGTTTCGATCCCCAGGGGCGTCGGGGCTAGACTGGCCCCCGTCGAGAACGTGTTGGTGCGGCGGACCGCCGCAGGACGAAGGAGGTGGCGCGCATGACCCGTAGCGAGCCTCCGAGTAGTCCGGACCGCAGCTGAGCTGACGGTTCCCCTGCCCGCGTGTCCGCGGGTTCTCGCGCACCGGTGCGCTCCGCCCCCTGTCGGGGCGTGAGGTCCACCGGTCGCCCGGCCGTCCGCTGCTGCGGTGTGCGTTCGCAGTCCTTTTTCCTGCGCTCGACCCCAGGAGTTTCCCCATGGCCACGTTCCTGCCCTCCCGTCCTGCCCGCCCGCTGCTCGGCGCGCTGCGCCAGCGCCGCACCGTCGGCGTGCCCGACGCCGCCCCGCGTCCCGTGGCCCCCGAGCCGCGCTCGGCGGTGGTCGCCGCCGCGATCTACGACGACGGCGTCCGCACCGCCGGCTACGACAACCTCGCCGAGACCTTCAGCGCGCTCCGGTCCCGCCCCGGCGGCATGGCCTGGATCGGGCTGGAGCGCCCCGAGGAGACCGAGCTGACGTCGCTCGCGCGCGAGTTCGACCTGCACCCGCTCGCCATCGAGGACGCCATCCAGGCGCACCAGCGCCCCAAGATCGAGCGCTACGGCGACACCCTGTTCGTCGTGCTGCGCGCCGCCCGCTACCTGGACGACGCCGAGGAGGTCGAGTTCGGCGAGCTGCACGTGTTCGTGGGCCCCGACTTCGTGGTGACCGTGCGGCACGGCGCCTCGCCCGACCTCGCCGCGGTGCGCGCGCGCCTGGAGGCGGACCCCGAGATGCTCGCCTGCGGCCCCGAGGCGGTGCTGTACGCCATCCTCGACAGCGTCGTGGACGGGTACGCGCCGGTCGTCGCCGGGCTGGACCATGACATCGACGAGATCGAGTCGGACGTCTGGGGCGGTGCCCCCGACGTGTCGCGGCGCGTCTACGAGCTGTCCCGCGAGGTGCTCGACTTCCAGCGGGCGGTGCGGCCGGAGCAGGCGCTGTGCGCCTCGCTCGCCAAGGGTGCCGACAAGTACGGCGTGGACCCGGAGCTGCAGGCCTACCTGCGCGACGTCGCGGACCACCTCACCGAGGCCGCCGACCGGATCGAGGTCTTCCGCGCCGCGCTGCGCGACATCCTCACCGTGGCCGCGACGCTCGTCGCGCAGCGGCAGAACGAGGAGATGAAGCACCTCTCGGAGGTCAGCATCCGCCAGGGCGAGGAGGTCAAGAAGATCTCCGGCTGGGCCGCCATTCTGTTCGCCCCGACCCTCGTGGGCACGGTCTACGGCATGAACTTCGACACCATGCCGGAGCTGGGCTGGGCGTGGGGGTACCCGGCGGCGCTGGTCGCGATGCTCGCCGTGAGCGTGGGCCTGTTCGGCGTCTTCCGCTGGAAGCGCTGGATCTGACCCGCCGCAGGAGGGCCGGGCCTGCCGGCCCGGCCGCGGCCGGTCGCCCGGCTCCGGCTCAGGCGGGGTCGAGGGTCTCCGGGTCGGGCAGCCCGGCGATGTACCGGTGCCCGACGACGGCGACGACCAGGCCGGCCGCCGCCCCGACGAGCAACGGGGTGCTGTCACCCGAACGGGCCAGCAGGCCGCCGATGAGCGAGCCGAGCGGCATCGCGCCCCACAGCGCGGTGCGCCAGGTGCCGTGCACCCGGCCGAGCAGGTGGTTCGGCACGGCCGCTTGACGCAGGGACATGACCAGCACGTTCCACGTCGTCGTGCAGCCGAACGAGACGAAGATGGCGACCGCGCCCACCCAGACCAGCGGGAACGCGCCGGCCAGGAACCAGGCCCCGAGCCCGACGGCGTTCGCGACCGCCATCACGGGTCCCGTCCGGAAGCGCGCCTTGAGCCGGCCCGTGACGGCCGCGGCGGTCAGGGCGCCCAGCGCACCGGCCAGCATGAAGGTGCCGTACCAGGCCTCGGGCACGTCGAGCCGGTCCAGGACGAACAGCACCAGCGTGGACGTGATGGCGGCGTGACAGATGCCGATGAGCACGCTCACGATCCACAGCGGCCGCAGCATGGAGCTGGCCCAGATGAACCGGAAACCCGCGACGAGCTCGGCCCGCCAGCCCGCGGCGGGTGCGGGCTCGCCGTCCTGGCCCGGTTCGGCGACCGTCGGCCCGGCCGCGTCCGAAGCAGCGACCGGCTCCGCGCGGCGCCTACGCGCGGCGATCCCCGACGCGACGGCGGGCAGCGCCAGCGCCAGCCCGCCGGCCACCACGTACACGGCGGCGTTCAGCCCGAGCGCCCAGGCCGCGGAGAACGCCAGCAACCAGGACGTGAGCGGCTGGGAGACGAACTGCTGCACCACGATCTCGGTGGCCTCGATGCGCGAGTTCGCGCGGGGCAGGTCGCCGCGGCCCACGAGCGACGGGACCACGGCACGGATGGCGCCGTCGTACACCGTCTCCAGCACGCCGTACAGGAGCACCACGAGCAGCAGCCACCAGATGGTGAGCGCGCCCGCGAGGTGCAGGGCGAGGAGGCCGCCGGCCACGAGGGCGCGGACCCCGCCCGCCAGGGCGAGGGCGAGCCGGCGGTCGATCCGGTCCACGAGCACGCCGGCCGGGATGGCGAACAGGAGCCAGGGCAGCAGGGCGGCGACCGCCACGAGGGACACGAGCAGCGGGTCGTTCGTCAGCTGCGCGGCCAGCAGCGGCGCGGCGACGCGCGCGATGCCGTCGCCCAGGCTCGAGCTGAGGTTGGCGGCGACGACCCGGGTGAACGCGCCGCCGAGCGGCGCCGGCCGCATCACGGGCGCGGGCTCGGAGTTCACGGCGGTGGAGGGCACGCGCCAGAGGCTACCGCCTCGGTGGCAGGCGTTTTCACCCGCTCAGGCTCAGGCTCTTCTCGTTCCGCCTGAGCCTGCGGTTCCGCTTCGGGCGCGTGCCTCGTTCCTCGGCCCGCACCCTGCGCTGCACCTCCGGCTCAGGCTCTGTCTGTACCGCCTGAGCCTGCGGTTCCGCTTCGGGCGCGTGCCTCGTTCCTCGGCCCGCACCCTGCGCTGCACCTCTGGCTCAGGCGGGGACGCGCTCCGGCACCCGCGCCCCGACGGCGCGCAGCACGAACGACTCGGCGGCGCGGATCGTGCGCTCGCGGGCCACGGGCTCGTCCGGGATGAGGCGCCCCGACAGGCACGCGTTGACCAGGTGCACCGTGGGCTCGATGTCCTGGGGCGGGAACGTCCCCGCCTCGATCCCGGCGGTGAGGATCCGGCGCAGGATCGCCTCCACGATGTCGGCGTGCTCCCGCAGGCGCTGCTGCGTGGCGCGGGACAGGACCGTCCGCAGGTCCGGGCCGGGGGCGAGGTGGAAGACGCGGGTGAGCTGAGCCTGCTGACGGATGTAGGTACGCAGCTGTTCCACGGGATCGCTCACGCCGTCCAGCGCGCGCTCCAGGGTGTGGGCGTACTGCTCCGTCTCGTGCGTGATGAACCCGAGGAGCAGTGCTTCCTTGTCGTGGAAGTGGTTGTAGACAGCGGTCCGGCCGACGTTCGCCGCTGCGGCGATGTCGGCCAGGGTGATGGTGTCGAACCCGCGCTCCGCCATGAGGGTGGACAGAGCGGTGAACAGCTTGTGCCTCGTCATCTGGCGGTGCTCGTGCAGGCTCTTGCCGATGATCTTGGGCATGCTGACATCATATGCCTGCGTCGTCAGTAACTGGAACGCGGGATCGGCGGGGTGCGGAGGTCACATGCACTTTCATCGGACAGATAGCGTTAAGTTCGGATAGATCCCGTTTGTATGTTGCGATGAAGGCATCTTCATGCATTTGCACTGAGACTCCGTCGCCCAGAAATGGCGAAGAGACGCCCGTGACGACGGGGTTGAAATATGCCGTCCCGTGCGCGTAATGACGTGAGCCCCTCGTCACGAGTGTGTTTCCTCTCTGTAACATGCCCGCATCATGGGCGAAAGTGCCCGGCAGTAAAGTGCCCGCATGACATTTCTGGCGGGCGTGATTCCAGCGGAACACGCCTCGGGTCACCTTCTGATCCTGCCCAGTACGAACGGCCCCGTGGCGGTCAGCGAGCTCGCTGCCGCGTGGTTCTCGGAGGTCGCGTGGCTCCGAGAACCGTCCCGCACCTCCGGCTCGCGGCGCATGGCCGGATCCCGGTTCCGGGGCATGGCACAGCCCGACTCGCTCGTTCCTGGTGTCATGCGTCTGGGGGAGGCGCACGTCGCGACCGGCCCCTTCGAGGTGGGCGAGGCGCACCTCGCCGAGCTGTCGATCCCCGCCACCAAGGCGGAGGCGTATTCCATCGCGCGGAGTGACGGCCTGCGCGACGTGCGCGGCGCCGCCCCGACGTCGTACGACGACCGGGACGGCATCGCCCGTGCCTTTCCGCACGCGCTCCCGCAGGGCGAGGAGCTGCGCATCGTGCAGTGGATGGTCGCGGCGGCGCGCAAGACCGCCGGCGGCGTGCTCGCCGACGGCCGGCAGCCGCTGCTCCCGGACCCCGCGGGGTCCGTCAACCTGGCGCTCTACTCGGCGCACGCGCTGCAGCCCACGGACGTGCTGCCCATGCTCCGGTCGTTCATCGCCACCGCCGACGTGTCCGCCGAGCAGGTCACGCCGGACGGGTCCCCGCGCTACACGCTCGCGGGCAGCACCGCGTACGACGGCTCGATCGTGGTCGACGTCGAGCGTGTCGACCGGGTGCCGCGCGCCCTCGGGGCGCTGGACTGGCGCAGCTACGGGCCGTTCGCCTACCGCCTCACCTGGATGCCGGCCGACCCCTACGAGCTGGAGCTCGAGCACGGGTCGGGCCTGCACGTCATCGCCCGGGCACGCATGCGTGTCTCGCTCGCCCGCCTCGGCGTCTCCCTCCACGGCCGCATCGCCGGCATCCTCGTGGACGACGGCGGCTTCATCGCCACCCCGGAGGAGCTGGACGGGCGCAACGACTCGGCCACGGGCGGCGCTCCGGGATCTCGCGCCTGGGTCTGACGGAATTAGTTATCCACAGATTTGATCCACAGCCCTGTGTGTTGTGTGGGAAATTCAGGGTTCTTCCTGTGGATAGAACTGTGTAATACCGCAGGGTGAAAATTACAACGGTGGAGCGGTTGCCGCTGATGCGGCACGCGGATAGAAACGTTGGCAGTGGTTCGACGATCCGGGTGCAGATGCGGTGCGCTGCAGCAGTACCGACCGGCCCGGGCATCGGACACATGGTCGACCGGAGAACGACAGGACGTCCCGTACCGCGGTGCGGGCTGTGGATGACGCCACAGGTGCCTGTACGGGGCCGGAAGACCGCCCGCGTTCGAGGTGTTCGTGCAGAACAGGCCTGGCGATCCGGGTCTGACGAGCGCATCGGAGTCGTGACGTCGACACGGCGCCCCTGGTACGCGCCGAGCGTGGGCCACGGGTATGCGGTTCGCCAGGGCCCCCGGCCTGCCCCGGGGGCCCTGGCCCCTCCCCGGGGTTCCCCCGCGCGATCTAGGCTCGGCCCATGAGCAACCTCGAGACCCGGCCGACCGAGCAGGTCTGCGTCGCTGGTGAGCAAGGCGACGGCATCGAGCTCCTCACCCCGCGCGACGTGCCGCTCGGCGGGCCGCGGGCGATGAACGTCCGGCGCACCATCCCGCAGCGCGCCCGGTCGCTCGTGGGGGCGTGGTGCTTCAGCGACCACTACGGCCCCGACGACGTCTCCGACAGCGAGGGCATGCAGGTCCCGCCCCACCCGCACACCGGGCTGCAGACCGTGAGCTGGCTATTCGAGGGCGAGATCCTGCACCGTGACTCCGTGGGCTCGCTGCAGACGGTCCGGCCCGGCGAGCTCAACCTCATGACGGCGGGCATGGGCATCTCGCACTCGGAGGAGTCGCCCGCCGGGGTGCGTCCGCCCCGGCTGCACGGCGTGCAGCTGTGGACGGCGCTGCCCGGCTCCGCGCTCGGTGCCGACCCGCACTTCGAGCACCACGGGGACCTCCCGGTCGCGCGCGCCGACGGCGCCGTCGTGCGGGTGTTCATGGGGCGGCTCACCGTGGCGGGGGAGGAGCTGGCCTCGGCCGCGACGACCTACACGCCGCTCGTGGGGGCGCAGATCGACCTCGAGCCGGGGGCAGAGGTGCGGATCGACGTCGACGCGGAGCACGAGCACGCCCTGCTCGTCGACGCCGGTGACGTGACGTTCGAGGGCCGCGCCGTGCCGCCGTCGAACCTTGGCCACGTGGCGCCGGGCCGGTCCACGCTCGTGGTGCGCGCCCGGGCGGGGGTGCCGGCACGGGCGGTCCTGATCGGCGGCCTGCCGTTCGAGGAGGACGTCATCATGTGGTGGAACTTCATGGGCCGCACCCACGAGGACATCGTGCGGGCGCGCGACGGCTGGATGGCGCAGATCGCCGAGCTCGACGGCGGCGCGACCGGGTACGCGGCCGGCGCGGAGGAGCGGCTGTTCGGCCAGGTGCGGGGCTACCCGAGCGGGCCGCTGCGCGCGCCCGTGCTGCCGGACCTGCGGCTCAAGCCGAGGGCGCGCCCGGGCCAGGGCTGACCGGCCGCAGCAGCGGCGGGTGCAGCACGGTCGCGGTCGGGTCGACACCGGGTGCGAGCCGGAACAGCTCGGCCGGGCGGCCGGGTCCTCCGCCGCCCAGGCGCCCCGTCGGCTCCAGGAAGCCCGGGGTGCCCGTGGCCTTGCGGTGGAAGTTGCGCGCGTCGAGCTGCGTGCCCCACACCGCCTCGTAGACGCCGCGCAGCTCCGCGACCGTGAACTCGGGCGGGCAGAACGCGGCCGCCAGCGGCGAGTACTCGATCTTGGCGCGGGCCCGCTCCACGCCGTCGGCCAGGATGCCGTCGTGGTCGAAGGCGAGGCCGGCGCTCCGCTCGCCCCGGAGCTCGCCGACCGGCACCCAGCGGGCCTCGGCCGCGTCGCCGCCTGCCGCGGGCAACCCGAACGCCGGCGCGAGCAGGAGGTAGGCGACCGAGAGCACGGGGCCGCGCGGGTCGCGCCCGAGCGGGCCGTACGTGCGGAGCTGTTCCAGGTGCCACGGCCCGGTGCCGGTCGCGCCCGCGGGCACGGTCAGCCGGGTCTCCTCCTCCAGCTCCCGCCCCGCCGCCTGCTCCAGGGTCTCGCCCGGCAGCACGAACCCGCCCGGCAGCGCCGCCTGCCCGCGGTACGGCTCCAGGAGGCGGTCGACGACGAGCGCCTGCAGAGCGCCGTCGCGCACCGTGAGGGCCACGACGTCGACGGTGACGGGGAACGCGCCGGCGGAGTCGGGTACGGCGGACGGGGCGGGTGTGGTGCGGGCCATGCCATCGACCGTACATTCTCGTCACCTTGACGAAAAGCGGAACGAGTAGATATCGTCAATCTGACGACAACAACGAACGAGAGGCCGACGATGGCGACGATCAAGCGCTACCCCGGATTCCGGCAGTTCCTGGGCTCCGCGAGCGACTACGTGGTGCACCTCAGCAAGGGCGGCGTGCGGCACCAGGGGGTGGGCCAGGCGTTCTGGTTCCGCCCCGACTCCTCGGTGCTCAGCGAGGTGCCCGCGACCGACCAGGAGCTGCCCGTCCTGTTCCACGCCGTCACGCGCGACCAGCAGGACGTGACCGTGCAGGCGAACGTGACCTACCGCTTCGGCGACCCGGTGCTCGCGTCCCAGCGCCTCGACTTCGGCATCTTCCCCGTCGCGGGCAAGGGGCAGGAGGCGAGCGGCCGGCAGCAGGTCGGGGCCATCGTCGGGCAGCTCGCGCAGAGCCTCACGGTCGACCTGATCGCCACGCTCGACCTGGCCGAGGCGCTGGAGTCCGGCGTCGGGCGCATCCGGACGGCGCTCGGGGCGCTCGGCGACGACGCGCGCCTGGCCGCGACCGGCATCGAGATCCTCGGTGTGCGGGTGCTCGCCGTCCGGCCCGAGGGCGACGTCGAGAAGGCCCTGCGCACGCCCGTGCGCGAGCGGCTGCAGGCCGAGGCGGACCGCGCGACCTACGAGCGCCGCGCCGTGGCCGTCGAGCGGGAGCGCAAGATCGCGGAGAACGAGCTCGCGAGCCAGATCGAGCTCGCCACCCGCCGCGAGCAGCTCGTCGCCCAGGAGGGTGCGAACAAGCGTCGCGAGGCGGAGGAGGCCGCGGCCGCCGCCCTCGTGTCCGCGAAGTCCGACGCCGAGCGGCGCGAGATCGCGGCGACCGCCCAGGCGGCGTCGCTGCGCCGGCTCGGTGAGGCCGAGGCGGCCAAGGAGGCCGCGCTCATGGCGGTCTACGCGAACGTGGGACGCGACGTGCTCATGGCGCTCGCCCTGCGCGACGCCGCCCCGCACCTGCCGAACGTGGGTTCGCTGACCGTCACGCCCGACCTGGTGAGCGGGCTCCTGGGTGCGCTGACCGCCCGGGCGGGCGAGCCGACGTCGAACGGCGCCGCCGTGGCGAACGGCGCGCCGGCCGCGGAGCGCTGACATGGCCTTGCGCACCCGCGCCGTCCTCGTGCACCGGCGGACGGAGCTGGACGAGCTGCTCGACCGGCACGCGACCCGCGGCCAGGCGGAGTTCTTCCTCCGCACCCGGGGCCGCACGCTCGCCGACGTCGAGGCCCGCCACGACGCCGCCGCGACCGCCCGCAAGGTGGTCGCGGCGAGCGTGCCGTCCGACTGGGCGCTCGCGGAGGTGGAGCGCGCGGACCTGGACCGGTTCCTCTTCGCGCCCGAGGACGTCGTCCTCGTGGTGGGGCAGGACGGGCTGGTCGCGAACGTGGCCAAGTACCTGGACCGGCAGCTCGTGATCGGCGTCGACCCCGAACCGGGCACCAACCTCGGGGTGCTCGTGCGGCACGACGTCAGTGACGTCGCGGGAATCATCGGTAGCCTGGCCGCGCCGCGGGGCGGCGCGAACGAGGCGCCGTTCGCGTCGCTGCTTCACGACGAGCTCACGATGGTCCACGCGCGGCTCGACGACGGCCAGGAGCTCCACGCCGTCAACGAGCTGTTCCTGGGCCATCCGAGCCACCAGTCGGCGCGCTACCTGCTGGGGGTCGACGGCGGTACGGAGCGGCAGTCGTCGTCGGGCCTGATCGTCAGCACCGGTACCGGCGCCACCGGCTGGTGCGCGTCGATCGCGCACGACCGGGGCGGCCGCCGGCTGCCCGGTCCCACGGACCCGGCGCTGGCCTGGTTCGTCCGGGAGGCCTGGCCGTCGCCGGTCACCGGCGTCACGATGACGGAGGGCGTGCTCGGGGGCGGCGGCGAGCTCGTGGTGACGGTCCAGTCCGACCGGCTCGTCGTGTTCGGCGACGGCATGGAGGCCGACCGGCTCGAGGTCTCCTGGGGCCAGGAGGTCCGGATCGGTGTGGCCGAGCGAAGGCTCCGGCTCGTCTAGGGGATGTCGTAGCGGAGCATGAACTCGCCCGCGTCCAGCACCACGTGACTCACCTCGACGGCCGACCCGTCCTTGGTGAACGCGGTGCGCGTGACCGCGAGCACCGGTGTGCCGGGCTCGATGCGCAGCTCCTCGATCTCCTCGATCGTCGGCATGCGGCCCACCACGTCCTCGCGGAACCGCACCGGCGCGTGCCCGGCCTCGGTCAGGCGTGCGTGCGTGCCGCCCGGCCCGACCTCCTGGTCCGCGATCGGCGTCCCGGCCGCGATCGACGCGGGCAGGTAGGACGTCGCGAACAGGACGGGCTTGCGCTCCCGCAGGTGCAGACGCTCGCGCACGGTCACCTTGTCGCCCTCGGCGAGGCCGAGGGTGGCGCGGATCTTCTCCGAGGGCTCGGCCTCCGCCGTGACGGCAAGCGTGCGGACCGTGAGGCCGGCGCCCGTCTCGTCGATCTCGGCCGTCACCGTGGACTCGTCGGGCCGACCGCCCGTGCTGTCGCGGACGATCGGCTCGAAGGCGCGCACGAACACGCCGGAGCCGTGCCGGGTCACCGTCAGGCCCTCGTCCTTGAGCATCGACAGGCCGTGGCGCGCGGTCATGCGGGCCACGCCGTAGTTCGACATGAGCGCTGCTTCGCTCGGAAGACGATCGCCCGGTTTGTAGGTCCCGGAGCGGATCGCGGCACGAAGATCCTTGGCGATGCTTGCGGCAGTCACACGTCCCTCTCTAGACACGGAACCCACCTAACCCGCAGCCAGTGCGTATACGCAACTTTTCCGCGTAGCGGTTGCAACCCCCAGTTAACCCGCAACAGGCTGTCTATGCGCCTAGAGGTAGGTGCAGAGAGGTGGGAGAAATGGCAACGATTGCGGGCAACCTGGCGGATTCCGCGACGGGTGTGACGATGCTGCTGGCGGAGATCGGGGATGCGCGGGTCAAATGGGTCGAGGTGTTCCGCGATCATCTGGTGGTGCATCCGACGCGGCGTTCGGAGGGTGCGGCGATCGCGGCGCAGCTGGGGATCACGGTGGCGACGGACTACCCGGCGACCAGGCCGGGCTTCACGATGTGGACCGGGTGCTGGAACGACCTGGACCTGTATGTCTACGGCGACCTGCGGGGCAGCGTCCGCGAGGTCCGGGCGTGGCCCACATGACAGCAGGATCGTGCAACGCGGGCCTCGGCCCGGAGGGCTGCCCGACGCCGGGCGCGCACCTCGCGGAGCTCGTGGAGGTGACCGCGCTCATCGCCCACATCTTCGACATCCACACCCTGGACGTGCGGGCAGGCGTGGACCACCTCGACCTCGAGGACGACGTCGTGGGCGTGCTGACCGTGGACGTGGTCGCCGCGCGCGAGCCCGACGCCGCACGGCTCGCCAGGATGCTCCACCTCACCGAGCGGCGGGGGCATCACGACGCCCAGGCACACGGGCGCACGGTGTGGCGGTGCTGGAGCGGCTGGGTTCCCGCCGCAGGGGAGGGCCTCCCGGTGTCGCTGCACGTCACGGCGCCCGTCCGGGGATGAGTGCGGCTCCCCCCATGAACGAACGCCGCGGGCCGGACGGTGGGTCCGGCCCGCGGCGTTCCTGCGTCACCTCGTGTTCATACCGGACGGGCAGACTGCGCCGATGACGCCTCCGCTGCCCGGTCCGGTCCCGACCCGTCCGCGCCAGGTAGCCCACGGCGCCATCTGGCTCGCCGGCGCGGCACTGGGCGTCGGGCTGCTGACCAGCTGTGGGTCGCCCCCGCCGTCGGGCGCTCTTCCTGGGATGCCGCCCGGGGTGCGGGCCCCCGAGGAGTACGCGTTCGGGGACGACGTGGCGTCCCGCGACCTGCGCGCCTCGAGCCCCGTCTACGACGCGCTCACCGAGGAGGTCGACGAGGAGCGGCTGCGCAACCTGCCCCTCGTCCTGGACGTCGACGCCGATGTGGCGGCGGTGCGGGACACCTATGCCGACGAGCTGGTGGGGCGGGGCTGGACCGTCATGCCGGAGCTGCCGGCCGTGGACGGGGCCTGGACCGAGGGCTGGACCAGCCCTGACGGTCGGGACGCTCTCGTCCTGGTCGGCCTCGAACCCGGGCCGGGCGAGACGCACGTGCCCCTGACCGTCCTGACGACGCTGCCCGACGAGGTGGCCGACGACGCCTGACCCGCGTGCAGATTACGGTGAAATGCGCGAATGTTGGGCGGTCGCGACCCGCGCGACCTGACGGAGGTGTCCCGTGTCCAAGAACTCCAGTGCTGCCGGTGACGCCGTCCGGCGAGCCAAGAACAGCCGCGCCGTCCGCGGCCTGGCCCGGGGCGGCTACGTCGCCTCGGGTGTGCTGCACCTGCTGATCGGCTGGCTCGCCGTCCAGCTCGCGCTGGGCGAGTCAGAAGGCCAGGCGGACCAGTCCGGCGCGTTCCGCGCCGTCGCCCAGATGCCGGGTGGTGACGTGCTCCTCTGGCTGGTCGCCGTGGGCTTCACCGCGCTCGCGTTCTGGCAGCTCGCCACCGCCGTCGTCGGCGTGCCGAACGCGGAGAACCAGGGGGCCGCGCGCGCAAAGAGCGTGGCCAAGGCCGTGCTCTACGGGGCGCTCGCGGTCACCGGCGTCCGGTACGCGCAGGGATCCGGTGGCGGTAGCGGTAGCGAGGAGAGCCTGACGGCGCGTGCCCTCGCGATGCCCGGGGGCGCCTGGCTGGTGGGTGCCGCCGGCCTGGTGATCGTCGGCGTCGGCGTCTACCACGTGGTCAAGGGAGTCCGGAAGAAGTTCCTGGAGGACCTCGCGGGGACGGGCGGCAGTGCCGTCCGGCCGGTGGTGGTGCGGCTGGGACAGGCGGGCTACGTGGCCAAGGGGATCGCGCTCGGCGTCGTCGGCGGGCTCGTGGTCGCCGCCGCGGTGACCACGGACCCCGAGCAGGCGGGCGGACTCGACGAGGCGCTGCACACGATGCGCGACCAGCCGTACGGCACGGTGCTGCTCCTCGTCGTCGGGCTGGGGATCGCCGCGTTCGGCCTGTACTCCTTCGCCCGCGCCCGGTTCGCACGGCTCTGATGCGGTTCGTCGGGCTCGGCAGCGCGGCGCTCGCGGCCGTCGCGCCCTGGATCCTTCCTGACGGTCGGTAGCGGGGACGTCTACGTGGTGCAGGGCCTCGGCGTCGGGCAGCGCACGGGGAGCTGGACCGCCGCCGACGGCTACCGCCCGGTGAGCGCCGGCACCTACGACCTGGCCCTCGGGCCGGACGGCGGGACCCTGACGGTGCGCGGCACCCCGTCCGATCCCGTCATGCCGGCCGACCACACCATCGACTGCCACTGACGGGGATCAGCGCCCGTCGGGGTCCGCGAGCGGCGCGAGACACTCCGCCGGGAAACGACGAAGCCCCAGGTCGGAAGATTCTGACCTGGGGCTTCGTGCTGGAGCGGGTGACGGGAATCGAACCCGCGCTATCAGCTTGGGAAGCTGAAGTTCTACCATTGAACTACACCCGCAACGTCCGGTTCTGACCGGTTTTCTGCCGTTCCGGAATCCCGCTAGGGTTCCGCAACAGCGCCCGTGAACCTGGCGCGCGACCCGATCATACCCAAACTCGCCCGGATGCCCGAACCAGATCCGTGCGAGTGTCGCCGAGCAGCCGGAGCAGCAGTGAGCGAGCACCCCAGCGAGAAGCCGACCGAGCCGATCTACCAGGAGACGAAGCCCCTGCCCCCGCGGCCGCCGCAACCGCCGCAACCCCCGCAGGAGACGCGCGCGCTGCAGAAGCCGAAGTCCGGGTCCCCGGCCAAGGCCGGCCCCGCGAACTACCAGCAGCAGTACGACTACGACCGCCCCACCCCGCCGCCGGAGCACGTGCCGGGCCGCAAGTCGCGCATCACCGCGGGCCTGCTCGGGATCCTGCTCGGCGTCGTCGGGGCGCACCGGTTCTACCTGGGCTACAAGGGCCTGGGCTGGATCATGCTCCTCATCACGGCGGTCTCCCTGGGGCAGGCGTGGTTCGTGCCGGCGATCTGGGGCGCGATCGAGGGCATCCTCTACCTCGTGATGCGCAAGGGCTACTGGTCGGTGGACGCGAAGCACCGTCCGCTGCAGTGGTGACGGCCGCCCGCTGACGCGGCGACGTCGCCCCGGTGCGGACGGCGTCGCCCCCCGGACGGGGCGGCGCCTCCGCGCGCCGCCCAGTACCGTGTCCGGGTGCTCCTCTCCGACCGCGATATCCGTGCCGAGCTCGAGGCCGACCGTGTCGTCCTCGACCCGTACGACGCGTCGATGCTGCAGCCGTCGAGCATCGACGTGCGCCTCGACAAGTTCTTCCGGCTGTTCGACAACCACAAGTACCCGTTCATCGACCCGGCGGAGGACCAGCCCGAGCTGACGCGCCTCGTGGAGGCGGACAAGGGCGAGGCCTTCGTCCTGCACCCGGGGGAGTTCGTCCTGGGCAGCACCTTCGAGGCGGTCACGCTGCCCGACGACGTCGCGGCCCGCCTGGAGGGCAAGTCCTCCCTCGGCCGCCTCGGCCTGCTGACGCACTCGACGGCCGGTTTCATCGACCCGGGATTCAGCGGGCACGTCACGCTGGAGCTGAGCAACGTCGCGACGCTGCCGATCAAGCTGTGGCCGGGCATGAAGATCGGCCAGCTCTGCTTCTTCCGGCTCTCGTCGGCCTCCGAGCACCCGTACGGTTCGGACCTGTACGGGTCCCGCTACCAGGGCCAGCGCGGCCCGACGGCGTCCCGCTCCTCGCAGAACTTCCACCGCACCACGGTGTGACCCGGGCCTGACGGCCAGGGCCCGCGAGCGGTCCCACCGAGCGCCCCGACGGGCGTTCGCCGGGAGGTAGGCTCCGGGTGCCCGGCGCGGACCGGGCACCCGGACCGAGAAGGGACCCCGATGGCCGCTCCCCAGCTTCCTCTCCTGCCGCGCACGGTTGCGCAGGCGCACCAGGCCCGGCACGTGCTGACCGTGCCCGGTGACGTGGAGCTGGACGAGATCGAGGTCCTCGCGCTCTCCCGGTTCTCCGCCACCCGCTGGGACGTGGTCCCGGCCGGGATCCTCCCGGGCAACGTGGCCGGCGCCCCGCAGGGCCGCCGCGCGCAGGGCCGGGAGCCGGGCGTGCTGCGGGTCTCGCGGCACGCGGTGATGAACGGGCCGTACCAGCCTGTGGGCGACGGCTTCGACCTCGGCGTGCCGCCGGGCGCCGAGATGGCCTTCGACATCGTCTGCCACCGGGAGCGCGGCGAGCCGCCGTTCCCCGCGGGCGACCGCGACGGCGTCGGGCGAGCGTTCGCCGCTGCCATGCCCGAGCGCGAGGAGCGTCGCCTGATCGAGTGGCTCGTCGCCGTCGCGCGGCGCCTCGGCGGATCCCTCCGCCTGGACGTGGGCGGCCTCTGGGACACCGCCCCGGACGGTCCGACGACGCGTCCGGGCGCCGGCGTCGTGCTGACCCCCGACGCCGGGGCCGCGATCGACATGACCGTCTACTCCGACGTCTGGCTCGACCCGCAGGCCGCGCACGCCATCCTGCAGAAGGTGCACCCGCGCGCCCGGCTGCACATGGACGGCAAGGAGTGGGGCGGGCCGCCGGACGGCATCGCGGACAAGCCGCTCTACCGCGGCGAGACCATGGACCCGGAGCTGCGCAAGAAGCTGCACGCGGCCGCCGACGAGTACGACATCAAGGCGCTCACCGGCCCGCGCGTGCTGGACGGCTACGGCCTGGTGGTGGAGCTCGGCGTCGACGGCATCGTCTCGGTCGAGATCAGCGGCGAGGAGAAGCTGCCGCGCCTGCTGCGCGGCCTGCCGTGGGCCGAGCAGGGGGCGGTCTGCTACTGGGTGCACTGGGAGCCGCAGGACCTCGTGGAGTCGCAGCGGGAGGTCCCCAACATGGAGCTGCGGATCGCGCGCAAGCGCGCCGCGGAGCTGGTGGCCCGGCTCGCGGGCGCGATCCACGACGCCGCCGGCGGCGAGGTCGCCGACGAGGACGGCTTCCTGGTGGACCCGGCCGACCTATAGGCGCCCCGGCCTTTACCCGCCGCGCCGCCTCCGGGGTCGCACCCCGGAGGCAGCGGCGGGGGGTCAGAGGTACTGGCCGGGGGTCCGGCGCTCGCCCGACTCGTCGTCGGAGGCGCCGGGCAGGGTGGGCCCGCCGGGGCCGGCCGGGCCGAAGGCGCCAGTCCCGGGCGGCAGCGCGCGTCGCATCTGCGACAGCTGCGCCTGCGCCGCCATCTGCTGCGCGACGAGCGCCGTCTGGATGCCGTGGAACAGGCCCTCGAGCCAGCCCACGAGCTGCGCCTGCGCCACGCGCAGCTCCGCGTCGGACGGCGCGGAGTCGTCCGAGAACGGCAGCGTGATGCGGTGCAGCTCGTCGACCAGGTCGGGGGAGAGTCCGTCCTCGAGCTCGTGGATCGAGCGCTCGTGGATCTCGGCCAGGCGGGTCCGTGCGGCCTCGTCGAGCGGGGCGTCCCGCACCTCGTCGAGCAGCCGCTTGATCATGCCGCCTATGCGCATGACCTTGGCCGGCTCCTCGACCTGGCCCACGACGGCCTCGGCCTCGTCGACCTCGCGCTCGTCGCCGGCGCTCTCGGGCGCACGCTCCGGCGGCACGGCCGCGCCGTCGGGCGTCACCACCTGGGGGTGCGCGGCATGCTTCTGGTCACGGTGGTCGTCGGGTCGCTCGGCGGACTGGGGGGTGGCTCGCTCGTCGTTCATGGGTCCAGTCTTGCCCGAATCACCGGTCGTCTGCATTGCATTCCCGGGTGGGGAACGAAATTGTCGGCCATGCCTATATATAGGCATGCGTTGATCAGGGGACCAGGAGCACTTTGCCGAAGGCTTCTCCCGACTCCAGCAGATCGTGTGCCGACTGCGCTTCCGCGAACGGGATCCGAGCGTGAATCACCGGTCGAACACGGCCTGTGGCGAACAGTGGCCAGAGGTGTTGTTCGGTATCGGCGACGATGCGCGCCTTCTCCTCCGGTGGCCGGGACCGGAGCAGCGTCCCGGAGATGGTGCCGCGCCGGGCGAGGAGCGCGCTGAGGTCGAGCTCGCCGCGTCGCCCCTGCTGCATCCCGATGACCACCAGGCGACCCCCGCGGGCAAGGACGCGGACGTTGTCGCCCAGGGCGCCCCCGCCGAGCAGGTCGAGCACGACGTCGGCCCCGCGGCCGTCCGTGGCGGCCTGGACCACCTCGACGAAGTCCTCCTGCCGGTGGTCGACGACGACGTCGGCGCCGAGCTCGGCGCACCGCGCCGCGCGCTCCGGGCCGCCCGCCGTCGTGGCGACGTGGGCGCCGAGCGCCTTGGCCACCTGGATCGCGATGCTGCCGATGCCGCCGGACCCGCCGTGGACCAGCACCCACTCGCCGGGGCGCAGCCCGCCGACGTCGACGAGGTTGTTCCAGACCGTGCACGCGGCCTCGGGCAGGGCCGCGGCGTCGACCAGGTCCATGCCGTCCGGCACCGGCAGCACCTGGGTCTCCCGGACCGCGACCTCCTCCGCGTAACCGCCGCCCTCCAGCAGCGCGACGACCCGGTCCCCGGCGCGCCAGCGCGACACGCCGTGTCCGACACGCTTCACAGTTCCGGATATCTCAAGACCTGGCCAGTCCGGGGCATTCGCCGGAGGGGGGTAGTATCCGGCCCGTTGTAGCAGGTCAGCACGGTTCACTCCGGCGGCGGCGACGGTGATCACCACGTCGCTTTGGCCAGCATTCGGGTGGTTCAGGGATGAAATGGAGAGTTTCCCTGATGGCCCCGGTCCGGATATCGTGACGGCTCGCACATCGATGAAGCCTACTTCCGTGTGGCCTCACGAAGGTCGCCAGCGGAAACCGGGTGCCGGTAACTTGTACGCAGCACCGAGGGGTGTTCGGCGGGCACCACGCACGCCACCCCTTCCGGATCAGTGATGGAGAGAGGTACGCATGTTCCGCAGGTTGGGAGTGCGCGGGAAAGTTCTTGCGACACTGGTCACGCCTGCCGTCGTCCTGGTCATCGCTGCGGCGTACATCATCGGTCTCTCTGTGGCCGACGCGATGCGCGCGCAGCAGACCGCTGATCTCGTCGCAGCGCTCGAGTACCAGGACCAGGCAGGCACGGCGTTCGCGCAGGAGCGGGCGTACAACATCGTCGCGATGATCGACAGCGGCGCGACGGGTGACCAGGCCCGCGTCGCCCTGCTGCGGGGAACCCCGGAGATCGGGGAAGACGGCAAGCAGGTCATGGACAAGGACGGCAACCCGAAGTGGGCCGCCAAGGCAGCGCAGGCGCAGACGATCACTGCCCTCGACGCCCGTGACGACGAGCTGCTGGACATCGACATCTCGATGCTGGACCAGCGCGTCAAGGACGCCGTCACGCAGACCATCGAGGACCGCGCGGCCATCACCGATGTGCAGAAGAAGGTCGCGGAGGGCCGGCTCACCGAGCAGGTCGCGACCAAGGCCTACGGGACGTACATCGACGGCGCCCTCGAGGTGATGGACGCGATCGCGGACACCTCCGAGGACCGCGACCTGGGTACCCGCCTCGAGGCGTACTACTCGATCGACCAGCTCATGCTGACCAACACCTACGAGCGCCCGATCGTCGGCCTGACGCTCGGCGTCGTGGCGAACCACCCGCAGCACGAGGCCGCCGCCAGGTCCTTGGCGCTCCGCGCCGCCGACCTGGTGAACCTGGGTGACCGCGAGTGGGACAGCACGCAGGACCTCTTCGACCGCATCCCCGGCGAGTACCAGGTGCCGGGCATGGACGGCGTCTACGGCACCGTGCGCGGCTACGTCGCACGCGGTGACCTCACGTCCATCCAGCCGGCCCAGGCCGCCGCGTTCCAGGGCGAGTCCGCGAAGTGGGTCGAGGAGGGCCGCATCGTCCGTGACGCCGTCCGCCAGGACACCGCGGGCTTCGCCCAGGAGCGCGCCGACGTCGCCGCGAACCGCGCGTACCTCACCGGTGGCGTCGCGATCGCGGCCCTCGGCTTCTCGGTCATCATGGCGCTGGTCATCGCCCGCCGTCTGGTCTCCCCGCTGCGCCGCCTGACCCAGGCGGCCGGTGTGGTCCGTGACCGCCTCCCGACGCTGGTGGAGCAGGTGTCGGTGCCGGGCCAGGGGCCGAGCATCGACCTCGACCCGATCACCGTCGAGTCCTCGGACGAGATCGGCCAGCTCGCCGCGGCGTTCAACGACGTCAACAGGACGACCATCGACGTCGCCCGCGAACAGGCCGCCCTGCGTGGGTCGATCGCCGAGATGTTCGTCAACGTGGCCCGCCGTGACCAGGTGCTCCTGAACCGGCAGCTCGCGTTCCTCGACGACCTCGAGCGGTCCGAGGAGGACCCCTCGACGCTGTCGAACCTGTTCCGCCTCGACCACCTCGCGACCCGTATGCGACGCAACGCGGAGTCCCTGCTCGTCCTCGCGGGCATCGACTCCGGTCGTCGCGTGCGCCAGCCGATGCCGGTCTCCGACGTCATCCGTACCGCGTCGTCCGAGATCGAGCTGTACGACCGGGTCCGCCTGAACCTCGTCGTCGACCCGATGATGCTGGGCCACAACGCGCTGAACGCGGCGCACCTGCTGGCCGAGCTCCTGGAGAACGCGACGATGTTCTCCGAGCCGCACACGCCGGTCGAGGTCACCACGGCCCGTGACGAGCAGTTCGTCACCGTCGTGGTCCGCGACCACGGCCTCGGGATGAACCCCCAGGAGGTCGCGGAGGCGAACCGCAAGGTCGCCAGCCACGCCGCGTCGGACGCCGTCGGCGCCCAGCGCCTCGGCCTCTACGTGGTCGGCCGCCTCTCGGACCGCCTCGGCGCCCAGGTGGCGTTCGGTCCGGGCGAGGGCGGCACGGGTACCGAGGTGACGGTCCGCTTCCCGGCGGTGCTGTTCATGCCGGACAACGCGATGCCGCTGCCGATGCCGACCGACCCGCTGGAGGCCAACACGCAGGCGGCCGCCTCGCAGTTCAACGGCGGCGTGGCCACCGGTCCGGGCACCGGCGCGATGCGGGGCGCGGGCGCACCCACCAGCGGATTCGGCTCGCCGGCCGTGACGGCGGCGTCCCCGGCCACCACGTCCGTGCCGCAGCAGGGCGGCATGCCGGTCCCGACCGGTACGTCTCAGATCGCAGCGGCCGCGTTCGCGGCCCAGCCGGCCCCGGTCGCGCAGCCGGTCGACCTCAACGCCCTCACCGACGGCACGACGGCGCTCGGCCTGGCCCGGCGTCGTAGCTCGACGGCGGCCCTCCCGGTGGCGGAGACGACGCCGACCGGCTCGATCGTGCTGCCGGAGATCCAGACCCCGTCGCTCCCGCAGGGGTACCAGGCCGACGACAACGCCTGGGCCCCGCCGTCGAACGTGTCCGAGGGCAGCTCGCTCCCGAGCCGCCAGCGCGCACCGCAGCCGGTCGAGCCGGTGGCCCCGGTGTTCGAGGACACCACGCCGGCCGCGGTCGACGTGGACCAGCGCAGCGCGCTCTTCTCGAGCTTCCGCTCGCTGAACACGATCGATCCCGTCGAGGGCAGCACGCAGTCGCTGCAGCTCGACCCGATCACGCAGGACCCGGCGGCACTGCCCGGCATGTCCGACACCGACGTGATGCGGTTCCCGGCGGCGGGCGGTGGCAGGCCTCCTGCGGCTCCTGCTCCGGCGCAGAGCTTCGGGGTGCAGCCCGAGCGGTTCGGCCGGTTCCAGGGCGACGAGTTGCAGTCCCAGGGCTTCGGGGCGGAGGCCCCGGAGGGCCCCGACTCGTCGTTCGAGGCGCTGCCCGCGTTCGAGGAGCTCATGGCGGACCTCCCGAGCCGTCGCTCGACGGCCTCGGGTGCCCAGCAGGGCAAGCCGGCCCAGAAGCGGGGCCTCTTCGGCCGCCGCCCGGGCCAGCCCGCCACCGGCGAGCTCCGGGCCTACCAGCCCCAGGAGCAGCGTCCGGCATCGCGTCCGATCCAGACCGTCGCGAGCCCCGTGGCCGGCCCGCCGACCTTCGGCGCCCCGGTCGTGCCCGCCCCGAACGTCGAGACGCAGGGCTTCCCGACGCAGGGCATCCAGACGTCGGGCTTCGCCACGCAGAACTTCCCGACCCAGAACCTCCCGGCGCAGAACTTCCAGGCACCGAGCGGTCCGCCCCAGGGCAGCCCCGCTCCGCTGACCGGCGCCTTCCCGGCGCAGGCACCGGAGGTTCCCGTCGCGGACCCGACATACCAGCGGGGTTACCAGGAGGGCTACCAGAAGGCGGTCCAGGAGTCGCTGACGTCGGCGCTGCCGGCGCTGCCGGCCCCTCCCGCCGGTGGCACCGTCCCCCTGCCCGCCGCACAGGCGCAGGCCCCGGCCCCCGCCCCCGGCACCAACCCGTTCGTGGACGCGGCGCCCCGCGCGGCCGCCGCACCGCTGGCTCCGGCCCCGCCGGCTCCGGCCCCGGCGGCTCCCGCCCCCGAGCGCGTGCCCACCTCGTTCGCGTCGGCACCGGCCACCCAGGCCGTGCCCGTGGCGGACGTGCAGCAGGCCTTCGAGCAGCAGGCCTTCGAGCCTCCCGCCCGCGAGTTCAGCGAGCCGTACCCGACGGGCGCCGTGTACGACCCGTCGTACGGTTCGTCGGCCCCGCTCGCCAAGCGAGCCGCCGGGACCGACGGCGACGGGAAGGACCCCCTAGACCCCGAGTACGTGCGTGACTCGGTGGAGGCACGGTCGGAATGGACCGCCTCGGCAGTGCTCTACGAGGAGATGACGAGCCTTCTCCGTCGAGGGGCTTATCAGGAAGATGATGTGAAAGAGAACGACTCGTACCGTCCGGCAGCCGTCAATACCGAGGTTGCCAGCGGTGGGCTGACCCGCCGTACCCGCGGTGCCTCCGGCACCGGTGCGGACCCAGCTGTCGAGCGGCTCTCTGCTCGCATCGACCGTGATCCCGAGCAGCTTCGCTCACGTCTCTCGGCGTTCCAGTCGGCCACCGCGCGTGGCCGGTCGGAGTCCGTGGACGAGGGCAAGTCGGAGCACGAGAACGGCAAGAACGGCGGTGGGGACTCGACGTGGGCACCCTCGACCGTGAATCATGTCCCTGACTCAGCGCCGCAGTCGCGGTGACAAGCGCGTCTGTGGATTCTGACTAGGAGGAACAGAGTGACCCTCAGCACCGAAGCAACCAATTTCGGTTGGCTGCTCGACAACTTCGTGCGTACCGTTCCCGGCAGTCGGCACACGCTCGTCGTGTCGGCAGACGGCCTGCTCATGGCGATGTCCGACCAGCTCGACCGCACCAGCGGCGACCAGCTCGCGGCGATCGTCTCCGGTATGTCAAGCCTCACGCGTGGAGCTTCTCGGCAGCTCAACGGCGGTAACGTCCGTCAGGCGATCATCGAGATGGACAACGGCTTCCTCTTCCTGATGAACGTCTCGAACGGGTCCGTGCTCGGCGTCGTCGCGGAGGCCACGTGCGACATCGGCCTCATCGGCTACGAGATGGCTCTCCTGGTGTCGCGCACCGAGGCCACCCTCACGCCGCAGCTCATCTCGGAGATGCGTGGCAGCCTCCCGGTCGATGGGCAGACCCGAGCCGCCAGCGTGGGATGAGGACTCGACCATGACGTACGCACCTTTCGGTTCCCAGGGGCAGGGGGACGTCCGTGAGACGTCCACCGTGCGCCCCTATGCGGTCACCGGAGGCCGGGTGCGGTCGGAGCTGTCCGACCTGCCGCTCGAGGCCCTCGTGGAGGTTCTTCCCGGGGCAGTCAGCAGTTTCGGACTGCCTCCCGAGAAGCGCGCGATCCTCCAGCACGCCGCGCACACGTACGTGTCGATCGCCGAGCTCTCGGCCCTTCTGCGGCTGCCCCTGGGTGTCGTCCGGATCCTTGTGGCGGACATGCAGGAGGAAGGGCACGTCACCGTGCACACCTCGACACCGGTTAACGTCCACACAGGCCACGGCAGCTCGAACTCGGGCCTGTCGCTGAGCGTCTTGGAGAGTGTTCTTAATGGCATTTCCGCCCTCTGACGGCGGGGCCCGTAGCGGTCCCAACTGGGCCCCGGTGTCGGGTAACGCCGGCACCGCGACCGCTTCTTCGAACGCGCCCGCGCGCCAGAGTGTGCTGGGTGGCGGCGGTGGCGCCTCGGCGCCGACCGCGCAGGCGTCCCGTCCGGCGCAGGCTCAGCCCGCGCCGCCGGTGATGCAGCAGGCACCGGCGGCCAACGCCGGCGCGCAGGCCGCTCCCGGTGCGCAGCCCGCGGCCGAGCGCACCGCGCCGACCGTCGTCAAGATCGTCGTCGCCGGTGGCTTCGCGGTGGGCAAGACCACGTTCATCGGCTCGATCTCCGACGTGGAGCCGCTGAACACCGAGGCTGCCATGACGGAGCACTCGGTCGGCGTGGACGACGCCGGTGGCGTGACCGACCGCAAGACCACCACCACGGTGGCCATGGACTTCGGCCGCGTGGAGCTGCCGGGCAACCTGTGGCTGTACCTGTTCGGTACCCCGGGCCAGGACCGCTTCCTCTTCATGTGGGACGACCTGGTGCGCGGTGCGATCGGTGCCGTCGTCCTGGTCGACACGGACCGCCTGGAGCAGTGCTTCCCGGCCATCGACTACTTCGAGTCGTGCAACATCCCGTTCGTCGTGGGCGTGAACTGCTTCGACGGCGTGGCCAAGCACCGGCTCGAGGACGTGCGCGAGGCGCTGCAGATCCCCTCGCACGTGCCGATGCTCTACACGGACGCGCGTTCGCGTGCGGCGACCAAGCAGACGCTGATCGCGCTGGTCCAGCTCGCGATGCGCCAGCTCCGCTCCGGCGCGCAGGCGCAGGGCTGAGTCGCTCTCCAGCACTTCGCGGACGGCGGGCCACCCTGGGGGCGGCCCGCCGTCGCTGTCCCGCCGGACGATAGACTGTGGGGCCGCGCCGGCCCCCCTGCAGGGGTGAACGGCGCGAGGAGGGCTGACAGAGCGGCCTAATGTGACGGTCTTGAAAACCGTTGTGCGGCAACGCACCGGGGGTTCGAATCCCTCGCCCTCCGCAGGGCACAGGACGACGGCCGGGATCCTGGGATCCCGGCCGTCGTCCTTCTCACGTGTTCTCCGGGCTCAGCTGATCCCCACGATGGGCAGGCGCAGCGCCGCGGGAGCGGCCTCGGGCACCACCGGGGCGGTCGGACGGACCGGGTCGACCGGCCGGTAGGCCGACCCGAGGACGGGCCGGCCGTCCTGGTCGCCCGCGTTGGGCCACAGCGCGCACGCCCGCTCGGCCTGCGCCGTGATGGTGAGCGACGGGTTCACCCCGAGGTTCGCTGTCACGGCCGAGCCGTCCATGACGTGCAGGCCCTCGTGCCCGAACATCCGCAGGTACGGGTCGACGACGCCGTCCGCGGCGTCGGAGCCGATGGCGCAGCCGCCGAGGATGTGCGCGGTCAGCGGGATGTTGAAGGGGTCGCCGATCGTGCCGCCCGCGATGCCCTCGACGCCGTCGTCGCCCATCGTGTCCGCCATGCGCCGCACCGCCTCGTGGCCCTCCGGGATCCAGCTCGGGTTGGGCGCGCCGGTGCCCTGCCGGGAGGTCATGTACCGGCCGAACGGCGACCGCCGGGTCAGCGTGGTCAGCGAGTTGTCGTGGGCCTGCATGACCAGGGCGATGACCGTCCGCTCGGACCATCGGCGCCAGTCCATCAGCACCGGCAGCCACCTGAGGTTCTTGCCCATCTCGCCGAACCAGCGGAAGAACCGGTGCGGCCCGCCGTCGACCAGGATGTGCTGCAGCGCGGCCATGACGTTGGAGCCGTGGCCGTAGCGCACGGGCTCGATGTGGGTGCTCTCGTTCGGGTAGAACGACGAGGTGATCGCGAGGCCGCGCGAGTAGTCCGTCGAGCCGACCTTGTGCGTCATCGCGCCCAGCAGTGCCTCGGAGTTGGTGCGGGTGAGGTGCCCGAGCCGATTCGACAGGCCCGGCAGCGTGCCGGCGTCCTTCATGGCATGCAGCAGGCGTTGCGTGCCGAGCGTGCCGGCGGCGAACACGACCTGCTTCGCCGTGAGCGTGCGCCGCCCGGCCCACCTCCGGCCGGTGCGGTGCGTGCGGATCTCGTAGCCGCCGCCTTCCGCCTCGGGTCGCGGCCGGACGACGTCGGCGGTGGTGAGCGGGTGCACCACGGCGCCCGCGCGCTCCGCGAGGTAGAGGTAGTTCTTGACCAGGGTGTTCTTGGCGCCGTGCCGGCAGCCGGTCATGCACTCGCCGCACTCGATGCAGCCCGTCCGCTCCGGCCCCGCCCCGCCGAAGAACGGGTCGGCGGCCCGGCGGCCCGGCGACGGCGCCTCCGCGCCGCCCGGCCCGAAGTACACGCCCACCCGGGTGGGTCGGAACGTCTCGCCCACGCCCATGTCGTCCGCGACGGACCGGATGACGTCGTCCGCAGGGGAGCGGCCGTGGTACCGGACGACGCCGAGCATGCGCTCCGCCTGGTCGTAGTACGGCGCGAGCTCGGACTTCCAGTCGGCGATGTGGGACCAGGCGGGGTCGGCGTAGAACGGGTCCAGCGGGCGGTAGAGGGTGTTGGCGTACACCAGCGACCCGCCGCCCACGCCCGCGCCCGTCAGGCACAGCACGTTGCGCAGCAGGCGCACCCGCTGGATCCCGTAGCACCCCAGGGCGGGCGCCCACAGGAACTGCTTGAGGTGCCAGGAGTTCTTGGCGAACTCGCCGTCCTCGAACCGGCGTCCCGCCTCGAGCACGCCCACCCTGTAGCCCTTCTCCGTGAGGCGGAGGGCAGCCACACTGCCACCGAAACCCGAGCCGATCACCAAGACGTCGTAGTCCATGACCGCGAATGTACCCGTTATTGACGCTGTATGAAATACGCTGCCGGACGCCGTCCGGCTCCGTGCGGGGGCGTCCCGCGCGCGTCGCGGACCACCTCGGCTCGGACGGAAAATCGGCAGGATCTCGCGGATGTCGCACCGTCGCGCGTGCCGCCGACCGTCCCGCTTTGCTCAGGTCGCCGTGCGGCAGGTAGCCTGGGCCGCGCGGCACCGCCCTGCCTGGGTAGAGGCTGTCGCGAGGAGACGTCGCATAGTCAGGTCTAGTGCGCCACCCTGCTAAGGTGGTAACGGGGCAACCCGTTCGAGGGTTCAAATCCCTCCGTCTCCGCCAGGAAGGTCCCGGCCGCGCGTGACGCCCGGGGCCTTTTCTGTGAGAGGCTTCGGCACGCAGGTTCAGGGCTGTGACGGAGTTCTCCTCGGGAAGCGCGGATTTGAGTTTGGGCCCGCGCCGAACAGGCGGTAATGTTCTCGTCGGTCGGCCGTGTGAACGGCAGGCAGACAGCAAGTTGTACGACCAGCGCCCGTAGCTCAACGGATAGAGCATCTGACTACGGATCAGAAGGTTGGGGGTTCGAATCCCTTCGGGCGCACAGTGACAGAGCCCCTCGCCGGCACCAGCCGGTGGGGGGCTCTTCTCATGCCCACGTCGCGATCCGGTCACGGTTGCGACCGGGGCCGCCGAACCATTGACCCGGCCTCCGGCTGATCGCTACCTTCACCTGCGGCACACCCGTTCGGAGAACGACCAGGGTCGCGGGCGTCGGAGCTCAACGGTGCGTTCCGTCGTCGGACCAGGGGAGGCCCGGGCGGGCGTGCTGCCAAAGGCGCGGCTCCTGGTCGCCCGCGGGCGACCTGGTGCGAAGTGCCGGATGCTCAGCCAGGATGCGAAGCGGACGCGCTGACGGCATGGAGGAACCCGAGATGAGCGAGACCGTGCAGGACGCCGGAACCCGGTCGGGTGAGTTCGTGCAGTCCCTGGAGCGCGGACTGGCCGTGATCCGCGCGTTCGGCGCGGACCGGGCGCGGATGACCCTGAGCGAGGTGGCCCGCGAGGCCGCCCTCAGCCGCGCGTCGGCACGACGCTTCCTGCACACCCTGGTGGAGCTCGGCTACGTCGTCACGGACGGGCGCGTGTTCGCCCTGCGTCCCCAGGTGCTCGAGCTCGGGTACGCCTACCTGTCGAGCCTGACCCTGCCGGAGGTGGCCCAGCCGCACCTGGAGCGTCTCGCGGAGGATGTCGGGGAGTCGTCGTCGGTCGCGGTGCTCGACGGCGCGGAGATCGTCTACGTGGCCCGGGTCGCCACGCACCGGATCATGTCGGCGGCGATCCAGGTGGGCACGCGGTTCCCGGCGTCCGCCACCTCGATGGGCCGTGCGGTCCTCGCCCACCTGCCCCACGGGGACCGCGACGACTTCCTGGGCGCCGTCGCCCTGGAGCCGCTCACCCCGCACACGATCGTCGATCCGGAGCTGTTGCGCGCGGAGCTGGACCGGGTGCGGGGGCAGGGCTGGGCGCTCGTCGACCAGGAGCTGGAGGAGGGGCTCCGGTCGCTGGCCGCACCCCTGCGGGACCGGGCCGGCCGGGTGGTGGGCGCGGTGAACGTGTCTGCCCCCGTGCGCCGTGGCGCGGTCGACGAGCTGGTGGCCGAGTTCCTGCCGGCGCTGCTGCGGGCGGCCGGCGAGATCGAGGCGGATCTGGCCCGTACCCGCGCCTGAGCCGGCTGTTACGGTGGTCGTACGCATACGGAACTTGTGTGCGCACTGCGAACAGCAGAGGTGCGAATCGATGAGGCAGGCATTCGTCTACGACGCCGTGCGTACGCCGTTCGGCCGCTACGGCGGAGCGCTCGCGGGAGTGCGACCGGACGACCTGGCGGCCTTCGTCGTCGGCGAGCAGGTGCGCCGGGCGCCCGGGCTGGACCCGGCAAGGATCGACGACGTGGTCCTCGGCAACGCGAACGGCGCCGGCGAGGAGAACCGGGACGTGGCGCGGATGGCGGTGCTGCTGGCCGGGCTGCCGCTGTCGGTGCCCGGGGTGACGGTCAACCGGCTGTGCGGCTCGTCGCTCGACGCCGCCGTGCAGGCTGCCCGCGCAGTCGAGACGGGCGACGCCGACGTCGTCGTGGCCGGCGGGGTCGAGTCCATGAGCCGCGCGCCGTGGGTGCTGCCCAAGCCGGAGCGGGCCTACCCCGCGGGGGGTGCCGAGCTGGTGTCGACCACGCTGGGCTGGCGCCTGGTCAACGCGAGGATGCAGCCGGACTGGACGGTCTCCCTCGGGGAGGCGACCGAGCGGCTGCGCGAGAAGTACGGCGTCACGCGGGAGCGGCAGGACGAGTTCGCCCTGCGCAGCCACCGCCTGGCGCACGAGGCCTGGGAGGCCGGCCGCTACGACGACCTGGTCACCGCCGTGCCCGGGACGGACCTGCACCGCGACGAGCCCGTCCGCCCGGACGGCACCCTGGAGAAGCTGGCTGCCCTCAAGCCCTCCTTCCGGTCGGACGGTGGCACCATCACGGCGGGCAACGCCTCCCCGCTGACGGACGGCGCGAGCGCCGCCCTGATCGGCTCCGAGGCAGCGGCGGGCCTGACCGGTCTGGAACCGCTGGCCCGGATCGCGGGCCGCGCCGCGGTCGCGAACGAGCCGCAGTACTTCGGCTACGCCCCCGTGGCGGCCGCCGAGCGCGCGCTCGCGAAGAGCGGCATCGGCTGGGCCGACGTCGGCGCCGTCGAGCTCAACGAGGCGTTCGCCGCGCAGTCGCTCGTCTGTGTCGACGCGTGGGGCGTCGACCCGGAGATCGTGAACGCGTGGGGCGGCGCGACGGCGCTCGGGCACCCGCTCGGCGCCTCGGGTACCCGGATCCTCGGCACGCTCGCCCGCCGGCTGATCGTCGAGCGGCAGCGCTGGGGAGTGGCCGCGATCTGCATCGGCGTCGGCCAGGGTGTGGCCGTGGTCCTCGAGAACGCGCGGGCTGCCGCATGATCGTCCAGGTCGCACCGACCGCCCTGGCGGCGGTGGGCGACGTCGCCGACGGCTCGACCGTGATGATCGGCGGCTTCGGACCGGCGGGGCAGCCGGTGGAGCTGATCGAGGCGCTCCTGGAGCAGGGCGCCGCCGACCTCGTCGTCGTCTCCAACAACGCGGGCAACGGCGAGGACGCGCTGGCCCGGCTGATCCTGGAGCGCCGGGTGCGCAAGATCGTGTGCTCGTTCCCGCGCCAGGTGGACTCGTGGCACTTCGACGCCGCGTACCGTGCGGGCGAGATCGAGCTGGAGCTGGTGCCGCAGGGCAACCTGGCCGAGCGGATCCGCGCGGCCGGCGCCGGCCTGGGCGGCTTCTTCACGCCCACCGGCTTCGGCACACCCCTCGCCGAGGGCAAGGAGACGCGCGTGGTCGACGGCGTCCCGATGGTCCTCGAGTCGCCGCTCCCCGCCGACGTCGCGCTGGTCAAGGCCTTCCGGGCCGACGGCGTCGGCAACCTCGTCTACCGCAGGACGGCCCGGAACTTCGGGCCCGTCATGGCCACGGCCGCCCGGCGGACCGTGGCGCAGGTGCGGGAGGTGGTGCCGGTCGGGTCGATCGACCCCGAGACCGTGGTGACGCCCGGCATCTACGTCGACGCCGTCGTGGCGATCGACAGCGTGACGACGCTGGCGGGTGCGCAGGCCGGAGCACAGGGTTCGGCCTCATGAGTGCCGAGACGGTCGCGGCGGGCTCGCGGAGCGGGTCTCCTCTGTCCAGGGCGCAGCTGGCGGCGCGTGTGGCCGCCGACATCGCGCCGGGCTCCTACGTGAACCTGGGCATCGGCCTGCCGACGCTCGTGGCCGACCACCTCCCCGCCGGGTCGGGCATCACGCTGCACACGGAGAACGGTTTGCTCGGGATGGGCCCGGCGCCGGAACCGGACGCCGCGGACCCCGAGCTCATCAACGCGGGCAAGGTCCCCGTGACCGAGCTTCCCGGCGCCTCGTACTTCCACCAGGCCGACTCGTTCGCCATGATGCGCGGCGGCCACATCGACGTCTGCGTGCTGGGGGCGTTCCAGGTGTCGACGTCGGGGGACCTCGCGAACTGGTCCACGGGCCGGCCGGGGGCAGTGCCCGCGGTGGGCGGGGCGATGGACCTCGCGGTGGGCGCCCGGCGGAGCGTCGTCATGATGACCCTGCTGACCAAGGACGGTCAGCCCAAGCTGGTGGAGGAGTGCACGCTGCCGCTCACCGGGGTGGGCTGCGTGTCCCGGATCTACAGCGACATCGCGGTGATCGACGTCGGGCCGGGAGTCCCGGGTGGCGGCGGCGCACGCGTCGTCGAGACGTACGGGGTCACGCACGGTGAGCTCGAGGAGCTGCTCGGGCTGCGCCTGGGCTAGGGCCGGTACCCGCAGTTCTCCTGTCGCGTGGCGTGGCGCGGCCGTGCACCCCCTTCAGGGCGGATGGCGAAATCTGAACCAAAGATTACGCAGACATGGCCGACCGGGAGAGTTCTTGGTCTACGCCCGGGCTAGGGGCCGCGGTCGGGGCCGATAAGCCGGTCTGACATGGCTCCGGCGCGTGCGGACCAGATGCCCTCTTGGAAAAACACGCGGTGAACAGCGCTTCTGTGTCGGCCATCACGCGCCCTGGCTTTGACGGGTCCTGCGGGCTGACGTAATGTTCTCGTTGTTCGCCCGGCAGGGAGGTACGGACAGGAAGCGCGTAGAGCGTGACTGGCCGGTCCCGGGGCGGAAACCACCTCAAGATCTCAGGGGGCCTCGTGCGCTCTGGAACGGGGGTGGGCTTGCCGGACAGGCGCCCCGATGCATGGATCCTGAACAGGATGCTTGCGCTGGGGAGCGTGGTAGGGTAAGTTACAGAGGTTGCCTCCGAACGGGGATGACGCGGCTAGCGTCGCGATCCACGGCGGGTGGTTCCCCTTCCTCTGCAGATCATCAAGGTTTCATGCTTTGAATGGTCGGCGAAAAATGGGGTCAGAATTCCTTCGGGTACTCGAAGAATTCTCCCGGCCAGTCGGCCGGCGGGGATTTGGAAAAGTCCGAAAGGGCCTGGTAAGTTGAAGTCACTGCCCCGGACAGGGAAGCGAACGAAAAGATCGCGACTCTGACGGTGTGCGTCGGTTGTTTGAGAACTCAACAGTGTGCTTGATAGTCAATGCCAATTATTTGACTCTCACGTTTCAGGTCGCATCGCCAGCATGGTGGTGTGGACGGGATCGATGGGGGTCTTTTTTGGATCGGATCAATTAACCAGTTTGGTTTTGGTCTGGCCAGTATCATTGTTCGCACCTGCTTCTGGTGGGTGTGGATGTTTCTCTTTTACGGAGAGTTTGATCCTGGCTCAGGACGAACGCTGGTGGCGTGCTTAACACATGCAAGTCGAACGGTGATGCCCAGCTTGCTGGGTGGATCAGTGGCGAACGGGTGAGTAACACGTGAGCAACCTGCCCCTCACTTCGGGATAAGCCTTGGAAACGAGGTCTAATACCGGATATGAGCACTTACCGCATGGTGGGTGTTGGAAAGTTTTTCGGTGGGGGATGGGCTCGCGGCCTATCAGCTTGTTGGTGGGG